>CAMKTL010000001.1:0-224148 GCA_946415675.1 uncultured Fibrobacter sp.
CTGCTGGACTTTGCGCTACTGCTCGATTTTGCTGAGGCTTTTACACTGCTACTGGACTTTGCAGTGGTCGATTTTACAGAACTGGACGACTTTGCTGTTGTCGATTTCACGCTGCTGCTGGATTTTGCCGTGGTGGATTTTGCACTTGATTTTGGTTCGGTGAGCGCACTTCCGTCAAATCCGATGGCGACAATCGTAAGCCCTTTATCTACAGATGCTTTTTTGTTGACGACAAATGCGATTGTATTGGCGTCGTTCTTGATAAACGAATAGATGTTTTTCTCGCCGGAAACGTATTCCATGTCTTCGTATTTGACGGTGAGGACTTCGAACGAACCGACGTTTAGTTTTCTGCGCCATTCGCCTTCTACCTTGCCTTCTTTGTTGACGGAGCGCAGGCTGACATAGGCTTCGGAATATTCGTTGCCGTAGGCCACAACAAGCTTGCTGTGGTTGGCGATGTCGCCGCTCTTGACTTGAACGCCCGCTTCGAAATCTCCGGAGGCTTTGTCGAGTTTAACCGCAAGGCCGCCATTTCTCCTGAGTATCGGGGTCGGGTCGTCGGGCAGGAGGTCTGTTGTGAAGTTGTATGCTTTGTCGTCTTTGCCTGCAAAAGACAGACTGACGGAACCTTCGGTAAACTGGCTCCAGCTTTCTCCGTCTTCAGTCTGGCTCATGAATTCGCCTTTCTGGACGGTACACCAAATCCAATCGTCGGTATTGCAGGTCGGAGACCAAGGCCAATCAAACTTGTTGAGCATTTCCTTGAATGCTTCTTCGTTGCCGTAAGGGTCCTTCCATTCGTTTTCGTAATCTCCGACATAGTCGGAGCAGGCGAGGGGCAACAGTGATGCGAATAAAAGAGTGGCAAGGTGTGATTTTTTCATTTCGGTAGATTTGTTGAACTTAAGGATTCTATTGAACATGGCATTCTCCTTAGAACAAGAAACTGACGCCGACGCCTGCGGCACCTAAGATTGCGAAAATGAGACCCACATTGCGGAGCGTCTGGCCGCTTTGAATCTTGTCGTGCTGGTCTTTGTATTCGCTTGGGTTGACTGGTGCAACTTCGCTTTCTGTTTTTGCCTTGTTGTTCCCGACGATGGCAAGTACCGTTCCGGTCACGGCAACGCCTGCGCTAACTCCAAGTGTAATCCAGCGTAATTTTTTCGATGGCTTGCTGTTGACGTTCGTGGGAACGCTTTCGCCAACGTTAGTTGTCTCTACGGCTTCTTCGACTTGGGTCAATTTGACGCTGTCCGGGGTCACTGCTGCGACCGTGTCCGTGACCGCTTGAGCCTGCGCTTCGGCTAATGCTTGCGCCTCTGCCAGGGAATCTGCAATGGCTTGTAACGAATCCTGGGCGTTCACGATGGAGTCGGGCGTAAAGGCGAGTTGGTGCGTCACGTGCACGACCTCGTGCCATTTGGGTTCAAAGACGACCTTGTCGGTCCAGCCGTCTCCTTTGAGTCTTACATCTGCGCACAGGGGGATGGTTCCCGAATAAGGCGTGCTTCCGGATTCGGTGCCATCGATGAATAAGGCCACGGATTGCGGCTCGCCATTGTGTTCTGCCGCTAGCTCAAGCCCTCCGTTGCCGCGGACCAGTTCCTGGTTGAAAATTTCGGTCTTGTTTTTGGCGATAGAGACATTGAATTCGACTGGGTCGAAGCAGGGGTGCGAGAGTAGAACTTTGTGCACACCGGCTTCCATCTCGAATTTTTTCCCGTCCAGACGTGTTCCGTCAATTGTTACGGCGAGTTTTCCTTTGCTAGCGACATTTCCGGGAAGTACCGGGTTTATCTCCAGCCAGCCGAAGTTCGGCATCATCTGGAAATCGACTTTCTGGTTGTTGGATTTGATATCTACGAGCATTTCGGCATCGTCGTAGCGTTCGAGCGAGGCGACGAATCTGTGGTTGCCTTCTTCGATTTGCACTTTGCAGGGGGTGCTCAAGCATTTGGGGATGGCCTTGCCGTCGATAGTCGGTACGGCACCCTCTGGCGTCGAGGTGATTCCTACGATGAACCTTTGCTTGCCGCCGTAACTGAAGCCGCCTGCGTTCTCGATGGCGCCAATGCCGCCGAAGCCTGCAAAACCCGATGTGCCCTTGACGTTCCTGAAGAAAGCCGGAGCTTCTTTCTTGATAAGTTCGAGGAGTTCCTCGACGTTCTGCCCTCGGCCATTGAAACTCGCGATAAGCTTGTTCCCGGCGGTTTCATAGAGTTCTGCCGAAAGCGTGAGTGATGTACCGAAACGCCCGACTCGTGCTTGGCAAATGAAGTCGGCGGCGATGTTCTTGCCCGTCTCCACGAGGCAGCTGCCTTCGCAATCTTCGATTGCTTTGCCCGGCGGCAACATTTGCTGGATGTTCTCGCGGGTCATGATGGTGTAGTTCTGTACCGCAGGAAGTTCCTTGACGGCTTCTTCTCGCAGTACGTTTGTAAGGAACTGACGGTCTGAAAGCGAAACACCATCCTTGGCGCTGGCATCGGCTCCTGTTTCGAGAACGGCCACGTAGGTTGCTTGAGAAGTGACTACGAGACTGACTAAAAGAAGTAAGAAAAATTTAAAGTTATTCATACGAAAAATATAACATATGCTGGAAAAAAAGGTTCGCTAAATATTGCATGGACCGAAAAAATGGGAACATGTGTTCGATTTCCGTTGAATTTGGGTGGCTGCGGTTGACTCTGATTTGATAAACAGGTCTGAGGTCGGCTTGCAAAGGCAAGCCTTTGAGGTGAGTGAAACATCTTTAAAGAATTCTTCTCCCTATTTTTCTTATGGCCTTCTGGGCCTGTTCCGACAACGAATCTAACCCGGCAAAGTCGGAGGTACCCGAGCCGCTTGCTTCGAGTGATGCGATTCCCACCTCGAGCAGCGTGGTAATTCAAGAACCAGATAGCAAGAACATCAACTTTGATGAGTCTTACGACATTATTGCGTTTGCCGAAGATTCGGACGAGGCGGATTTCTTCCGCATGGCGACAGACCTTGTGCTCAAGCAAAAATAAAGGAAGGCCGTAGAAGAGAACAGGTTCTAGATGAAACGGTATATCCTTTTTGCCGGTTGTAATGGTGTAGGCAAATCCACCTTATACCAGACTAATGACTTGTTTCGAAATATGCCCCGGGTGAACATGGACGAAATTGTTCGCGAATTCGGTTCTTGGCGAAACGAGGCTGACGCATTTAAAGCCGGAAAAATTGCAATCGGAAAAATCAGGAAATATTTTGAGAATGGAGAATCCTTCAACCAAGAAGTCACGCTTTGCGGCAATTCGGTTTGGAGCAACATCGTTAGGGCACGAGAACTGGGCTATCAGATAGAAATGTACTATGTGGGCGTCGATTCTGTCGATATAGCCAAGGCTAGGATCGAATCGCGTGTTCTGAAAGTTGATGCTTGCCCCTCGTGGGTTCCTTGATTGCCCGCCCAATTTCCTATGATTGGAGAGGTATGTCGGTTGAATTTCGACTAGAACCTACGGGATGTTCCAGCGACACCGCCCGCCTTTCGATGATGTACGACGGGAGCGGTCGGAGAATATCCAAGACGTTCCTGACAAAGTCTGCAACCGCGGCAAGCTGGGATACGGTCAAGGTGACGCATTACACCTGCATCGGCACTGAGGTATGCGAGAGGTTCCACAACGGTACTCGTGAAAAGGTCAACGTTGTCGTGAACATACCCGAAGGCCTCGGCCGCTACAAGGTCGCGGACGCATCGCTGCCTGCCGACGATAATGCGTCCAGGACATTCGAATGGTATCTGAAGAAACATCTCGGCTCGACAATGCTCGTGTATGGCACCGTGGCCTCCACGGACCCGAACACCGCCGACATTGGCGAGACAAAGGCTACGTATGACTACCGCGCGTTCGGCGAGCAGGTCGAGCTGATGCCGCACGACTTGGCTCCGAAACCGGTTGGTGAACAGAAGCCGGCTGAAAATATTTAGCCCAAAGATGAGCTTCAGGAAAAAGAGGAGATCGTCGCGTTTTTCTCTAAGAGAGAACATGGAGGCCGTTTTGAATTTTTTCGTGATTGTTTTTACTCGTTTTTTGGGTTTTGTCTTGGACTTTACTTATTTCGCGCTGATGATATGTTTTTTTGGCTGTATCACTATTCTTTTGGATAGGATCTCTTTGTGCGATTGTTAGTATGCATTATTCTGTGAAGTTTGTCCGTGAAATCAAATGCTATAAGAATTGGTTTGTGTTGAGTTCATGTTTTGATGAAAGGGCTTTTTCTTTCGACAAGGCGAATCGGCCTGAAAAAAAGTTTAGTGTATTTGTCGGTGGCAACACAATGATTTTTCGAAACAGTCAATATCGAGAAACTTTCATTGTCTTTGAACGTGATTTTCTTGAAGTTGTTGCGGCCATGAAAAAGGTTTACGACATATCGGATGAATAAAATTTTTATTATTTTAGAGACAATCAAATTTATATGCGCTTAGTAGCTCTTTTATTAATAGTTTCGATGATGCTGTCGAGTTGTGCTTATGTCACCCCGGCGTTGTGTGTTGGTGCGTCTGTACCGATATTTTATGCTAGTGGTAAAGCTATATACCATGAAAATAAAGAGGAAACTCGGGATTCTGTAAAACAGGCCATTGCAGATTCTTTGAAACAGGAATATCCTGCAATGCTTCAAGATTCGTTATCGGCAATGGCGGCTGATATAGCACAAAAGAACAGGGAGCGAGAACTTAAGCAGGCTGCTTGGAGAGGGGGTGCTGTATTGCTTGTTTTTGCAGGAATTACCGCTGTCGTGATTTTACTTGCGACGCCGTTTAGAGCGAGTCCTGGGTTAGGCGATTAGAATTTCTATATTTCGATCGAATCATTTAATAACAGGTTTTGAATCATGGACAAGATTTATCGTTCAGGTATTGGTTTTGACGTTCACAAATTGGTGGAAGGCCGCAAGTGCATTATCGGTGGTGTTGATATCCCGTACGAAAAGGGCTTGCTCGGCCACAGCGATGCGGATGTGCTTTTGCATGCGATTAGCGATGCTTTGCTCGGGGCGGCTGGTCTCGGCGACATCGGCACGTACTTCCCGGATACGGACCCGGCGTTCAAGGGCGCTGACAGCTTGGAACTCTTGCGCAAGGTCGGCGAAGAAGTCAAGAAGGCCGGTTATGAAATCGTGAACATCGATAGCGTTGTGATGTGCGAACGCCCGAAGGTGAACCCGCACAAGGACCAGATGAAAGCGAATATCGCCCGCGTGCTCGGCATTGACGTGAAGCAGATTGGCATCAAGGGTACGACGACCGAAAAACTCGGCTTTACGGGCCGTGGTGAGGGTATCGCAAGCCAGGCCATCGCCATGGTGCGCTCTATTTAATTGCTTCAATCGTCATTCTGGACGAGTGGAACGATGTGAGAAATCCAGTTGAATTTGACTGGATGATGCGTTCTTTCTACTTCCTACAGCCAACTTCCATCGTCCGACTAATTTGTTGTTCCCGGTTCAACATGAACGGGGATTTCTTTTTGTTTTTGCATAGATTTTACTTCGCTTTTTCTATATTTTACGCCAGCTTTACAAAATAATTCACTGCCATGAGCCCGGACTAGCTGAAAGGCAGCGACGATGATTCGGTAGTGGCGTAAAAGAGGAAAACGCTATATGGCCTGGATGGCTCTAAAAATGTTGGGATGTTTGGCGCTGCTCATGTTCGGCATGAAGTCGATGAGTGAGGCGCTGCAAAAGATGGCAGGGCCGCAGCTTCGACATGTGCTCGGCACCATGACTACAAATCGTTTTACAGGTATGCTTACCGGCATGTTTGTTACAGCCTCTGTACAGAGTTCGACCGCCACCACGTTGATGACGGTCTCTTTTGTTAATGCGGGGCTTTTGACGCTCATGCAGGCGATTTCGATTATCCTTGGCGCACACATCGGTACGACGGTCACCGCGTGGATTATGAGCCTCGGGTTCTCGTTCAACATCGCGAACTTCGTCTATCCGGCGTTCTTCATCGGTATCATACTTGTTTATATGAACAAGAAGCGGGTCTTGGGCGAGTTCCTGTTCGGTGTCGGTTTCCTTTTCCTTGGGCTTACGACGCTCAAGGAGACGGGCTTTAGCGTGGTGCAGGACCCGGCGGCAAACACTTCGATTAGCGCCTTCTTCGCTCGCTTCAACGACCCGAATTTCTTCAATTCGCTGTTCTTCCTCGTGATGGGTACAGTGCTTACGTTGTGTGTGCAGTCTTCTGCAGCCATCATGGCTATCACGATGATTCTCTGCTCCACCGGCGTTTTGCACATCGACCAGGGCATCATGCTCGTGCTTGGCGAAAACATCGGTACGACGATTACGGCGAACATCGTGGCGCTCTCCGCCAATACGCAGGCCCGCCGTGCGGCGCTTGCTCACTTTACGATTAACGTAATAGGCGTTATCTGGGTGGTGATTGTGCTCAAGTGGTTCCTCGCTGCTGTTTGCCACGTGGTCGGTTTTGACCTCGGCATTCGCCCGGGCGACGAAGGCTATGCTGGTAACCTCGCGAAAATTTCCGTGGTGCTTGCGACGTTCCACTCGGCTTTCAACGTGTCGAATACGTTTATCCAGATTTGGTTCATCAAGTACATCGAAAAGTTCGTGTGCCGCGTGATTAAGCCCAAGAACTCCGAAGAAGAAGAAGATTCCCGTTTGCATTTCATCAGCTCGGGCCTCATGGGGACTCCTGAACTTTCGCTTCTCGAAGCGCGCAAGGAAATAAGCTTGTTCGCGACTCGCACTCACAAGATGTTCAACTTCGTGCCTAATTTGCTTGAAATGAAGGATGAGAACGACTTTGTGAAACTGTTTGCCCGCATTGAGAAGTACGAAGGCATTAGCGACAACATGGAAATCGAAATTGCAAATTACTTGAATAAAGTAAGCGAAGGCCGTTTGAGCCCCGAAAGCAAGACGACTATCCAGGCGATGCTCCGCGAAATTTCCGAGATTGAGAGCATTGGCGATTCATGCTATAACATGGCCCGCGCCATCAACCGCAAGTTCCGCAGCAAGGAAGACTTTACGGAGGACCAGTATGCGCATATCAAGCATATTATGGGGCTGTGCGAAAAGGCTCTAGTGCACATGATTGCTGTGCTTGACGATTCGCAGCAGGTGGATGCGAACCGTACGCTGAACCTGGAGAACGAAATCAACGACTATCGCAAGCTCCTGAAAGAGAAGAACATCGTGGATATCGAAAACCAGAAGTACAGCTACCAGATGGGCGTGCATTACATGGACGTGGTGAACGACTGCGAAAAACTGGGCGACTACGTGGTGAATGTGGTCGAAGCCCATGCGAACAGGAGATTTTTGGTGTAAAATGCTGAAAAAGTGCAAGTCTTTTGAGGCTTTGCGTTAGATGCCCCGGTCATTGAGCTGGGGCTTTGTCTTATGTTTTTGTAAAATCTGTGTAAAGTGTAAATAAAACCTTTGCGAAGCCTTTGTTTTAGGCATTGAAATAATTAGAGGGTCTTTTTATTTTAATGTTGCGTAAATTCGTAAATTTTAAACATGATTTACATCGTAGAAGACAATTCCGAAATCCGCGAAATGGAAACCTATGCGCTCAAGAGCAGCGGTTTCGAAGTCAACGCTTTCGATTGCGGGAAAAGCCTGGATGAAGCGGTTAAGTCTTGCGTGCCGGATTTGTTCATTCTCGATATCATGTTGCCGGGCGAAGATGGCCTTAGCATTTTAAGGCGTCTTCGCGCACAGGAAATTACCAAAAACGTTGCCGTCATCATGCTTACGGCCAAAGGTTCCGAGTTAGATAAAGTCAAAGGGCTCGACTCGGGAGCGGATGACTATATTGCGAAACCTTTCGGCATTTTGGAATTTATCTCTCGCGTCAAGGCGTTGCTCCGTCGTTCGGGCCGATTGAATACCGATGCCGAAGAGCTGAAAACGTTATCTCTCGGGGGAGTATTTCTCGATGAAGCGAAGCACACCGTTACCGTTGGTGGCGACAATGTGGAGCTGACCTACAAGGAATACGAACTTCTGAAACTTTTCTTGTCGCATCCGGGGCTTGTCTATTCTAGGCAACAGATTCTGGAAAAAATATGGGGCATTGATTTTAAAATGGATACGCGGACTGTCGATATGCATGTCAAAACGCTCCGGCAGAAATTGGGTGAGCAGGGCTCCATCATCCAGACGGTTCGCAATGTCGGGTACAAGGCTCAATGAAAGACCGTTTACGATACAGCTTGATTTACATGGGCGTGATTGCCGCTTTGTTTGCTGTATTTTTTACGGTGCGTGTTTTCGAAGGTGAAATGACTGACCAGCTCAAGAGTCAGCTGCGAGAGAACTTACGGCTGATTGAAGTTGCCTATACTAACGAAGCCCTTGGAGACGAACCTCAGAAATTATCCCGGTATGCAAGCAAGGACCTCCGCATTACGCTCATTGACCCGAAAGGTGGAATTCTCTACGACAGCGACGCCGAAGCGGTCAAGATGGAAAACCACAACGACCGCGAAGAGGTCATAGACGCTTTTGAGAAAGGCGTCGGCGAAGACCTCCGTTATTCTTCAACCTTGCAAGCGAAGGTGTTCTACTTTGCCAAACGGCTGGGGGATGGTAAGGTGTTGCGCCTTGGAATGCGCCAGGCGAATCTGCAGCAGGTCTTTTCTAAGACCATCCCGTATCTTATCGTCTTGCTGGCGGCTATTGTCACTGCGTCGATTCTGATTGCGATTGGACTAAGTCGAGCCTTCATCAGCCCGCTCCAAAAGTTGGTGGATCAGTTGGGAACGCCCGAATGGATGAGCATAGAGAACGTCTATAAGGAAATCGCGCCTCTCGTCAACACCATCCGCAAGCAGGACCTCGAACTGCAATTGACGATTGAACAGCTCTCGAACGAGAAACAGAAAATTTCGCATCTGAAAAATGAATTTACGGCCAATGCCTCGCACGAACTGAAAACACCGCTGACGTCCATTTCAGGCTATGCGGAACTTATTGAAAGTGGCTTGGCGAAGCCCGAAGATGTCAAGGTCTTTGCGGGGAAAATCCACAAGGAAGCGCTCCGCTTGCAATCCATTGCAAATGATATCATTACGCTTTCGAGGCTGGACAACCCGGAAGGCGAGCCGTTTGATTTAAGCGAAAAAGTCAACCTTTGGAACGTAGCGCATAGTTGCATCGAGGATCTCTGCCTGAACGCAAACAAAAAGTCCATCCAGCTTTCGCTGGACGGCGACACTTCCGCAGAAATCCTTGGAAACTCGAAACTGCTCTACGAGATGATTTTCAACTTAGTGGATAACGCTATCCGCTATACGGAACAGGGCGGCAAGGTGGTCGTGCTCGTGAAGCCGAATGCCGTTGTCGTGAAGGATACCGGAATTGGAATTCCGGAGGAATGCCAGTCCCGCGTCTTTGAACGGTTCTATCGTGTCGATAAGAGCCGCTCCAAGGAAACCGGAGGAACGGGACTCGGGCTTGCAATCGTGAAACACATCGCAGAAGTCCTCCATGCGGCAGTTCACCTGAATTCGACCGTCGGTTTCGGCACCGAAATCAGGATTGATTTTTCACCCTTTTTAAATACGAATAAGGTTCTATGATTCTTGCAGTTTTAAAAATGATCGGTTGCCTCGCTCTTCTCATGTTCGGCATGAAGACGATGAGTGAAGGCTTGCAGAAACTCACCGGCGGACACCTCCGCGCAGTCCTTGGCACCATGACCAAACACCGTGTGGGCGGGCTTTTGACGGGTACGTTCGTTACCGCTGCCGTGCAGTCCTCGACGGCGACAACCGTGATGACGGTTAGCTTCGTGAATGCGGGGCTACTCACGCTCAAGCAGGCCATCCCGGTGATTATGGGTGCGAACATCGGTACTACTGCGACGGCGTGGATTATGTCGATATTCGGTTTCCAGTTTAACATGAGCAGTTTCGTGTGGCCGTTTTTTGGACTTGGAATTGCACTCTCCTACGTGCATAAAAGTAGCGTGAAAAGCTTCGGCGAATTCGTGTTCGGATTTGCGTTCATGTTCCTTGGACTTACGACGCTACGCGAGAATGCTGTGGCGATGGACCTTTCACATAACCAGGCGATAATCGACTTTTTCTCATCGATTGGTGGCTGGGGTATCTTCAGTACGCTCTTGTTCCTCTTGCTGGGGGGGATACTTACGATGTGCGTGCAGTCTTCGGCGGCTATCATGGCGATTACGCTTATCCTCTGCTCGAGTGGCGTGCTCCCGATTTATCAGGGTATCGCGCTTGTGATGGGCGAAAACATCGGTACGACGGTGACCTCGAACCTGGCGGCGCTATCGGCAAGTACGCAGGCTAGGCGCGCGGCTTTGGCGCACATGCTTTTCAACGTGTTCGGCGTGGTGTGGGTGCTGATTTTGTTCCACCCCTTTGTGAACATGGTTTGCCATGTGGTGGGTTTCGACCCGAACTTTGTTCCGCAAACAGAAGAAGAAATTGCCCATGCGAGTGTCCGTGTGACATACGCCCTTTCTGGGTTCCATACGGCATTCAACCTTTGTAACGTGATGCTCCTTATCTGGTTCATCAAGCCGATGGAAAAGCTTATCTGTAAGATTATCAAAGAAAAGGAAGATGGCGAAGATTTCAGCATCAAGTTTATTCGCGGTGGCCTCATGAGCACGGCGGAACTTTCTCTGTTCGAGGCTCGCAAGGAAATCAACCTCTATGCGGAACGCACTCTCAAAATGTTCCGATTTGTGCCCGACTTGCTCAAGATGAAAAACGAGGAAGAATTTACGAAACTGTTTGAGCGCATTGAAAAGTACGAGCGGATAAGCGACAGTTTGGAAATCGAAATTGGCAGGTATTTGAATAAAGTCAGTGAAGGTCACTTGAGCCCAGAAAGTAAGACTTCGCTGCAATGTATGCTCAGGGAAATTTCAGAAATTGAGAGTATTGGCGATGCTTGCTGCAACATGGCTCACGTACTCAATCGTAAATTTAAGCTCGGGGAAGACTTTACCGAAGAACAGTATAGCCGCATCGATTCCATGATGAAACTTTGCGACCAGGCGATGGAACAGATGCTCAATGTCATCGAAGACAAACCGCATACGAAGGCATCCCATACGTTGAAACTGGAATACGAAATCAACGATTATCGCAAGATGCTCAAGGAACTGAATATCAACGATATCAATGCGCAACGCTACAGTTACCAGTTGGGCGTGCATTACATGGATATGGTGAACGACTGCGAAAAGCTGGGCGATTACGTGGTGAACGTCGTCGAAGCTCACGTAAACCACAGACTGCTGGGAACGTAGTCGGAATGGAGCCGCAGAGAATGTGGCTCTTCTTTTGTAAAAATGCAAAAAAGACTCCGCGGTGGCGGAGTCTTTTTTATATGCAATATATGACTGGATTCTTCGCGGCTATCGCCACTAAGAATGACGCCGGAGCCGAGTGTAGTGAGAAAGCTTGCTTTCTCATTACCGAGGCGAACTAGTCAAGCATCGAAGATGAATGACGCCGGAGCCGAGAGTTGCGAGAATGCTTGCATTCTCATTACCGAGGCGAACTGGTCAAGCATCGAAGATGAATGACGCCGGAGCCGAGTGTAGTGAGAAAACAAGCTTTCTCATTACCGAGGCGAACTAGTCAAGCATCGAAGATGGATGACGCTGGATCCTTCGCTTCGCTCAGGATGACGAATGCCTTACGTTCTTGCGGCGAGTTCTTCGGGCGTACGGCAGAGAATATCCCAGTCGCCACGCTTGATTATTTTGTATGCGTAACCTTGTTCGGTCAGGAAAAGCTGGCGGTTCATGGCGAATTCCTGTTCCTTGGAATCTTGCGTCACGATGCTGTAGAAGTGTGCTGCACCGCCGTCGCTCTTGGGACGCAACACGCGGCCGAGGCGTTGGGCTTCTTCTTGGCGGCTGCCGAACGTTCCCGAAATCTGGATGAGCACGTTGGCATCGGGCAAGTCGATAGCGAAGTTACCGACTTTGGAAACCATGAGGTTCTTTTGGGCGCCGGAGCGGAAAGCTGCATAAAGCTTTTCGCGTTCCTTGTTCGGCGTCTTTCCGGTAATCAGCGGAATCTGCAAATCTTCGGAGAGCGCTTCGAGTTGGTCGATGTACTGCCCGATGATGAGCACGCGGTCGTCCGGCTTGCTGAAATGCTTGAGCAGTCGTTCGACAATGTCGGTCTTTTCTGGGTTCGTGCTGGCGAGCGTAATCTTGTCGCGGACTGGGGCAAGAGCGTACTTCATCTTGAGTTCCGGTTCCATCGGAATGCGGATTTCGTTACAGTCAGCGGTGGCAATCCAGCCTTGCGCCTCGAGGATACGCCACGGGATGTCGAACTTTTTCGGACCGATAAGGCTGAAAACCTCGGTTTCCTTGTGGTCTTCGCGCACGAGCGTTGCCGTAAGGCCCAAGCGGCGTGTGGCCTGCATTTCGGTACTTAGGCGGAACACGGGGGCAGGGAGCAGGTGGACTTCGTCGTAAATCATGAGTCCCCATTTCTGCTCGCTGAAAAGCGGGAAATTGGCAAGTTCCTTCTTGACCTCTTCTTCGGTCATTTCCGGTTCCTTGACTTCCTTGTCGTCGTCGCTCTTCTTGGCGCGTTTCCTTTGCGTTAGAATCTGGTAGGTGGCGACGGTGACGGGGCCGATTTCCTTGACTTCGCCGGAATATTCTTTCACCTGATCCAAGGTGAGAGTTGTCTTGTCGCAAATCTCGCGAATCCACTGTCGCGATGCCGAAATGTTCGGCGTCAGAATCAGTGTCTTGGTCTGTATCAATGCCATCGTTGCAAGCCCGATGACCGTCTTGCCGGAACCGCAGGGGAGCACGATTACGCCGGAACCGCCTTTTTCGCTACCGCTTGCATAGAAAACTTGTGCGGCGTCCTTCTGGTAGTCGCGGAGTGTGAACGGCTTGCCGGAAACGGTTGTTTCGCGGAGCTGGATGGGGAGCGGGTCGCCGACAGTGTATCCGGCAAGGTCTTCGACCGGGAAGCCTGCATTGGTAAGCGTCATCTTGAGATGACCGCGGCGTTCAGGATCGACTACGGCATGCGTATCGTCGATAAATTCGACGATGAACGGTTCAACATCCCTCAATTTGCAGATTTCGACGAACATGATTTTGTCGTCGGATTCCATCATCAGGCGGTCGCCTTCTTTTCTCAGACGGAGGAGACCGTAACGGGCCATGTAGTCTTCAATTTCGGTGACGACTGTCGGCGGTATTGGATAGCGGCTTTGGCTTTCGAGCCTTTCGAGAACTTCGGGAGCGCGCAGTCCAGTTGCTGCTGCGTTCCACAAGCTCAAATGGGAAATCTTATAGGTGTGCAAGTGCTCCGGGCTTTTGACGAGTTCTGTGAAAGGGGCGATTGCATCACGTGCGGTAGGGTAGTTCGGGTTATCGACCTCGACCATGATTTCGAGGTTGCTTTGTACAATAATTGCGCCATTCGGATTCATAGAGCGACAAATTTAGTTAATTTGAGTCGCTTTCGCAAGTCGTGAATTTTTATTTTTTCGGGTTGAACGGGACCCTAAAAATTTTAGCGTTTTGATGAACGGTAACGCCCTTTCCCAAAAATTGTCCATAGAATTTTTTATTTTCAGTTTGGCCCAATACCAGTTCCGCATGGGGGGCTATAATCGTCCCCGCCCATACACCATTGACAATGAATGGCTTGTGACCATAGTAGTATAATTTTAATCCTTTTGCAATGAAATCTACATTTCGATTTTCGGTAGTCGCATTCCATTGTATGTTCTGGCTGACATGTAAAATCATCGAAAAATCGGGTTTTACAAAATCTATACTGGAACCTGCATCCAGCTGTAGATTTTTCACGGAGATTTCGCCTTCATCGAAATAGAGCTTGCCTCCGGCTTCTACCTTGATTGTTTTAAACGAGGCAACACCTTTCAATGTATCGCTTTCTCCGGCTCTCACGATTTTTTCAGTTTTCGTCTTTATCGCCTTGGCTGAAAATTGGGGGATATGGTACGGCCAAAGTCGTTCGTCGTGATTAAAAACAATAATATCATTAATGGAATCGTTAACATGGGAGTTGCCGTAAAAGCGGACTGTCCCAATAGTTTTCTTGCTTTGAATTTGAATCGGCCCTTTTGAATAGACATTCCCGATTCTTGCTCCTGTACCCACATCAACGGATTTATTCTCCTTGGCTTCTGCTGCTATATCACACTTATCGGTGCATTGCGAATTTTCCGAAGAGCCCTTGAATAAGGAGTCTCCGTCATTGATTCTTATATAGTCCAAGGAGTATATGATAATGTTGTTTGGAATTTCATTTTTGGGGGAATTTTCTCCATTGTCTTTATCGTAAGGGTCCGTTTCCCCGACATCCACGAATCCGTTGTGGTTTAAGTCTTCTTCTCCGTCTTTAATACCGTCACCGTCAGAATCGTCGTCGTTTTCAGCCCTTTTGCCATCTTTATCGATATCTGCGAAAAATTCTTGTGTAACACCGTGTCCTTTAAGTATTCCTGGACGGAAAACGTTTTTTTTGCCACTTATCTTTTCCCGAATGACATAAGAGTAAATCTCCGTTTTATCGTCAATTCCATCTCCATCGGAGTCCTTGGAATCATAGCGAGAAGCAAACCTGTACAATTCATCAAAATCCATGATGCCGTCGGAATCGGAATCAACGTGTACTTCAGGAAGGGTTGCCCGAACGGAATCAACCCCGCTGATGATGATAAAGGAATATATGAAATGCCAGTTTTTGCCAAGGAGAGTCCTCCATTCGTTTTTTCCGTAGTTATCGATGTTTATGAAATGGAATTCAATGGAGTCTGCATTTCGATATCTGTATCCGTCAATAAGCATGGTATGTTTGTGTTTCCATGACTCAGGATTACATTCTTCTCGCTTCATATAACATTGATTGACATAAATGGGTTTTCCATCCGACAGGCTGTCAATCCACATTTGCGCGGCTAGTTTTTGGTTCCCCTGAAAATCGTCATTGGTTGAATATTCTTTAGGTCTGGGTATGTTTAACGCCCAACTAAGCATGTAAGATTCGTCACTTCCCGAATTCATAGGGAACGCAGCAAGGGCCGGGCCGGGCGAACTATTTACTTTTTCTCGCCAATCTTCATATTTCAGGGGAAAGGAAGTTTTAGCGGTATCATAAAATGCGTGTGCATCCTCGTACATGTGCCCTAGCGCAACGATTTCATCCAAAGTCAGGTTGCCTCTTTCTCCATTCGCCATTCTGTAATAGTGGTTCAAGTTGTAAATGGCAATAGCCCAACAACGGACTCCTTCATCTTCATCGAGAGGTCTTGTTTTGGGGTCCAACGGGGCATGAATCGTATCCCACTTTCTTTTATCGGCCAATTCTCCCCAAGAAATGTTCAGCAACCGCGTGTCTTTTCTACCATCCGAAGATATAATGGTGTCTGTACCGCCAATTCGATATTCTGGAATCCCAGGGTGGTAATCCGAACGATTCTGAGCAAAGATAATCGTTGCTAGCAGTAAAACTATTGTTGCTATTCTGGAGCAGCTCATATAGACCAATATATAATTTGCCGTACCCTCAAAAAAACGGAAATGCCCCAAAAACAAAAACTCCCCGGATTTGCGTCCGAGGAGTCTTTCGAGCCACCCAGCAGATTTGAACTGCCGACCTGCTGATTACGAATCAGCTGCTCTACCAGCTGAGCTAGAGTGGCGAAGCGAGAACAAAGATAGTAAATGGACCCTTTCTTGTCAAGATTTACTGACAAGCTTTGCTTTTTTTTCTATGATTGGGCTACAGAAATTTTTTTAACATGGAAGCTTAATTATGGCTAACGAATCTAATACTAATAATTCTGAACTTAAGGCATTCTTTATCCAGCACGGAACGAAGGTCGCGGTGGCGTTTGTCATCGTTATCGCTGTGATTGCAGGGATTATCCAGTACAAGGACGCCCGTAAGGCTGCTGCTATAGAACAGAGCGAACTCATTGGCATGGGATACACCTACCTCTATGCCGGCGAAAAGGATAGCGCCCTTGTTGAATTCGAGGCGAAGATAGCTTCGGGCAAGGTCGAAGGCCTCGCTCTTGCCAAGATTTCGCTTCTTGCTGGCAATATCAAGTTCGAAAAGAAGGATTTTGACGGTGCCGCCCTCCTCCTCCAGAAAGCTCTTGACAATGCGGGTTCTGTCGCTCTCGTGCGTTCGGCAGCCATGCATGGTCTTGCCGCTGTGAAAATGGAAAAGGGCGACTTCCCCGCTGCCGCGAATTTCCTCGAAAAGTACATTGCTGAATTCGGCAAGCGTACAGGCGACCTGGAAGATCGCTACCAGAAGGACGAACCGGCAGACGAGGTCCCGATGGTTGCTGATGCCATGTGGAAGCTCACGCTTGTGTATCAGCAGCTCGGTGCAAGCGACAAGGCTAAGGCTACGGCTGAAAAGTTGCTCCACGTCTATGGCGACAACCGTGCTTTTGCGGACAAGGCTAAAAAGTTCCTCGCTAGCCTTTAATTTTAGTTATTAGCTTAGCTAATGGTCATTCGTCAGTGGTCATTAGTTTTCTGTCGCTTATAGCAATGTCGTGCTTTTTGTCACCCCGGTCTTAGTGCCGGGGTCGTTTTTGTATATTGACGTTATTGTATAACATAATGGATAAGAATGATGAAAAAATTTTTGATGGGCCTTATTGCCACAATGTTCCTTGCCTGCGCCGGCAACAGTGATTCGTCGAAACAAGTTGCAGATAATTCGCAGGAAAAAGCGGTAGCTGAATCGCTGGAACAAACAGCGAATGAACCATTGAAAAAAGATTCGCTCACGAAAATTGCGGATGATCTTTTTTACGTGAGCTTTATTTGTACTGCCGCCGAAAATACCGGAACTTATGAAACGGAGTGCCAAGAGTGGACTGAAAAAAAGAACAAATTGAGTGATGAGGATCAGGAAGAAATCATCAGAATTGGGGCTGAAAAATTTCAGGTGATGGTGGAGAAATCTGGCAAGTATGATAATCAAAGAAAAGAAGAAGATAAAGTAGGCATGTTTTTTTGGAGAGAAGCTCCAACGGTTTTACCAGCAGATTGTCATGATTGTAGCGAAGAGTTGAAAAAAATGGTTGATACAGTCTATGTTTGGGAGACTAAGTGCAAAAATGACCAGCAGTTGTCTCAAGAAGAGTGCGCTGATCTGCGTATTCAGCTTACTGAACTAAAAGATAAAATGAGTTTGGATGACCAGAAAAAAATTTTTGAAATTCAATTCCAAAAACTCATGAAAGTGGAATAGGCTAAGTGTTAAGAACTTTATAAAAATCAATTTACGTCCGCTTCATTTTTTATAAGGTATATTCATATTATACACAACCTTAAATCGGAGGGACATGCCATGAAAAAACTTTTCCTGATAATTGCTGTTGCCGCGATGTCCTTGATTTTCTCCGGGTGTGGAGATTCTCCGGACAAGCTCGTTGATGATATTGTACAAGATGGCATCAAGTGCTTAAAGAAAGAATACGATAAGGAGAAATGCGATGAACTGGATAAGCAATATAAAAAGCGCAAGGAAAACTTCACCGAAGAAGAATTGAAACAGATTGAGAGGATGGCCCTCGAAAAAATTTTTGCTGAAATAAAAAAGATTCGTGATGAGGAAAGGGCTAAGAAGAAATAGCTTTTGTTAAAGAGCCAATGCCCAGCCGATGGCGAACAGGATGTAATAGGCGAAAACTCCAGAAATGTCGGCAATGCCGGTAGGCGCTCCCCAGCGGAGCGTTTTCTTTTTGGGGATGAATCCGCAAAGGAGTCCTGCGATGAATCCGTATAAGTGCCCGAGAATGTCGGCGTTCTCGCCAAGGCCTAAGAATACGGCGAGGGAGGCGGCGCCGCAGAGTGGCGCAAAGCGGCGGAGCATGCCGTGCGTTTCGCGGGGCATGAGGCGGAATTCGATGACGGCGAGGCAGCCGATGACTGCAAATACGAAACTGGAATAACCGAGCGACCTAAAGTTTGTTTGCACCGTGAGCGCAACGAAAAAATTCGCGACGGCGCTTGCAACGGCAAGGAACGGCACGAGTTTCGCAAGCGGGATGCGGTAATGCAAAAGGCTCAGCGCGATGAATCCGGAGAGCAGGTTTCCGGCGAGGTGTCGTTCGTCCCCGTGGAGCGTCATGGCGGTGATGGTGCGCCACCACTCTCCCCGCATGATTTTTGAGGCGTCGGCGATGCCTGCGCTGTTCATTTGGACGACCGCGCCTGAAAAATCTAGCAACGTGCAGATGACGGGTACTGCAAGCACCCAAAGCGGCTGGAACGTAAATTTTAGTGGAAGGGGCGGGTTTTCATCTCGTGGCGGGTTTTCGCGGTGGTAGAGCCGAATTTGAAATTGAGCTGCTCGGCGCTTGTCAGGTTCGACGAAAATTTGGAAGGGGCCTTCTTCGGAACGGTCGATGCGGTGTGTGATTCCTTGCGACAAGAGGACGAGACTTTCGTCACGAATTTGCTTGAACGAGCCTTCGCTGATGCGGATGTCGGGTGGGGTCTCGGGCTCGGATTGTTGCTGGTCGGACTGCGCAGACTGCGAAAGATCAGCGCTTTGTTTGATAGTGGACTGCGCGGCTTCTTGGCCTGCAGACGAAACTGCACGTGAGTCAACAGCGCTTAGGTCAACAGCGCTTTGGTCAACTGCGCGAGATTCTTCATCGAGTTTATCTGTAACTGGCTTGCGGCGAATCATCGGCGACATAAAACGTGGCATGATTCTCTCCTTTTACAGGACTCGTGCTGCGGATGTGAGGGCGAACTTGCCTGTTGCCGTTTCGCATTCGGCGCGGACGTAAGCGTGACCGAATGGGGCGACCGGGATGTCGGCGTGGTCGGGGGCCGCGACGAGGCTTCCGATCATGATTTCTTCTTCGAGGGCGAGCTTGCCGTTAGGGAGAGTTTGGCGTCCGTAGATGCGGATATAGCGGAAGCCGCCGCCGGTTTCCTTGTTGCTGCGGGCGTGGAAGATGATGTTCTTGCCATCGCGTTCCCACCAGAGTGCTGGGCCGTCGGTGATGTAGCAGTTGTCGGCGGAGAAGGCTGCGTTTAAATCGTCGAGAGTCAGCGGGGGCTGTGTAGGGAGATTCCCGGTCGGAGCCGGGAATGACAAAATCGGATTGCCGGTAGGGTCCATGATTTTCACAACTGTGCGGACGTTGCCGAAAATATGCGCTCGTGTGTGCTTGAGCGAAAAGAGCGGTAAATCGACCGCGGTCATGCTGTTCAAATCGCCGTGCGCATCGTTTCCGCCGATGGGGAGCAGATAATTGCCTTTGCCTAATTCATTTATCCAAAATTCGCGACCGAGCTTGAAGCCTTCATCGCGGATGCCGTTCCAGAACTGGAGTCCGCGAATGGAGTGCGTTTTTTTGGTGCCTTTGTCTGCGCGTTCGTTTGGAATGTTCAAATCTTCGGGTTTCCAGTAGCCTCTGCGGAAGATGAACTTTTCCAGAAGTCCCATTTGCTGGAAGGGGTGGGCTGCGAAGCAGTGCGCCCCGGTCATGTTCAGAATTTGCTTGATGCTGCGGGTAGGCTTGTTGTCGAGCCAGTAGCGGCCGCAGTCGCCGAGCCCCGGGAGGTAACCTTCGGGGGCGAGGACTGTCACATGTACGTTCTCGCCTTTGCTATTCCCTGCGGAGACTTCTTCGCCTGCAAGCATGAGCGGCATGTCGTTTCCGTTTTCGTCTTTGCTTGGGAGTGCGGCAATCTCTTCGCGCAGTTTCTGGAATCTCGGGACGGGCGAGTCCGCCTCTTTTGTAAAGTCTTCTTGCGTGAACGCAAAATCGTAGGCGTGGTCGGTGCAATTCACGAAATCGAGCCCGACGGCTTTAGCAGCCAACTGCAACACTTCTGGCGTGGCGCCGTATTCCACGTGGTCGGCGGAATAGTGCGTATGGCAATGCATCTCGCCTGCGGCAAAGCCAGGAGCGATGGGAGGGTGCTCGTTCAAAACTTTAAAGCGGAGCGGAGTCGGCTTGAGTCGGGGCAAGTTCCAGCGTTCGAACGTTTGCGCTTTGCCTTCTCTTTCGACTGTCAATTTGCAATACGCTTCGTAAGTGCCCGCCGGGATTTCACCGAGTGCGAGCGGAATAAATTTCATTTGCTCGTGGACTTCGTTGTTCAATTCTTTGTGGATAGAAATGTCCGGTTGTCGTGCTTTATTTTGCGCGTTGTCAAGCGTTTGGTCAAACGTGTTATCAACACAGTGCTTGAGTAAAATTTCTGCTGCCTTTATTGTTGTCGGGAACCGGTCGGCATCGCGCACGACAATCCACAGGTACGGGCTTACTCCCGGCGCAAACTGGAACGGGGCGTCAAAAATGATTTCGGGCCACGGCTTGTAAAGGAGCGACCAGGGTAGCTTGAACTTAAAATGCGTTTCGGCGTAACGCAATTTTTCCCCTGGCAACAAGCTCATCAGTCCCCTTTTGATTTGACGTTTTCTGCAGGTGCAGACTGTGCCGGTTGTTCCGGCTGCTTTTCTGGCTGCTTGACGGATGCGGCATCTTCGGGCTTGTTCGCCGGTTGCGGGGGAGCATTGGCCGTGTCGGGCTTGACTTTTGCGGAGTCTGCAGCTATTGAATTTTTGACCGTACTTGAATCGACCTTCGCGGAATCGGCGATATTAACCTTCGCGGAATCGGCGACGGTTGCTTTGGCAGAATCTGCAGCGATTGCTTTTGCTGTATCTGCGTCGGCGGCGCTTACGGAATCCACGCTGGCGCTAGTTGCTTTCACGGAATCTGCGACATTGGCGCTCACGGAATCCACACCGGCGCTATCCGCCGTATTCATGGTATCTTTTTTCGCGGAATCCTTTATGGAACGCAGTTTGTTCAAAATTCGTTTTTTGCGGAGCGATGGATTGTCATCATCATCGTCGTCGTCGTCGTCATCTTTGGGTCTCGGCTTGTTCCAGAATCCAAACGTTCCCCTAATCTGTAGCAGAATCCCGCCCAGGTTCCATTTGGCTTTTTCGTCTGGCCCGCCAGGGACAATGTCCGAGAATTTCTTGTTGGACTTCACAGAAATAGAGTTGAATCCAATATCCCCATAGAGTTTGAAGTTCCTCCAACTGGCAAAGAGGTAACCCACGCTTGCGCCAAAGCCGGCGCCAAAGAGCGGTGTCTTTGCACCGAGATAACCCCAGGTCGTATAAATTTCGGTCCCCGGCAAAACCCAGTACCAGCGAACCGCAATGCTGAAGAGTCCGCCCGTGCTGAGTGTGATAAAGTTTTTGGGCAACGCGAATCGGTATTCGAGAAAAAGCGGAATCCCCTGTAGCGTGTACTCGTAACTGTGGGTGCTGCTGTTGCGATCGGTGAGCACCACGGACTCGTTATCGTAGATAAAACCGATGCCCGCGCTTAAGAAGTGGTCTTGCAAGAACTGCCATTGGATTCCGGCAGTAACCGGAAAGCAGAAGTTCACCTTCTGAAAATCCTGCTTGGCAACATTCAGGGATTCGGCACTGTTGATGGCGCTTTCCCTGAAACCGTAATAGATTGTGTCGATGGCGTTCTGGAAGTATTCGCGTTCCGTAAAACTGATGAACGAGATGGAAGGCTGCACAAAGACCGAAAGGATGGAATAGTCGTGGTCCAGTTTTTCATCACTATCAGCAAAGGCATTTGTTGCGAATACCAATGCCGTCAGGATACAGAGAATTGTGAATCTGGACTGGGACTTCATCCGTTGCCTAGTTTGTCAATTTCTTTTCTTCTTTCTGGAGACGCTTCTTTTCGGCTTCTTGTTTCAGTCGCTTTTCGTAAGCTTCTTCGGCATTGGCGATTTTTGTTTCAGCCTTTTTAACTCGTTTCTGAATCTCGGCATCTTCGAGTGCTTCGTTTTGCGCTATCGCGAGATACTGTCTTGCAGGGTCAAACTGGTCGAGGTCTGTGTAGGCGTCCGAAATGAGGAACAGGACCTCTTGACGGCGCTTGGCCTTCGGGTAAGTTTCCAAAAATTCCTTGAAGTAAATCACTGCAGCTTGCGGCTTTTCCATGCGCAAGTAGAGGCGGCCTGTCTGGAATTCCTTCTCGGCTACGCGATCTATAAGCTGGTCGTAATAGTAGTTGACGGAGTCGCGGAGCGGGGAACTCGGGTGGTTGGCGAGGTAGCGCTCGAAGTCTTTCAATGCGGCGGTTGTGTTCGATTCATCACGATCGACCTTGTAATCCATGTTGAACGACGAGACGGCCTTGCGGAATTCTGCGGTTTCGGCAAATGGGGATGCTGGGAAGTTTACGATAAAGCTTCCATATTCGCCACGGGCCTCAATCCACTGCTCCAGGTTGAAATAGCTTTCGGCAAGCAGGAACTGCGCTTGTTCCATGTAGCCCGACCCAGCGCAGGTAGAAAGGATTTCTTCGAGTTTCTCGACTGTCCTGCCGTACTTCTTTGACTTGAAAAGTTCTTCTGCGACGTCATAGCGTTTTTTGCACCATTCGGTATGGGTCATTTTCTCGTTAGAGGTGGAGGAGCAACCCATCATAGTTGTCATATAAAGGAAAAGAGGAACGAACAGGGTATTCTTGAAAAGAGTTTTCATTTTTTTTCTTTGGTTAATTCTAACTTTCACGCTGTAAAGTAGAAAAAAACGACTCTAGAGAAAAATGATTTTAGTCCGCTATGTGTTGAAAGAGCTGATAGGCCCTTTTTTGGCGTCGCTCTTTGGCATTACTTTTTTGTTTGTAGTTGACTTTTTGGTCAAGATATTGGACAATGTGCTGTCCAAGGGCTTGCCTGCATCTACCGTTATCGAAATTTTTGTTTTGAACCTCGCGTGGATGCTTTCACTGTCGATTCCGATGGCGGTGCTTGTCGCAAGCCTCATGGCGTTTGGCCGTATGTCGGGCGACCAGGAAATTACGGCAGTCAAGGCGGCCGGGATTTCGCCGTTGTCGCTGATGCGCCCGGTGCTGCTTGTGGCGCTATTGCTTTCTGTCCTGATGGTGGTGTTCAACAACTGGGTGCTCCCGGAGGCGAACCACAGGTCGGTCGAACTGATGAACGCCGTATCGCGCAAAAAACCGCATGTGTTCGTGGATGCCGGGCGCCTGATTACGCAGTTCCCCGGAGTCCAGCTTTGGGTGAACCGCATCGACCCCGTTTCGGGAACGTTGTACGGGATCCAAATTTTTGAAATGGAAAAGAAGGGTGCCCCGCGTATTGTCTATGCCGACAGCGCCACGATGGATTACGTCGATAACGGGGCGACGCTCATGCTCCGACTCCGCAGTGGCGAGACGCATCTCGTCGATCCGGACGATAATGACAACTATTTCCGCATCCGTTTCTTCTCGCAGGATTTGGCCATGCAGAATGTGGATGACCGCCTCGAACGCCGTAGCCGCAGTTACCGCAGCGACCGCGAAATGCCGGTCGAGATGATGTGGGAGGTGGTGACGGACGCCCGTGAAAAATATGACTCGGCAGCGGTCCAGGCCAAGTCCCGCCGGTTGCCGACGCTGATGCGCATGCGCGAACTCGTCATAGGCGATAGCATTGTTCCTGCCGATGCGAAAAATGCCGCGAAACAAGATTCCATGCAGTTCGTAAATGGACTGCGCAAAGTCCGTGTGCAGGAGGCATCCTCGATGCGTGCGACAGAACGCGTTTGGGGCCGTATGGAAGGCGAACTCAAACGTGAAGCGCAGTACTTGGTCGAAATTCACAAAAAGTTCAGCACGGCGTTTGCGTGTTTCGTGTTTATATTGATTGGCGCCCCGCTTGGAATCATGGCCCGCAAGGGCGGCATCGGTACAGGCATCCTTTACAGCCTTGCGTTCTTTGTCATCTACTGGATTTGCCTTATCGGCGGCGAAAACCTCGCTGACCGCTTGATTGTCTCTCCGGAACTCGCCATGTGGATTTCTAATATCCTTATTGGTGTGTTTGGTATCCTCCTTACGCGTGCGATGATTCGCGACCGATTTACTGGCAATTCCATAATCCGCAGTTTCTTCGGAAAAATCGGACGCTTTGGAGGCAGGTTTATTGTCTTTAGGGCAATAGGTCGTTTCTTTAGTTTTGTTTTCGGCAAAATTGCGGAGTTGTTTTGATGAGATTTTCCCGTTATCTTATTTGGAACTTCTTGAAAATGTTCCTCATCGTGGTCTGCGGTGCGGTACTCATTTTTGTCGTAATTGACTTTGTCGGTAATATCAAGACATGGCTTTCCCGCGATATGAAACTCGTGGGAGACTACTACCTGAGCTATCTCCCGTATATCCTTTACTTGATTACCCCAGTTGCATTGTTTATCGCGGTCTTGGCCTCGGTGGGCAATATGGCGCGGCACCTTGAAATGAGTGCCATGCAGAGTTCCGGACAAAGTCCGCTCAAGACTCTCTTCCCGATATTCTTGCTTGGCGTATTCATGTCGGTTGGTTCTTACGAAATGAGCGAACACTGGCTCCCGGATGCAAACCACAGGCGTTTTGAAATCATGGAAACAAACGCCCAAAAGCGCAAGAACCCGCGCATCAAGGAAAAGCAGGATTTCACGTTTATCGATAGCGAAAAGAGCAGCTGGTTTTTCAAGTACTATTCCGGTACGAGTAAAGTGGGGCGAGATGTCGTACTCCTGGTTCGCAGTGAAGGCCGCCTAGTAGAACGTTACGATGTGCGCCTGATCCGTTGGGTTGAAAAGGATTCGCTCGCTTACTGGATGTTTGAAAATGGATACCGCCGTGTGTTCCACAAGGATGGCTCGGTCGAGTTCTTTCCTATCCAGCGCGAGAATATGAACGGAAAGGTGCTGACGCATCCGAACGACTTGATTAATGAACGCCAGCTTGCCGATGAAATGGATTCCAAGATGGTCAAGGCGCGAATCGATGTCCTTCGACGTTCTGGCGAAGATACCCGCGCGATGGAAACGGCGTTGCAGTTCAAGTATTCCGCCCATTGGATGAACCTGATTGTTCTTTTGATTGGGGCGGCCCTTTGCCATCGGTATAGCCGTTCTGGGGGGCTCTCCCAGAAATTCGGTGTTGGCCTTTTGCTTGTTTTTAGCTATTATATCTTAGAGAGGATTGGACTTAAAATGGGTGAAAATGGAGCGCTTTCGCCTTTCTGGGCGGCGTGGAACAGTCACTTCATTTATGCCGGTCTCGCGATTGTCATGTTATATCGGTCTTTCCGCTTGTAGAGGGTTGTATGTCCGTATCTGAAATATTGTTTGTTGTTGCAGGGGCGTTGCTTGGGTTGGCGTTTCAGGGGGGGATGTTCCTTTTCCTTATCCCGTTTGCGGTTGTCGCCTTCTCCTTGGCTGTGATGAACCGTCCGAACAATCCGAATACGTCTATACTTCCGGTGATTAAGCGGGACAAGCATTCGACGACACTTACACCGGTCGTGTCGCCGGACTTGCGTAATGAATTTACGAATGCGAACAAGGTGGAATCGAACGAACCGAATTCTTCTCTGCAGGTCAATCATATTTGGGAACGTGCAAACTCCGATGTGGATAAGGCGTTTGGCGATATCTTGCGTTGCCTCAAGGTGCTGATGCCGCAAGCGAATACACTCACCATCTTTACGAATGGTGGCAGCGTGAATGAACTTCGATTGAGAATGTTCCAAAGCGATATCCCGAACTGCATTGATACGGGGGCGAAGATAACCGAGAATATGGGAATCTTGAGCCAGTTGTTGCGCCCCGGTGTTTCCCGCATTTTGGAAGGCGACCTCCTGGTCGGAAAACGCTTGACATATTACATCGAAAACAGGATGATTCGTTCCTTGGTCGGTGTTCCGCTGCTGGGCCGCGACGAACAGCGCTTGGGTGTACTATTGGTGGACTCGCTGCACCCGAATGCGTTTACGGCAGCCGAGGCGCAGGCGCTCACGTACATCGCCCAGGCAATGTTCATGGTGAGTTTCAAGAGCTTTGCTTCGGCGCAGAACTATATTGAACAGCAACAGTTCAGTACGCTTTACCATTACCAGCGCAAGTTCTTCCAGACCATGTCCGTCAAGGATATTTACAAGCAGATGTTCGAGTACGTCAAGGAGAACATGCCGTTCGACCGATTGACGATTCTCGCCCTCGATAAACCCAAGGAAGGTCTGGGCCATGTCGTCTATTGCGTCGGTATGGATTCCGAGCAGTTTGTCAACAAGTCGTTTACGTTATCTGATAAAGGCATTTTTGTGCTCGCCTTGATGAGGAACCGTCCTGTATTCCGTTCGTTCAATTCGGGCTATGCCGATTATGTGCCGCGACTGAACGATTCCGAAAAACGCAACATGGAACTGCGTCAGTTGTTTGTAATGCCTGTTTCGTCGGAACCGGATTCCAAGACCGCGGAATTGGCTATCTGCCTTGAAAGCCGTTTCACCAACCGCTACCAGGATCACGAGAAAAAACTCTTGAAGGCTTTTGCTGGCGTGGCGGGCTTTGCTTATGCGCGCGCGTGTCAGTTCGAAAAGGGTAAGGACCTTGCGACTCGCGACGGTCTGACGGGCCTCATGAATCATCGGTCGCTGGAAGAATCGCTGAGGACCGAAAAAGTTCGTGCGGACCGTAAAAAGTACAATATCGGCGTGCTCATGATGGATATCGACCACTTCAAGCGCGTGAACGATACTTATGGGCATCCTGTTGGCGACGAGGTCATCAAGGGAATCGCTTTTGCAATCAGTGGCGAAATCCGCAAGGAAATCGATATCGTTGCGCGTTATGGCGGCGAGGAATTTGTCGTGGCGCTCATTGATACGACTCCGGAGGGCATGATCGAGACGGCTGAACGTATCCGCAAGGCAGTCGGCAAGTTGGAATTCAACGTCCATCAGCCGGATCCGCTTCGTGTGACGGTGAGCATTGGCGCGTTCCTCGTGGAGCCTGGATTCACGGACATGAAGAAGGCGGTCAACAATGCCGACCAAGCGCTTTACAAGGCGAAGGACGGCGGCCGCAACCAGGTCGTGCGTTTTGAAACCGTTGAAACTGAAGCGGTGGGAGCATAGGGCATTGGGCTATGGGGTCGCTTGCATAGCTCGCTTTGAGGACGCTTCGCTTTGAGCATTTCTAATTACAATAACCCCATACCCCAAAGGGAGCCGAAGGCGACCGCGCTCATACCCCATACCAAACTTCCTACTTCCTACAACCTAACCACTTATATTAGACGAAAGAACGCGGCGAAGCCGCTATAGACGAGAGACGAAAGAAATGAAAAATTAAAAATGATTTTTTTATTCTTAACTTTTAACTTTTAATTCTTAATTCATAAATCCTAACCACCAACCACTGTTTACTAACCACTAACCACTGCCTACTAACCTATGTTCACTGTTATTGATTGGATTGTCTTATTCGGTTATTTGCTCCTCTCGCTTGCGATTGGGCTCTGGGTTTCGCGCGGAAACAAGAACCTCAAGGAGTATATGTTCGGCGGCGGCTCCATGCCGTGGGTGGCCGTGGGCATCAGCCTCATTGCGACATCCGTGAGCGCAACGACGTTCTTGGGCGCACCAGCCGACGTCTATGGCGACGACATGACGTTTTTGATGTTCCAGATTGGCGCCTTGCTCAGCATTTTCGTGGTGGGTTTTGTGTTCATTCCGCGGTTCCGCACGTCGGGCATTTCCAGCGCTTATGAACTCTTCGAAGTGCGTTTCGGGAGCAAGTCGGTGCGCCGTTTGGCCGCCATCTTTTACTGCTTGCATTTGCTCCTCCGCACAGGCATTTTGCTTTACGCGCCATCGCTTGTGCTTGCGCAGATTTTGCACATTGACTTGAAACTGGCGATTATCGTTTCGGCGGCGGTTGCGATTTTTTACACATGGTTCGGCGGCATCAAGGCAGTCATCTGGACCGACGTGATGCAGTTCGTTGTGTTCTTTGGCGGCGGTGCACTCGTGCTTGTGCTCATTGCAAATGCAGTGGGCGGCTTTGGCGAAATGGCTGCACTCGCAAGCGAAGCCGGCAAGACGCGTTGGTGGAATCCGTCGATGGATGTTTCTAATGCGCGCACGCTGATTTCGGCAGGTTTCGCTTATGCGATTCTTGAAATCGCCATTCGCGGTTGCGACCAGCAGTTCGTGCAGCGTTACCTCAGCTGCAAGGATGTGAAGGCGGCCAACCGTTCGAGTATCCTTTCGATGGTGCTTGGCTGTGCGGTCTCGATTCTCTTTTACTGGGTAGGCGCCGCACTTTACGTTTATTACAACGTTTCAAAAGTCGCTACTGTTCCGGCGGGCATCGGGCAGAACGACGTGTTCCCGTACTTTATCGTGAACGGCCTCCCGGTCGGCGTGACGGGCTTGATTGTCGCTGCTATTTGCGCGGCAGCCATGAGCAGCCTTTCGGGCGCCATCAATTCGCTTAGCAATACGTCCGAACGCGACTTCCTCGGCTGGGACGAATCTGCGGGAATGGGCGGGCTCAAACGCGCGAAAATTTGGACGGCTGTCTGGGGCGTGCTAGGCGTGTTCTTTGCACTCTTTGCGGCAACGCAGCAGGGGAGTCTCCTCAAGAACGCCCTCTTCTTTACGGGACTTTTCACGGGACCGCTTCTCGGCATGTTCCTTTTGGCCTTCTTTGTGAAGGCCCTCAAAAGCTGGCAAGTGATTACCGCCGTTATTTGCGGTATGGTAAGCCTCGTCTTGATTCAGGGAATCCCCGCCTTTGGCGTGCCCGCACTTCTCGGCAATATCTTTAGCTGGCCGTGGATGCCCTTCATCAGCATGACCACGACGATTGTGGTGGCGGTGGTGTTGAAGCTCGTGGCAAATCTTGTTTGCGCAAAACGTGGATGATGATAAGTTTTGTGGTGAATAAGAACGATTGAAGTAAATATTATTTTTCTGAATAGCCGCCAAGAAATTAAGTAGTTTTTCATTGAATGAATTCCGCAGGAATAGTTCGTCTGCGGTTTTGATTTTGTGGATGTTAAAAAAAGGAGAAAATATGCAAAATAAGGTTTCGTATATCGTCATCATTGTGCTTACGTTTGTGTGTCTGATTCTTTCGATGAAACTTTCGCACGAAGGAAACGTGGCAAAACAGGCAGAACCTGCCGAACAGGCAAAGGCTTCCGCGAGCGAGTCTGCGAACTCTAAGGATAGTTGGAATGTCATTTCTCTTTCGACAAGTGAGCAAGAGATGTTTGTTGCTGACGAGTACAAGATTACGTTCAAGATTGTCCAAAAGCAAAAAGAGAAGAGCCGTGCTTTTGCCTTGCTGAACGAAAGCCGCGAAAAGGTTCTATCGATGCTCAAGGAATTGAATGTCGATAAGTCAAGCTACGATCTCCGTTCGATGCGTATTTCTAATGACATAGAACGTCGCCGCGATGGCAAGAGAGTTAAGGTGGGCTATGAGGCCGAGCAGGAGGTCGAGATAAAGCTTGCGACCAAGTCCTTTAGCGATGCTGTTGAGCGTAAACTAGCAACTCTCGATTTTATAGATGATTTCGAGACTGTTGGCGGATTGAAAAATGCGGATTCGCTAGAGGTCGAAACGATAAAGCGTACGTGCAAGAAAGTGCTAAAACAGGCTGATGTGTATGCAAAAAGTGTCGGTGCCAAGGTGGGGAAGGTTCTTGCCGCAGAAGGTAATTCCAATGTGAATGAGCGCAATAGCTATTCTGATTCTGTAGGCATCAATGCTCATTTGAATGTGTCTGTGCAACTTCAAGGCCGTGACGGTTCTAAGCAATCTTATGTCCAAGTGAGTCAGGAAGAATCGAAGAAATTTTTGGCGGACTTGTTTACGATTTATGCAGGGGCTGTCGTTGATGGCGATGACAGGGAGAAAATTTACAGTCAGGTGGGGCGTGTGAAGGATTCCATTGTGGCTCTCGCTAGAAGATTGGGTGTTGCCGAATCCGAAATAGAAGTTCATACCGCAAGGATTGGAATTAAATCCCAATGGGATTTTACGAACAACGAGTCTAAGAAAAATCGTTTTAGGGCACGCCAGTTTGTGACGGTCAATTTTACGTCCAAGCAGGATGCCGCGGCATTTTTGGCGGAAGTCGGTGGTGCCGAAAATGTGACTGTTGGTGATGTTCGTTCTGTATTGAAAAATAGCGATTCTCTTAAGGTCCTTGTGACTGAAATTGCAGGGAAAAAAGCCATGATGCGTGCCCGTGCGATTGCCGAAGGCTTTGGTGGCAAGGTGGGCGATGTCGTGTATGTGGGGAACAACACGTCTTACGATTACAATGTGGTTAACGAGATTTCTTATGAATCCAGTGCCAGGGGCAGGACTGTGCTTGGAAATAGCCGAGGAGTTTCTGGAGCCTATTTTGATGGCTTGGCCGGTTTTTTGGGTGGCGGCGATGCCTCGGGCATGATTGCGGATTCTGTTGAAGTCAGTTCCAGTGTGAATGTCATTGCAGAACTGAAATAATGTGGTCTCGCAGCGGAAAAATGACTATTTTAAATCCATAAAAACTGACCCCGGCCCTTTGACTGATTCGGCAAGCTCATCAACCGGCTCAGGGACCTAAGCCGGGGTGACAGGTTAAAATTAAAAAGAGGGCTAAACAATGATGCAAAAATTGCTCAATATCATCTATCTTATCGTGCTTGTCGTGTGCGTGTGCCTGATTATTCGCGTATTCAATGCGCAACCGGCAACTGTCCCTGCGGTCGCTGCCGCAAACGGCAATGGCACCACAACAATCGAAATTCCGCGCATCGAGGTCTCGGCATCCGAAACCAAGAAGTTTGCCGCCGACAAGTTCGAGATGAACTTCAGCCTTGAAATCCGCGGCAAGGACAAGGAAGCCGTCTTCAAGCGTATCTCGGAACGCCGTGCCGTGATTTTCGAGAACGTCAAGTCGCTCGACATTCCGCAGTCCGACGTGGAGCAGAACAGCGTCGATATCCGCAAGGAATGGACTTATCGTAACAACAAGCGTGAACTCGTCGGTTACGTGGCGACGCAGAACTTCACCATTACCGTGAACCGTAAAATTGACGCTGCCGCTCTCGTGCAGGCTCTATCTCCGGAACCGGATGTCGAAATCCGTCGTACGGCGGTGGGGCTCAAGGACGAAGATGCTGTGCAGTCGAAGGTCATCAAGGTCGTGGGCGAAAAGGCGAGAAACAAGGCCAAGAATTACGCCGAAGGCGTGGGTGCAAAGCTTGGCCGCGTTCTGCAGATTAACGGCGAAGGTGGCGGTGTTTATTACAGGCCGATTCGCTTCCGCACGAACGGTGTCATGATGGCAAAATCGGCCATGTTGGACGGTGCCGTAGCCGAAATGGCCCCCGACGAAAGCGCAATTGCCGATTCCGTCGAGGTGAGCGCTTCTGTCCGCGTTACATTTGAATTAAAGTAATTCTAACAAACTATTTTCGTAATCCTGGGCAGCCTTTTCGAGGGCTGCCTTTGGCATATCCGGGCCGCATCCGAAAAAGCCGAGCGGCTTAAACCACTTCATGCCTGCTGCATTTGCGGTCATTTCGAACGGAATGAGCATTTCTTCGGCGGTGTAGCGGTTGAGTCCTTCGTGGGTATAGTGTTCCGCTGCGGCTCCTGCCGTGAATACGACGCGTACGGGCATCCCTTTCAAGAAGTTGTCGGCGCTATAGACGATAGGGCTCATGACCTGGTCTTGCCAGTCGCGCAGGCTTGCGGGGGAGTTGTACCAATATATGGGGAACTGCCAAATGAGCGCCTTCGATTCCCGGAGCAAATTTTTTTCGGCTTCCAAATCGAAAAGACCGTTAACCTTACTTTTGTCAAGATGATGGAAGCAAAAATCGGAAGAATTTTTGTTGATATCCACTAAGTATTTGTTGAACACTGAGTTAGATGCGTTTGGGTGCGATAGGAGAATTAAAATTTTATGGGCCATCTTTTTCTTTTTGTTGATAAGTTGATGAAATATTATAAAAAAATTACATCTTTAGTGAAAAAAAACATCCAAAATGGTTTAAGTTTTATTATACTTGTAGTGTTGTTGACCTACATCTTGTGGGTGTGGTCCGACTTCGAACACAAGATATAGTAAAATTGAAGGAATTTGACTATATTAGAGGAAACGGGATATTAAGGTTACTTTTAGATGATTTTTACTGTTAAAAAGCGCGACGGCCGCGAAATGCCGTTCAACATTGAGAAGATTTCTGACGCCATTATCAAGGCGTTCCGCGCCTCTGGCGAGTTGGATGAACAGATCAAGGCCGCACAGGCCCAGATGAATTTACTTGGAAACGACGACCTTCTGACAAACGTCGCTCTCAAGGTTGCAGCCGAAGCCGTCGGTCACCTGGAAGCAGAAAACAAGACGAAGCCGGATATCGAAGAAATTCAGGATGCAGTCGAAAAGGCGCTTACCGAAGGTGGTTACGCCGACACCGCCAAGAGCTACATCTTGTACCGTGCCGAACGCACCCGCGTACGTGAAGTCAATACGCGCCTCATGCAGACGCTCCACGACATCACGTTCAGTTCCGCGAAGGAATCCGACCTCAAGCGCGAAAACGCGAACATCGACGGCGACACTGCCATGGGCACCATGCTCAAGTACGGTTCGGAATCCGCTAAGCACTTCTACACCATGATGATGCTCAAGCCGGAGCACAGCCGCGCTCATCTGGATGGCGATATCCACATCCATGACCTCGACTTCTATTCTCTTACCATGACCTGCTGCCAGATCGACTTGATTAAGTTGTTCAGGAACGGCTTCAATACGGGTCACGGTCATCTTCGCGAACCGAAGGACATCCGCAGCTATGCGGCTCTCGCGGCGATTGCTATACAAAGTAACCAGAACGACCAGCACGGTGGCCAGTCGGTGCCGAACTTCGATTACGCCATGGCGAACGGCGTGCGCATTACTTACCGCAAGGCCTACCTCTCCAACATGGTGAAGGCGCTTATTCTCCTTACCGGTATGGAAGAAGGGGAAATCCTGCCAGTCGTGAAGAAGCTCCATTCCGAAATGGCGGAAATGGGCATGGTCGCGACGCTTGTGCCGAACGAGAAGTTCCAGGAAACCGAAATCCGCGAGCTCTCCAAGACTTACGATGCTGAAATCGTGAAGAAGGCGCAAGGCTTTGCCGAAAAGATGGCCTACGAAGAAACCGACAAGACGACTTTCCAGGCGATGGAAGCGTTTGTCCACAATTTGAACTCCATGCACAGCCGCGCTGGTGCCCAGACTCCGTTCAGCAGCATCAACTACGGTATGTGTACCGAACCGGAAGCCCGCATGGTCATGAAGAACTTGCTCCTCACGACCGAAGAAGGCCTCGGCGGTGGCGAAACGGCTATCTTCCCGATCCAGATTTTCCGCGTCAAGGACGGCATTAACCTCAACCCGGGCGAACCGAACTACGACTTGTTCAAACTCGCCTGCCGCGTGAGTGCAAAGCGACTGTTCCCGAACTTCAGTTTCCAGGACGCTCCGTACAACTTGCAGTACTACAAGCCGGGGCATCCCGAAACCGAAATTTCGTACATGGGTTGCCGTACCCGCGTGATCGGCAACAACTACGACCCGAGCCGTGAAATCTCTTATGGCCGTGGCAACTTGAGCTTTACCTCGATTAACCTCCCGCGTATCGCCATCAAGATGAAGTCTGTCGATTTGTTCTTCAAGGAACTCGACCGCATGCTGCAGCTCGTGAGCGACCAGCTCATGGAACGCTTTGCCGTGCAGAGCCGCCGCAAGGTCAAGAATTTCCCGTTCCTTATGGGACAGGGCGTGTGGATTGATTCCGACAAGCTCGGCTGGGAAGATACCGTGGGCGAAGTCATCAAGCACGGTACGCTATCCATTGGCTTTATCGGCCTTGCCGAAACGTTGGTGATGCTTACGGGCAAGCACCATGGCGAATCCGATGCGTCGCAGGAGCTTGGCCTCAAGATTATCGGCCACATGCGTGAATTCTGCGACAAGGAATCCAAACGCCTCGGCCTCAACTTCAGCTTGCTCGCCACGCCGGCTGAAGGCCTTTCGGGCCGTTTCGTCCGCATGGACAAGAAGAAGTTCGGCATTATCCCGGGCGTTACCGACCGTGATTACTATACGAACTCTTTCCATGTGCCGGTTTATTACAAGATTTCTGCTTTCAAGAAGCTCTCGCTGGAAGCCCCGTACCATGCGCTCACCAACGCAGGCCACATTAGCTATGTGGAACTCGATGGCGACCCGACGCAGAACCTGGAAGCCTTCGAAAAGATTGTGCAGCACATGGCGAAAGTCGGAATTGGTTACGGAAGCATCAACCACCCTGTCGATCGCGACCCGGTTTGCGGTTTCGTGGGCGTGATTGGTGACGTGTGCCCGCGCTGCGGACGTAGTGAAGGCCATGCCATTTCGTGCGAAAAACTCGAAGAACTTAGAAAGAAATTCCCTGGAATGCCAGCATTTAGAGGGATCAGATAAATAAGGTTATAATTACAAGGAGTGCAAAATATGTCAGAAAAAGAAATGTCTATGTATGGTGAAGGTGTCGGATTTGAACGTATCCGCCGCATCACGGGTTACCTTGTCGGTACAATCGACCGCTTCAACAACGCCAAGCGTGCCGAAGTCAACGACCGCGTAAAGCACGGCGTATAACAATGGATGAATATCCTCGCTTGCGGATTGCCGGAATCGAACCCGAATCTTTCGTCGATGGTCCCGGTATCCGCTTGACCGTGTTTACCCAGGGCTGCCACCACAACTGCCCGGGCTGCCAGAATCCGCAGACGCACGATTTTGGGGGCGGACACTTTATCGAGCGCGAAGCGATTATCACGATGATCAAGGAGAATCCGCTGTTGGACGGCGTGACGTTCAGCGGCGGCGACCCGATGGACCAGGCGGCGGCACTTGTTCCGCTTGCCCGCGAAATCAAGGAACGAGGTCTCAATCTCGTGATTTTCACGGGATACACGTACGAACGATTGATGGAACTCACGCCCGAAAAGCCGGAGCTTTTTGAGCTGCTGACTTTTGCGGACATCCTCATCGACGGCCCGTTCATCATGGCGAAAAAATCGCTCGAACTCAAGTTCCGCGGTTCTTGGAACCAGCGCATTATCGATGTGCCGAAAAGCCTTGTCGAAGGCCACGTGGTGATTCACCAGATTCAGCTGGACGAGATGGCCGAACACCCCGACAGGGAATACAATACTTAGTACGAATTGTCATGCCGGCCCTAGTGCCGGCATCGCCTTTTTTAGAGGTAAAGCAAAAGGACGAGGTTGAACTCGTCCTTTTGTGTTATGTAAGAATGCAGATTGCGCACGACAAAATGTTTGTGACAAGTGCATCGTAACTATTTTGCGAGAATTTGGTCTTTGGTAAAACCGAAATAGTCCATTGCTTTTTCGAGAGAAATAGCTTTATCCGCAACCATTTTTCGGGCTGTTTCTAGCTTTTCGGTTTCGGCCTTGTTGAGTGCGTCACTTACCCTTTGTGTTTCCGCATGTGCGTCTGCAAGTCTTTGACGGAATACATCGCCGGCACTCACAAAACCGTATTTCTGTCCTATGCTTACGAATGCCATTTCTAACTCCTTGAGTTGTTCTTCATTGAGGTACTCCTTTAAATATACGTTAATCTTATGCAGCAAGCAAGTGTACCTTTCTCGCCCTATTTTTCCCAAATTGTCTTTGAATTTAAACAGAGCAGGGAGTAACTTATCGGGTTCAAATGCGTACTTCATCGCGGTTATCCCCATGCCAACTTCAACATCTTCACAAGCGAGGCAATCGCTATCGGGAATATCCGCCATGTTGACAAACGTACACTTGTATGGCAACACTGCTCCATGGAAAAATTCGGGATAGCCGTCTTCCAAGTTTTTGAGCGGGTTCCAGTTCGTCTTGCCGTTGTAGAAAATAATGGCCATCGTCGGGATTCCGTCAAAAGCACGGTTGTCCATGTGCAGTTTCATGACGGAATGGATGTAGCGTGCGATTTGATTCAGCGTATCTGGAACGCGTCCGGATTTATGCTCCACTAGAACGCCAACGAGTACGGGCGCACCTGTCGAAACGTTCACGCGGAACGCCAAGTCGGCTTCGCCTGTGTCGTCTACTTCGGAGTAAGAGTCCGGAATGCGGGCAAGCGTATCCAAGTTTACTGCAGAAAGCAATTCATAAACGTCCCGGTTCACTTTCGCCGCAAGTTCTAGCAGTATTTTAAGATGGTTTGTATCGGCAAACAGCCAACGAAAAAATGCATCGTGTTTTCGTTTCGTCACCTTTGTTTTTTCAGTCATTGTAATCCTAAAAATGAGGCCGTCTCCAAATTGCGGAGAGTCTCATTTTGCGTTCATAAAAGTAAGGGATAATAGGTAACGATTTAAGAAAAAGTCTGCTTTTGCGATTGACGCGCAAAAGAGAACTCACAACAATCTAGTAAAGCGGGTTTCGAAAAACAAGGAATTTTTGCAAAGACGTTCATTTTGCAATCAACTGTTTGCAATGAGTTTGCTTTGGGTGATTTGTTGATTATATTTATTACATGGTTATGAATATGTTTGGGAAGATTGTTTGGGCGGCGGCTGTTGTTTCGGTGGCCGCTTCGGTTTCAGCGTTTGCGGCGGGCAAGGTCGCTTGCGTCGGCAATAGCATCACTTACGGTTATGGCATTGAATCTTGGCCTGACCAGACGAGCTATCCGCATCATTTGCAGGAAATGTTGCGTGGCGATGCTCCGGGCGATACTGTCGAAAATTTTGGCGTGAGTTCGCTAACCGTTCGGAAAGACGATCAGGCTTCGTACTGGAAGGGCCATCGTTTTGCTCCAGCGATTGAATTTGCGGCTGATACGGTGATTATTGAGTTGGGCACGAACGATTCCAAAGCTTACACGCAGTGGAGTACTCCGGCACAGAACGCTGCGGTAGATTCTGCGATTACCGCAGATTTTGAAGCTTTGATTGACACGTTCCAGGTAAAGTCCAAACCGCACATTTTCATTTGTCTTGCGCCTTACGTGAATAACGTGAATTGGAACATTCTCGATTCGGTTGTCGTGAGCCGTGTGAATCCGGCGATTTTGCGAGCAGGGCTTGAAAAGGGCGTGAACGTCATCGACTTGCATTCTCGTTTTAGCGCTCTTGAAAATCGGAGCTGGTATTTGTCGGATATGGTGCATCCGTCTGTCGAGGGCGCAAAACATTTGGCTGAAATTGTCTATAGCCATTTGCAAATGGATACGTTACATGTAACGCAAGATGGTTCGACGCTCAAGGCGCCGAAGGGCTATGGTTTCCAATGGTACAAGGACGGGCGCCTCTTGGAAGGTGACACGCTCGAAACGCTTACTGTTTCGAGTGTGGGCAAGTACAAGGTCTCTGTGAAGGTGGATGAAAAAAGTTTGTCGCGCATCGTGACGGCGCCGTTGGATGTGCAAGAAACGACGGGGCTGAAGCCGAATATCCGCGCCGGTCGCGATAACGGTGCTTTTGAGGGAGCGTCTGCAGGTTTCCGCGCAGAACAGCGGTTTGACGCAAATGGACGTTCTTTGAAAACGCAAAGCATCTTCCAAAAAGTTTATATAAAACGGTAGAAATCCCTTTGCACAAGTTCTAGAATCTGCGAGAATTATAGCCTTACGCGGTTCTAGCCTAACTTCTCGGTGAGTTTCGTGTAGCGGTGGGTGCTGCGGTTGTTGCGCACCGCTTGGTAGAATGCGCCCGGTGCAGATAAAATCCACACATGGCCTTTGGCACGTGTGATGGCGGTGTAGATGAGGTTCCGCTGCAGCATGATGCTGTGGCTGGAATCTAGCACCACGATGACGGCGGGGTATTCGCTGCCTTGGCTCTTGTGAATCGTGCAGGCGTAGGCAAGCATGAGCTCTTCGACTTCATCGGATTCGTAATCGACGGTTTTGTCGTCGTAAAAGACGGTGATTTCTTTCGTCTCCTTGCCGATTTTGTAGATGATTCCAACGTCGCCGTTAAACACGTTCTTGTCGTAGTTGTTGCGGATTTGCATCACGCGGTCGCCTGTGCTCCAGCTGCCGCTTGCGATTTTGATGCGTTCCTTGCCTGGATTCAGGAGGTTCTGCAAGAAGTTGTTCAGCTCGTAAATGCCGAGAGGGCCTTTGCGCATGGGCGAGAGCAACTGCATCTCGGTTTGAATGTCGATGTCGATTTTTTCCTTGATGCCGTAAGTGACGAGGCGGGCGATGATGTCTTTAGCTTCATCGGCCGACTCGTATGGCAAAAAGTGGAAGTTCGTGCCTTCGATGGGCGAGGGGCTGATGCCCTGATTGATTTTCGCAGCCTTGTCGGCGATGTCGTTTCCGCCGGCCTGGCGGAAAATGTGCTGAAGGCGGGTGCTCGGAATCTTGGGGCAACGCAACAAGTCGTTCAGCACATTGCCAGCTCCCACGCTGGGGAGCTGGTCGGCATCGCCCACGAGTACGATTCGCGCATTGAGCGGCGTCGCTTCGAGGAGCGATGCGGCAAGCCACGTATCGACCATACTGAATTCATCGACAATCAGCAAATTGCATTGGAGCTTGTTATCGCCATCGCGGTGGAACTTCCCGGAAATCGGGTCCACTTCAAGCAATCGGTGGATGGTTCGCGCCTTTTCGCCGCAGCATTCGCCCATGCGTTTTGCGGCTCTGCCCGTTGGCGCCGTGAGGCTGACGCATTCTTCCATTTGGCGGGCGAGGTACAAAATGCCCTTGAGAATAGTCGTCTTGCCTGTGCCGGGGCCGCCTGTGATAATGGAAATCTTTCGCGAAAGCGCCATCTGAATAGCGCGCCTTTGAATGGGATCGAAACTGAACTTGTGTTCGCGTTCCCACTGTGCAAGGTCATTTTCGAAATTGTCCAGCGGCAGTTCGTTGTAGCGCAAGCGAAGCTTGATGTTGTCTGCAATGCGTTGCTCGGCATTGTATAGAGGCGGAAAATAGCAGTCATCGCCTTCGCGTTTGATGCGACCGGTTTCGCTTGCTTTTTCGAATTCGTCGAGGAGTGTGTTGATGGGACCGTCGTCGTCTGGCATCAAACGCAAATTGCGGAACGTGCGTTCCAAGAGCACGTTCTTTGGCAAAAACACATGCCCATCGCTGACCGATGATTCTTGCAATGTGTAAAGCAGCGCCGCCTGGAAGCGTTCGGGGCTGTCTTTCGGAAACCCGACTTTCTGTGCGATTTCGTCCGCCTTCAAAAATCCGATGCCCCAGACTTCTTCGCAGAGCATGTAGGGGTTCTGCGTGATGCGTTCAATGGTCGCTTGTCCGAACTTGTTCCAAAGGCGTTTTGCGACACTGCCGACAATCTCGTGCTTGTACAAGAAAAGCATTGTCTCGCGGCTATGCCTTGCCTCTTGCCAACGTGCCAAAAACGCTTCCACCTTGCGGGCGGGGAACCCCTTGATTTTCACTTCGCGGAACTTGTCCGGATTGTTGTCGAGAATGTTGGCGGTCTCGTCACCAAAAACTTCTACAATGCGTTCGGCAATCTTTTGCCCCACACCTGGGAATTGTCCGCTCGCAAGATATTCGACTATGTCGTTGTCTTCGGTGGCGAGATATTCAAAAGAAGTCGCCTGGAACTGCTTGCCGTATTTGGGATGGCTGCCCCACTCGCCTTCGATGGCGATGGATTCGCCCGGTTGCAATGCGGGGAATGTACCCGTGACGACAACGACTTTTTTGCTTTCGATATCGTTAAGGCGCATCACGGTAAAGCCGTTTTGCAGGCTGTGGAACGTGATGCTTTTTATGCTTCCCTTGAGATTCACAACAATTGTCATGCCCGTCCCGGAACTAGTCCGGGATGACTGTCGGGCATCGCCTTACTGAGCCTTGGGGACCTTCCCTTCGTCCAAATCCGAGTTCCAAACATCAGGATCGAAACCTTCCATCTTGGTAAGCGTTTTACCGCGGGTGCAGAGGAGGAATCCGAGAATTACAGCGTCGTGGATAGCTATGACGAGAGCAGTCTTGTAGTCGAGACCAAACCCGAGCGGAGCGCCCTTGAGGTTTTCCGGGCTCACCCAAAGAATATAATCAGCCGTAATGAACGTCATGAACATGCACGGGATAAGTGCAATCCAGAAGTTCTTCTTTTTGCTGCGGAGATAAACTGTGGCAACACATAAACTGCAAACGGCCATGAGCTGGTTGCTCCAGCTAAAGTAATTCCACAGGATGTTGAAACCTTCGGGATTCAAGTTGCTCCAGAAAATGAGTGCCGCACAGATGGCGAACATCGGAACCGTAAGGATGAGGCGATTCTTGATGGATGTCTGTTCAAGTCCGGTGAGTTCCGCGATGGTCAAACGCAAGCTTCTAAGGCTCGTGTCGCCACTTGTAATCGCAAGGATAATCACGCCCACGACAACGAGAATCGAAATCGGAGCCCAAGGAATCACGGTCGAAACGAGAACGCTCAAGACCTTCACGCCCGAAGCGCCCGTCAAAAGTTCCGGCATCTGGTGATAGATGAACATGCCGCCGGCAGCCCAAATCATACCAATCAAACCTTCGATAATCATCATGCCGTAGAACGTCTGGCGGCCCGTCTTTTCGGTGACTTCTGTGCGGGCGACGAGCGGACTTTGCGTGCTGTGGAAACCGCTAATGATACCGCAAGCGATTGTCACGAAGAGCATCGGGATAATCGGCTGACCTGCCGGGTGCTTGTGGAAGTTGCTCATGATATCTGCAAAGCAGAATTCATCGAGGGCGTTCAAGTTCGGGATGATGCCTATGAAAATAGCGAGCGAGGCGAGAATCAAAAGCGCACCGAAAACTGGGTAGATGCGACCGATAATCTTGTCAATCGGGAAGAATGTGCTGATGAAGTAGTATGCGAAAATTACTGCGACGGCGACCCAGAACAGCGTTTGCGAAACATGGCTACCGGCGAGAATCGGCGTATTTACGAGAGCTGCCGGCGTGTTGGTGAACACCGCACCCACAAGGATGAGCGCCACCGAAATCAGTGCCATTACAATTTTTGCAGGTCCCTTGCCCAGGAACTTGCGGGAGAGTGCAGGCACGTTGTAGCCGTTGTTGCGCATGCTAATCATGCCGCTGAAGTAGTCATGCACGGCACCGCCGAGAACGTTTCCGAGCGGGAGCAGTATAAACACGATGGCGCCAAACTTGATGCCGAGAATCACGCCAATAACAGGACCGATACCGGCGATGTTTAAGAGCTGTATGAGAACGTTTTTCCAGTGCGGCATGGGAACACGGTCAACTCCGTCCGGATTTGCAAGCGCCGGGGTCTTGCGGTCGTCGGGGCCGAATACACGTTCAACGAACTTGCCATAGGTGAAATATCCAAGGATGAGGATTGCAACACCAATTAGGAATGTTATCATTTTTTGTGCCTTCTTTAGTTAATTAAAACTGTACCATCGCGCTGATGGAAATGGCTATGTATGTTTGCCAGATATAGCTTTTAAGATCCTTTGTGCCCGCATTTTTTGTATTGACCGCCTTGTACCATGTCTCGTAAACACGCATCGACGGGTTTAGGGCGAAATAGTCCGTAATGAAGTAACGCACGTTTCCGATGAAGGCTATTGCTGAACCCATCAGTTCTGAATTTGCAAAACCTTTTTCTACGCTTGTGGCGTTGTTCTTGAGCTTAACCGAGGAGAACGAGTAACCGAGACCGAGGCCCGCCTGGAAAAATTCAGGGTAGAAAAAGTTATAGGTGAATTCTGCTCCAAGTCTCCAAAAACGCATCTGCTGTTCTTTCATAGCTTCGGGGAGGCCGTTGATGTCAACGTTCATGGACCAGTATTGGAATGTGGCGGCAACAGAAAACTCGCGGATGTTCACGCCGATACTGTAAACGGGAGACATGAGGACTTTGGTCAGCGGCAAATTGATTGTTTCGGTTATTCCGTCTTCTTGAACCTTTATGGAGCGTTCGAAAAAATCACCACGGTTTGCGATGACTCCGAAACCGATACTTGCAAAATAGGAGCGTGGCCAGTAGCTATAATCGCTGTCTTCGGGTTGCGCAAAAATGGCGGAGCTCAGCAAGGCTATGGCTAATAAAAATTTTTTCATTTTTCCTCCAAAAAGATAGCGTCCCTAAATCTAGAAATTTAAGGACGCTTGTTGAAAACGGCTATATATTATGACGCTTTATTCGGCGTATTTGAACATGGCGTCGATGCACTTCTTGGCTTTGACGCGTACGTCTTCGTCGAGCGAGATATGTTCTGCCTTTTCTGGATGGCGGAGAGATTCCAGAATGTTTTCGAGCGAGTTCGATTTCATGTACTTGCACATGCAGCAGCTACCGATAAAGTTCATGTCCGGGTGCTCGTAGTGCATGCGGGCATTGAGGCCACATTCCGTGAGGAGCAAAATGCAGCTGTCCTTGGGCTGCTGGTTGATGTAACTCACCATCTGGCCGGTACTTCCGACGTAGTCGCTGAGCATGGCAACAGACGGGTTGCATTCCGGGTGGCTAATCACCTTGAGATTCGGGTTTTGGCTACGGAAGAACTGGATCAAGTCCGGGTCGTAGTTTTCGTGGACGTAGCAGCAGCCGTTGTAGAGCTTGATGTCCTTCTTGACGCCGCGACGCTTCATTTCGTCGATGATGTTCTGGCCCATGAGGGTATCCGGCACAAAGTAAATCTTGTCGGAGGGAATCGTTTCGACGATGTGCATCACGTTGCCGCTTGTGACGCAGACGTCGCAGGCGGCCTTCACGTCGGCAGTCGTGTTGATGTAGCAGACAAACGTGTAATCCGGATTCTGCTTGCGGAGTTCTTCGACATCCTTGCCGGTAATGGAATCGGCGAGGCTGCAACCCGTGAGCGGACCCGGGATAATCACGTCTTTTTGCGGGTTCAGAATCTTGGCGGTTTCACCCATGAAACGGACTGCAGAGAAGAGAATCGTCTTTTGCTGTACCGTCGTTGCGTCCTTGCTGAGCTTAAAGCTATCGCCGGTGAAGTCGGCAACGCCCAAAAGAATTTCAGGAGCGCAATAGCTGTGGGCGAGGATTACGGTATCCTGTTCTTTCTTGAGTTCGTTGATTTCGTTGATGAGCGGGAGCATCTTTTCCACCTTTTCCATGGTGTAAGTGCAAAGGGCTGCGCCCGGCTTGACGGACTTGAGACGGTTGTAAAGTTCTTCTGCGGTCATTGTTGTTCCGTGGTTAAATGCCTAGTGTAAAGATAGAAATTAGAGTGGTTGGTGGTTGGTGGTTAGTAGGAAGTAGGCGGTAGGAAGTAGGAAGTTTTTTATAATCGCGGCGAAGCCGCTAGTACCCGGCCCATTCGGCGCTTATTGAAGGACTTGCTTCGCGGATGTTTTTTTCTTCGGCAGTCTCTTCTTTGCGGGCGATGTCGCCGCTTGCGATTTTCTCCTTGATTTCGTCGAATGTTTTTGGCGGGACTGCATCAGGAGTGTTGTCGCCGAGCACTTTGCAAGGGGCGACTTCGGATTCTTTAGCCTTGTCCTTGACGGGCGTGTATTCGCGGAGGGCGTTGACGGTGTAGAACTTGTCTTCTTCCGGGCACCAGGCGGTGAGCGCTTTGCCGTAGCAACAGCCAGAATCGAGTCCGATGAATCCGGGAATATGTACGAAGCCTTGTTTTGCCCAATGTCCAAAGACGACCGGTTTTTCCCATTTCACCTGTTCATACCACGGTTTGTCATTCCAGTTGCGGATGGAGAGGAGCACTTCGGGGCTCATGTCTTCGAGGCGTTTTTTGCCCGGTTCAAGCCCGGCATGCACAAGCAATGCGTGCGGTGTGTCGCGCCAGAGCGGCCACGTCTTGGCGAAATCTCGGATGTGAATCCAGTCGTCGAGCGAAAGAGCCTTGAAGCGTCTCCTTTGTTTTTCAGTCCACTGGCTTGGAGGTGTTTCCATCATGCGGATGAGGTGTTCTTCGTGATTCCCGCGGACAGTCAAGATGCCGAGTTCTTCGACGATGCGGATGGAACGCAACGTGTCGGGACCTTTGTTGATTATGTCGCCGGTCTGGTAGAGCGTATCGCTTCCACGGACGAAACCGAACTTGTCGATCATTTCGCAAAGCTCGTCTGCGCAACCATGAACATCACCGATATATAAAGTACGTTTCATTGATCGCCTACAAATGCACGGCTTGTCGCAATTTGTTGAGTTCGTTTGGCGTGAGTTCGCGGAATTCGCCTGCGGGCAAGTCGCCAAGCTGAATCTGGCAATAGCTCACGCGCTTGAGGTCGCGGATTTCGTAACCGACGGCTCGCATCATGCGGCGGATTTCGCGGTTCTTGCCTTCGATGAGCACGAGTTCCGCAAATCCGTTTTCGAGATATACGTCTGTCGCGAATGCGATTTCTTCGGGTGCGTCAGGATCTTCCGGGTCGCGGATATCGACTCCATCGACTAAGCGCTGGGCCGCAGATTCGCTGAGCTGGCGCGTTGTCCACACGTAGTAACTGCGCGGTACTTCGAAGCTCGGGTGCGTGAGGCGGTAAAGCAGTTCGCCATCGTCGGTGAACAGCAAGAGACCGCGGCTCTGCAAGTCGAGTCGTCCGACGTATTTGAAATTCTGGTATCCCGGCGGCAAGTAGTCATAGACCGTGCGGCGCCCTTGCGGATCGTCCTTGGTACAGACGCAACCGGCGGGCTTGTGGAACATGATGACCTTGCTCTTTTTGTTCGTGGAAACCTTGAGGAGCTTGCCATCGACTGTCACCTGGTCTTTCGTTTCATCTACTTGATGGCCGAGATCCGAAATAGTTTCTCCGTTCACCTGTACGCGTCCATTCGCAACGAGTTCGTCTGCGGCGCGGCGGCTAGCAAAACCACTAAGAGAAATGTACTTGTTTATACGCATAATCTTTTTGCTCTGTCCCTTTATTTGTCATCGTCGCCGACGTTTTTGTCATTCTGGTTTTCGGTTGGTGAGCCTGTCGAACCATCTTTTTTCTTCAAAAACGCCGGGCGTTTTTTCGGCTTCGGTTCCGGTTCTTTTTCAGGCGGGTAGAGCAAACCGAAACGCAGTCCTGCCGTACTGATCTTGAATGTTTCCACGCGGAGTTTTTCGAGAAGTGAACGCAACCAGAATAGACCGCAAATGATGACCTCGTGGCGACCGTTTTCAAGTCCCGGCAACATCGCACGCAGTTCCTTCGAAAGGTTCGTGATGCGCGTGGTGACCGCTTCGAGATCCGAAAGACTCATTTCGAGACCTTCAATTGCTTTATAGTCAAAGACTTGCTTGTTTAAGAACACCATCGCGAGAGCCGTGCCTGTGCCGCCGATAAGATAGACGGGTTTCTTGGTCATGCCCTTGAACGAAATTTCCTTGAATGTTTCCTTGATAAACTTCTTGTATTCCGGGCCGGGAATCGGTCCCATCGCCTTGAACATCTTGAGTGCGCCAACGGGAATCGAGAATGTCGTTTCTCCATTGCTGAGTTCTGTGGAACCGCCGCCGATGTCGATCGTGACAAAGCCTGTACCGTGCCATTCTTTCACGGAACGGTAGGTGAGCTTGCCTTCTTCTTCGCCGGTGATGATGCGCGGCTTTACCCAGATTGCCCTTTCTACCGCTTCGATGACTTCGTCCGGATTTTCAGCTTTGCGCATGGCTTCCGTCATGGCGACTGCCTTGAGGTCTGCACCTAGGGCGTGCAAGTCCATGCGGAACTTCGTCATGATTTGCACAAGTTCCTGAATGCGTTCAGGCGTGATTTTCCCGTGTTCGTAAATGTCTTCGCCAAGGCGGCACACTTCGACTTTCTGGAGTTTCGGCACGAGAATCTTGCGCGGCTCGGCTTCGTGTTTTTCTGCGGGCACTTCGGCAGGCTCAGTGTCCTTGGTGCGGACTATTTCGGAGGTCTCGAGATTCGCGGATTCAGCGGGCACTTCGGCAGGCTCAGAGTCCTTAGAGCAGACTGTTTCGGTTGGTGAGCTCGTCGAACCATCGAACGCCGCAATCAACAGAATGCAGCTATGGCTCCCGATGTCGATTGTCGCTTGGAGTTTATTTTCCACCTTGAGCCTCGTCCGTTTCGTTGTGGTCGCTTTCGTCTTCTGGCTTGTTCATTTTTTTCAGCATGATGTTCTTCATCTTTTCGGCGAGGGCGCCGGGATTTGTGAGGAACTGCTTGGCGTGCGCAATCGCTTCTTCGACAACGGATTCCGAATACTTGGAACTCCATGCGGCAACGATGTCGCCGGTGGTGCTGCCGAGCGGTTTCTTTTCGCGGATTTCCTGACCCATCTTGAGAGCCAGTAAAAGCCCAAGCTCAAAGGCTTTCGGCTCTTCCTCGCTTTCAATCATCTTCTCGATGCGGGCGATGCGTTCTTCGTAAGGGATGTTCTGCGATTTGGTCAAATCTTTTTCTGAAATCATGACTCTAAAAATAGTAAAGGAGTGGCGGGGTGCCAAAGGATATTATTGTTATAATGGGTTTTGCTGGAATAGAATTTAAAAAGAACATTATGCGGGCGTAGCGCCAATAAAAAATGACCCGCAGAAATCTGCGGGTCAAGAATTTTGGGTCACAAAGAAGATTACTTCTTAGCTGCAGGCTTCTTAGCGGCAGCCGGCTTCTTAGCAGCGGCGGGCTTCTTAGCAGCAGCCGGCTTCTTAGCAGCGGCAGGCTTCTTAGCAGCAGCCGGCTTCTTAGCAGCGGCGGGCTTCTTAGCAGCAGCCGGCTTCTTAGCAGCGGCGGGCTTCTTAGCAGCAGCCGGCTTCTTAGCAGCGGCGGGCTTCTTAGCAGCAGCCGGCTTCTTAGCAGCGGCGGGCTTCTTAGCAGCAGCCGGCTTCTTAGCAGCGGCAGGCTTCTTAGCAGCAGCCGGCTTCTTAGCAGCGGCGGGTTTCTTTGCAGCAGCGGGTTTCTTTGTAACAGTTTTTGTAGCCATTTTTTTCTTCCTTTTATGTTATTTAATTGTTGATACCTAAAAGATAACTTCTTTTTCACAAATAATCAACAATTATTTTAAAAAAATTCATTTTTTTTTGAAAAATTTTTGTATCAAAAAATGACTGCTGAAAAGAAATTTTGAGTAAAAGAAAATCGATCTTTGGTGAGATCGATTTTGCAAATGAGAAAATTAGTTATTTTATTCTAAATGCTTGTTTGAACAACGTTTTAATTAAGCTCTTGCCTTGACACTTTCGATGTAACTCTTAAGTCCTTGAACACCAACGGAATACATATCTACGAATTTCGTGGCGAACGGAGGAATTTTATTTGGGTGCATGCCGAGAGCATCGTGCATCACGAGAACATGACCGTCCGTGAACTTGCCTCCGCCGATTCCAATTGTCGGTGCGGCGACTTCTTTTGTGATTTTTTCGCCGAGTTCTTCGGGAATGTGCTCGAGAACCATTTCGAAGCATCCGAGGCTATCGACGAACTTTGCAGCCTCTTCAATGGCGCGTGCTTCTTCTTCTGTTCTGCCTTTCTGCTTGAAGTTTTCTGCGGTCTGCGGTAAAAGTCCGAGGTGGGCGCAAACGGGAATGTCCTTGCTGCGCAAGAATTCGATGACGCCTTCGGGAGTGCCTTCGAGCTTGATGCTAGAGCAGCCTACATCCAAAAATCGGCGGGCGTTGTCGTAAGCGGTTTGCGGATCCTTGTCGCTCATGTAGGGCATATCGCCAATGACGTGCGTGTTCGGGGCGCCACGGCAGACTGCGGCAGCGAAGATGAGCATTTCGGTCATGCCGACTTCGCGCGTGCTCTTGTAACCGAGCATCGTGTTGGCGAGGCTATCGCCCACGAGAATCTGGTCAATTCCGGCGGCTTCCGCCATTTTTGCGAAGGCGAAGTCGTAAGCGGTGATCATGGAAATCATTTCGTGCTTGGATTTTTTTGCTTTGATATCTTCTGGAGTTAACATGATAACCTCTTCACTTTAACTTTTCAACTACGGGCAAATATACAAATAGTGTAAAGTTATGGCTAATTGATAGGCGGTAGGAATAGACAGTTGGCTGTAAACAGTAGGCTGCTGGAGGTGTCATCCTGGAGCGAAGCGATAGGATCCAGGGCAATTGCTCGAGCCTCAAAGCGCCGCAGGTGCGTGCTCATCGCTCAAAGGCTCGTAGAGCCGACCTCATTTCCCAAACAGCTTTCTCGTTTCGTTCAAGAACTTTATGGAATGGATTTCCTTGAGGAATCCGATATGATGTCGCAAGTAGGTGAGGAGCGCATTTTCCGTAAATTCTGGATGCTCAATTTGTTGCCCGCAGTGCAGTGCCCAAAGGCCGTTTAGCGTTTCCGCTTTTGCGCGGGGCGTATCGACACCGAGACAATGCTCGCAAACGAATCCACCGGTTTCGGGGAAAAAGTCTGCGGCGGGTTTGTCGAGCGTTTTGCCGCAGCGGCTGCATGTCGTGAGATCGATATTGTAGCCCCACATGTCGCACGTGTCTAGGAGCCACTGCGCGAAGATATTTGATTTGTAGGTGGCGTGTGGTGATGTCGGAAGGGCCGCCGATGGCGAGGCGTTTTGTTCCGTTTTTGGTGTGCTTGATGCTGTTGCAGAATTTGTCGAAAGCGAGTCTGCCGATGTTGACGAGCGCGCGGAACTTGACGCATTGGCGGAGTTTGCATTTGTCGCGTCGGAACTGCCGCAGGTTTCCTCGAATTCGCTGATGGCCTGTTCCAAACGTGCAAATTCTTCTTGCAGCGGAACACCTTGCGGTGCGTAACGCAGAATCATTTCTGTCATGACCTGCGCTTTTGCAGTGCTGAGTAAATCGTTACGCAAGTTCTTGCGCCAGTCCAAAAGCGTTGCTTCCTTGATGAACTGCAATTCTGTATTCGGATTCTGGCGGAAAACGACTTCGCTTAACGAGAGCGGGTCAAGCGCTCCCCGGAACGGAGATTCCTTTTTCTTTCCGCCCTTGACGATAAACGAGACGATACCGCATTCTTCCGTAAGCGCTTTGACAATCCAGCTGGAATCGCTGTAGGGGAAACGATGCAGGACAATGGCACGGGACTTGAGCATATTAGACTAGAGACGAAAGACGAGAGACTAGAGAAATGTAATTGCGGTTACGCCGCCTTATATTGATGCGCGAAGCGCCTTTATAATCTCTCGTCACTCGTCTATAGGCTCGTAGAGCCGTTCTTTCATCTATTTCACTGGGAACGGAGGCCATCCCATTGCTTGTCCGCCGACGACATGCAGATGGATGTGGAATACGGTTTGACCCGCGTCAGCTTTGCAGTTGAACACAAAGCGGGCACCGCCTTCTTCAAGGCCGAGGTCTTTGGCGATAAGCTGTGCGCGGTAGAGCATCTTGCCCACAAGTTCACAATCTTCCGGCTTCATGTCCATGATGGTTGCGATGTGGCGCTTCGGCACGACCAAAAAATGCACAGGTGCCTGTGGCGCGATATCGTAGAAGGCGAACACGTCGTCGTCTTCGTAGATTTTCTTGGAAGGGATTTCACCCTTGATGATTTTGCAGAAAAGGCAGTTTTCACTCATAATCGAGATGTCTCCATTTTTTATTTCAAGATAGTAAAGATTTTAAAGCGCTGTCATCCCCGACTTGATCGGGGATCGCCTATTCTTATGACAAAAAAAGAATTATTGTTTATTTGAATTTTTTTATTTCGTATTTTTAAGCCGTTATGTTTTTTAAGGGTAAAATCGTTGCGGCTGTTTTTGCGCAGGTGGCTTACACGGTGCTGAAAATTGCGGGCTGGAAGCGGAAAACGGTTCTTGCCAACGCAAAGCATGTGGCCGGCGCGGTTCCAAATGCAGATTCTAAAATTTTGCTCGACTATAATATACTCCTTAAAAACTTGACTCGCCATGCAAGCGAACTTTTGTTCTGCTTCGGAACTTTCAAGCGACTGCCCGCGGACTTCTCGAAGTACCCTTGTCGCGTAGATGGCTGGAATTTTGCGCTTGACGAGGCTGCCATTCCTGTGCTCGAAAAAATGCGGAGCGGCGGAATCTTTTTGACCGCGCATTACGGCAATTACGAAGCGATGGGGCCGTGGCTCTGTCGCCTTGGAATCCCGCTTGTGGCAAGCTACATTCCCGTGAAGCCGAAGTGGCTCAACAACATTCTCGAACGCAAAATCCGTGCGGTGGATGGCCGGAGCTATTCCGTGGATGCCCGGACTCCGCGTGACTTTCTGCGGATTCTGAATGATGGCAAACTATTCTGCTTGCTTGCCGATCAGGACTCTCGCATTCCGAGCGCACTCCCGGGAACTTTTCTCGGTTGCCCCGCGAACGTGAATCCGCTGCCGGACTTTTTACTCAAGCATCGCCCGCAGACACCAATATATATATGTTGGATTGAAGAGAAAAATAGGGTTCGCGAGCTTCATGCGATAGAGGTTGCATCCCCGGCGCATTCTCTTCAAGTGAGCGTCGTCAATACGCAATTCAACAAGTGGCTCGAACAACGCATCACCGAAAATCCGAATCTGTGGTACGGTTTCACGCACCGCCGTTTTTACAGCCGCTCGCCAGAAATCTATGGCAAATAGAGTTTAGCGATATTTTTCAGCAATTATCTTGAGTTTCGTCACGTCAGCAGTTTGTTTTGCAAAGAATTGTTGCAAATTCATAAGAGTTTATGTTATTTTACAAATATGACGTGGACCCCGCATGAAAATAAGCCCATGCTCGTTCGTTTTTCGGAATGGTTGGTTGAACCCGATGAATGGCCTGCTTGGGTGCAGTTCTTTCTTTTGCCGCGACCTCTTGGCCGCGAAAATTTCTTTTATGTGCGCGTGGTTCTGCTTTTTGCGATGGTCATCTTTTCGTTACAGGCGTTTTTTAGCGGTTACCAATCGTGGATTGCGCAGTTCCTGCATAACTTGAACCTTCCCGTTCACGAGACCGGTCACATTGTTTTTAGAATCTTCGGGAGTCCCGTGATTACATCGCTGGGCGGCTCGCTGTTCCAGACCATCATGCCGCTCGTGTTCTGCTTTGCGCTGTGGATTAAACCCCGCGACCTGTTCGGTGCCTCCATTGCTCTTTGGTGGGCGTTCGAAAACTTGATTGATGTTGCCCCGTACATCGAAGACGCTCTCCCCATGAAACTTACGCTCATCAGCGGCGGCACCGGTGCCGAAGCCCCTTACGGATTTCACGACTGGAATTTTATCCTCTCCGAAACAGGACTCCTCCTCAAATGCGACTCGATTGCCTCGGCAGTTTATGCGGTGGGCTACATCGGAATGGCTCTCTGCGTGTTGTGGGGCACCTGGAGCTTGCTGTATTATTTTATTTATCAAAAGAAAAATGACGGACTTCTAGATTAGGCAAGGGCTTGACTTATGAATACTTCCCGCCATACAAAAATCCGGAGCATCGCGGTCCTTATCGTTGCAGCCTTGGTGTTGGAACTGACTACCGCCGTGCAGTACATATCGACGCGGCGAGCCATCACTGCGCAAATTAAGGAAATGGCGCAGCGTGATTTGAGCTCGACCAACCATACTGCTGAGGTAAAACAGATTGCAGAAAATGCCATTGCCGACGTCTTGCCAGAAGTCGAGCGGCTTGTCGCTGCGAAACAACGTGATTCCTTGCATAAAAAATTACAGCACTTGGTGGTTATCCATCCTGAAATCGTTGGAATTGATTTTGCATACCGCGTGGGGGAAGATGGAGTCCACGATGGATACTTTACATTTAGGGAAGACGGAACAAATGAAATTAAAGACACCATTATAGATTTTGACTATACAGAACGTTCTTGGTACCAAGAAGGACTTCATGGCAATGGGTTCTGGAGTGAACCCTATATGAGCCACTATTATGAAGCGTTGATGTCCACCTTCTCGCGCCCGGTTCGCGATAGTCGTGGACAAGTTGTAGCCGTTATTGGTGCCGATGTTCCCATGCGGGAACTCTCTGCGATGGCCGTTCAGCTGTACGACAACCAACAGCGCTCCCTGATGCAAGTCATCGTTTTACAGTTGCTAGGGCTCTTGGTGCTTGGCTTTATCATGTATCGAAGCATCTATAGTATCCGGCGACTCGATAAAGTCGGTGCCGAAAAAGAAATAATCAATAGGGAATTAGGCATCGCAAACGCCATCCAGACAGCCATGCTTCCGCCGCCGATGCCTGCCAGTGAAAACTTGGATATTGTCGGTAGTCAAGTCCCCGCAAAACAGGTCGGTGGTGATTTTTACGACTATTTTGTACGGGATGGAAAACTCTTCTTCAATATCGGCGATGTCTGCGGCAAAGGAATCCCGGCAGCACTCGTCATGTCCATGACGCAGGCCGTATTCCGCACGATTGCTACGAAAATTGATGACCCGTCCCAAATAGTAAAGGGCATGAACACGATGGCCTGCCGCGGAAATTCGACAGGCATGTTTGCGACTCTCTTTGTGGGCGTGCTTGATTTAGTCCCCGGGCATTTGTGCTATTGCAATGCGGGGCACGAAAAACCCATTATCGTTACAGGCCGGACGATGCGCTATCTCGACGTCACCGCGAATCTCCCCATTGGGATTATGGATGAAAAGGAGTACAAAACTCAGGAATCTGAAATCGCGCCTGGCGACATGATTTTGCTCTATACGGACGGCCTTACCGAAGCGATGAACGTGAGCGAGGAACTGTTCGGGCTGAAGCGCGTTGAAAAAGCCATTTGTGAGGAATGTGTTGAAAGTGCTGAAGGCAGTGAGAATGCCGACAGTCGCAAAAATGGTGACGACTTTACGACTCCACAGCAGTTGCTGAATACGATGTCTCATGAAGTGTCTGCTTTTGTAAATGGCGCCGAACAAAGCGACGACCTCACCATGCTCGTGATAAAGTATAAAGGCTGAAAGTCCCTTCAAAAGAAAAATTACCTAAAATAGGTTACCTATTTTAGGTAAAATTTATTATATTAGGGGATAGAGGTTCTTTATGCTTGAAAATCCGTTTATTACTAAAGGTTATGTATCTGCAGAATACTTTTGCGATCGAGACTCCGAAACGAACGAGTTGATATCGAATATCAAAAATGGGCGTGATACAACGCTTGTCTCGCCGCGTAAGTTCGGAAAAACGGGCCTTATCCTGCATACATTTGAGACAATCAAGAAAAAACGCTTCAAGTTCGATACCCTTTATGTAGATATCTATGCAACGCTATCGTTGAGTGATTTGACCAAGACTCTCGCCGAAAGTATCTTGCAGGCTTTCCCGGAACGCACTACAATTGGTAAGGCTTTTCTTGCTTTTCTCAAAGGGCTTCGTCCGACACTTACTTATGATTCTATTAGTGGCGCTCCTCAGTTGCAATTTAACTATGGAACATCTGCAGAAAAGGAATATGCACTTAAAAGCTTGTTTGAATTCCTGAATACCCGCGACAGGGATGTTGTTCTTGCTATTGATGAATTTCAACAGATAACTGAGTATCCTGAAAAACATGTCGAGGCCTTATTGCGTACGTATGTACAATCCATGCGTAATATCCACTTTATATTCTGTGGAAGTAAAAAGAGACTGATGGCGGAAATGTTTACTAGTGCGAACCGCCCATTCTTTTCTAGTACAAGTACGCTTATGCTAGATAAGATTGATAATGACAAGTATGCTGATTTTATCGCAGGGCTTTTCAAGGCTGTGGGCCGCTCTATTGATGACGAAGCCCTTGCATGGATTCTTCATTGGACCCGTCGTCATACTTTTTATACGCAAAGTTTGTGTAATGAGGTCTTTGCTCGTGGCGGAAACGTAACGCTCCCTTTGGCTAAATCTGCTGCGCGGTATATCCTTGATCGTGAGTCTCCATATTTTTTACAATATCGGGAACTTTTGACAAGGCAACAGTGGTTGCTGCTAGTGGCTGTTGCCAAGGAAGGGTCGGTGAGTAAGCTAACCTCAGCGAAATTTCTTAAGCAATATGGAATCGGAAGCGTTACTAATGCTCGACGGGCTGCCCAATCTCTGGTGGAAAAGGAATTGTTATTGACCACCGAGACCAAGGACAAAACGGAATACCAAGTTTATGACGTATTCCTTTCACATTGGCTTGAAATCGAATTTTAAAAAATTACCTAAAATAGGTTACCTATTTTAGGTAAAATTTAAAAACTCTCCGAGCGTGGGAAAAAGTCTATTATGTGGCGAAAGGTTTGGACGCATTTTTTTTAAATTGAAAATGACTATGGTGAATCGGAATAAAATTTTGTTTCTCTTTTTCATTGCTCTGCTGTTGTATGGCTGTGGCGGTGAAAAATATATGGAGCATGACGACTACACTGTAGTTTTCGATGTCCGTAAAGACTCCATTTTTATTGACGGTATCCTGTATCCGGATCTTTATCGTGAACTGAATGGAAAACATCAATACGAAACTAATCCGCTTTACGATATCGGGATAAAGCGCATTGAGGAAAAAACACGAAAACTCAAGGAGCAGGGCAAGTGTGAGAAGCCTTATAATGATCACATGACTGTAGGAAATCGGGAAATTAAGATAGAGCGCTGCTTCGATTCTCCAGAACAGGAAAAGCAGGTTCACGTTCGTGTTGATGGGGATGTATCTGGAAGTGTCTTACGGGAAATTTCTCATGTCGCCTCTTTCGTTTTTGGTGGTCAGTATTCTATGGTTTTGGACCGAGATTTTCATATACCGATAATGAATTCGCAAAAACCAGAATGGGCATATCCGATTCGCCCGCCCAAAGGCATTAAGTGTATCCTGAAAATGTTGGAGAAACGGGATGGCCTTAAACGAGGCAAGGTTTTGTCTCAAGATAGCATTGAAAAACTTATATCATCGAAACGTGCTACGGAACCTCTTTGTAATGATGAACCGGAAGAACCTGAGACCAAGAGCTACATGGAATTGTCCATCGGCTATTACGAAGGCGATTGTGTATATTACGCTTTTTACAGTCGCAGGCCTCCGTTAAAGACTGAACGCCGGGAGATGCTTTTGGATTCCGATAAGCCGGAAGCCATCAAGCCGGAAGATTTACTGAAACGCATGCAATTGGAATACGAACGCAAGTTGCCCGAAGAACGTGAATATCCGATTAGCATTACAGTTGTTAGCGATGCGCGGGTCCTAGAACCTCTGAAAGCTGCAGAGGCCGCATTGCAGAGCGGTCTCAAGATAAGCATCGCCTTTACATATTAGAGTAAGACTATCCATCCCTATAAAGAACAGTGAGTTGTCGTCAGTCTTTTTCTCCGAAAATAAGTATATATTTCTAGTATGTCCATCTCGCGGCTCACATCCTGGCAACCTCTCCACGCGCTTTTGTGCGGAGTGTTTTCGCTTGTTGCCGGGCTGTTTTCCGGTGCGGTTCAAACTGCATACGCTGCGGAAAACGTCGGCGCGGTTCAAACAGCATACGCCGCGGAGGTGCCGGGCGCAAATTCCTCGGGCTTGAACGGTGTTTTCGATGCGGGCTGGACGACGGCTTATCAGTCGCAGGATTCCATCACGCACATGCACCAACGCTTGCACGCGCTCGGGATGGATGAAGTCGTATTGCAGTACGCAGCTGTCGAGGCGACGCATTTGTATTATCCTTCGCAACTGGAATTTTTGCAGAATACGCAGTACAAGAACAATCAGCTTTTCCCGAAGAGTATCGAAGCGGCGAAGGCTGCCGGCACAAAGATTTGGCTTGGGCTTTATTACAATGGTGATAACTGGTACTCGCCGCCAACGGTTGCGCAGCTTGACACGTTGTCTGCAAGGAACGTGCGGATTCTGAATGAACTGTATGAGCTTTATGGTGGTGAATCCGTTGTCGCGGGTGTTTATATTCCGCAGGAGGTGGCGCGTTATTACTGGGACGGGCTGCGTTCTGACGCGACGGCGGAATCGCTTGTGGAACATTTTCTGAAACCTGTTACGGTGGCGGCAAAAGCGAAGGGCTGGAAGGTGATGGCGGCTCCGTTCTACAACCAGAATTTAGAGTCGCCCGAGAAGTTGCAATCGTTTTTCGAGAATCTTTTTGCGGCGGGGTTCAAGCCGGATGTTATTGCCGTGCAGGATGGCGTGGGCGCAAGCGACGTGGGCAAGCATCACGCTGAAACCTCGAACGTGGCCCAGTACGAGCTGGCCGTTGCAAGCGCTTGTTCAAAATACGGCGTTGAATTCTGGGTTGACATGGAACTTTTCCGCACGGAGGATTCGCATGCCCTCGCGGACAGCGCAAGAATTTCGGCGCAGCTCGACTCCGCATATGCCGCGGGTGCTGTGAAAATTGTCGGTTACGATTTGGCGGTGCTCGGGAATGCGGGGCTTGATTCTCTTGAAAAGTGGAATTTAAAGTCAACGGTGGAGCCTTCGACGTTATCGATTAAATCGAATTCGCGGGCTGTCAACAAAAAAATCCAGAAAATGATGAAGTATTACAAACTCAATGGGGCGCGTGTTAGGCTTGACCGCCAATAAAATATTATAATTTATGGAGAGGAGTGATTATGCGTAAAAATCTTGGAGTGAAAACTTATTTATACCCGCAGCCTACGCTGGTGATTGCGACTTATAACGAAGACGGCACGACAAACGCCATGGTGGCGGCTTGGGGCTCTGTCAGCGATACGAACCAGGTGGCGATTTATGTGGCGAAGAGTCACAAGACCATGCCCAATATTCTTGCTCGCAAAGCTTTTACCGTGAGCATGGCTACTGCCGAACATATCAAGGCTATTGACTTTCTCGGGATTGTGTCCGGCAACAAGGATGCAGATAAATTTGCAAAGTCCGGTCTCACGTCTGTCAAAAGCAGTTCTGTGGATGCCCCGCTGATTGCGGAGTTGCCGCTTGCGCTCGAATGCAAGTTTGTAAGCTACGATGACGAATCGGAACTTTTGCTGGGCGAAATCGTGAACGTAACGGCTGATGAATCGGTGCTGGATGAAAATGGTAATCTTACCGTTGAAAAACTGGCGCCGGTGTGCTACGATCCGGCGGGTCATGGCTACTATGTCATGGAACGTCGCGTTGGTAACGCTTTCAGCGACGGAAAAGAATTAAAGAAATAATTTGTTAACAATTCTATCAAGGCGGTGTTGATATGAATAAGATAATATCTTTAGTTCCCGTTTTTACGATGGGCTTTGCGTTGTCCGCTTATGCGGCTGATGCCTGTACGGACGAAATGGGACACCAAGGGGATAAACGTACTATCCAGGAAAATAAAATCGAGACGGTTAAAGGTAGTGCGGGCACTCCTGCTATCGATTACGAAGCCTGGCTCCAGGATGGTAAAGGTTCCTTGACGTACTGGACTAACGGTACATTCGCCGCCGAATGGAACGGTTCAAATGATTTTATTGTGCGTGTCGGACTCAAGTATGATGACGCCAAGACTTATGACAAGTTTGGAAATTTTTCTGCGGATTTCAAGTTCACGAAATCGGGGAATGCGGGTTATTCCTATATAGGCGTATATGGGCGGATGGAAAATCCGGCAGTGGAGTATTATATCGCGGATGACTGGTTCTCTAAGCCTGCCGCAGAAAATCTTGGAACCAAGATAGACGAATACGAACTGGATGGCGATACGTACGAATTGTGGCAGGAACGTCGCAATACCCAACCTACGATTCGGGGCGATATGTCGTTCTTGCAGGTGATCAGTGTCCGCAAAAATGCTCGCCAGTGCGGCCACATCGATATCACGGCTCACTTTAAAAAGTGGGAAGAACTTGGTGTGAAATTGGGCGTGCTGAACGAAATGAAAATGCTCGTGGAAGCGGGCGGTGAATCTACTGGAAAAATCGATTTTACTTATTTCAGTATAAACGAAACTGCTCCCAGCAATCTTGGGGGAACGACGGCTTTGCGAGTTCCTGCTCCGTCTTTGTTTAAATCCGGTGTTTCGCAGGTGTTCGATGTGCAGGGGCGTTATCTAGGTTCTGTCGAAGTGAAACCAGGTGTATCGCTCAAAGAAACTGTTGCAAATAAAGTCCAACGGCCCGGAAAGTACTTGCTCAAGCAGGGTGGATCCGTCAGGATTGTGTCAAATCCCTAATTCTTTTACCCAATCTACATTTGGCGAAACGGTAAGCGTCTTTAGCCCGCAGGCGGCGGCAGCGGCTGTGTTCACGGCGCTGTCGTCAAGGAAAATTGTTTCGGTGGGGGAGGCTCCGAGTTCGCGAATGGCAGTGTTGAAAATTTCGGAATCGGGCTTTTGTAAATGAAGCTCCTGACTCAAGAAAATCTTGTCGAAGAAATCCTCGAGGCGGTTGCCGTTTGCGGAGAACCAGTTCTTGCAGCAGCAATCCCAATGCAGTTCGTTCGTGTTGCTCAAGAGCGAAACGCTTGCAATGCCTTCTGTATTACGCAGGCATCGGAGCGCTTGAAGCTTGCGGTTCGGTACATCAAGGCAAATGGAATTCCACGCAAGTTCAATGTCTTGTGCGGTTACCCTCTCGGATTGCTGTGCCATTCCCGGCAGACATTTCTCTGCGACAAACTTGCAAAAATCCTGCGTGCTCACCCAGCCAAGCTGGTAATCTTCCATCAGCTTGTTGACGCTCCCGCCTTCTTTAAGTTCTGCGACGGGGAGCCCTAATGCGATAAATCGTTCGTAAGCGTTTTGCAAGCGGATGTCCAAAAGAACTCCGCCCAAATCAAAGATGTAGTTCTTGAGCATGGCTGTAAAGATAGAAAATAGGGCTAGGCCTGCTTTTCCTTCAGTTGGATGTAGAATTCACTGTATGCCGTCATGAAGTACGGGACAATCCAAATGAATCCGATACCCAAAGTGATGACGCCTAAAAGGAACCAGGGAATAAAGCGCAATTCGAGAACGAAGAGTTCCCAGCGGTGTCCGTACATCATTTCCTTGCTTTTCTTGAGGGCTTCGAACGGAGAAAGTTCCGGATTTTCCAAGAAAACATAGAGAGCTACGCCATACGAGAAAGCCCTCATGATACCGGGAACGATCAGGAGTAAACTCCAAAGTGCAATGAAGAAGAATGTGAAAAACTGCGTGAAGAACAGTCTGAGGGCGAATTCTATGCCGCTTGTAAAGCCGACAAACAAGCGCTTGTAAGATAATTCCTTGCCGAGGACGACATCGTAGAAGTAAGCGATGACACCCATGTCCAAAATCAAGTTAAAGATGAATTCGACGGTTCCCCATGCGTCTTGAGCAGGTGAATTTTCTTCGAGGAAGATTGAGGGAATGTCGATGACGACTGTCGCGAGAATATATACCAAAAATGCGACGCCTGCCGTAGCCCATTTTCCGCCGAGTTTATTCCATGCGGTTTCCTTGATTTTTACGGTGTCCAAAGCGTTCATTTTTTCTCCTTGCTATTGAAAATGCTCGATTCAATCTGCGAAATCGTTGCGGCGATGGTCGAGACGCCGCCGATGAACGCGGCGATAAACGCTCCGCAGAACAGGTAGAACGGCAACGAATAAACGGCTCCGATTGCAAATGTGATGTATTTAAGTTTGTGGATTTCGTTGCGGCTTTCTTTTGGGGACATGCGCCAGCGTTCGTAGGTGTAGTCCATGAACCCGCAACCGAAATAGTAGGCGTTGATGATGAAAATCAAGATGAGCGAGATGACGCTCCCGACAACGGGGATAAAGTTAAACAGCAGGCAAAGTACAATGAGTGAAAGCTGTTTTATCGTGTTTCTGATGGCGATGCGGATGGCTCTCCAAACGTCTTTTAACGTTTGCTTCAAGTCGAACGGAAATTCTTTTCCTGTAAGAATCGTTTCTGTCTTTTCGGAAAGGAGCGTATAAATAGGCGACATCAAAATGATGACGATGGTTCCGCCGATGAAAATGAACAGGGCAAAGAAAATAATCGGGAGGATGATTTTGATGCCAATCATCGCTGCACGAATCCAGCCGTTTACATTTTCGACGCTTTGCTCGATGGTGCTGTTAATCCAGTCGCCTACGCCGATACCCGAAAATATGAGAGCCGTAACGACAACGATGTTCAGAATGACTGGCAACAGCAAGTACCTGACGAGATGATTCGTCCAGATTAAACGAATGGCTTTGAGGTACGCCTTGAGACCCGTTTTGATTAGACTTATGTTCGATGTGTTCATTTTAAATGCTTTTCGATTGAAATCCTGGGGGATAATATAAAAAAGATGGCGTTTCTGTAACTTGTTGACCTGCTTGGAGTTAGTTGCGTTTTTGTTTTTTCGTGTCAATGTTTTTTTCGCGTGACGGGTTTAACTGTCAAAAATATGACACTTTCTTTTGCTATATTCAACAGACCCCCGAGCGGGGTGTCTGGCAGCGGTTGTTGCCGGGCTTGTGTCACCGAGGGCCGTGCGGGCTGTGCTATCCAATGAGGGGTGTATGGTTCGGTGGACCCCAAATCCGGAAACGGAATCTACAAGTAGGAATCTCAAATGGATTTTTCTGCGATTATTGCCGAAGAGCTGAATCTTGAAGTGTGGCGCGTATCTAAGGCGCTCGAACTTATGGACCAGGGGGGCACGATCCCCTTTATCGCCCGTTACCGCAAGGACCAGACGGGAACATTGAACGAAATTGAACTCCGCGACATCAGCCATCGTCGCGACTACCTCCAAGAGCTCGTCGATCGCAAGGAAACGATTCTCAAGAGCATCGAGGAACAGGGCAAGCTTACGCCGGAACTCAAGGCTCAGATCGAAGCTTGCAAGGACAAGACTCTTCTCGAAGATATTTACGCTCCGTTCAAGCCGAAGAAGCGTACTCGTGCAACGATTGCAAAGGAACTTGGTCTGGAACCGCTCGCCCGCTTGATGTGGGCTCAGGAAAATACCGGAAACACGGCAGAAGAAATCGCCCGCATTTATTTGTCCGAAGAAAAGGGTCTCGCCGATCCGCGTGCCGCTCTCAAGGGTGCTGCCGACATCTTGGCCGAAGAAGTTGCAGACAACGCAGAATTCCGCCAGTACCTCCGCAACAAGGTCGAAAAGACTGGCGTCATGGTTTCCAAGGTCAAGAAGGATTTCGAAAAGCAGGAAACGAAGTTCAAGGATTACTACGACTTTAGCGAACCGGTTGGCAAGATTCCGAGCCACCGTATGCTCGCTCTCCGCCGTGGCGAAAAGGAAAAGGTGCTCCGCCTCTCCATCGAGGTCCCGAACGAAGAAATGATTGGTTATCTGCAAAATCAGGTCATCAAGGGTGAATCTGTCTGGAAGCCGTATCTCGAAGACATGTGCAAGGACGCTTGGGAACGTTTGCTCCAGCCGAGCATGGAAAGCGAAGTGCGCCTCCTCCTCAAGGACGCCGCCGAAGAGGAAGCTTTCAAGGTGTTCAGTAAAAATCTCCAGGACGTTTTGCTCGCCGCTCCGGCAGGCCACAAGGCTGTGCTCGCTCTCGACCCGGGTTTCCGTACGGGCTGCAAGGTGGCTGTGCTCGACAAGAACGGCAAGTTCCTCGACCATGGCATCATCAAGCCGCATGAACCGTGGAACGACAAGGCTGGTGCAGCAGTTTATCTGATGAGCCTCATCGACAAGTATCAGATTGACCTCATCGCTATCGGTAACGGTACGGCTAGCCGCGAAACGGACGCTTTCTGTGGCGAAATGGCTCTCAAGTTCAAGGGCAAGGTGCCGCCGCGCGTTATCGTTTCCGAAGCCGGTGCATCTGTCTATAGCGCAAGCATGATTGCTATCGCCGAATTCCCGAAGGAAGACGTGACGACCCGTGGCGCCATTTCCATTGGCCGCCGCTTGCAGGACCCGCTTGCTGAACTCGTGAAGGTCGATCCGCAGTCTATTGGTGTGGGCCAGTACCAGCACGACGTGAACCAGCGCGAACTCAAGAAGCGCTTGGACGAAGTGGTGGAAAGTTGCGTGAACATGGTCGGTGTCGATGTGAACAGCGCTTCTGCTCCGCTCCTCTCTCATGTGGCTGGCCTCAGCAACACGCTCTCCGAAGCGATTGTGAAGTACCGCGAAGAAAACGGTGCCTACGCAAGCCGCGAAGACTTGAAGAAGGTCAAGGGCTTCGGTCCGAAGGCATTCGAACAGTCGGCAGGCTTTATGCGTATTCCGGGTGCCGAAAACCCGCTCGACGATTCCGCCGTGCATCCCGAAAATTACGCCCTCGTCGAAAAGATGGCCGAAAAGGTCGGCGTGCCGGTCAAGGAAATGGTTGGCAATGCCGAAGCCGTGAAGGGCATCAAGCTCGACGAATTCCTCTCCGACGAAGTCGGTCGTGCTACTTTGGAAGATATCCTCAAGGAACTCCAGAAGCCGAGCCGCGACCCGCGTAAGGAATTCCGTTATGCGAAATTCGATGACCGCATCAAGACCATCAATGACCTCGTGACGGGCAGCTGGATGGAAGGCGTTGTGACCAACGTCGCTAACTTCGGTGCGTTTGTCGATATCGGTGTGCATCAGGATGGCCTCGTTCACATTTCTGAAATCAGCGACAAGTATGTGACGGATGCCAAGGACGTGCTTACGGTCGGTGACGTGGTGAAGGTTCGCGTGGTTGCTGTCGATGCCAACCAGAAGCGTATCAGCCTTTCCATGAAGCAGGAACAGACCGACGGTGTCGCCGGTGCTGGTGCTAATGGTCCTCGCGGTCAGCGCGTGGGTGGCCCGCGTGGCAACTTTGGTGGTCGCCGTGATGACCGTGGTGGTCGTCCGCAGGGTGGCATCCAGGGCCATGCGACTATTGCCGACCTCAAGAACAAGATTGCAGGGAAGGAACGCCCGGGCATGCAGCCGCAGAAGAAGCCGAATCCGGCCCAACCGCAAAAACTCAACTCCCTCCTCAAGAACCTGAAAAAAGGCTTCTAAGATTTGACAGCGGCGGCAAGCTTGCTTGCCGACATTGGCAAATCGCTGGGCATTGCGCTCCGCAGAAGCGCCAAGGCTTCTAGCCGAGAGTCGCGGCATCGCTATTCGCCTTCGTCATCCTGAGCGACCATTGGTCGCGAAGGATCCAGTGCTGTTTTTGTGGCAATGTCATCCCGGCCTTGTGCCGGGATCGGTTGTAAAATCTGCCCCGTAACGGTGTACAGAGTGACAATAAAAAGAGGCGAAGCACTTGTGTGCATCGCCTCTTTTACAATCACGAGTTACTCGAAGTTGTTGAGTATCCTTTGCGCATTATTGACGCCTTTGCGTCTATGCTTCGGCTCGGTTATAGAAAAATGCAAGCATTTTCTGCAACGCTCGCCTTACGCATTACTCGTACTTGATCACGCCGGCCGGGCAGCTGTCAGCAGCGTCCTTGATTTCGCTTTCGTAAGCAGAGAAATCAACGCCTTCCTTCACCTGCATCTTTTCCGGAACGGAGAAGACTGCATCGCAAGTAGCTTCGCAAGCGCCGCAGGAGACGCATTCGTCGCTAGATTCATCGAGCCAAACTTTTGTAATTGCCATAAAATACCTCTTATATTGGTTGGGTTTTGTCAAAAGATATAAAAAAATTACGCTTGAAGAGTGAAAAAGTGAAAGAAAAGAGGGATTGTTTGTATTTTTTACCCAAATGCGAAAGTTTGTTTGTCTTCTATTACTTCTTTTCGTCGGGATAATAGAGCGTCGGCCAAGGTATTGTCTTCGCAGTAGCGTGCAAAACGAGAGTCGCGGGCGACTGCTTGCAGGCGCACATGACCGAGTGAAGCCGCTGACGCCGTAGGCGTCAACTCTGAGCTGGGGCCCCGCCCGCATGACGTGCTTTTTTTCATTTAAAAAATGAGTCTCTGGCGGTTAGCCGATAATTCCTTTTTCTAAATTTGCGTTAAATTTTTCGGGCTAATCCGGGCAATGGTGCTCGTATTTCGCCTGAGAATTATGAGGACATCGTTAACGATGAAAAAAGTGGTTGTAAAAATTGGTGGCAGCTTGGCAATCGACGAAGCCAAGTTGGCCGATTTTGTGGCGGCAGTCAGCAAGCTTCCGGCTATGGGCTGCCAAGTGGCCGTGGTGCACGGCGGTGGCAAGGACATCAACGAAAACATCTCCTTGCTCCGAGAACAACCCACCTTTATCGACGGTCTCCGAGTCACGACGCCTTCTATAATGAAGATGGTCGAAATGACGCTCTCGGGTCACGTCAACAAGAAGCTCGTGCGAATGCTCCTCGAAAACAATTGCAGCGCTGTCGGCCTCAGTGGTGTCGATGGCAAGTTGTTTGAAGTGGTCAAGAAGCAGGGCAAGGTGGATCTTGGCCTCGTGGGCGAAGTCAAGAAGGTCAATCCGCAGATTGTGGAAACGCTTTGGTCTGCTGGCTTTGTTCCGGTCGTGAGCCCGATTTCTATCGGTCCAGACGAAAACGGCAAGGCGGTGAGCTGGAACGTGAATGCCGATACTGCCGCAAGCGAACTGGCTGTGGCACTCCACGCTGACCAGTTCGTACTGGTGAGCGATGTTCCAGGCGTGATGGACGATACCAAGACCGTCATTCCGGAACTCACGGAAGATGCAAGCGAAGCCCTCATCGCTTCTGGCGTCATCAACGGCGGCATGATTCCGAAAGTCCGCGAAAGCTTCAAGAGCATTGAACGCGGCCTCAAGAGCATTCACATTGTCGGCTGGAAGGATGCCGACCACTTTGTAAAACAAATTAATGGAGAACTGAACTATGGCACAATCCTTGGCTAATTCCATTTTTGAAGAAGACAAGCAGTTTATCGCCCCGCTTTATGGCAAGGCCAATATTGAATTTGTCCGTGGCGAAGGTTCTTACTTGTTCGACAAGAACGGCAAGAAGTATCTTGACTTTGTCGCTGGTATCGCCGTGAACGCTCTCGGCCACCAGAATGCGGCTATCAAGAAGGCTGTCGAAGAACAGATGGACAGCTTCTTCCACATTTCGAACCTTTATCCGAACTACCCGCAGGTGAATCTCGCTAAGGCACTCCTTGCTGCGACTGGTTTCGATAAGGCGTTCTTCTGCAACTCCGGTACCGAAGCGAACGAAGGTTGCATCAAGTTTGCACGTAAGTATTTCGACCGCAAGGGTGAAAAGAACCGCCAGAAAATCGTGACGTTCATCAACAGTTTCCACGGTCGTACGTTTGCAGCTCTTTCTGCAACGGGTCAGCCGGCTATCCGCGAAGGCTTTGGCTCCATGCCGGGTGACTTTGTTCACGTTCCTTGGAACGATGTCGCAGCCCTCAAGGCCGAAGTCAACAACGACACTTGCGCCATCATGCTCGAATCGCTCGCTGCCGAAGGTGGCGTGATGACTGTTTCCGATGAAATGGTCGCTGCTATCAACAGCCTCAAGAAAGAATTCGGCTGTCTCGTGATTGTGGATGAAGTGCAGGCAGGCATGGGCCGTCTCGGAACATTCCTTGGCCTCCAGAAACATGGCATTGACGCGGATCTCGTATCGCTTGCGAAGGCGCTTGGCGGCGGTCTCCCGCTGGGTGCTGTGCTCCTGCGCCAAAAGGTTGCAGACCAGCTCAAGGCCGGCGATCATGGCACTACGTTTGGCGGCAACCCGGTCGCTTGCGCGGTCGGTCTCGCTGTCGTGAACCAGATTGCAAAGCCGGAATTCCTCGCCAATGTGGAAGCTCGCTCCGCTCAGCTCAAGGCTGGTCTCGAAGCGATTGCCGCAAAGTTCCCGGCTGTGAAGGGCGTACGTGGTGAAGGCCTTATTCTCGGCCTCGCTCTCGACGAATCGCTCCCGGTCGGTAACGTGATTGCAGCCGCCCGCGACGAAGGCATGATGGTCTTGAGTGCCAAGGGCAATGTGCTCCGTTTGCTCCCGCCGCTCAACGTGAGCGCCGCCGAATGCGAAGAAGCTTTGACGAAGCTCGGTGCTGCATTCGCAAAAGCCTCGAAGTAATCTCTAAATGCCGGCCCCGCAACAAGTGCGGGGTGACAGGCTTGCGTCTGCATTGCCATGCTCGCCAGAGCCTGTCCTGAGCGTAGCCGAAGGATGTGGACATCACCTTTCTCGATGAAAACGCCTATGGATATAATTCCATGGGCTAATTTGTTTTTGTAACCTTTTCGCAACAAAAACTGGAAAACAAGCCTAAAAAAGCCAAAATAAGTTTTATATAAGAAGTTTGTCAGTGTGAAAATAAGTTTAAAGCCCTCGTTTTTTCCGCAAAAATATTATATCTTTGCACCGCGCTTTTCAAGTATTGCTGTAAGTTAGTTTACTTGAAAAACGTTGTTGGAGTTTGGTGATGCTGTTTGTAATAAAGGAATTATAGACACGTGAAACTCCGTTTCTATTATAAACTAAGTTTTTTGAGAGTGGCTGAACGCTTATGTCACAGCATCTCAGAACTTGCTGATTCTGTTCTTCAGGCTGTTGTTAATGCCTGTGGATGTAGCTGGGTTGGCTTATTGCTTTTTTTAACAAAAACAAATGAATTCAAATTGGAGGGTAATTCATGAAAAGTTCAAAAATTCTGGCAACTATTGCCTTTGCTTCTCTCTTTGCGGCTTCTTCCTTTGCCGCAGATGAAGAAGTTCTTGCGGAATATGGTGCTATTAAAATCATAAAAGTAACCAGTGAAGAACACGAGAACCCATACTGGGACGGTAGTCCTATGGTTACAAAGGTCAAGACCGTTGCTGTCATTGACGATGATGTTAAGGAGATTAAAGAGATCAAGAAAAATATCGAAGTTGATTCGGTTTATTTCACACGTGTCTTCAAAAGGGGTGTTTATTCTACATTGATGCTTCCGTTTGAAGTGCCTGCATGGTTACTGCGTTTAGATTTGTTTGAAATTGTCGATATTGTTAAGGAATGCGATAATTGTGATATTAGCGTATATGCTAGAGAACAAAATACACAGAAGTTGAAAGCGAATACGCCATATTTAGCAATTTCTGAGATTTCAGATCATCGCATAGCTTTCAATTTGAATGATGTGGAAAATCAGGACAAGATTGTTTTTAACACAACGACAAATGACAGGTATCGTCGTTATAAGGATTCTAAAAATCTGTACACCTGGGATTTCACCGGTACATATGAACTTATTGAATTCAAGAATCCTAAGGGAATCTTTGGCTTTGCTGGTGTGGAAAAAGAAGATACAAAAATTGGCGATTTTAGGAGAGCTATTTGCAAGGATGGTAAGTGCGCTTCTGTTAGGCCATTCAGAGCTTATCTCAAGGTTTCTGCGGCAAGCTTGAACAAGTCTGCTTCTGATGATGTAGAATTACCTGAATCGATTAGTGTGTATCTCATCGATTCTGATAAAAAAGGTACGACTTACCTTGGACAAATGAATGCTCGTACGGGTGAAATTGTCAAGGAAGACAATCGCTGGTTCGATATGAAGGGTCGCGTGCTTGACCACAAGCCGACTGCAAAGGGCACTTACTACAACAACAAGAAAAAGGTTATTATCAAGTAAGGAGGGACTTGTATGAATATCAAAATCGAAAATGAAAAGAAAGCTTATGTTGCACCGTCCATGGATGTTTTATATATGGGCGATAATCTCAGTTTAATGTGCGCCTCCAATGATCCTTGGTGTGAAGATACTAAAGGCACTAATGACGAATTCAACTAATCTGTTTTAGTTATGGTTGTGCAAAAGGTCGCGAGTTTTCTCGCGACCTTTTCTTTATAAAGCATTTAAACCATTTCGTCATTCTCCGTTAGGAGAATCCATCATGTTTAAACTGTATGGATTCCCTCCGCAAGAGCAAAACGAGAAATTATGGTTTCCCTCCCTTCGGTCGAGAATGACGGCTTCGAGGATGACGGTTAAGTATACTTCTAACTTCCTACTGCGCCAGCGGCGCATTACACGTTGAAAAGGAAGTACATGATGTCGCCATCCTGTACGAGGTATTCCTTGCCTTCCGTGCGGACAAGCCCTGCTTCCTTCGCCGCGTTCCAGCTGCCGTGCTTGAGGAAGTCGGCGTAGCTCAACGTTTCGGCGCGAATAAAACCGCGTTCGAAGTCCGTGTGGATGACGCCAGCGCATTGCGGGGCCTTGAAGCCCGCGTGGAACGTCCAGGCGCGGCATTCCTTTTCGCCGGCGGTAAAGAACGTGCGCAGCCCGAGAATCTCGTAGCCTTTACGAACAACAGAATCAAGTCCGGATTCGTTCATGCCGAGTTCCTTCAAAAAGTCGGCCTTGTCGGCAGGTTCCATCGCGGAGAGTTCTTCTTCAATCTTGCCGCTGATGACAATTACGTCGTGGCCGTGCTTCGCGGCGTATTCCTTCAACTGATCGACGTAGGCGTTACCCGTGAGAATGTCGTCTTCCTTGACGTTTGCGCAGTAAAAGAGCGGCTTTGCGGTAAGGAGGCCGAGGTCTTTTACGATACCTTCCATTTCGTCGCTGTCGTGCATCACGGTGCGGGCCGCGTGGCCTTCTTCCATGCTCTTCTTCAACAGCTCACAGGCCGCGAGACGGGCCTTCGCTTCGGCGTTGCCGGTGCGTGCAGCCTTCGCTTCTGTCGCAAGGCGCTTTTCGACAGTGTCCAAATCCTTGAGGATGAGTTCCGTTTCGATGACTTCCACGTCGCGAATTGGATCCACGGAACCGTTCACGTGGATGATGTTTTCGTCGTCAAAGCAACGCACCACTTCCATGATGGCTTCGCATTCGCGGATGTGGGTGAGGAACTGGTTGCCGAGGCCTTCGCCCTTGGAGGCTCCCTTTACAAGACCTGCGATATCGACAAATTCTGTAACGGCGGGGACGATGGATTTCGGGTTATAGACCTTCACGAGCTCGTCGAGGCGTGCATCCGGGACGCTGACCATGCCGACGTTCGGATCGATGGTGCAGAACGGATAGTTTGCAGATTCCGCGCCAGCGTTTGTGATTGCGTTGAAGATGGTGCTCTTGCCTACATTCGGGAGGCCCACGATGCCACATTTAAAACCCATGATAATCTCCGGTTACGGCGCAGTTCTAGACGCGCCTTCTGTTTTCGGCGGTAAAGTTAGTAATTATTGGAGTGTCGGGCAGTAGTTAAAATGCTGTTTTTACAGGCTTTCTTGAATGTAAATGTTTGTTATCGTAATTGCTCGTTTGGGCGGTATTGTCAATTACTTGACATTTTGTCAACGAACGAATTTGGCCATTTTGATAAAAAAGCGCCAAATGAACCTAATTTATTGGTGACCAAGTTGGTCATACTGCCGATTTGGGATTAGATTCAAAGGCGCCAGTTAGAGTTGGAGAATTGGTGCTTCTGTTATCGGGTGGAGCTTCGCTTCGAGCCGCAGGTAATTTGCTACGAACGATGCCGAACAGAGTTTCTAATCCCAAACGGCCTTTTTGTATTATGAGTTACTAGTTACTGAGGTCGCTTCGCGACAGTTTAAAGTTTGAAGTTACTAGTTACTAGAGATGTTCTTGTTACATCCACTAGTAACTATTAACTAGTAACTAGTTAAAGCAAATCGTCGAGGTTGATTCCGTACATCCTGACGTTGTCTATCCAAATGTCGGAACCGTTATAAACGAATATCGTGAAACGGGTAATTTTGTTGCGGGTTACGTCCCAACCGTGGTAGCTCTTTCCGTCGGCATTCGTAAAGTCTTTTGGTGTGACGGCAACGCGGGTCCATTTCTCGTTGACACTTCCTTTGTATGTAGTTTTGTAGTTCGTGTCGGATTCGACAATCGTTTCGAGAATGATTTCGTAGTCGCCGTCGCCCTTGAGCCAAACTTCGACGGAATCGAGTCTGCTCAGGTCGTGTGAGTGTTCTGCAATGCGGGTGCCAATGACGACATAGCGCCCAAGCTTGTTTGCCTGGTACTGCACGTGAAGAACATTCTTGCCAAAGATTGCGCGGTCGGCTTTTTCGATGCCGTTCGTCGGTTTTGAGTCAAGGTTGTTCTTGACGGTTGCGCTATCGTGCGGCTGGATGTACCAGTCGAATTTGTTGTTCAGCGGTGCCGGGAGCGCGTTGTACTTGGTGCCGCTTTCGAAGTTCAAAATTTCGACGCTATTGAGGGCGGCCACAAGCGAATCGCCCAGTCCTTTCCAAACGTTCACGTCTTTGAGCTTGGCGGCCTTCTTGTCGCCCCATGTGAGCAGCCACGGCCTCACGGTGTCGGCTGCGTTTTCGACGCGGATGTTGAGTGTCGCGCTGTTGAGCGTCGTGTCCCAGCCGTCAATTTCGAACGGGATAAGGTCGCCGGCTCCGTCATAGAGGCGGATGTCGCTTCCATCTTTGGCGGCCTTTTGGAAGTCGAAGTTTGTCGTGTCCAAACGCAGCACGAGAACGGTCGGGAAGCTGAGCGGGCGCATCCAGTCCGAAATGAGTTCGGACGGCATGAACCGGATGGAATTCTCAGGAATAACCTTGTTCGGATTCTCGATGAGTCCGAGGTCAACCGTGTCCTTCGATGTGACGTTGGTAGATGTCTGACCGATGGCATTGAGGTCTTCGGAATCCCAAGCGCTTACGGTCAGGTAGCCACACGGGGCTCTGCGGATGATGAACTGTCCAAGCGAGTCTGTCTTGACAATTTCGTTTGTACCCTGGACGGCAACCCATGCGTAATTGGCGCTGTCCGGCAAATCAACGAGACCCTTGACCGAGCCTGCCGCTACGAGGGCGGCGCTATCAAGCGTGTATTCGTGGTTCAGGTTGTTGAGCGTATATTGTAATGCGATGGAAGATTCGCCCTTGGTAAAGTTGATGGTGTAGGAACCGTCAAGATGGTTGCCGATACGTACCCAGCCATTCGTATCCGTTTCGCCTTCGTAGGTGTAATGGACAGAACTTTCTTCTGTGGTGTCGGCCACATACCACGATGGGAGCACCTGGTAACGGACCTTGGCAGCAGGCTTCTTGCCATCATAAACGCGGATGGCGATGGCGTTTTCGATTTCCGTCGTATTCCCTGCCGAATCGTTGCCAATACCGCACGAGGCTATGAGTCCAAGAGTGGCAAAACAAAGGAGTGTGTAAAAGTATTTCATTTATTTATCCTTCTTCTTGTTGAGGGCAACGGGGAACAGGGCTAGATTGAGCTGCATGACCCGGTCGGGGACAATGCATTTATCAACTCGTATCTGGATTTCCTTGCGGAATTCCTTGAGCATTTTCTTGAGATCCTCGAAGCCCTTGGAATCGACAGCCATGGTAATTGTAGAAATGTCTCTGTTTTCCGGCGGAATTTCGCTTAGCGAGCGGATGCCGAATTGCATGACTTTTGAATGGAAACTGCGGATGGCCTGAGCCTTTTCTGCGCCTTGGACTGTGATGTGCGGGTCGGCGAGACGAACTTTGGTGTTGTTGTTGATTGGCTGGATAAATCCGAGCGATTTTAGAATTTCAATGCTCTCTTGCGCCTGCTCTTCGGTGATGGGCGGGATAACGCTGTTGGCGATTTCCGGAATATCCACATTGCCATGCTTGACTTCGATGAGCGCTCTTACGACGATGGTCCACCAAGCGCTGAGGTACTTGAGCTCGTTGTCCTTGAGCAGGTGACGCTTGACGTCCCTTAGCTGGAAGGCTTTCTGCAAAATTTCCGCTTTTGTCTTTTCGGATTTCGTGCGTGAAGCCACTATCAACAAATCAAAATAGGCTGCTCCGCGTCCATCGAGGCCAAGCATCTTTTTGGCGGCGGGGACTGCATGTACAGGGAGATTGCGCTTTTTCTGGACAATATAATACGCATGGCTTGAGTCCAAGCCAAGTGTCTTGCCGAGAGTGCTAAAGGAATACAAGGAGTTGTGTTTTTTGTGCTCCAAGTAATAATCCTTGATCATATCTCGGTAGTCGTCGTAATCAAAGATTTCTGCCATAACCAAACCTTCCATATTAAATATACTTTTTATTTGGAAGAGGGAGTATTTAGTAGGCCGAACAAATCCTCTTGATTGTGATATTTTGTAAAATTGTAGGGGGCATTTTTAATGGAAATAGTATTGTGAGAAAAAAAGTCCTTTGGCTGTGTCTTTTTGCGGTTGTCTTGCTGTGTGTAGTCAGCTCAAAAAAACTTGCAGAACTTGAGAAACGAGAAGCCTTGATTAATGAAACAAACGATTGCCTTTCTACAGGCGACTGGAATTGTGCCGAGCGCAATGTTCGTGAGCTTTTGAAGTCGGAACCGAACGACACGAATTTGCAGATGCACATGGCGGGAATCTTTTTTGAACAGGAACGCTACAAGGAGTGCGTGCAATATATCGAATCGCTGAATTTTAAAAACAAGGACTTGGATTACCTTGTTGAAAAGTCCAATTTACTTGAAAAAGAAATGGAAAATCTTGGCGTCGAGAAGTCCATGCATTTTCGCTTGGAATTTGATGGCCATCCGTCAAAAAAAGACGTGATGGAAGCGCTTGCTGTTTTGGAAGTGGCTTTTGATTCGATTAGCAGTTTGTTCGACTATATGCCCGCAAACAAGATTGGCGTCGTGCTGTATGAGGCGGAGGACCATCAGGGAGTGGGAGAGCGTCCGGACTGGGTCGCTGCAGTGTTCGACGGAAAGTTGCGCGTGCCGGTCAATATGATGGCGTATCGCGAAGTTTACCGGCCTGTGCTGTTCCATGAATTGACTCATGCTTTTGTGCGTGCAATGACTCGCGCTCAGGTACCGCTTTGGATGAACGAGGGTATTGCTCAGGTGATTGGCGCGTCGAAAAAAAAGGTGGAACGCTCGCGTGGTGGCGCCCCGAGCCTAAAGTCGCTGACGGAACCGTTTGTGAACGAGTCTAATACGGATGCGGCAATAAAACTTTATTGGTATTCGCTCCGTATGGTTGAGAATATGCTTGCGAGAGGTGGCGAAGATGCTTTCCGCAAGTTTGCCAAGTGCTTGCAAGACCTTCGCAAGCTAGGAACGGACGAAGCCTTGCAAAAGTATTTTGGAACAACGTCAAAGGAATTGCTGGAGTCGGTACGATGAAAAATATTGTAATCTTGGCGACGGGTGGGACCATTGCTGGCGCTGGTGAACAAGGTAAAGATATCGGGTACAAGTCGGGGGCGCTTGAAGCGCAGACGTTAATCGATGCAGTGCCGGAGTTGAAAAACGTGGCAAATATTCGTGTGGAGCAAGTTTGCAATATCAATTCGGACGATATCACTTCTGAAATTTGGATTTCGCTTGCTCGGAGAATTAATGTATTGGCGTCGGAGGGGTTCGGAACATCGCACGAGAATGTCGATGGCTTCGTGATTATGCACGGGACCGATACGATGGAAGAAACCGCTTTCTTTTTGAACTTGACGCTTGGTGGTTTTGCTCCGAATGTCGCCGAGAATGTCGCGGAAAACGCCGCCAGAAGTGTCATCCTGAGCGAAGTCGAAGGAGCCAGGAGAAATGTCACCGGAAATGTTGTTTGTGATGCTTCAGGAAATGCAACGGGGAATGTCGCGAAACCCGTGATTTTGACTGGCTCGATGCGCCCAGCAACCGCTGCCGAACCCGACGGCCCCGCGAATCTGCTATTTGCTGTGAAAAGTGCGGTAGAAATGAGTGATTGTGGCGCTGCTGGTCGAGTCATCCTGAGCCAAGGTGAAGGATCCAGGGCTAGTCATTCCGGATTGTCATCCCGGCCTCAGTGCCGGGATGACCGTTTATCGTTTGCGAACAACGTGCCCGTGTTTGTCGCCTTCGCGGGTAAACTCATGGATGCTCGGACGGTGCAGAAAGTCCATGCAAACGCCCTCGACGCCTTCGCCGATATAAGCAATAGCGGAGTCATCTTGAGCCGAGACGAAAAATCCGGGGCTAGTCAACCAGCGTTGTCATCCCGGTTACAAAGTCAACCAGCGTTGTCATCCCGGACTCCGTTCCGGGATCAGTTTCTTGAACCAACATTCGACATCTCCTCTCTGCATTCCCTCCCAAAAGTTTCCGTCCTTTACTTCAACGCTGATGCCGATGCAGAACTGGTGCGCTTTGCAGCGGAACGCTCCGCGGGTCTCGTCATTGCGGGGGCCGGTGCCGGCGAATTTTCGAAGTCATGGGCGCTGGCGATTGCGAATGTAATTGCAGACAAAAACATTCCCGTCGTGATTTCGACGCGAATCAATTGCGGCTCCATTGTGCCAGAGCAATTGCTTGTGTCGGGAACCATCGCTTCTTACGGCTTGCCGCCTGCCAAAGCCGCCGTATTGTTGCGCCTGGCGTTGACCGTCACGAATGATTCAGCCGCCATTCAGGATATGTTTTCATCCCTGTTGCCTATGTCAACCTGACCATTATCTAGGAAAACTATTGTTATGAAATTTCTTATTCAACGCGTTACAAAAGCTCAAGTCGATATCGAAGGTGAAACCGTCGGAAAAATTGACGGCAAAGGATTCCTCGTCTTGATTGGAGTGGGCGAGGGCGATACCCGTGAAATTGCCGACCGTTTTATCAAGAAAATGCTTGCACTCCGCATCTTCGCCGACGAAAACGGAAAGACGAACCTCTCTATCAAAGATGTCGGCGGTTCGCTGCTGCTCGTTTCGCAATTTACGCTTTACGCCAATTGCAATAAGGGCAACCGCCCCACATTCAACGGAGCCGGCAACCCGGCGCTTGCAAATGAACTTTACGAATACATTATTGCGCAGTGCAAAAAAGAAGTTGCCGTCGTTGAAACGGGAAAATTCGGTGCCGATATGCAAGTGAGCCTCGTGAACGACGGCCCATTTACTATAATGCTAGAGTGATTCATCCTACGTCATTCTGACGCCGAAGGCGGAAGACTACTCTGAAGGCGAGTGTTGCAAAAATGAGTGATCTCATTTTTATAACCGAGCCAAGGAGTAGGGGCGTAGCCCCATCCAGTTAAGTTTTATTCAGCAAATGTTTTGGAGTTTTTTATGAAATTTATGCAATTTATGTTGTTAAGTGTTTCGACTCTATTCATCGCATGCGCAGGTTCGCGTGACGCCGCTCCCGAGGGTGATAACGGCATGGCCGATACCCCTTGCACAGAATGCGGTACGCAAGGTGAAATTGAATTGAAAATCACGGACGAGAAATTCTATCGCGAATGGAACCCCGAAGCCTTTGGCCGTATTGATTCCAACGCCGTCGTGGGTGTATTCCCGTCGCTCAAAGTGACGGCAAACCGTCCCGAAGAATGCAAAATGTGCCACAGCTTTAGTGCCGACGCACTCGATTTTGACCTTGCGCGGGTGGAAGATTCCCTCTTCGCAAAAGCGTTCCCCAAAATGACTCGTGAACTCATGCTTCCGGGAATGCGTGTCCCCGAAGCGGACTCCGCTTATCTTGATACGTTGTCTTTAAAATTGCTTGCCGAAAAGTTTGTCGAAAATAAACGCCTCGATGACGTGACTCCGTGGAAAGAACGCGATGGTGTGGAACAGACTCTCGCTCGCCAACTCCCGTTCGAATTTTCGAATCAGCTGAATGGGATTGCTAGCCGCTATGAGCTCCGTTACCTGACCATCCCTCTGGTGCTCGAAGTGACGATGGATCCCGACCTCGGCAAAAAAGGTGGCTACACCTGGAAAATCGTATGGAGTATGTGGGATGCTCGCTACGGTGAACTGCTATGCCTCACTTATTCTGAATTTACCGCCGTAACGACGACCCGCGTAGCGCCCGAAAAAGAATGGGCTGAACCGTTTGCTTCAAGGCTCTGGAAAATGTTCAGCACCGACGTCGCGCATTTCGAGAATCACTAGAGCGACTACGTCGCAGTTCTGAGTTTTAAGTTACTAGTTACTAGATTGCTTAAATCAAGAAGCATTTTCTCTTAAGTCCACTAGTAACTAGTAGCTAGTTGCTAGTAACTAATTACTATATTCTCCCTCATGAACACTCCATTTTACGTCTTTATGAAGCTTTTGCCGAAGAACGCCGCAAGCCGCCTCTTCGGCGCGTTTACGCGTTTGCGTATCCCGTTCTTGAGCAAAATTGCCCGTAACGCTTTTGCGAATTATTATAAGCTGGATATGTCCGAAGCAGAATATCCGCTGAGCCATTACAGGAACATCGGTGAACTTTTTATCCGCAAGCTCAAGCCGGGCATGCGCCCCGTTGCTGATGCCGAAGTCGTGAGCCCTGTCGATGGCGTCCTTTCGCAGACGGGTACGTTCGATGACGATAGCCAAACCTTGATTCAGGCGAAGGGCAAGACTTATACGCTCAAGAGCCTGTTGCGCAGCGAGAAACTTGCTGAACGTTTCAAGAGCGGCGCCTTCGCGACTATTTATCTCGCTCCGTTCAATTACCATCGCATTCACAGTCCTGTCAGTGGTGACCTTGTGCTTTCGAGCTATTGCCCGGGGACACTTTGGCCTGTGAATGCCGGTAGCGTCGAACGAGTCGAAGGCCTTTTCTGCATCAACGAACGCTTGACGAGCCAAATCCGCTTGGCGGATGGTTCCGAGGTCCTGGTAGTCAAGGTGGGCGCAACGAACGTGGGGCGCATTGGCGTTGTGTATAGCGATACCATCATGACGAATGCAGGCAAGCTCCCGCGTGACAGCAAGCGCTTGGACTGGATTCCGAACAAGCAATTTTCATTTGAAAAGGGCGGCGAACTTGGGCGTTTTGAAATGGGCAGTACAGTGATTCTTGTGGTCGATAAGAAGATCCGTGAACGCCATCCAGACTTGTTCAAGTCTCGCGTTGGGCAGGCGGTAAAGGTGGGCGAGGCGCTTTAGTCGCGCTTTGTAAAGGTCTGTCGCGATGGTCTCTGTAAAAAAGTTCATCCACGACGAGCCTTCGCTTTTCAAGGCTTCGAAAGCTTTTGTGGCGTTACTTTATAAGTGCGCCGATCCTGTTGTTTATGTTGCATGCAAAATGCCTGACAAAAACGAGCAAATAGCTTGGACTTTGTTAGGCACGGTCTTGTTTCAAGACCGCTCTTATCCCGATATTTTACGGCTTCTTGCTAAGCTTTACGAGCGGTTTCCGGGCGATAAACTTTGGACACTACCGGTGCCGAAAGCTTCTGAAATAGAAAATGTTGTTGAACGAACTTTCAACAGTCGTAACTGGTCCGTCTTTGAAAATGTTGCTGGAATATTTTGGAGTGTCGGGCTTTTTGTCCGTCGTCATCCAGACCTTGTTGCCTGGGCCCGTGAACGCACTCCCGAAGAAATGTGGCGCGACTTGGGCGAAATCTATTTCATGGGGCGTTCGAACCCGCGACCCAAGGCGTGCGCAGCGGTTTATCGGTTGATTTCTCCTGCTCCGCTTGGGCTAGGACTTACGTATCGTGATGATTTTAAAATCCCGCCTTTGCCGCTTACGATGGGAGCACGTCGTTTTTTGGCGATACTTGGTCCGGCGAAAGACGGTCGCTTTTCGGAGCTTGAGCCGCACGAAAAGCAGAAACTTGCGAATGACTATTTTGTAGCGCTCTCTCCTGAAAACCCTTATTTTGCGGCCCATTCGCTTCAATTTTTTCTTGAAAACGGAACGGATGGGTTTATTTGTCGTGAATTGACTTCTCGTTGTTCCAAGTGCCCTCTTTATGAGTATTGTAATTACGCGGAGGCACGCAACCGCAAACCGGATGTGTACTAAATTTTATGTGTATGAATCGACTTGCTGTGAATTTGTTTTTCAAAATGCTTTGCTTATTGGCCTGCTTCGTTGCTCTCCTTTTCTGTGCCTGCGAAAAAAAAATAGATGAAAATGTGGACTATACGTTGGTTTGCTATAACGATGTATGGCCGATGGATGAAATACATATAAACGAAAGTCCGAACGATGATATCAAGGCTTTGGTTAAACGAATAGATTTACGTTATCCGATGATGGTTGGCGATACGCTGGACGTGTCTATTTTGGAGTTTAAGAGCGACGTTTATGCGTTGGATTATTACATGAATAGTGGACGCTTTCAGGGAATTGTCCCGATTTTGCGTGGGTCGTTCTTGGAACAAAGTATCCGTTCCGGCACAAGAATCTTTATTTTCAAGCATGACAGTTTCCGCCGTTATGAACGCAGCGACCTCGAAAATTACGTGCGTCAATTCCCGAATGCTCGTCATGGCGGATTCCCGCAGGAATTCTTGAGCTTGCCGTTCGAACACCGCGAGCCGGGTCATACATCGATTCAGACAAAGTATTTTATTGGCGTCAAGGCCTATTTTCCGGTGCTTGCGCAAAGCTATCGTGACTCCGACTTGCAGTGGAATGTCGCACGCAGCTGGGACCTTGTCGAAGAAAACGACTTTCTCGCTTGGGGGCGTCAGCTGAACATTGTGCACCCGAAGGGCGTCTATCGCGAAGCCTCGACGCTTTATTTTAATGCGGGCGAGGGCGTGAACGGCATGGCGACAAGACTTCCGGGTGGTCGTGTGGTGGCGGTTTGGGGCTACCTCGACTGGACGGATCTCGAACGCAAGTTCTTTACCGCAAGCGACCGCGTTTATGGAGCAAGATATTAGAGCTTTGGGCTATGGGCACGCTTCGCTCTGGGGTCGCTTCGCTTTGGGCTATGGGCCCGTGCTTTGCCCTCTGGGCACGCTTCGCCGCTATTTAGATGAGAGAACGGCTCTTTGAGCCTACAGACGAAAGACGAAAGGTGAATAATGGTGCTTCGCACAGATAAGGTTATGAAAAGTGTAGATTTCTCTCGTCTCTCGTCTCTCGTCTCTCGTCTATAATCTATATTAATGACATGGCTATTGAAAAACTTGCTGAAACTCTATTAGAAAAGCTCCGCTTCATCACGAAAGCGGAAACCGTCATTGGAGACCCTATCCAGGCGGGCGAATCAACTGTTATTCCTGTAAGCCGAGTGTCGGTGGGCTTCGGCTTTGGCGGCCACCAAAACAAGGGCGATACGTCCGCATCTGGCGGTGGTGCTTCTGTCGAACCAGTGGCGTTCCTCGTTATCCGTGGCGACGATGTGCGAATCATGCCGATTACCAAGGATAGCTCGCTAGTCTCGAAGGTCATGGAAATTGTCCCCGAGATTGCGAATAAATTCACGTCCAAGAAGCCTGCTGAAGACTAATCTTTTCTTGCGGATTCCTCTCCGGAAGTCTTTGCTGTTTGTCCGGCATTGCTAGAGTCTCTTTAGCGGTCGGATATTTTTTTTTTGAACTCCAGACGTTGTGGTTTGGAGTTTTTTTTGTGTACTAGGGAAAAATGTAGCGAAAAGGTGATAAATGGATTTTTTTTGGTCGAAATGGAATTTTTTGTGTCTAAAATTTTTGAGAACATTTTTTCTTGTGATGGAAATCTCAAATTTTTGAAATTTTTTGTAAAAATTGCGTTTTTCTATTGACAATCTCTAAATAAAAGAGTATTTTTCTACATGTAAAGAACGGGAATGACAAGCCTTTGGGTGTATATGGATTAGTAATTTTGAGAACATTAAAGGTTCTAATTCATTCTCCAAGTTTCGCAAGGTGAATTGGTGCATTTTGCGAAACGCCCGGCACGGGGTTATACGTGCCACAAAATCCTCCTCCAAGGCGCCGTAATGGCGTACTCCTAACACAAAAAATAGGGCCTCCTCATGAACAATGAGGAGGTCTTTCTTCTTTAATACTTGTGCGCCTTTTTTCATGCCCCGCTTTTTTTTCATGCCCTGCTCCGACGTCATTGACTACTTGCAGCTGTGCTGTTTAGTAGTCATGATCCGCGTATGGGGAGGTCATCTCCTTTCCGGGGCATCTCCTTCTTCAAACGAAAAATGCCCCGGCATTTCTGCCGAGGCTTGAATTTGTTTGTGTTGCGAAAGGTCGCATCGAATCGATTAGCCTTAGAACATTGGACTTTCGCTGTCGCTCATGTCCAAGTTCTTGGGCTAATTAGCCGAGAACTTTCTTTTCGAAGTCGCCGAGGCAGTCGACGAGAGCCTGAACGCCTTCGACCGGCATCGCGTTGTAGATAGAAGCGCGGAAGCCACCCACGGAGCGGTGACCCTTGAGCTGCTGCAGACCGCGGGCCTTAGCGAATTCGAGGAATTCCTTGGCGAGGTCATCGGCCTTGTCGGCAGCGACCACGTCCTTGTTGAACACGAACGGAACGTTCATGATGGAACGGTCTTCCTTAGCAGCGGTACCGACGAACACCTTGGAGTTGTCGAGGGCGCTGTAAAGGAGAGCGGCCTTGGAGCGGTTCACCTTTTCGATAGCGTCCACGCCACCGAATTCCTTGAGCCACTTGAGGGTGCGGTTCATCACGTACACGGCGAATACCGGAGGAGTGTTGAACATGTTGGCAGCGTCAATGTGAGTCTGGAAGTTGAGCATGGTCGGGATGGTGCGGTTCACCTTGCCGAGGAGGCCCTTCTTGATAATCGTCACGGTCACGCCAGCGCAGCTGATGTTCTTCTGGGCGCCGCCGTACACAACGCCGAAGTCGGACACGTTGATCTTGCGGGCGAGGAAGTCGGAGCTCACGTCAGCCATGAGGAAGCCGGACTTCGGCTTCGGGAAGTTGTGCCATTCGGTACCGTAGATGGTGTTGTTGGCAGTCACGTGGAGGTACGTGGCGTTGTCGGAAAGCTTCAGGTTTTTGTCGATGCGGCTGTAAGTTTCGGACTTGGTGTCGCAAGCGGCGAGAGCGTTACCGAACTGCTTGGCTTCCTTGTAAGCCTTGTTTGCCCAAACGCCAGTCAGAGCGTAGTCGGCCGTAGCGTCCTGGTTGAGGAAGTTCATCGGGAGCATGCAGAACAAAAGGGAGCAACCGCCACCGAGGAAAACGATGTCGTAGTTCTCGGGAATGCCCATCAAGTCGCGGAGGAACTGTTCGGTTTCGGCGAACATGCTTTCGATCGGCTTTGAACGGTGACTCATGGAGAGAATACTGATGCCGCTATTTGCGTAGTCGATGCATGCAGCAGATGCTTCCTTGAGTGCTTGTTCGGGCAGGACAGACGGGCCTGCGCTAAAGTTATAGACTTTATTTGCCATGGTTGTGTTCCTTTTTGTTTTGCCCCGCATGGTTTACGGGGACTCTTAAATTACGCGCGTAAAAATAGCAAAATACGGCTTTTTCGGCTAGTGGGAAATTGTGGTGTGAACGCGCCTGCTACAGCGAGCTGTGAGGTCTGAAATCGCGACCTTAGACCGCTTTGTGTATAAAAAAGGCGGACTTGAGTCCGCCGAAAAATGATGGAATATTTGTTGCCTCGAAACGAACTCAGAGGGCGTCGTCCCACCCTCAAAGTTCAAAACTACTAACTAATAATTCGCCTACACTCCAAGCGCTTGAATTGCTGCCTTGTACTTCTTGAGACGGAACTTCGTCTTGAGTTCGCGGCGTTCCTGGCGGTGGATGTACTTGTCTTCAAGGAGCACGTTCAGAATAGCGCTTTTGGCCTTGGCGGCCGTCGGATTGTCCTTCAACGTCTCGACAAAGCGAACGAAGTCCTTTTCGCGAGCGTCGTAGGTGGCGTCTTCGGCGGGAACGCCCTTTGCCATCAGCTTGCAGCTATATTCGTCAATCCAAGATTGATTTTTGTGGTATGTCATCTTCTGGATGAGTTCGACCATGTCTGCCGGAACGCCCATCTTGATCATGTCGTCCGGAGTCTTTTTTGTTCCTGATGTAATGGAATCCTGCAAAATGGCTAGTACTTGAACATCTTCCGGTTCGCCTTTATTTTTGAGGTAATCGGCAACATTCTGGAGAAAATCGATGTATGGTCCGCCAGCCTTGTCCTGCTGGCCTTTGTGGACGGAATCCGCAATTTTGTAGGCGTCTTGATAAGAGAGCATTATTAACCTTTTTTTAAAACGTCGAGCATCGGCGATGCTCATATCCTCAATATATATAATGCGAAGGTAAATGTGAAAACTGTTTTTACATTTTGTGGCAAAAAACGGTTCTCACCCCCAAAAATGCTTTTTTTTCGTGAATTACGCTTGGAAGTTTTTCCCGAGTATCGCAGAGACGTTCTTCAGGATGCCTTCGGCGACGTCAGGCTTGTTCATGGAATAGACATGCACGTTCGTGATGCCGTTGGCGTACAGGTCGATAATCTGGTCGGTCGCATAGATGATGCCGGCCTGCTTCATGGCGTCCGGGTCGCTACCGAATTTATCGACAAGCGACTTGAAGCGCTGCGGCATGAACGAGCCCGAGAGCTTGATGGCGCGTTCGACTTGGTTTGCGTTCGTGATGGGCATGATGCCGGGGAGCACCGGGCAGTTGACGCCGGCGTCGCGGAGTTTGTACAAAAAACTGAAGAAAAGGTTGTTGTCGAAAACCATCTGCGTGGTGAGAAAGTCTGCACCGGCTTCAACTTTTTCTTTGAGGTGTTTGATGTCCTCGGCTTGGTTCGGGCTTTCGGGGTGCTTTTCGGGGTAGCAGGCTGCACCGATGCAGAAGTCTGAATCGCTCGCCTTGAGTTCGCGGATGAGTTCAACGGCGTGGTGGTAGTCGCAGTCGCCACGGCCATTCGCGATAAGTTCCGGCGTGAGGTCGCCACGGAGCGCCATCACGTTCTTGATGCCTGCGGCCTTCATGTCTTCGATGCGCTGGTGGATTGTATCCTTGTTGCTTGAAATGCACGTCAGGTGGGCGAGCATCGGAATGTTGAATTTGTATTTGAGATTCTTTGCAATTTCGATCGTGTATTGGCTGACGCCGCCGCCTGCACCGTATGTAACGCTCATGAATGCGGGATGGAGCGCTGCGATGGCTTCAGTTGCTGCTTTTACGTTCTCAAAACTCGTTTCTTTCTTCGGCGGGAACACCTCGAAGGAAAGGCTCATCTTGTCTTGCTTGAGAATGTCGATAATTTTCATTTAGAAAACTCCTTGTTGGTGCGGCGTCAATAGTGCAACAAACTTGATTTATGCAAATATTCAAATTCATGCATAAATATAAATAAATGTTTTGAAAATGGCAACGGGAGACCGTAATTTTTTGGAGAGGTCTTTTTTGGTAGGTGCAAAATTTGACGAAAAAACAAATAATTTGCTATATTATGGGCCCATAAATGCCGTCGTAGCTCAGTTGGATAGAGCAGTTGCCTTCTAAGCAACGGGTCGTGGGTTCGACTCCCGCCGACGGTATGAAAAAGGCTCCCAAACGGGAGCCTTTTTCATACCGCCTGGCGCCAAAGGAGAAGCCAAGTTCGACCTCTGCGCAAGGCGAGTGCAGCGCCCGAGCTCGCTCGGGCATTGCCGAGCCGTAGCAGAGGCTACAAAGCACGAAGTGCTTTGTGACTACGGCGTAAGGCGAATAATGCGCCGACAAGCTCGCTTGTCGGCATATCTGAGCCACAGCCGGAGCAACTCCGCTTGCGGAGTAGCCTCCCGCCGACTCGCCGTTAATCCCATGACCGAGCCCCAGCAAGAACTACTCGGTCAAGGGCCGAGTAGCCTCCCGCCGCCGTTCTGTAAACAACAGATCCCGGAACGGAGTCCGGGATGACAAGTGTAAAATTGCGATAGTCTTTTATATTACTTCTTCAAAATGGTATTCAGCGTCGAGCGCAAGTGGTTCATGTTCGCTTCGTTGAGCGTTTCGTAGCGGTAGAACGTGCCGTCCTTCTGCACCAAGTAAACGACCGGGATGTAGCCCGTGCCGTAAGCCGGCCCGAACTTGCTGTCGGTGTCCTGGAATACCGGAATGACCGCATGGTATTGGTCGATGAACAGACGGATGTCGTTCTTCTTGATACCGCCGTTCAAGCCGATGGCGATGCCCGTGAGTCCCTTGGATTCATATTCCTTGATGAGGTTCTGAATCTCGGGGAAATGCTTCTGGCAGTGCGGGCACTTCGGGCTGAAATAGTAGATGAGCAACGGGCGGTTGCTGAAATGGCTGAACAGAATTCCCGGATCGCTGATGCCGGAAAGGTGCTTGGAAAAGTCCATTTTCATAGGTTGATTGGTGGTAGAATCCATCATCAACTTGATATCGGCGACTTGCGGTTCCGGTGCGAGCTGTGCAAAGCTCGTTACAGCGACAAAAGCTATTAAAGTCAAAATACGGTAAACCATAATAAAAGCTCCTCAAACTGAATCGATTGTAGTGAACCTTTTTAAACAGTTGTAAAATACGAAAAAATACAAGGGCACATTGTTATAAAAATACAAAAAACAGAAAAATAATTGTAAAAGTTGCGCTATCTCACATAAATCACCTTAATCCGCCAAAATTCTCTTGAAATTGTGGGTTGAAAACGCCGGATTTTCTATGAATTCCTGTTCCAAAATAGCCATGATTTCTTCGGAATATTCGGTCTGCTTGCTCAATAGCTTAATGGCGTCGATTTTTGTGCCAGCGAGGATGTTGCCGAACTTTTGGAGTATAATCCAAAAATAGATGGCAAACTGGACTTTGGTAAGGCTGTTCCCGTCGAAGAGGCTTTTCCCGTAATAGCGGAAGAGCTGGTAAGCGATGATTTTTTCTCCGTCGGAGTCTGTGAATAACGGCTTGCTATTGCGTGTTGTCCAGCTTTGCTTGAGCTGCTTGTATGCGGTATCCCAAGCAGGGCCGAAACTTTCGCCTTTGCCGAGGACGTCAATCCAGGACTGGAGGATGTTGTTTGAAATTTTAGAACTTTGTTCTAAATTATCGAATCCGCTAGTCTCTATGGCGTAGTCCAATAATTCGCTGAGGCGTTCGTTGAGCGGCTTGTTGTGGTTTGCAAGAATTTTGAATAAATGATTGCGTTCCGCAAGAATGGCATCTCGAGCTTCGCGGGCGTCGTCGGGGATTTCGTCCGGGATGTCGTCAATTTCGCGTTCGACGAAAGCGATGGGCGAGGTGGCGGTTCCCTTGCTCACAAGCAGAAGTCGCACCGCTTCTTCGCAACAGAGGCCGAGGCCTTTTTCCATGATGTCGCCATAGACTTCGACGAATCGTGGGTGCTCTCGGCAAATGTCGCACAAACTAGATTCGCCAAGATGGCAAATCATGTCGCAGAGCCCATCTTGCCTTAAGAACGGACAACGGTCACCGGGGAGCAATTTGAAATGTCCGTCTTCGATGTTATCGCGGAGTGTGTTCCCGAAATTGCCTTTGACGTTTGCGTAACGTGCTGCGCTTGTCTCGTCGATGTCGATTTCCCAGCCAACGCAGCAGGTGTCGGTGCATTTGCCGGCGATGCAACGGAACGAATCATAAAAGTCAGGCACGCGGAGGAGCATGGGTGGGGAGAGCGGGGTGGGCGTTTGGAGTTATTAGTTACTAGAACGTAATTTAAAAAATGGTGGAAATGCGGTGGGGCCCTATCGCTACGCTCCAGGGTGATGCGCTGCCAATTCTGAGAAACTTTTGCCCTGTTTCCTTTGGGAAATTCCCCCACTTTGCTTTTTTGCTGTTGTTTTGCTCAAATGTGCATTAAAATTGCCTGAAAAACATACGATGTAACGAAAATCGTATGTAATTTTTAAGTTTCTTTCGATTTTTATATTGCCACGGTGGTAGAAAGTGGATATATTTTCCACGTGTGATTAGTGTTGTGGTAAAATGTGTCAAATATGAATTTCACTTCTTTTATAGGACAAGCCCAAACGGCTATCGATGGAAAGGGAAGGACCTCCTTCCCTAGGGAATTCCGTCGTCAGCTTTTGGCGTCCGAAGGGAATGAGTTCGTGGTCACCCGTGGCCCGGACCGCACCCTCCGGTTGTTCGTCCTACCGGAGTTTGAGAAATTCATGGCGGACTTGGATGCTAGGTCCGACCGCCGTCAAGCCGATTTAGTTCGGAGAGGCCTCTGCCCCACGGTTGTGGAAATGGATGGCCAGAATCGCATTTTACTCCCCAAGATTTTGCTGGAGTATGCCGGCCTTAAAGACGAAGTTCTTTATGTCCAGGCCAGCGGTAAAACTCTCGAATTATGGAATCCTGAACGTTACAACGGAAAGTATGGATTGCAGACAAATGAAGCAATCGAAGCTTTCGATGCCGCGTTCTATGGTGAAGGCTTGACGGAGGGGGAGAATGGCAGATAAGTACCTCCGTAAGTCGGTACATATAAATGAAATTTCCGAAGCCGCGGTCGCTGGAGTTCAAGGGAGAGAATTCTATCACGATCCGGTGATGCTCCAAGAATGCCTCGATGGTTTGAACATCAAGGCCAACGGGACGTATTCTGACTGCACTCTTGGTGGTGGCGGTCACTCTTATGCTATTGCCCAGAAATTGGGCCCTGATGGCGTTCTTCACGCTTTTGACCGCGACGATGAAGCGGTCCAGTTTGCAACGAAGCGCCTCGCAGGTGTTCTCCCCAAGTTTATTGTCCATCCGGTTCCGTTTAGCGAACTCGGAAACGAAATTGCGCCGAATACGCTTGACGGAGTCCTTTACGATTTAGGCATCAGCAGTCATCAGGTCGATGATTCCAGCCGCGGCTTTACTTTCGTGGGCGATAACCCGCTCGATCTCCGCATGGACCGTCGCGAGAACGTGTCTGCGCAGGAATGGCTCCGCACGGTAAGCGAAGACGATTTTGCGGCGGCTCTCCGCAAGAATGCCGACATGGATAGAGCGTTCAAACTTGCGACACGTATCAAGGAAAAAGTGGCTGAAGTTGCTGCTGAAGGTCGCGAAGTGCTCCCGAGCGATATCAAGGCGGCTGTCGAAACGGTTTTCCCGGACAAGCGCCGTGAAGCCAACAGTCTCCTCGCTCGCGTGTTCCAGGCTATCCGCATGGAAGTGAACGGCGAACTCAAGCAGATTGAAGATAGCCTTCGTGCAGCTGTCGTGTGCCTCAAGGTGGGCGGGCGTCTTGTCGTGATGAGCTACCACTCCGTGGAAGACCGCTGCGTCAAGGAAACGGCGGCAGAATTTGAAAAAGCATGCATCTGTCCGGACAATTTGCCGGTTTGCATGTGCGGTGGAAACCACCAGCGTCTAAAGAAAGTGAATCGTAAGCCGATTTTGCCCTCGGCCGATGAAATCAACAGGAACAGCCGGGCTCGTTCTGCAAAGTTAAGGATCTATGAAAGAGTATGATCGATGATGTGCAGAATGTTTCCGTGAAGTCGGGAAATCATGGCTTTATTGGCATTGTGGTGTTGCTGATTCTTATGGGTTTGATGGTTTGCATGGTTCCTGTCTATATGCAAAACCGCATTAATCATCTTTATGGCAACTTCTACAGCTTAAGGGAAAAGGTGAACTTGCTGAATCGCGAAATTCTGTTGCAGGAATTCGAAATCAACAAGCTGACTTCGCTGGAATACCTAGCCGATTTTGCCGAACACGCCGGGCTTGGACTTTATGATGTGCCGGTAAAAGTTATGGTGTCGGGGGTGCCCAATGAATAAGTACGGTGCAGATCCCCTGTTCATTTTGAAGTGCCTTGTACTTTGTACAATCGGCGTGCTTGTGCTACAGACTTTTGATATCCAGGTTGTCAACCGTAGCGTATATCAGGTGAATACGAAGTCTATGGTGACGCATACGAAGAACTTGTATGCAGAACGCGGTTCCATTATGGACCGTAACGGAATCATTTTTGCTGAAAGCATGCGCGATACGAGCGATAATCTGGGCTACAGCCGTCTGTTCTTGCAGGGAACTCTTGCTTCGCAGATTGTGGGGAAGGTGGGCTATAACGGCAGCGGCAGCATGGGCATGGAAAAGATTTATGACGATAGCCTCCGCGGGGACGAAGGGCTGCGCGTGAGCGTCCAGGACGTGCACCGTCGCGAGGTCTATTACCGTTCGAAGAATGTTGTCGAGGCTAAATCCGGCTTGAATCTCGTGCTGACGATTGACCGCAATATGCAGGAAATTGTCGAGAAGGCGTTGAAGGATGGTGTTGCCGAATTCAAGGCGACGAGCGCGAGTGCTGTTGTCGTGGATCCCTATACGGGTGAAATCCTTGCGATGGCGAGCTACCCGACGTTTGACCCGAATTCCAAGATTCAAGGCCTTGGGCGCGTGGCGAAAAACGAGATTATTTCGATGTCCTATGAACCGGGTTCTACGTTCAAGGTGATTACCGCTGCGGCCGCTCTCGAAAATAACGCCGTCAGTCCGGAAAAGGTTTTTGCGAACGAAGGTCGCTGCTGGCAATGGAATCCGAAGATTGAAAAGATTTGCGATACCCACGTCTATGGCGATATGGATATGAGCGAGGCGATGGTACAATCCTCGAATATCGTGTTTGCAAAGATTGCATCCGAGGTCGGGGCGGAACGCATGTTCAAGATGGCGCGTGCTTTTGGCATTGGCACGAGGGCGTTTGACAATTATGACGGTGAAGAAAACGGAAAACTCTTGACGCCGACGGAACTCACTCGCGATGACAGAACGTTAAAGACGATGGGTTTTGGCCATGCTGTTTCCGTGACGCCAATCCAGATGGTCATGGCCTATGCGGCTATTGCCAATGGCGGGCTCCTCATGCGTCCGCAGATTGTAAAGGAATGGCGCAATTCGAAAGGTGATGTCGTTGAACAGAATAAGCCGGTGGAACTCCGCAGGGTCGTTTCTGAAAAGACCGCTTCGAAAATCCGGAAGATGCTTTACCGCGTGGTGAATAGCGGTACTGCAAAGCGCGTCGCCTCGCAAAAACTTACCGACGTTCTGTTTGGCGGCAAGACGGGTACGGCTGAAAAATATAATGCTGCGACACGTTCTTATGACCGCAATTCGCAGGTGGCTTCGTTCATCGGGCTTGCTCCTGCCGAAGATACCCGTTATGTATGCCTTGTGCTCGTTGATGATCCGCAAGGGAAGCATGTGGGCGGCCTTACCGCTGGCCCGATTTTCCGCCGCATTATGGAAGGCGTCTATTACCATCCGGCGCTCTCGCCGCTCGCGCACAACTTGAAGCAGGTGAAGCTCGGTTCCCCGTGTGACAAGGATTTTGCGGGAATGACGGTTGCATCGGCAAAAGATTATGCCAAAAAGAATTATTGCTCTATCCGTTTCGAGGGCAAGGGACGCCGAGTGATTTCGGAACGTGTCGATATGGGCGGAACGAGTGGAAAGACGCTTTTGCTTGGTGATGCTGTGGCAAGCAAGATGCCGAATTTGCAAGGCCTTTCGTTGAAGGACGCTCTCGAAGTGATGGGGAACATCCGCATGAATGTTGAATATACAGGAAAAGGTCGCGTGGTCGCTCAGGAACCCAAGGCAGAAGAAACTTTGCAGAAGGGCGCCATTTGCAAGCTGACTTTAAAGGAGAAAAGCTGATGATTTCGGAAGGACTTATGGAAAAGTTGTCCGTGACGGGGCTTTGTGATGATTCCCGCCGTGTGAAACCGGGGAATTTATTCTTCTCCGTTCCAGCGGAAGGCTTTGAAACGTTCGCCCGTAGCGCTATTGCGGCTGGTGCCGTTGCGGTTGTGGGCGAGACGATGGCTCCGGAGGGGCTTACGTCCAAGTGGATTCAGGTACCGGATGTGAAAGCGGCGCGTCTTGAGGCTGCAAGGATTTTCTACAAGGATCCGTTCAGCAAGTTGACTTGCCATGCGGTGACGGGCACGAACGGAAAGACGACGAGTGCGTTCCTCATGAATGCCATGCTGGAAGCGGCTGGCCACAAGACAGCTCTGCTCGGCACCATCATGAACAAGATTGGCGACAAGTCCGTGCCGGCAACGCTTACGACTCCGGGTCAGCTTGATTTGTTCGCATTTGCAGCTAGCGCCGTGGAATCGGGCTGCTCCGATCTCGTGATGGAAGCCTCTTCGCATTCGCTCCATCAGGGGCGCGTGGCGGGAATTCACTTTAAGAGTGGCCTCTTTAGCAATTTGACGCAGGACCATCTCGATTATCACAAGACGATGGACGCCTACTTTGAAGCGAAAAAATTGCTGTTCACGAAGTATCTCGCCGAAAACGGCGTGGCGGTCATCAACATCGATGATGAACATGGCGATAAACTTTTCAACGTTCTCGATTGCCGCAAGGTCGCTGTTTCGAGACTCGGTAATGCGAAGGCCGATATCAAGCCGTTCGGTGAAGTGAAAAATACGGAAGACGGTCTAGAATTTACGCTCCCCGCGATTGCGAAGGAACCGTTTGTGACTCCGCTTTGCGGCGATTTCAACGTGGATAATGTTCTCCTCGTTTTGGCTTGGGCTCACGCTTTGGGGATTTCCGAAGAGGCGATGCGCAAGGCGATTGCGACGGTTCGCGTTCCGGGACGTTTCGAGAAGGTCTGGAACAAGGACGGTAAGCATGTCATCGTGGATTATGCTCATACGCCGGACGCTCTTGAACGAGTGCTGAATACGGCTCGCAGCCTTTGCCGCGGCAAGCTTTCGACTGTCTTTGGTTGCGGTGGTGACCGCGACAAGACGAAGCGCCCGATTATGGGTGGCATTGCCGAACGCATTGCGGACAAGGCCTGGCTTACGTCAGACAATCCGCGTACCGAAAATCCGTCGGCGATTATCGAAGATGTTCGTGCGGGCATGACGACGGACAAGTTTGAAGTTGTCGAAAACCGCGAAGAGGCGATTTATCGCGCTTGTGCGGAACTGCGTGACGGCGACTGGCTCGTGATTGCGGGTAAGGGTCACGAGGATTACCAGATTATCGGTAAGACCAAGCATCATTTTGACGATCGCGAAATCGCGGTGAAGGCGATGGAATGCTAAAGCTTGATTTGACTATTGGAGAAATGCTCAAGATTCTGGAAACCGAAGCGGTCGGTGTTCCGGCTCGCACCTTGAAACGCAAGGTGAATCTTTGCATGGATTCTCGCGAAAGCGCCAAGGGCGTTGTCTTTTGGCCTATTAAGGGCGTGCGTTTTGACGCCCACCAGTTTGTATCTCAAATGGAAAAGGATGGAGCTCTGATGAGCGTTATAAACCAAACTGCTATCGATCCGAATTTCAAGATGTACGCTCCTGTCGAAGATACGACTCAGGCACTCTTGAAATTAGCCAAGGGCTATCAAAGACTTTTCAAGTTGAAGAAGGTCGCCATCACCGGCAGTAACGGCAAGACGACTACGAAGGAAATGACGAAGGCCGTGCTTTCGATGAAGTTCAACACCCATGCCACGCAGGGAAACTTCAATAATCATATCGGTGTGCCGATGACGCTTTTCCAGCTGAAGCACAGTCACGAAGCTGCCGTTGTCGAAATGGGTACGAGCGGTCCGGACGAAATCCGTCCGCTATCACTGGCGACGGAACCGGATGTGGCCGTGATTACGAACATTGGAGCCTCCCACCTCGAACGCCTCGGCGATTTGGACGGTGTCTTCAATGAAAAAATCAACATCGTTGCAGGCCTCAAGAAGGGCGGAACGCTGATTGTGAATGCTGATGACGAACGCCTCTGCAAGGTGAAGGCGAACAAAAATTTCAAGGTGGTGACGTTCGGTGTCCGTCGTGGCGTCATCAAGCCGGAAAAGCTCAAGTGGAACGAAAATCTCTGTGCGGATTTCTATATCGGCCGTACACATTTTGTTCTAAACGTTCCCGGCGACCACAATCTTTATGATGCTCTTGCCGCAATTGCTGTAGGCGAAACTTTCCGCATTCCGAAAGGCGACATGGCCAAGGCTCTTGCAGGTTTTGTCTCCACGAACATGCGCATGGAAATAAAGACCGCTAACGGTTTCAAGATTATTTCGGATTGCTACAACGCGAACCCGTCTTCGACGAAAATGGCGCTCCAGACGTTGGGCAACATGAGGATTGATGGCAAGCGCATTGCGATTCTGGGCGATATGCTCGAACTCGGCAAGGAAAGCGGCAATATGCACAAGCAGATTGGCATGATGGTGCCGGAAATGAACTTCGACATGCTCCTCGCCGTTGGTAAAGAAGCGAAAAAGTACGTGGAAGGAGCGAAAGCCCGTGGCATGAAAAACGTATTCCATTTCGATTCTGTTGCAGATGTGATTTGCTTCTTGAGCGATAAAGTTGCCGAAGGCGATGTGTTCCTGGTGAAGGGGAGCCGTGGCATGCATATGGAACAAGTTGTCGATGCGCTTCTCCACATGAAAGCGGAATTCAAGGTTTAAGGTAAGGTTCTCAAGTTAAGATGTCCAACTCTCAGTCCACAGGAATGAACAAGCTTTTGCTTATCGTCACCATCGTGTTGATGTGTGCGGGCATTGCTGTCATTTATTCTGCGTCTGCACCTGTGGCCGCATCGCGTAACTTGCCTGCGGAATATTACCTGAAGGCCCACCTTCATAAGTTCTTTGCCGCTTTGGTTGCCATATTCTTTTTCTACAAGGTCGATTACGCGTTGTGGAAAGTTGCTGCTCGCTTTATCTTTGTGGTCGGGGCGATTCTTACATTGGCTGCAATCGTTTCGGGAGGCGAAGTGAAGGGCGCATCTCGCTGGATTTGGGGTATCCAGCCGTCTGAAATCATGAAGTTCGGTTTTGTCGCATGGATTTGCGCAAAGCTTTCCAATGCGGGCGACGAAATCAAGACGTTGAAGTGCACGATTATTCAGCCGTTGATTCCCTTCTCCATCGCGGCGATACTGTTGATTTGCCAACCGAACTTTTCGATGCTCATCATGTTCAGTGTCCTTTTGCTTGTGTTGCTGATGATTGCAGGTGCGAATTACAAGTATGTAGGCATGAGCGCTCTCGTAAGTATTCCGCTTGGCCTTATCGCGTTGCTTTTGAAACCGCATTCCCGTAGCCGCATCATGGCGTTCTTCTCGGACGAAGGCACGATGACGGCATCGCAGTGGCAAGGGCGTCATGCGCTCGAAGCGCTTGGAAATGGCGGATTTTTCGGGACGGGTATCGGTATGGGCGAACAGAAATTGGGTTACTTGCCCGAAGCGCACAAGGATGTGGTCTATTCTGTGATTGGGGAAGAATTTGGATTTGTCGGTACATTTGCGGTGTTGCTCGCCTTTGCCATACTTTTCTCGCAGGGTTACAATATTGCGAGACGTTCTTCGACCCGTTTTGGAAAGTACATGGCTGTAGCGCTTACGACATCGCTGTTCCTGAATTTTGCGATTCATGTTTGTGTGTGCGTCGGGCTTATTCCTACAACGGGGCAGCCGCTTCCGTTCCTCAGTTTTGGCGGCACGAACTTGACGTTCTCTGCAGCGTTTATTGGAATCCTTTTGAATATTTCCCGTCCGACGACTGGTAAAAGCATCCATGAACCTTATATGAGTGGTCCGGTATCGTTTGAGATGGGGCAGTTCTCGAATTTTAGGGCAAGAAGGAGATTTATATGAAAAAATTCCTCTTTGTTTGTGGTGGCACGGGTGGCCATATATTCCCGGCAGTGGCTATTGCCGAGAGCTTGAAAAAGTTGGGTGTAACTCAGATTACATTTGCGGGTCGCAAGGATTCCATGGAAGAACGCCTTGTGGCAAAGAACTGGCCGTATGAATACATCTCGGCAGTTCCGCTGCACCGTGGCCCGTTCCTCAAGAATTTGGCTTTGCCTTTTAATTTGACGAAATCCCTGGTACGTGCCAAGAGCGTCGTGAAGAAGATTGCCCCGGATGTGGTCATCGCGACGGGCGGTTATGTCTCGCTCCCGATTGTGCTTGCTGCAGGTTCCATGGGTATCCCGGTTTATTTGCAGGAACAGAATGCGGTCGCCGGTATTGCGAACAAGGTTGGCGCCCGTTATGCCAAGATGGTTTTTGTGACATCTGAAGAAGCGATGAAGGGTTTCCCGATTGACAAGACCCGTATTCTTGGAAATCCGGTTCGTGAATTGCCTGCTGCCGAATCGCTCCCACGTCCGGTGGAATTCCGTGAAGGCCGCAAGGCGGTGTTTATTGTTGGCGGTTCACAGGGAGCTGCTGGCATCAACAATAAGATTGAAGAAAGCATCGGTCGTATTGCCGCCCACGAAGATATTAGCGTGGTCTGGCAGGTGGGCGCCAAGAACGTTGACGCCATCAACGAACGTCTCGGTATTTTGCCCAATGTTGCCGTTCGTGGATTCCTCGATAACATTTATGCATACATGAAACATGCCGACTTGATTATCAGTCGTGCAGGAGCTTCGGGACTTGCAGAAATTCTTGCGTTTGGCAAGCCTTCTATTTTGCTCCCGTACCCGCATGCGACCGCAAACCATCAGGAACATAACGCCCGCGTCGTCGAAAAAGCGGGGGCTGCCCTCGTGGAACTCGATGACGAGCCGAACGATCTTTGGAATAAAGTGGAAACGCTCCTGTACGATCCGGAGCGCTTGAAGCAGATGGGCGAAGCCGCTGCAACGCTTGGCATGCCCGATGCCGCAGACCAGATTGCGAAAATTATTCTGGATATGGAGAGAACGTAATGCAGATTAACGATTGTAAACGTGTTCGTCGCCTTCATTTTGTGGGCATCGGTGGCGCCGGTATGTCCGGTATTGCCGAAGTGCTCCACGAAAACGGTTTTGTGGTGACGGGTTCCGACATGGGCGAGGGTGCTGTCATTGATTACCTGAAAGGCCTTGGCATCCGCGTAGATCCCAAACACGAAGCAAAGAATGTCGTTGATGCAGACCTAGTCGTTTATTCGTCTGCGATTCCGTATGACAATCCGGAACTTGTCGAGGCTCGCAACCGCCGCATTCCAGTGATTCGCCGCGCCGAGATGCTTGGTGAACTCATGCGACTCAAATACACGCTCTCCATTGCCGGTACGCATGGCAAAACGACCACGACGTCTATCGTTGGCGCTATTTGGGAAGAAGCCGGACTCGACCCGACGATTATCGTGGGCGGTATCGTGAAGGGCAAGTGCAGTGGCGCCAAGGTGGGCCACGGCGATTACCTCATTGCCGAAAGTGACGAATTTGACCGCAGTTTCCTTTCGATGATGCCGTCTTCGGCCATCATCACGAATATCGACGCCGACCATCTCGATACTTACGAGAACATTGATGCCATCAAGGATGCGTTCACGCAGTTTGCGAACAAGATTCCGTTCTACGGTCAGGTGATTGTTTGCCTCGACGACCCGAACGTGCAGCAGATTTTGTCGCACCTCAAGAAGCCGGTGATTACTTACGGCTTTACGCGTCAGGCTAAGTACCGCGTCGAAAATCTCAGCTTCGTGAAGGGCTATCCGCAGTTTGAAATCCTTAATGACGGCAAGAGTTTGGGACAGTTCAAGTTACAGATTCCGGGTCGCCACAACGTGTTGAATGCGACTGCTGCCGTGGCGCTCGCTGTCGAAGAGGGCATTTCTGTTGATATCGCCCGCAAGGCCGTGGCTGCATTCGAGGGCGTGAAGCGCCGCTTTGAATTCATCGGCGAAAAGAACGGTGTCATGGTGTTTGACGATTACGCTCATCACCCGACGGAAGCGACTGCGACGCTTTTGGGTTTCCGCGAAGCTTTCCCGGACAAGCGCATTATTGTCGCCTTCCAGCCGCATTTGTTTACGCGTACCCGCGACCAGCACGAAGCTTTCGGCAGTGCTTTTGCCAACTGCGATGTGCTCTTGGTGACCGACATCTACCCGTCCCGCGAGAAGCCGATTGAAGGCGTTACCGGCGCGATGGTGGCGAACAGCGCTGCAGACCGCGGCCACCGCGATGCCCGCTTTATTGGAGACGTGAACAACTTGATTCCTGTTTGCAAAGATTTGCTCAAGCCGAACGACGTGATTGTTCTGATGGGTGCCGGTAATATCTGGAAACTGGGCCAGACGATTTTGGAGAAGAGCATTTGACATTAGATGATACGAACATGTTCGGTCGCCGAATTGGCTACAACGAACGCAAGCGCAAGCGCAAGCGTAACCGCAAGGTGAAACTTGCCATTGCCAATCGCATTCGCTGGTTCAAGCGCAAGGGCTGGTTTTTCGCCTTGCTCCTTGTCGTTGCTGTCGGCGCTCTGTGGCATAGTCGTTTCTATCTGCAGCAGATTAATCCGCTGGAATTCAGGCATTTGCAGTATATCGAAATCGAAGGCAACCGCATGCTTTCGTGGGAAGACGTTGTTCAGAGCGCCCAGGTGGAAACGGGCATGCTCATGTCCGAACTGGATGCCGACTCCGTCAAGAAATCGCTCTTGCAGATTCCGCATATCCATTCTGCTGAAGTGGTCAGCAAGTTCCCGTCATCGCTTTACATCAAGCTCCAGGAAGCATCGCCGATTTTGTCGGTTCTCGAAGATGGAAAGGGAACGGTTTATTCCGAACGAGGATTGTCGCTTCCGATGTCGATGATGACAGCGCTTCATCTGCCGATTCTCGAAAACGAATCTGTCGGAAAGATTAAGCAGGTCGCCTCGTTCTTATCGGCAATGCGGAAAGAGAACAAGAGCCTGTATGAAAGAGTTTCACAAGTGGGATGGTCCGAGAAAGATCACGCCTTTGAGGTGTTCTTCAAGGATTCCGGATTCCGCGTGATGTTCCCGGAATCGAACTGGGATAATGATTTGTTTACTTTGTACGATGCCGTTGGCAAAGGCTTTCGTAACGAACTTCTTTGTGCAGTCGAGGTCGATATGAGATTTCATGGCTTTGCGTATATAAAGAACTTTGATAAGAGGTGTATCAATGGATAACAATAAGCAAATGGTCAAAAAGAACGACTACATTTTCGGGCTTGATATTGGCGCCTCGAAAGTGAACTTATTCGTTGGTATCTCGGAAGATGATTCTGTCCGAGTTGTAGAGTGTGGAGATTTTACGCTGGAATCGTCCGATGAATACGATTCCGTCGTCGAGACTCTCCAGAAAGCGGTCCACATGCTGGAATCATCGGCGGGCGTCGATGTGCGGGATGTCTATGTAGGCATTGCCGGAAAGCATGTGTCCTCGTTCAGCTACAAAGGGCTTGTGACGCTTCCGACGAACGAAGTTCGTGAAGAAGATATCATCAACGTCCAAAGACAGGCAAGTACGCTGCCGGACAAGGCGGGCGAAATCATCCATATTTTCCCGGGTGAATATACGCTGGACGACAGGACGGGTATTCGCAATCCCAAAGGCTATTCTGGCCGTCGTTTAGGAGTCGAAGTTCAGGTGGTGACCTCTCGCCCGAACGCACTCCAGGATATCGCAAAGTGTGTGAATCGCGCTGGTCTCAATGTGGCGGGTTTTGTCTTGGAACCGCTTGCGGCTGCCTCTGCCGTACTTTCTGAAGACGAACGCGAATTGGGTGTGGCTCTTATCGACATTGGTGCCGGTTCTGCCGATGTCGCCGTGTTCGTGAAGGATTCCGTGCGTTATACGGCTTCGCTCGACATGGCGGGCAACATCATTACAAGCGACATTAGCAAATGCCTTGAAGTTCCGGTTTCACTTTCGAAGGCGGAAGAAATCAAGAAAAAATATGGCACTTGCTCGCTCAACAATTTGATTGAAGACGAAACTTTCCCGGTCCCAGGTGTGGGCGACCGTGGGGAAGTCCCTTGTTCTCGTAAACTTTTGGCTCGCATTATCACAGCTCGTGTCGCAGAGATTTTCAAGCTTTTGGCGAAGGATTTGGAAAAGCACCACTTGGATACTGTTATTGATGGCGGTATCGTGCTTACGGGTGGCTGCTGCAACCTTGCCGGTATTGAAGATATCGCGGCCAAAGTATTCAAGAAGCCCGTCCATATCGGTAAACCGAGAGGCATGAGCGGCATTCAGGAAGCGTTCCAGAATCCGTCTTACGCAACAGGCATAGGCCTCTTGTACTATGCGAACAAAAAGCATCGCGAGAAAAAGCAGCGCGAAACAGGAACCCAGTTGGCCGTGTCCGTCAAGAAGGGTTTGCAGCGCTTCCGCGACTTCATCAGGACTTATTTCTAACAACATAAACCACTCAAATCAGGGAGATAAACTATGAGTGACTTCGCAAACATAAACTTCGAGGCAAAATCTCGTGTCACAGGAGATGATACTCCGTTCAGAAACGCCAAGGTGAAGGTGTTCGGTGTCGGCGGTGCCGGCGGCAACACCGTTAACCGTATGAAGCAGATGAATATTGAAGGTGTAGAATATTACGCCATCAATACCGACGCTATGGCGCTTGACCAGAGTCTCGCAGACCACAAGATTCTTATCGGTGAAAAGAGCACGAGAAATCTCGGTGCTGGCATGGATCCGGAAATGGGTCGTAAGGCTGTCGAAGAAAACATCGATGACTTGAGAGATGCTATGAAGGGCGCTGACCTCGTGTTCGTTACGGCGGGCATGGGCGGTGGTACCGGTACGGGTGCCGCTCCGATTGTGGCTAACATTGCTCGTGAAGAAGGTGTGCTTACGGTTGCCGTTGTCACGAAGCCGTTCCGCTTCGAAGGCAATGTCCGCAATTCCTTGGCTCAGAACGGCGTTCGCGCTCTCCGCGAAGCAGCCGATACAATCATCGTCATCGAGAATAAGAAACTTTTGAACCTCATCCAGAACACGAACAAGAATGCGACTGTCGATGAAGCCTTCAAGATGGCCGACGAAATTCTCGGTAACGCAGTGCAGAGCATCTGCAGCATCATGTTCCGTCACGGTCTCGTGCATGTTGACTTTGCTGATATCCGCAAGGTCATGCTCCACGGCGGCTCCGCCCTCATGGGTACGGGTACTGCAGAAGGCGAAGGCCGCGGTGTTGCCGCTGCCGATGCAGCTCTTTCTTCTCCGCTTCTCGAAGATATCGATATCCAGGGTGCATCTGGCGTGCTTATCAACGTTTCCCATGGCGAAAACTACTCCTTGCTCGAACACAACGAAGCAATGGAACACATTTACGATGCCGTGGGCGAAGAAGGCAACCCGAACATCATCGTGGGCGACATTACGCTTCCGGAACTTGGCGATAAGGTGTGCATCACCATTATCGCAACGGGTTGCGGTGGCACGAACAACGCTGCAGCCGTGAACTATGGCGGTATCGCAGGTTCGTTCCCGCAGGCTACAGGTTACCAGCCCACTGTACAGGCCGCTACGCCGCGTCCGACAACGAACTTCGTTGCTCTTGCTGGCCGCTCCACTGCTGCAATGCCGGCTGCTGCTATGGCTGCCCCGACTGTTGCCGCTCCTGCCGTCACCCAGCGCACGGTTCCGGCTGCTCCGACTTATGCTTCTGCCCCGACACAGAGCTATGCAGGCCCCGCCCGCCCGATGTCTCAGGTGAACCAGGCCGCTGCCATGTTCGCTCCTGCATCTTCGTTTGCATCTCCGAACTTCGATGCCAAGGCAAGCTATGCCGAAGAAGCTGTTGCAACGACTACCGCAACTCTGCGCGAAACCGAAGAAATGCCGGGTGTTGCAGAAGCAGATCCTCTCTCTAGCGGCAATTATGCAGGCTCCTACGCTAAGCAGGAATCGCGTGTGATGGCCCAGAGTGAACAGACAAACGCTGTAGATTATGGTACGCCGGCTTTCGTCCGTAACCAGAAAGCCCCTGAAGACGCTCTCAAGGAAAGCAACGTCGATTACGAGTTGCCTGCCTTTATGCGCATGAATTCTGACTTGTTCTAGTCGTGAAAAACGATTAGAGCAATGATGTAGCAAGAAATTCGACAGACGTGTTCGAATGTTTTTGAACATGCCCTCGAAAATACACACACACACAACGGGTACGTAAAGGCGTACCCACCACAACACAAGGGATCACCCGGGTCTCCCTGCCTGGGTGGTCCTTCTTGTGCGTTTAAAGACCGCTACGCTCTGAATCAGTAGAAAAACGCCGTCGTCGCTCCGCTCTCGCCACCATGCCTCGTTCATACGAGGCATTTGTGGCTCACGGAAAAGACCGCTCAGCTCTTGTGTAATACAAGACGCCTTCTTCGCCTCGCTTCCATCTAAAGGAGGCCATGCTCACGTAAGTGCTAAAGCACTAAGTGGTCAAAGGTCGCCTTCATGACCAGCTTGCGCTTGGTCATTCCGGCTCACGGTGTGCTCCGCTCTTTGCTAACATGAACTAAGGTTGGTGTGCCTGCCGAACCACGCAACTAAATTCTTAACCCTAAATTCTAAAAACCTAGTAACTCAGAACTAGTAACTAGTAACTCTTTTTAATACATTTACATTATGCTAAACAAAATTCTTATTCTCATCGTAGGGGCGCTTGCGGCGACGTCGCTTGCATTCGCAGAAAATCCATCTGAAAAATCGACGGAAAAGACAGGATACTTCCAGTTCGGTTTGGATTTCAACATTGGCTTTAATGGTGGGCCGACGGACCCCACGTTTGCTGTGGATACCCTTGAAGATTACGGGAGAGGCAATCACAGTTGGAAAGGCCTTCGGATTCCTTTGGAGAATGGTCGTAGTTACGAAGAACATATTGAACCTTTCTTTATGCTCGCGTTCAGGGCGGGCTACAAGGATTTTCACTTTTTATTGGAAGCTCCGCTGCGTAAGGATTTAGAGGCTTGGTATAACAGTGAACTTAAAACGAATTTTACCTATAAACCCAGTGAACTCGATATTAATGTGCCCATCAACGCTTATGCCAGATGGGATAACCCTGTAGGTTTTGTGAAATTCGGTCGCTTCGACCCTGAAGATTTGAAAATATCCAAAAATGATATTTTTCTTGGCGGCTTACCGTATCACGACGGAATTCAATGGAAATTCAATGTGGGGATATTCCGTTATGACTTTTTGCTGAGTTCCTTGAACGCTTGGCTGTTTGGTGATGTGATGAATCATGAAACGGGCTGCCCGGAAAAGGGGACTGAAGCTTATGTACAGAAGTGTACCGAATATGGAAAGCAGGTGAGCAACCAGCGCAAGCGCACCTATACGGAAAACGTGAAGAACATGGTGTTCCATAGGTTAGGCGTTGAAACCCGCAAGTTCTGGTTTTATCTTGTGGAGCAAAGTGTGATTGGCGGAAAATCTTTAGAGTTCCGCTCCTTTAATCCATTTATGTATTGGCACGACAATTACGCAACGGGTTATACATCCGCGGCGACGTCCGTGGAACTTGGCTACAAAACATCGAACGGTGCGAAATTCTATACGCAGTTGAATTTTGAAGATGTTGCAAGTCCAGTCGGTGAAAGCAAAAAAATGAAGACGAACCGTTCTATTGTAAATTATATGGTTGGCTATTACCATGAACTTGAAACGAACAGGTACGGAAAGTTCTCGTGGCGGCTTGATGTTGTACGCACAGACCCGGTGGCGAACAATAGCAGGCTTCCGTTACTTAAATATACGGGACGCCGCAACTACCGCAGTAATTATCAGGATCAAGAAGATACGCTCACTTTTGCAGACGCCTTTTTTGTCGATTATCCCATTGGATACCGCAGGGGAGGTGATGCTCTCGACTTGTGGTTTGACATGAACTGGAAATGGAGACGCCATTCCGCGAAGCTTACGCTGGCTTGGCTTCGTCAAGGCGATAAGGAACTTTATACGGACTACGACAAGGCTCTGAAAGAGGAAAATTCGCTTTCTGGCGTGGTCGAAAAACAGTTCCTCGTCGATGCGGTTTATGAACGAACTGTGACGGACTGGTTCAAGTTCTATGCAGGCGGCGGCTTCCGCGTGTATCGTAACCTCGCACATGATAAAAATGAGGATGGCTCCGATGCCTGGATTCGCTCGGGCGTAAAGTTCAACTTCAATCCTGTGGATATGAAGTTCTAGGCGAATAGGATACTTAACGTTTTGTGTAATACATTTTGTTAAATGGCTGTTCCCCGCCCAATAGTCACCATTTCCTAACCACTAACCACTGTTTCCTAACGGCCTTCGGCCTACTTTTCTTTCGTCTTTCGTCTCTCGTCTCTCGTCTATTCTTATATTTATGGCAAACCAAGGAGTTTTATATGGCAGAAATCGGTACACCTCTAAGTTCTAGTGCAACCAAGGTCCTGTTCTGCGGAGCAGGTGAATTAGGCAAAGAAGTCATCATCGAGATGATTCGTCTTGGTGTTGAAGTTATCGCGGTGGATCGTTATGCCAACGCTCCCGGTATGCAGGTGGCTCACCGCAGTCACGTGATTAACATGCTGGACGGTGCTGAACTCCGCCGCGTGATTGAACTTGAAAAGCCGGACTACATCGTCCCGGAAGTCGAAGCGATTGCGACCGACACGCTCGTGGAACTCGAAAAGGAAGGCTACAATGTCATTCCGACCGCGAAGGCCACGAAGCTCACGATGAACCGTGAAGGCATCCGCCGTCTCGCAGCCGAAGAGCTCGGACTCAAGACGAGCCCGTATCGTTTCGCCGACAACTACGAAGATTTCAAGGCTGCTGTCAAGGAAATCGGCATCCCGTGCGTCATCAAGCCGGTGATGAGTTCTTCGGGCCACGGTCAGAGCGTCATCAAGACGGAAGCCGATATCGAAAACTCTTGGAACATTTCCCAGCATGAAGGCCGTACAGGCCACGCCAGCCGTGTGATTGTGGAAGGCTTCGTGCCGTTCGATTACGAAATTACTTTGCTCACGGTCCGCCATGTGGGCGGCACGAGCTTCTTGGAACCGATTGGCCACCATCAGGTGGGCGGCGACTATCAGGAATCCTGGCAGCCGCAGCCGATGAAGCCGGAACTTTTGGAACAAGCGAAGGTCATTGCGAAGAAGGTGACGGATGCCCTTGGCGGTCGCGGCATCTTTGGCGTGGAACTTTTCGTTTGCAAGGACGAGATCCTGTTCAGCGAAGTCTCTCCGCGTCCGCACGATACCGGTATGGTGACGCTCATTTCGCAGGATTTGTCTGAATTTGCTTTGCATGCTCGCGCCATTCTCGGTCTCCCGATTCCGAACATCGCGTTCCATGGTCCGAGTGCATCGAAGGCTATTGTTGTTGATGGATTTTCCGACCACATGAAGTTCGGCGGCTTGGAAGATGTTCTTGCCGAGCCGGATACTGCGCTTCGTTTGTTCGGTAAACCGGAACTCAAAGGCCATCGCCGTTTGGGCGTTCTCCTCGCTCGCCGCGACACCGTCGAAGAGGCCAAGGCTCAAGTCATGGCCATGCGCGAAAAGGTGAAAGTTAGTTTGTAGGTTGTACCTTAAAAATTTTTGTATTTTGTATAGCATCCTGGCTTTAAATCGGGGTGCTTTTTTTATCGGAAAAAGGGTGAAAAATTTATGAAGCGCTTTTTTATTCTTGCTTTGACGGCTATGGTTGCGGCTTTTGCTGCCGACCCGATTGTTCCGTCGGCGCCTAAGCTTGATACCGATGGTTGCTATGCCATTTCGACTGCTGAAGAGCTTTACGGCTTTGCCGACATCGTGAATGCGTCCAATACGCATGATGAATGTGGAAAGCTGACGGCTGATATCACCCTCAACTATTATGGCAATATTTCTGAGGACGATTACCTTTGGTCTCCGATAAAGCTTTTCCGTGGTGTTTTCGATGGACAGAATCATGTTATCACGGGGCTCCATTATTCAGATACGACCTTTTCCGATGTTGGTCTGTTCGCGAATCTTCAGGGACTTTCCAGTAACAAACCTGCGGTCGTCAAAAATCTAGGGCTTGCTCAAACGAACTTTAGCAGTGCGGGTTGTGTGGGGGGAATTGCCGGTAGCGCCACGGATGCTGAAATAGCGAATGTCAATGTTGCCGGTTCTTTAAGAGCTCGAGAATATGGGGGTACGGGTGGACTTGTGGGGTGTGCCGAATCTCTTAGAATTAGGGAGTCTTATAACAATGGCTATACAAGTTATGGTCATGCGGGCGGATTGGTCGGCTTTAGCAAGGGCAATCTTTTTGTTGAAAACTCTTATAATACGCAAAGTGTTTCTGGGGACTCAAGCGGTGGCATTGTCGGCATTGCAAAGGGAAAATTGGAAATCGTTAATTCATTTACGGCAAGTAAAGTTTCTGGGACGTTCCCTCTTGTTGGCGTATACGACGAAAATGAAACCGTCGTTGAAAACAGTTTTTATTTTTATGAGTATGGAGATGAAGCGCCGCTTGGGACTTCTGTTGTAAAATCGGATTTAAAAAATGGTTTGGTTGTAGAACTTTTAAGGCGTTATAATAAAAATGGGGTTGACGGTTCCGTTTGGGGGCAAAGGATAGGTGTTGATTCAATCCCTCAGTTGACTGGGGTTATTTCTGTGAAATCTCCAAAGGCAAACTTCTCCGTCAAGGATCCTCAAATTGTTGATGGTTGTTATCAGATTGGCTCTGTGGAGGAACTTTACGGTTTTGCATTGTATGTAAATTCATATTCGCTTTCTCGTTCTTATGATGCTCCGCCTCCTTTTTGTGCAAAACTTACAAAAGATATTGTAGTCAATAAGAATGTTTTAAAGAACGACACGCTTAATGGCAATGGCGATGAATTTATTTCTTGGATTCCAATTAACGGATTCTCGGGAAGTTTTGATGGTGCGGGTCATTCCATATCAGGCTTGTACGTTAATGGGGATGATGTTGATGTCGGTTTGTTTGCTTCGGTCCTAGATAGGGATGAAGGTGATGTGGTGACGATTGAAAATATTGACATTGAAGATTCTTATTTTAATGCAATGGCTAATATCGGCGCAATTGTTGGAATCGTTAGGTATCCGACGAATGCCATCATAAAAAATTGTCATTCATCATCGTATTTGCGGGGCCGTGAGAGTATTGGTATGGTTGGAGTCCATAGGGGAAACAATCTGACTATTGAAGAGTCTCATAGTGAGGGTCTTATGGTGGTTGATACAAGCCGAGTTATTTTCAACGACCGGTATGTCGGAGGCTTAATTGGTGAAATTTATGGTGCAGGAAATGTCTTTGTGGTTAATTCCTATAGTGTTGCTAATATCTTTCCAGAGAAAATGTGCGAAGGCTCTTTAGTGGGAGGGCTTAGTTATCAGGATCGTTTGACAGTGGTTAATTCGTATGGACTTGATTCTTACGCCAAGAAAAATGCAAAGGAGTCTAGGCCGCTTCTCGGTTGTATTTATAATGGATCTTCGGCGAATTTTTACAATGCCTTTGCCGAAAGGTCGGAAAAAAGGATAGGAGGAGATGGTCCTAGGGGAGAACCTCCGGTTACTTATGTGGATGCGGAATATTTTTTGAATGGAACGGTTGCGACATTGCTCCATAACTATGTTTCCCATGGGTATTACGGATCCATCTGGGGGCAAAAAACTGGTGTCGACAGTTATCCTGTTTTCAGCGGCAATGTTTCATCGAATGTTGCTTTGTCTGACCTTGAGCTTGTTACATTCACTGGCGATACCGTCAGTTATTTTGACAAGTATAGGGAAGGCGTTGTCACGGCGCTCCCGGTTCCAAGTCAAAAAGATGAAGTGTTCAAGGGCTGGTATGTGGATTTTAATTTCTCGGGCAACAAGGTAACGTATATTCCTGAAGATGCCAAGGGAAAGCAAACGTTCTACGCCAGATGGGAACATTATCCGTTACTTGTGAACGGCTGTTATGAAATTGCCAACGCAAAAGAATTGTACTTCTTTGTCGAGATTGCCGATTCCCTGAAGAAACCTGTTTGTGGAAAACTGACCGCTGATATCGTTGTGAATAAAAATGTTCTTGTCAATGGAAAATTCAACGAGGCGCAAGCGGATTCTTTTGTTACTTGGCCTGCCTTTGTAAAATATCGTGGTGTGTTCGATGGCAATGGACATACAATTTCCGGACTTTACGGGAAAACGAGCTTTATTGGATCCACCGAAGAAGGCGATTTGATTATTAAAAACCTGGGGATTGAGGATTCTTATTTTTCTGGGGAAAATTATACGGCGGGATTTGTTTCGAAGGTCGACAGAATGAATCTTGTTATTGCAAATTCGTACTTTGAAGGCCTTGTTGACGGTAATAAATGCGTAGGAGGCTTTGCTGGGCGTGTTGACCGTTCCAATACGACAATTATCTCGTCATCGAATAGAGGTACCGTGGTAGGTATGTATGATGTTGGCGGCTTTATAGGTATTTCGGATGAACGCAGCGGTTCGCTTACGATACAATATTCGTACAATTCCGGGGACATTATGGGCATGAAAGGTGTCGCTGGCTTTGTTGGTGAAGATTATACGGGTTCATTGCATATCAGCAATTCTTATAATGTTGGTTACGTTTATGCGCAAGAAAAGTATGCAGGCGGGTTTGGGGCCGGCATTAGAAGTGATTCCGCGATGATTTACAATTCCTATAACTTAGGGAAAATTGTGTCGCCGGATTCGGTGGATGCAATTGCTTCGTACAGAGGGAAATATCTAATTCTAGATTTGGATAGTGTATTCTACGAAGACAGTATTGCTGGCCTTGGTGCTACTGCTGTTGTTGCAGAAGATTTTGCCAACAAGAATCTTTTGAAGCGTTTGCAGTCTTACAAGAATCATGGCTTGGATGGTTCTGCCTGGACGCAGTCGGATAGCGATAAGTATCCGGTGTTGAATAAGAAAGTTACTGATAAATTTATTGATAGCGTACTCGCTGTGATTACCGCTTCGAGCAGTTCTAGTTCTTCGAACGTTTCGAGTTCTTCAAGTGCAAAGGAAGTGTCTTCGTCGAGTGTTGCACAGTCCAGTAGCAGTGTTGTGAAGTCATCTTCGTCGAGTGCACCGCAGTCTAGCAGTTCATCGGTTAAATCTTCGAGTTCCTCGGGTGCACCGAAGTCTAGTAGCAGCTCAGTCCAGTCTTCTTCAAGCATGCCGAAATCGAGTAGTTCTTTGGTGAAGTCTTCATCTTCGAAAACTTCGAAGTCCAGCAGTAGTTCGGCAAAATCTAGCAACAGCTCTGTGAAATCCTCTTCGTCGAAAACGCCGAAGTCAAGTAGTTCTGGCAAGGTTTCGATTGAGGCTACTTTGGCTTTGTCGCCGGTGGTTGTCCATACGCTGGGTCGCATGGTTGAAATTAGCGGTTTACGGGTAGGCGAGAGCTACGCGCTCATGGATTTACAGGGTCGTTTACTGCAACGAGGCTTTGCAAACGGTTCTACAGTTATGCTGCAAGTCGCGCAATCCGGTCGTTACCTCCTGCGCATTGCTGGACGGAATAAAATCGTGAATGTTCGGTAGGTTTTCCTAAAGCCTAGCTATAACACTTTTCCCAACGCGATTATCGCGGCGGTGCGGGCGCGGAGTCGCGTGTTGCCTAAGTTCAGCAAATGGACCTTGCCGTTTTTGAACGATTTTACTGCTTCAATTTCACGGGGCGAAAATCCACCTTCCGGGCCTACAAGTAAAGTAATCGGCTTGACGGACGCATTGTTTTCGGCATTCTCGGCGCGTTCTTCGGTCGCACTTTCCGCAGTTTTGTCCAATCCTAAGTCCAGTTTGCGTTCTCCGTCGATGTCGCAGAGAATCAAGTCTCCCTTGTACTGCGCGAGCCATTCCGCAAATTCGATGGGCCCTTCGATGCGGGTCATCCAAGCCTTCTTGGATTGTTTCAAGCTTACGAGACTCTTGAGTTCGGCGCGGCGAACCGTCTTTTTCAAATCGGAATTTTTGGGCTCCTGCGAATAGTCCGTGCGCAAAAAGATAACGCTGTCTGTCTCTGTCTGTGCCGCATGGAATACGACTTCTTCGAGCGCGTCGTCCTTGAGGCATGCGATTCCGAGATTCAAACGCGGTCGCTTGAAGGGCGCGTCCTCGACTTCGGTCACGCGGACTTCGCAGGCTTTGGCATCGGCCTTTGTAATTGTCGCGTCGGCGTAATGCCCGAGTCCGTCGCAAAGTTGCAACATGTCGCCGTTAGCCGCACGGCAGACGCGCACGGCGTGACTGCTTTCGTTTTCGTCCAAGATAATGGTGCCGACTGTAATCAGCGGACAATAGAAACGGCTATCAGGAGTTTTCATAACAGTAAAAATAGAAATTTCCCGTCTCTCGTCTCTCGTCTCTCGTCTCTCGTCTGTTTTAAATTCTATATTACATCCCGTGAAAAAAGTAAAAGCTGTTGTTTTCGATTTAGACGGTACGTTGTATCTGAGTGGTCGCCCTTATCCGGGTGCCGTTGAAACCGTCAAGCGCGTGGCAAAGCACGTGCCCGTTTATTACTTGAGTAACAACACGAGCAAGTCTCCGGTCTTTTACGAGAACCGCCTCAAGGTCATGGGGCTTCCGCTTGCTCAAGATTCGATTATTTCGGCACTGTATCTTTCGCTCGATGCAATCCACGAACGGAACATCAAGAACGTTTTTTTCTTTGCGAACCCGGAAGTTTATGAGTGGTTTGCGGCGCAGGACCCGAGCCTTAATTTGCGCCCCTCGGTTGAACAAACCGAACTTGTGCTTGTCGCATACCACAACAGCTTTGATTACCGCGAACTGTGTGAACTCTCTTTCAGGGTACAGCGCGGAATTCCGTTCTGGGTGACGCATACGGATTTTGTCTGTCCCGACGAACGCGGCCCCGTGCCCGATATCGGTAGCTTCATGGCGCTCTTGAAAACGGCATACGGTGTCGAACCCGAGATGAGTTTTGGCAAGCCGAACCCGGCGATGCTTTCTGGACTTTTGAAACTTTATTGTCCCGAAGAAATCTTGTTTGTGGGCGACCGCCTCTATACGGATTTTGAGCTGGCGAAACGTTCTGGTTGTCGGTTCGTGCTGCCTTTGTGCGGCGAATCGAAAATGTCCGATGTCGAAAAGCTGGATGTCAAACCAGAATTTGTTGTAAACAATGTCAGTGAGATTGATTTCAACTCTTTTTTTGAAGGAAAGAAATAATGCGTCATATTGCACGCCTTTTGTTTTTGCTTGTTATGGTTCCCGCGGTTCTGTGGGCCGGTGATGAACACATTACTGTAGCGGTTTCGTTGCAACCCTACGCGACCATTGTCAAGATGGTGGGTGGTTCCCGCGTGAACGTGGTGACGCTTTTGCCGCCAGAAGCGGATCCGCACAATTATGAACCGAAGCCCGCTATCATCAAGGCGTTTTCGCTGGCCCAGATTTATTTTACGGATGGTTCGGGGCTAGACAAGGCTTGGATGCCTCGTTTTTTGGGGGCGAACAAGAATGTTGAAGTTGTCGATATCTCGAAGAATATCAAGTGGATGAAATTGGAAGAACATCATCATGAAGCAGATGAACATCACGAAGACCATGAAATTGATCCGCACATTTGGACATCTCCGGCTCGTGTAAAATTCCTTGTCCAGAATGTTTTTGAACACCTCAAAAAAATTGATCCGGAACATGAAAAGTATTATACGTTCCGAGTCCAGAATGCACAGAATGTCCTAGAGAAGGCGGAGCGCCAGATTAACGAAGCCGTTATACACATGCCGCCCAAGTCCCGTTCGTTTATAGTGTTCCATCCGTCGTATGGTTACTTTGCTAAAGATTACAAACTCAAGCAGTATGCGATTGAGGTGGATGGCAAGGAACCCAAACCGAGGGATTTGGCTAAGCTTATCCAGATGGGCCGCAAGAACAACGTGAAGATTGTTTTTGTGCAGCCGCAGTTCAGCAAACGCGCTGCAACTACGATTGCCAAGGATCTTGGCGCAACCATTGTGGAAACGGACCCGTTGTCGGCAGATCTTATTGGTAATATACAAACGCTGGTGAATGCCCTTAAGTCGGTTGGCAAAAAGTAATGTCTGCTATCGACATCAAAAATCTCAATTTTTGCTATGGAAAGTCGCCCGTGCTGACGGACGTGAATCTTTCTATTGACGAGAATGATTTTGTTGCCATTATCGGTCCGAACGGCGGTGGCAAATCGACATTGATGCGACTGATGGTTGGTCTTTTGAAGCCGACGACCGGAATTGTGCGTTTGTTTGGTGAAAAAGTTCCGACGAAAAAAGTAGCCGTAGGCTATGTGCCGCAGAACACGAACAAGAATGTCGATTTCCCAATTACGGTGGGCGAGTGCGTTGCCACCGGCAAGATTGGGCTTTCGTCTAAATCGGAAGAAGTAAAGGCTGCGCTGGAACGGGTGCATATCGGCGATTTCTTGGACCGCCGTTTGGGCGAACTGAGCGGCGGTGAACGTCAACGCGCTTTAATTGCTCGCTCACTTGTGTGTAATCCGCGGATTCTCTTTTTGGATGAACCGTCTAACAATATCGACGTGGCCGGGATTGAAGCGCTCTACGACATGCTGGCCGAATTTAGCGAAAGCATGACGATTGTAATCGTGACGCACGACTTGATGGCTCTTTCGCACAAGGTAAAAAGTGTTGTGTGCGTGAATCATTCTGTCCATTACCATGAGGGTGCGCTCCTGACCGAAGAAATGCTCCATAGCACTTACGGCTGTGAGGTCGATTTGATTGCCCATGGGGTGCCGCACCGCGTTCTTGGGAGCCATGACCATACCCACGGCGGCTGCTGCGAGCATCATAAAAACTGTCATTAGAACTGTAGCTATGGGGGGTGGGCTCGGCGCATTGCGCCTCTGAGGTCGCTTCGCTTTGAGGAAGACTGCTTCGGGACAGTTCTAATTGCAGATACCTCATACCCCACACCCCAATACCCCCTCGAATCCTCATTCCTCTCTCGTCTCTCGTCTCTCGTCTCTACTCTATTTAATATATTTATTATAGTACTTGTCGCAAGAAAGGAGTCTTGTGTTAAAAGGAGGTTAAAATGAGTGCAGAAGTCGAAGAACTGACCGTCGAATACACTGACGAAGAATCCGGCGAAGTCGTCATCAAGGAATTGGACAAGCAAGTCCTGTCAAAGGGTGCTTGGCCGACCGTCATGTTCTTTTACCAAGATCGTGACCCCAAGACGGGCGAGTTCAGCGAACCGAAGGTTTCCCTGCGCCGTTACCGCAAAATGCAAGGCATGTTCAAACCCCAAGGCAAGTTCAAGATTACAGGCAAGGCGCAAGCCGAAGCCATTATCAACGTATTAAAGAAGTGGTATAACATTTAATGCCAGACCCTGCTAGTAAAAAGAAAAAGTATAAAATCGATTTTCTGTGCGAGGGAAATATCGAATCCTTCCCGTGGAAGGACAAGTTCGAAACTATGGCCCGCAAACTACTTGCCGAAGAAGGCAAGGAAAACAACGTCAATATCGTGCTCTGCACGGATGAGTTTGTTCGTGAAATGAACAAGAATTATCGCGGCCTCGACAAGGTGACCGATGTACTCTCGTTCGAATGGCACGATGAAATCCCGGGCGAAGAAGAAATGCTCGGTGAAATCTACATCGCCAGGGACCAGGTCAAGCGACAGGCTCCGGAATATGGCAACAGCTTTTTTGCCGAGATGAAACGCGTGATTGTTCACGGGTTACTCCACCTGTCGGGGTACGACCACATGAAGGCCGCCGAACGCAAGGTGATGCGCGCCCGTGAATGTGAGTTCTTGGGGCTAGATCCGTACAAGGACAAGGAGAGCATGAAAAATGGGTGATACAAGCTCCATTGCGGTTGTTCTTCTCTGTGTATTTCTTTTTATCTCCGCATCGTTCACTTTAATCAAGGCCGTCTTTGCCGCTATCTATGCAAAGCGCGATTCCCGCGACCGCACGGACCGCGAAGAGAAAATAGCGAAGATTGTCGAAAACGGTGGCTACAACGAGACCGTATCCATCGGTCGAATTTTCTCGGATGTTGGCATTGGCGTGTTCGGCTATTGCCTGTTCATGAACTCGCCGTGGCAGTGGGCGCACGACTACTGGTTGCTCGGTGTTCTTGCATATATGCTTTGCGCTTGCGCCGTGATATATGTCGTGACCATCTTTTGCCCGAACTTGATTGGTAACTTGAAACCTGATACTTTATCTGTAATCCTTGTTCCGCTTTACAGAATCATCCGCATGCCGTTTGTGCCGGTGGGGAAGGTTTGCCACGTCGTCTATCTCAAGGTTCTGAACGCTATGGGCTACGACGCGAAACTCAGTTTTTTGCCTGAGGAACGCCGCGACGCCGTGCAGGCTGACCTTTCGGATTCTTCGCTTGCCGAAGGCGAAGGCCTCGAAAAAGAAGAACGCCAGATGATCCTCAACATCTTCGACTTCGTAGAAACCCCGGTGCGCGAAATCATGACGCCGCGTGTGGATATGTGCGCGATTGATGTCGATACGTCGCTGGAAGATTTGGTGAAGGTCTTGAACAACGAACGCCATTCGCGCTTGCCCGTCTATAAGGATACTGTAGATAACATCGTCGGCATTCTCTCGAACCGCGATTTTTTGGAATGGTTTACGGAACATCACGACGAGCCGTTTGACTTGATGAAGATTGTGATGCCGCCTGTCTATGTGCCGTACCACAAGAAGATTGACGACTTGTTGACGGAACTCCGCAAGACGGGTAACCAGCTCGCGATTGTCGTCGATGAGTATGGCGGAACGGCTGGCCTTGTGACGCTCGAAGATATTCTCGAAGAAATCGTCGGTGAAATCCGTGACGAAGATGACATGGACGAAGATGAGGACGTGCAGAAGTTGAAAGACGGTCGCTACATTCTCGATCCGCTCATGACGCTTTCGGATTTGGAATACGAACTTGACATTGAACTGAAGCCGCCCGAGAATTCTCACGTGGAAACGCTTTCCGGCTTGATTCAGGCAACGCTTGGAATCATCCCGTCGCCAGGCGCTGAGGTCAAGATTCAAGGCTACACGTTCCGCGTTCTGCGCATGGACGGCACCCGCATGGAAAAGGTCATGATGATTCTCCCTGCCGGCGTGAAAGGCCCCAAGACGCAAAGCCTGCATAAAGTGTAATCCATTTTTCTTTAGCGAATGGCTTCTATAAACAAAAATCGGCCCTGTCGGACCGATTTTGTGTATAAAAGTTGTGCTGTTTTTTCTATCTTTACGCTTGTAGCGGTCAGTTCGAAAACCATCCTGACCTTAGGCGGCAGATTCCCTGCGGGCCTATAAACCAAAACTAGGAGACTTTCATGCGTTCAGAAGCTGAACTTGAAGGCGTTACGCTCTTGGGCAACAACAAGACGCAGTACAAGACGACCTATAGCCCCGAAGTGCTCGAAAAGTTCCCGAACAAGCATCCGGGTAACGACTACATGGTCACTTTCAACTGTCCGGAATTCACGAGCCTCTGCCCGAAAACGGGTCAGCCGGACTTCGCCGAAATCAAGATAAACTACATTCCCGACCAGTATTTGGTGGAATCGAAGTCACTCAAGCTTTACATGTTCTCGTTCCGCAATCACGGGGATTTCCACGAAGACTGCGTGAACATTATCATGAAGGATTTGGTGAAACTTCTCTCCCCGAAGTACATCGAAGTCGAAGGCATTTTTATGCCGCGTGGTGGCATTTCGCTTTACCCGTTTGCGAACTACGGCAAGCCGGGCACCGAATTCGAAGCTATCGCCAAGAACAGACTGTTTTCCGCTATAGATCGTAGAAAATAGCGTTTTATTACGTCATTCTTGATTAAATCCAGTAAAAATTGACTGGATCCTTCATCCCTAAAGGGATTCAGGATGACGTTTTTGCTAGTCTGTTTACTAACCACCAACCACTAACCACCAACCACTAATCACCAACCACTAGCCTCATGCAAAACGAACTCATCCTCATTGCGTCCATCTTCGTGTTCTTCGGCGGTCTCGTCGCCTTCTTCCGCTTCTTCGGCAAGCAGGGCATTTTCGCCTGGACTGTCATTTGCACGATAGCCGCTAACATCGAAGTGCTCATTCTCGTTCATGCGTTCGGGCTCGACACGACGCTTGGTAATGTCATCTTCGCTTCGTCTTTCCTCGCAACGGACATCATGAGCGAAGTCTTTGGCAAAAAGGAGGCGAGCCGTTGTGTTAAAATCGGCATTCTCGCGAACGTCACGTTTATTCTGATTTCGCAGAGCTGGTTCCTGTACATTCCGGCCGAGGGCGATACGATGGCGGAACCGATTCGCACCGTTTTCTCGAATACGCCGCGTGTGATGCTTGCGAGTTTGTTCGCATACACGGTCTGTGAAATGTACGATGTGTGGGCTTACCATGCCGTCTGGAAGTGGTCCGAAAAGAAGTTTGGCGACAAGAAGGGCTACTTGTGGCTCCGCAATAACGGCTCCACGCTCGTGAGCCAGCTGATTAACGTGGTCGTGTTCAACTTGCTTGCATTTGCGGGCGTATTCCCGTGGAATACCATCGGCGAAATTCTCGTGTTCGGCTACGGCATTTTCATCGTGACCTCGCTGATGGACACTCCGTTTGTGTATTTAGCGCGCCGCATTGCCGAAAAACACCCCGAATTGCTGAAAGAATAGGGGTTCTTTTTGTGCCCTGTGATATTCCTTATTTCTTTTTAACTTTGAAATTTGTATATTCTAAACCGTAAAACCAGTAACTATAAACGAGGATTTTATGAAGTTTACCCATGCTTTGCTTTTGGCTTGCTCCCTGGCATTCTTTGCTTGCGGAGATGACGACGATGATTCTTCGACGGGTCCTTCTACTCCTAAATATGATTGCTCTGTGAAGGGAGGCGTCAAGGTTGTTTACCCGGCTGGCGGTGAATCGTTCAAGATTGGCGAAGAAATTACCGTTGTCTATGGAACTGATGTCGATGGTTCCGGCTACCGTTTCGTGTTCAAGGTTGACGAAGAAGATATCGGTATGGATTTCTTCGAAGAATCTAAGGGCCTGGAAGGCAAGGGCGACGGAAAGACTTGCTATGAGCAGAAGGTGAAACTCTCGAAGGATGTTGTTGAGGCTACCACGACCGGTATTATCCGCGTTATTCCTTACGAAGACACAAAGAAGGGCGCGAACTCCGGTAAGTTCACGGTCAAGAAGTAATGAACTTCCAGTTCAATGATTCTAGTATCACCGTAGCTGTAGTTGGCTGCGGTGGTTTTGTTGGTAGTCATCTACTTGACGCCATTTTGACTCGCACCAAGTGGCGGGTGTTTGGTGTCGATTTGGATTTTTATAGAATCCAGCACAGGCTTAACGATGAACGTTGCGAGTTCATGGTGGCTGACCTTGCCGACAAGAGTGTTGTTGAACGTATTGCAAAATATCCGGTCGTGGTGAACCTCGCGGCAATTTGCACGCCGAGCCGTTACATGGCCGAAGCTCCCGAAGTCATTCGCAGTAATTACGACCATCCGGCATCATTGGCAGACGCTTGCGCGAAGTCGGGTTCCTGGCTGATTCATTTCTCGACATCCGAAGTTTATGGGCGCACTTCTGCGGACGCTGGCTTGCTTGTCGAAGACGAAACTCCGTTGACGTTTGGCCCGGTGACGGCGAGCCGTTGGAGCTATGCGACGGCGAAACTCCTGACAGAACGCTACATCGCGGGGCTCAAGAATTTAAAATGGACGGTGGTGAGGCCTTTCAACTTTGTCGGACCGTACATGGACTTTATGCCGGGCGTCGATGGCTCGGGTATTCCGCGGGTGCTTGCGAATTTTTCGACGGCGCTGTTGCGCAGTGAACCTTTGAAGCTCGTGAATGGCGGCGTGGCCAAGCGCAGTTTTACGAGCGTCTTTGATGCGGTCGATTTTATGTTTGCGTTATTTGAAGCCGGAAAAATGGGACTGTTGCCTGCGGGGGCTGCGCTGGAAAAAGCATCGGAGAAGTTCCCGTTCTCGCAGGCGTTCAACGTCGGGAATCCGGACAACGAACTTACGATTGCGGAACTCGCACAGAAAATGCGGCGTATTTTTGCAGAAATCAAGGGCGTAAGCGTTGAATCTATCCCTGAACCGGAAGTGGTTTCGGGCGTAGAGTATTATGGCGAAGGCTATGAGGATTCCATGCGCCGCTTGCCGTCTGTCGAAAAGGCGGAACGTTTGCTTGGCTTCAAGGCTAAAACTCCGATTGACGTTGTGCTTCGCGAATCTCTCTCATGGTTTGTCGGACATTATAGCAATACAAGTCATCTTGATGCTGATTCTACGTCATCCTGAGCAGCGCGAAGGATCCTGTTATGTCTTGCCCTGCGATAGACTATTTTATCTTCGTTCCTGCGTACAACGTAGAAAAGACTCTCGCTGAAGTCCTTTCAAAAATTGACCTTTCTGTTTTAGCGCGTGCCCGAGTGCTTGTGATTGACGATGGCTCGCGAGACGGGACGGCGCAAGCTTTTCAAAAATTTATTGAATCGGATTATTTGAACGTTCCGGTGAACGCTGAATGTGAGGATGATGCGTGCAACCTCAAATCCCGTTTCGAATATTTAAAGTTTGAACAAAATAGCGGCTACGGTGCTGTTGTCAAAAAAGGAATTGCAGAAGGCCTAGCCTCAGGTGCTGCGTTTATCGCTTGCTTGCATGGTGATGGACAATACCCTGCTGAAAAACTCCGTGAATTTTTTGCCGAGATGAACAATCGCAATCTCGATTTGTTGCAGGGCTCGCGCCATGCGGTAGCGGGGGAGGCCAAACGCGGCGGCATGCCTTTTTACAAGCGACTCGGCGGGGCATTCCTTACGGCGCTTGAAAATAGGGCGTTCCGCGTAAAGCTGACGGACCGCCATAGCGGTTTTATCGTTTATTCCTCACGCTTCTTGAAAACGGTCAATTTGAACCGTTTGAGCGCATCATTTGATATTGACTTGGAACTGATTTCCATTGCCGATGCTCGCCATTTTGCCATAGCGGAACTTCCGATTCCGACGCGTTACGCCGATGAAAGATCGAACCTTAACGTGATTACTTACGGACTCCGCGTGCTTAAGCAAGTCTGGCGAAGATTGTTTATGCTTCGCTGAAAATACTCTAAGTTCTATTAAAGAAAAAACGAATAACTGACGACCATTGACCAATAACTATATATATTATAGGCATGGTTAAAAATCTTATACAGTCTTTAAATGGGGTACTGCTCGGAAAATCTGAGTCGGTAGAACTTTTGGTCATGGCGCTCCTCGCTGATGGTCATGTGCTCATCGAGGATGTGCCGGGAACGGGCAAGACGACGATTGCGAAAGCGCTTGCGGCGGCTATCGGGGCGGACTTTGCGCGCATCCAGTTTACGCCGGACTTGTTGCCTGCCGATGTGACGGGCGGTGCCGTGTTCAAGGCGAATACGGGCGAGTTCGAAATTCGCAAGGGGCCTGTGTTTACGCAAGTGCTGTTGGCGGATGAAATCAACCGTGCGTCCCCGCGAACGCAGAGCGCACTCCTCGAAGCGATGGAAGAACGTCAGGTGTCGCTGGAAGGTGAACGTCATGCGCTTCCGAAACTGTTCATGGTACTTGCGACAGAAAATCCGGTGGAATTTCATGGCGTGTTCCCGCTCCCCGAAGCGCAGATGGACCGTTTCTTGATCCGTTTGTCGCTTGGCTATCCTACATCGGAGACGGAACTGAACATTTTGCGTGCGCATCGTGACGGGCGTCCGCTCGATACGCTTACGGCAGTGACGACTCCTGATGAAATTATTGCGGTGCGGAACGATGTTCGCAAAATTCATATTGACGAATCGCTTGAGACGTACGTGGTTTCGCTGGTACAGGCGACGCGTACGAATCCGGCGGTGCGCTTGGCAGCAAGCCCTCGTGCGGGAATCAATCTCATCAAGATGGCGCAGTCCTGTGCGTATGTGGCGGGCCGCGATTTCGTGAACCCCGATGACATCCAGCATGTGTTTTTCCCGGTGATGGAACATCGCGTGTTCGCCAAGGATTCCAATACGCCCGGTGCTTCCAGACAAATTCTCGAAGGCATCCTGAAACAGGTGAAGATTCCGAAGTAATGATGTTGGAGTAAATCCGCAAACGCTTTTTACGTCATCCTGAGGGAACTTTGCGACCGAAGGATCTAGTGATTATAGCCCTGGATTCCTCGTTTCACTCGGAATGACGTATCCTAAACCAGTCTTAAAAGCAACCCAAACCTTTTAACCATTCGTCTTTCGCCTCTCGTCTCTCGTCTCTCCTCTAAACATGTCCCTTTTCCATTTCTTTATAAACGCAATTCCTCGGAGTCCCAAACGCAAGGGGCTGTTGATGCGTTTGTTCTACATATGGCAAGAAGGCTTTACGCAGGTGGGGCATGCCGCGGCGGCGCTTTTGATGTTTTCGATGTTTGCGGGGGCGGTGCCTGGTTTTTGGGCGGCGTGGGTGTTTTGCGGTCTCGACTTCATGTACTTCTTGGCTCTTGTGCCGTGTCTTTTCATGACGGCTCGAAAGAGCAAGTTCAAGGCGGGCGACATCGCTGTACGAAATGTCTATGAAGGGGAAATCGCGACCGTTAGTTTACAAGTTCATGCTGTAGATAAGCTAAATGCGGTTTCGCTTGGATGTTTCCGCATGGATTCGTCGCTTTTGTGCGAGGAATCGGCGCTGGTCCCGATTGCGGCTGGCGAAACGGCCGAAATGACGTGCCGAATTCAGACGAAAAAACGAGGTGCTTTTGAAATTCCGAAGGTTTCCGTGATTGCTCCCGAAATCAATGGCGCTTTGCGCTATGCGGCGGATGCTGGAAAGGCGGAACTGCTTGTATTCCCGCGACCGTTGCGGGTGAGCGCATTTCCGTTTTTGACGTCGGGTGCAAGCGGCGTTGTGTTCGCTCCGCTTTTGATGCCGAGTCTTACGCGGGGGATGGATTTTGTAGGCGTGCGCGAATATCGCGAGGGCGATTCCCTGCGCGATTTGCATCACAAGGCGTTTGCCCGTTACGGCAAACCGTTCACGAAAGAGTTCGAGACGGAACGCGGTGCGGGAGCGATTCTTGTGCTTGATGTGACAGCGCGGAATCTGCGCGAAAAGTCGTCCGTCGAAATGCTGATTCGTTTGGCTGTGGGCATTGGCTTGTGGCTTCTGGAGCGTAGCGCGCTTGGGCGCTTCTTTATCGGTGATGACGAAATCCCGCTTGTGCAGGGGGATGGCGGCGTGAGCCTCTTGGAATCGCTTGCGCGAATCCCGGCAGCATCTTTGCTGGGAACGCGTTCTTTGAAAGGGTGGCGCACATCTCGTGTTTCGACAAATTCTCGAAATGCGGCAAAAACGCCGAAACTTTGGTCGCCAGCGGCTCGCCCGCTTGGCCCTGTGCTCCGCTTGGGGCTGTTTGCGACAGAGGACCCGTTAGTGCATAAGCAGGTCGTTTTGGACGTGCACGCAAAAAATTCCGACGATTCGAAATCAGCAATTTCCGACGATGTTCTTGCGGTCAACGCCGTGCGTCTTGAACAATCCTTTGAAATGTCTCGCGAAACGGAGGTGAGTCTATGATGAACTTCCGTGAAATCTGCAAGACGATTTTCTTCTGCATCGTTTCCGTTAATTTGGGCTTTTCCAGCGGACTTGAAATTCTCGGCTTTATTTTTGCGGGCCTGTTTATCGCAATTCACGTAAAGTCTCACTTGCTTTCGAAAAAGTCGCAGACGCTTTCGCAAGAACTTTTGCCTGCGCAACGCAAAACCCCGCGTTACAGAAAATTATTCGCGTATGGTGCGATTGTCCCGTGTGCGCTGTGGTGGGTGCTGACACCGAGCGTGGAATCAGGCGTGTCGCCATATTTGGTCTTTATACCGGCATGGTACATGCTTTATCTGGCCTGGTTGCAAAAGCGAAGTCTCGGAAATGGCGGTTACGAGGTCTTTGTCGTATTCAACGGAGTGGCAGTACTTTTCATGGGGCTGTTCCATGCTCCACGTGCGTGTGTGTTGAGCGGAGTCGTGGCTTTGTTGCTTGCTGTTTATGCGTTCGGGCGCCCTCGCGTGGCTTTGTACAAGTATCTTCTTTTTGTTCTTTTGTATGCAGGACTGTGCGGTTCATCTTATCTCGGTTTTAAATATTGGAAAAGCAACCGTTATTACAGTGGCCGTTGGGCCGAAGATTATTATGTAAAGAACCGTGTGATGGGTTTTGATCCGGTGGCGGCCTTGGGCTCATTTTCGAGTAATTACAATTCTAGATACAATAGCGAAATTATCCTCCGAATTTGGGATACACTTGCACCAACGTATCTGCGTGCTGCCGCTTACGAAAAATATGTGGCGGGTATTTGGAAACTCCCGGCATCTGCGGAGAAAAAACTTTATCCGGCGCGATACCGCGTGGATTATGCCGTTTTTGAATCTGAAGATTCCGCGACTGCGGCGCCAAACATCAAATCGGTTTGGGTTCAGGCGACATTGGATAACTTTGGTTTTATGTTCGCGGCACCGAATGCCGTAGGCGTGGCCAGTAAAAATGCGGACTCGCTGAATTACTATTCAACGAATATTTTTGCGGGTGCGAACGGGACGCGCAGTGACTGGTATTATTACGTTTCGGATTCTGCTGAAAAACTTGCCATTGCGGCTTCGAACAGCGATTCTTCTAAATTGGATTCGTCGTTCTTGCAAATTTCTGAAAAGAACCGCGAATTGCTGGATTCTGTCGCTGTGGCGATGTCACTCCCGCAAAGGTCTGTTTCGAACTCGGAATTTGTTGTTCAGAACTTAAAAACGATTGAAAATTATTTTATCCAAAATTTCAAATATTCGTATGTTGTGCCGCGAAAGTCTCGTTCACATACAGACCCGTTAACACTCTTTTGGAACAATAAAGAAGGATACTGTGAATACTACGCAACGCTTGCGGTTCTCTTGTTGCGCTATCAGGGAATCCCGGCGCGTTATGTGACAGGTTTTGTGCATCCAGAGCGTGTCCCGGGCCGCCCTTACGTGACGTTCCGCCGCCGCCATAGCCATGCGTGGGCCGAAGTCTATTTTGACAGCAAGTGGTATATCTTTGACCCGACACCGCCTTTGACGGAGATGACTTTTGCAAAGCCTTCCTGGTTCGCCGTAAAGCTGGAGGGACTGAAAGGGCGCTTCTCCTATATTCTTCATTTGCTGAAAGATGGCGAATGGCGTCGTGTTGTCGATAGTTGGCAGACGTATTCGGAAAAATTGATTTCCAGTCCGATTCTTTATGTTGTTCTCGTTGCTTTGCTTGCGTTTTTTGCTTTGCTCAAATTCCGCGGGAGTCGGCGCCGGTTGAACAGACAAACGATTTCGAAAGATGCCGCACGTTGGGTTGCCCTTCTTGACAAAGCCGAAAAAAGCCTTATCCGGTTCGGCTTTGTCCGTTTGCCTGGCGAAACCGTTTCTGCGTTTGCAAACCGTGTGAGGTCGTCAATGGAGCAAACTAAAAAAACGCCCTCCAAGGAGGACGCTTCGAAGTCTAAAACCGAGCAACGTTTGCGTGAACTTGCAACAGCCGTATCGCTTCTGGATGATTACGAAAACCACCGCTGGCGAAATGATTAGGTTTTAGTTGCTGCTGACGAACGTATATTTTTCGATGGCGACGTTCATGTCGGGGTTCTGCTCGTCACCTAGATCCAGTTCCGGGCTCAAGAAGAACAGATGCTTGAGTTTCAGAGTGACCGCGGCTCCATCGACACGCACTATGGTCTCGATAGTCTGGTTGTCGTTAGGCTGGAGGCACAAGTTGCCGACATTGGCGCTAAGGTGGAGCGAGTTGCCCACGATTTCCCAATTACCATAGATTTTCCCCGTTCCGTTCTGGCATAGGGCTTTGGTCAATGGAGAATTGATAAATTCAAATTTGTTGGCCTTCTTTTCGTCAACGTAGAACTTGAGCGTTGCCGGGCTTGTCGAAAAATCCGGTTTCGGTGCAACAAGATCAACGGTGTCTGCTCCTATTACCTGCGGTACAATCGGACCATTGCTGCTCCAAGTGCCCAAGAGACAATCTTTTGTGAGTCCCGCGGCGCATTGTTCTGCCTTGGTCGGTGGGGTTGCTGTCGTTTCGTCACCGCAGGCGGTGAAGAGTGTTGCTGCGATGGCGAGCGTTGCCAAAATTTTTATTGTCATAGAAGTCCTCGTTTTCCTGTTCTGAATATAAATAAAAAAAGGGTTTTCATGTCACTAAAACAAGATTTTTCAAAGAATTAACATAAATTGGGCAGGAAAAGATTATATTAGAAAACAGTTGTTGGTGGGGTATTTTCGCCCCAAGGAGTGTAAAGATGAAAGTCTCGCATTTTGTGAGCTTGTTTTTCGGTTTGGGGCTTGCTGTTTCTACGGTTTCTGCGGCTCCTGATCCTAACTTCCACATATATCTCGCGTTTGGCCAGTCCAACATGGAAGGCCAGGGCGATATAGGTTCGCAGGACAAGAACGTCGATGAGCGGTTCCAGGTTCTCTGGGCTGCAAATAATGGTTCTTGCTCCGGAAAAACCAAGGGCAAATGGGCTACGGCTGTGCCTCCTTTGGCTCATTGCCAGGGCGCAAAGCTCGGACCTACGGACTACTTTGGCCGCACCATGGTTGAAAAAACGGATCCCCAGATTAAGGTGGGTGTGATTGTAGTGGCCGTTGCCGGGTGCAGTATCCAGTTGTTCGATAAGAATGGCTACGCGAATTATGCTAGATCGCAGCAAAGCTGGATGACGCAGCGCATCAACGATTATGGCGGAAACCCCTACGGACGCTTGATTGAAATGGCTAAAGCGGCACAAGCAGACGGTGTCATCAAGGGCATTATATTCCACCAAGGTGAAACCGATGCCGGAGATGGTAACTGGCCAAGCAAGGTAAAAGGTGTTTATGACAACATCATCAAGGATTTGGGCCTCGGCAACGATATCCCGTTCCTTGCGGGCGAAGTGTTGCGTAGCGGCTCCAGTGCCGGTGCGAACAACAACATCGCGAAACTTCCGCAGCAGTCCAAGAATTTCTATGTCGTTTCTTCTCAGGGCTTTAACCAGGCTCTTGGCGATGGGCAGAATGTCCACTTCACTTCCCAGGAATACCGCGACTTCGGCAAGCGCTATGCCGAGAAGATGATAGAAGTTCTAGGTGATAAAATCAAGCCGGCAGCTTCTGCGGCATCGAGCAGCAGCGAGGCCCCGGCAAGTTCATCCGCGGCGGCTCCCGCTTCGTCCGAGAGTGTAGCGAGCAGTTCGTCACGTTCGCACCACAGAAGTAGCGACAGTCATAATCCCGGCAGTTCTGCAACTGAAGGCGTTGTGATTCCGAATGCAACGCATGCATTGTCCGTGGGTAAAATTGTATTTGACGGCAATATGCTCCAGGTGCCGCTTACGGTTGCCCGCACTGGCGTAGTGAACGTTCGCCTTTATTCCGTGCTTGGTAACGAAGTCGCGAACATTGCGGATGTCGTGAATACGGGCACGAACAGCGTCCAGATTTCAAGGAAGAACATCCCTTCGGGAATCTATATGCTGAGTGTCCAGGTGGGTTCATCCCACGTTACGAAGCGCATCGATTTGAGCCGCTAGTAAATAGAACGCCGTCACCCCGGCCTTTTTAGCGGTCACTTCGGCCTTTTAGCTGTCACCCTGGACTTGTTCCGGGGTCGTCTTTTTTCATCGTCATCCTGACGCCGTAGGCGGAAGGATCCAGTTACGGAACTTATCACACTGTCACCCCGGATTTATTCCGGGGTCAGTATCCTCCTAAACAAAATTTTACACTGCCTTTTTGCCGTTTTTGATATGATTTTAATCACATTTTTGACGATTTTGCAAAATTTTTGTAAGTTTTGCGTAATGTCTGAGAGGTGTGTTTTCCTCCGTTGCGTTTGCAATGGCAAAATATCGGTTTTAGGGTTTGATTTTCGGGCTGGATTGCTCGAATTGGCCCGGGTTTTGCAAAGAAATGAATGCGCATTCGTGCAGAGTATCGTTGGCTTAGGCACACGTCTTCAAAGATTTTCAAAACAATATTTCACCCCAATTAAAGAAGGTTCAACATGAAAAACCGTTTTCATGTGTTTTCACGTATGTTCACGAAATTGTTTTCAAACAAGTTCCCTGAGCCAGCCGAAGGGACAAAAACGATTAAACTGAACATGCTGCTTTTCATTCTGTTTGCCGTGTTCGCGACCGCAAACGCGACCCAGTTAACTCTAGAGACAGATGCGCAAACTGGCGAAAAGTATGTCAATATGTCAGTTAGCAATGGATCTGATTCCTTAATCCTTTCCGAGGATATCACTTCGTTCAAAGTCTATGACAACGGTGGTAAAGCCGGTAATTATGCATCTAGTCAGGGGCAGGATTCTCAGGCAGATCTTTACCTGGTTGCTCCGAAAGGATTCGTGTTCCAGGTGACTGGTTCAGTGACCACACTCTATTCCGATTATTTGACCATTTATGGTAATGATGTAAGTGACGTGTTGGCATCTTCTCTTGGAAGTGGAACTAGTGCCGCTGTTGATGTCGGGTCGGTTGTAAGTATGGGGGATGTTGTTCATTTAAAGTTTTTCAAGGGCGCGGCAAACTCTGCGACATTTGCATCGGGTCTTGATTTGACAGTAACCCTTTCAAGTATTGCAATAATATATGACAGTTATAGTAGTGACGCTAATGGGGGATATGTCACATGTAGTAACAGATTTGCAAAAGAAGGCGAAAAAGTAACCGTGACAATAAATGCAAACAATTCTTACGTAATAAAGGACGTTGTAATTCAGGAGTATCAAGGTGATTTCTTAGCGTATGATCTTAATGAAGAATTGTTGACTCCCAAAAGTTGGGTGCTGACGTTCAATATGCCGAGCACGGGAAGGAACGTGGCGGTTATGCCAATATTTGCAAAATATGGCTACATGGGTACAGTGAATAATCCCCCTGAAGGCGGATACGTTTATGATAATACAGGAAACAATAAGTATTTTGTTGTGCAAAGCAATGAGAAATATTATTTGAGGGTTCATACTGATGAAGGATACCGTCTGTCGTCTTTAGATATTAAAACAGTTGATGGAACTTCCATTGACGTTAAAAAAACTGCTTTTTCAGATGATGAATACTATTTTAATATGCCTGGGAGTGATGTAATTGTAACCCCGACATTTGAGAAAGTTTATGTTGTAACGATAGACAATCCGTCTTTGGGCGGCGCCGTTTTGTGTAATCAGCAAATGGCTACTGTCGGTGAACTTGTTTCATTGACGATATCGGATAGTCTCGGTGTCCTTGATAAGTCCAAATTCAATGGATTGTCTGTCCTTGATGCTTCCGGTAATGAGGTGTATGTCTCGATTTCTTACGACAACAAGACAGCCACGTTTACGATGCCTGCGTCGAATGTCGTTGTTAATCCGAAATTTGAACGGAAATTGACAGCTGAAGATGGTCTTGTTGCGGGTATGTCAGACGGCGTGGATGGTTCTTGGCTAGCAATTCCTGACGGCGTGAAATCGTTCAAGGTGCGTGACAATTCTAGTGAAAAGCGACTGTTCAAGCTTTATGTAAATACTCCGGCTGGTTGCGTCTTGCAAATGCGCGGAACGGTCAAGTTGACAGATAAAGAGCAGTTGTTTGGTATCTCGACGCCCGATTGGTTGGTTCATTTGTCTAACCCGACTGGCGATACTCCCTATGATATTGGGGTAGTTTATGGTAAAGTAAACGATGACATAATTTTTACGTTAGACAAGAGATACGCATTACAGGCTGATGTCGATATTACGGTGGACGTTGTTAATGGTTCTGAAAATCACAAAGCTGTAGTTGCAGAGGCCGTTGGCGGAACTCTGTCTCCTAGCGAGGTTTCTGCCAAAATTGGCGAATTGGTGGAATTTAGCGTAAACCGTGCTGATGGCTATGTGCTCAGCGGATTTGAAGTCAAGGTTTCCCCTGAAACTGCCTTGAAATTAAAAACGTACTCTTTCCTGCCCGATAAAGTATCTTTTAAAATGCCCGGTTCAGACGTGACGGTGACACCTTCGTTTACAAATAAGGAAGTTACAGCTGATGATGAGTTCTCCTTTGTGGAAATTCCCAAAGAAAATACGAGAACTATTGAAATTCCCGCCAATGTAAAATCGTTCAATGTCCGGTGTTCTTATGCCGGTAACTACTGTGCCGAGAATGCCGATGGTTCGCTACAGTTGACTGTACCTGAAGGAAAAAGGATGCAGTTGAGAGGTTCTTCGATAGTTGACAAAGGCGGTCATCTGGTCATCTACGATGGAACGGATGGTGGCGAAAAACTGATGGATTTGCAAAATAATAAGGAATATACAAACAAAGTATTATTTAGTTCGGGCAACACCGTAACGTTTGACTTAAAGAACGGTAATCGTGGAGAAAAGGTCGATTTTACGGTGATAGTTTTTGATCAGTCGGAAACTCCAGAAATTGAAATTGCCTCAGTTGAAGGCGGAAGCGTTTCTGCATCAGCGGATATCATGGTGGGAAAACCGGTGACCTTGAATATTTCCCCTAAAGAAGGATTTTGGCTCAAGAGCCTTAAGGTCGAGGATGTTTTCGGTAATGCATATACCGTCCGTAGTGCATCTTCGTTTGCAAGTACGGCTACGTTCACGATGCCCGCATCGAAAGTGACGGTTACACCTACGTTTACAGATGACTTTTCTGCAGCAGGGGGACTCTATGTTTATATGCCCTTTGGTGAGACAACTTCTGTTACGGTTCCAGCGGGTGTGACTTCATTCAAAGTTACTATGGGTGATGAAAAAAATACAAATGCTGATAGTTATCTCGAATTGATCAGCAAGGAAACGGATAAGCTTTTCCAGGTGACAGCTAGTCCATCTCTTAAAGATGGTGATAGTCTGACTATTTTTGATGGTAATGTAAATGCAGAAAAATTACTGTCATCCTTGAGTACGGATAATGGGTTTAGGTATATAGGACCTTTTGTCAGTTCAGGACCTCTAATGACAATTAAGTTGAAGGCTACTGATGATTACAAAAATGATTACATTACCGACTTCGTTGTGGCTGTTGGTGAGTCTGAAAATCATGTTGTGAAATTTGCGGATTATGCAGGCGGAAAGGTTCTTACCGAATCTGCCTCGGTTAAGACGGGTTCGAAAGTGAATCTTTCAATTATCCCCGATGTAGGATATGTTCTCAAAAGTATCAGTGCTGAAGATGATGACGGCAGAACTGTGGTTCTGGATGGAGCATCTGAATTCTGTTCCTCGTCTTCGTTCACGATGGGACTTTCTGATGTGACGATTACCCCGGTTTTTGAAAATAAACTGAGTGCGGAAGAGGGACTTGAAGTAAATATACCTTCGAACAAAGAAACGAAAACGGTCAATGTTCCCTTGGACGTGACTTCTTTGAAAGTTAAACTGTCTAATATGTATTATGGTTCCATTAGAAAAGGTTGTTTGGTGCTTAATGCTTCTGATGGATTCATCTTGTCGCTGACAGGTTCTATATTCCCTGAGAATAACACGGCTGAATTCGTTGTTTATGATGGACTGCGTGACGGGGCAAAAGAACTTCTGCATGTTTCAAACCAAACTGTAAAAAATATTTCAAAAACAAGTTCGGGAAATGTCATGACTTTCTGCCATGAAGGTTCTTACACCCCTATGTATTTGTCTGTCACATTTGTTGACCAGCGAAAAGTTCGGGTAGCCCACGCTCTTGGCGGTTCTGTGTCTAGCAGTGATGCTATGGCTATGAACGGCGAGAATGTTACATTGACGGCGACTCCTGCGAAGGGGTTCCTGTTTGAAGGACTCTCCATTGTAGATGCCAAAGGAAATCGCGTGGAAGCCTCCCAGAACGTGAACTGGACTTCCGGTGAATCCAGTACAGTAACGTTTACCATGCCGGAAACGGATTATGTTACGGTGACTTCTCGGTTTGTTCCTGCAACTGCTCCGTATGTTACGGTTCCCGTTGTCGGCGTAAAGACGGTCAATATACCCGAAGCCCTAAATCCATTCCATATTTATGATGATGGCGGCGAAGCGGGAAAAGCGAGCAAGGGTGCGAATGGAACTCTTTTGCTTAAGGCTCCGGAAGACAACTTCTTTATCATGGATGGTTCCGTCAAATCTGTCATGCATTTTGATTTCTTGACGATATACGATGGAAAAGATAATACCGCACCGAAACTTTTGAACTATGCGCACGGTAAATTGACTGTACTGCCCTTTGCTACTTCCGGCAATGAGGCCGCCTTGACATTCATCACCTCCACGGAATATGAAGAAGACGGTTTTAAGTTGAACGTGTCCGTTGGCTCCCGTTCTTCGTATAGCATCACTTATGTCGGTAACGTCGTTGGCGGCTCCTTGGACGACTCAAAAAAGACCGCTAACTCCGGAGAAACAATCACCCTTATCCCGAGACCTGCAGAGGGCTATATTCTGGATGGCTTTGAAGTTGTTGATAAAAACGGCAATCCCGTGGAAGGTGACGGCACCCACTGGTATTCTCTTAATCCTGCTTCATTTGTGATGCCTTTCGAAGATGTTACGGTCACGCCTAAGTTTACGGCCATAAAGGATTTGTATATCAATATTCCCGGCGATTCGACGGTCGTTTATGCGAAAATTCCCAAAGGCGTTAACGCCTTCAAGGTATATGACCATGGGGGCAAGGACAATCGCTATAAAGCCGGTGATGTTGGCGCAATTGAATTCCTCTACAGCCCAGGCAACCTACAGGTGACCGGAAAAATGTCAAGTTGCGAAGGTGACGTAACAACTAGCGATTACCTGCTGGCTTATGGTCAACACGGTCCGATAAGCAACCATTTTGCTGGGAAAATAGATGAAATGCCTATGATTTCGGGTGTTGCAGCTTTAGAATTCTTTGCTCAGAGTGAAGGTTGCGGTGACGATGCTTACGGTATTGACCTGACAGTAACGGTTCTTGAACCTGAAGTGTCTGTAATCAATCCTTCTGAAGGTGGTACAGTCACTTCGGACAAGAAAATCGCTAGCATGGGCGAAACGGTGACTTTGACAGCGAACCCTGCAGAGGGTCATTACCTGAGCAACATCAGTTTCAAGGATGTAGAAGGCTTCCCCGATTACCAGGTTGCTCTCAATGATGTGAAAATTTCGTGGGTGACTGGCAAGGCTACGTTTACGATGCCGAACCAGAACGTCTATGTCCATCCCTCGTTTGCAAGCGAACTTAGCACCACGGGTGGCCTGTTTGTGAAAATGCCTTTGTTCGGAAAATTCCTGCTCGATATCCCCGCCACGGTGAAATCGTTCAAGGTGTCTGGTGATGACAAAAAGGACGGATTGACGTCTAATTCGGAAGCGTATCTTGTCATGACGGCGCCGGAGGGCTACCAGCTCCAGGTGACTGGCAGCATGGATTTGGGACAATATGGCTCGGTTGAAACGCTTACTATTTACGATGGTGAACCGACAACCGGTACAGGTAAGTTGATGGATGCCCAAACAGGAAAGGTTGACGAGTTTTTCCTGGTGAGCTCAGGCAACGTAGCGTCCATCCACTTTAAATCCAGCCATTATTTGAATCCCGAGAACTTTAACCTGACGGTGTCGCTGGTCGAAAAGTCTGCCACGGTTAAAGTGTTCTCCGTTGCCGGTGGTTCTGTGACTGCCGACAAAAAAGAGGCGGAACTGGGCGACGAAGTAACTCTTACCATAACCCCGGACAATGGTCACCTGATTTCGGATATCAAGGTTGTTGACGCAAACGGAGAACCTGTTGAGTTTACGGGTGGTAAATGGTATAGCGAGAGTAACAAGGCCACGTTCACGATGCCCGCGACGAGTGTATCCGTTGTGCCGACTTGGACAGACAACCTTACTGCCGAGGGCGATAATCCGCTCTATGTTAACATGCTGGACGATGGCACGACGAATATGTTCATTCCCTCTGGCGTGACCTCGTTCAAGGTATATGACAACGGAGGCAAGGATGGACCATGGTCTTGTGGACTTGATGGGCAATTTTGCTATGGAACTCTTCAAATCAAGGCGCCCAAGGGGTATTTGCTGAGTTTTTCCGGGGAAGCGAGAATGCAAAAAACAGAAGGCAGTATTGCATTGCTGCAAATTTATGATGGATTAGGTACAACTGGTAATAAAATTTTTGGTGGTTACGGAAATTGGTCAGATATTAATGATTACAACAAACATACCATCAGTTCAGATGAGAATGCGACAATTATGTTTACAAGTTATGATATAAAAAATGAAGAGGATGAACAAAAGCAAATGCAGGGCCTTAATTTGACGGTAGGTGTGGACAAGGCTAAAATAGTCATGGTTTGTGATTTCTTGGGTAAAAAGAAGGGCGCAATCATCCGTGGCGCAATCGATGAAACAGAGAGCTTGAACATCGAGGAAAACATCAATGTTGATACGGTTGTTTATAGCCGCAAATTCCCGAAAAACGTTTACTCGACAATGGTGTTGCCTTTTAATGTGAATACGAAAAAAGTCTCGGGTCTTGAAGCGGTGCTGTTCTTTAACGGCATCGGCAAGGACAAAGATGGAAATGACGCTATCAAGATGAAGGTCTTGTGGGCTACCAGTAAGTGGAGTAAGGAGAATAACATAAAGGATGCTGATGGTCTTTATAAGGTTTACGGCGATACGGCTCTGAGCGCTAATACTCCGTATCTAGTGCAGATGAAAAGTGAAACATTCCAGGTCAAAGGTGGTGTAACGCTTGTGCTCACGACCGAAGCTACCACAGAGAAGAATGGCTGGACGTTCCGTGGCACCTGGAAATACAAGAAGTGGGAAGAAGGCGATTCAGAATTGGGCCATGCTTACGGCTTTTCGGCAAGTAAAACCGATGACGGTAAAATTCAGGTGGGTGATTTCGTCAAGGTCGGCGTAGGTGCATATATCTATCCGATGCGCGCTTACCTTGTCAGATCGAAAATTCCGGAAAGTACGTCGCCAGTGCAAGGCGTGCGTGCGAACGGTGCTTATGTGATGCGTCCGTCCTTTGCTCAAGAAGAATTGCCTGAACTCATGAGTATCATCATCGACGACGAGGATGGCGACGGAAAGCAGACGACTGTCATCGGGCACTTCAATACCCGCACGGGCGAAATCAAGATGAACAGTGCCGCGACCCAGCGTGCGTTCGACGTGAAGGGCCGCCGCGTGAATGGCAAGAACAATGCCCGCGGCGCGTACTACGGCAAGAACGTTCTGAAGAAGTAATAAGTACCGCGTAAGCCGATGCCGGCACAGTGGCCGGCATGACAGAAACGTCAGAACAGCCGATGCCGGCACTGAGGCCGGCATGACAAAAACGTCAGAACAACCGATGCCGGCACAGTGGCCGGCATGACAGCGCCTCACTGTCACCCCGTGCTCCGTCACGGGGTCGTCTTTTTCATCGTCATCCTGACTCCGTAGGCGGAAGGATCCAGTTACGGAACTAATTACGCTGTCACCCCGTGCACCGTCACGGGGTCAGTTTTTTATACGGAACAACCGATGCCGGCACTGAGGCCGGCATGACAAAAACGCATGTTACCCTGCGTTCGCGATACACATGTCACCCCGTGCTCCGTCACGGGGTCGTCTTTTCGATGCTTACGACATCGAGTTCGTCGCCAACGACTTTGAACTTGACTTCGTATTCAGCGAATGAAAAACCGTAAACGCGTTCGGGATTGTTCTGGTAGGCGGGGCGTGGGTCCTGCTCCAATATTTCGATAAGCGCGGTGCGTTTTTCATGACCTAATTTGTCTAGAACGTCGGAATCCTTGACGTGAATCTTGTTGCGGAGAACGGTATCGGCAAAACCGCCAATGGCTTCGGGATGCGCATCGGCGTAGGGAAGGTACGGTTTGATATCGACAATGGGTGTTCCGTCCAACAGGTCAGCGCCGCTGACGATGATTTCTGGCCCTTCCGGCGTGTTGAGATTGATACCTTCAATCTTGACGCACGAAAGCGCAATCGGGTTCGGGCGAAAACTGGAGCGAGTCGCAAAAACGCCGAGCCGCTTGTTGCCACCGAGTCTTGGCGGACGGACGGTCGGGCTCCAAGTTTCGCGGATGTTCTCCGAAAAAATCCAAACAATCCACAGGTGGCTGAAACCTTCGAGACCACGCAATGCGTCGGCGTTGCGGAACTCCGGCTCGAAGCGGATAATCGAGCGCGTGCTTTGTACGAGCCCGCTTTGCCGCGGGATGCCGAACTTTTCGTGAAAATCGCTTTCGATTCGTGCGATGATTTTAAATGTCAACTCTTGCATGAAGACTGTGCCATCTCGGCCCTAGTGCCGGGAACTTCGAAAAAAATAAAAAACATCATGCAGAATGACACGCCAAAAAAGAAAGGCTAGAGTCCGCAAGCATTCACTCTGCGCCCTAGCCTTTTTAAGTGTGGGGATTGGTATAGTATAATTGAAACTTTTGTTACTTAATAGCGATAGCCTTTCTCAAGAGCAATTTGCCGTTGGCGCCGATGACTTTCGCGATGTACTTGCCGTTTGGAATCTTCTTGAGGCTTACGCTCCTGTTGCCGTTCACGTCTGCGGTGAGTAGCGTCTTGCCGTTCAGCGCAATGATTTCAAGCTTGCTTTCGCTCGGGACGCTGACTTGGAGCGTTCTGTTTTGCATCGAAAGCGCCGCTTTGCCCGAACGCATCGAGTGCGTGCTGATGCCAATCGTCGGGTCTGTCGGGGTGACGATTTCGACGAACTTGGTGCCTTCCGGTGCGCCTACGATTGTGCCGCGGCCCACGGTGCTCATATAAACGACGCCGAAGTTGTTCATGTCGCCCTGCACGAAGTTTCCGTTACCCGGACCGCCGAACTGGTGCATGTCGTCGTTGACGCGTTCAAAAGTTTTGCACTTGTCTGTACTGCGGTAGATGCCGATTGGATCGCCGGACTTTGCTGCACCCCAGATGAAAATCGTTTCGTAATTTGCGCCTTCTTTAGCCTTGCCGATACCCACGGCGATTGCGGTTGAAGCGCCTTCGCAGCGGTTCCAGCTCTTGCCGCCGTTTTCGGTGTAGGCAAGTCCGTATTCGGTGAATCCCTTGGGCTGCCAGACTTGAGCTTGGTCCATCGGTACCCACAGATGTCCTTCTCTCTTGGGGACGGTACGGATGAGTCCGCCGCCGTTGTAATATTCGCCGGCCTGTTCGTTCTGCAAACGGGCTTCGGATTCAGCAAAAGTCTTGCCGCCGTCGGTAGATCTGTAAAGCGAGCCCATGCCGCCCATGACGTAGAACGTTTTGGTATCCACGGGGTCTGCGACAATGCGGGAATAGTTTGTCTGCGTTCCGGTTTCAACAGCGGTCCAAGAGGCGCCATTGTCGTCGGAACGATAGACTGTTGCGCCTTGGTCTGGGCGGTGCAACATCACCTTGCCGTCAGCAGAAAGTACCACCAAGCCCTTCGGGCCCTTGAGCGTGGTCTTCACGCTGTCCCAGGTCTTGCCCATGTCGTCGCTGCGGTACATCACGTTGAAGTTCTGCGAATCGTACTTGCCGTAAACGGTAATCACGCCGGTGCGCACCAAACTTCCGGTGAGTGGGGCGTAACCCATGCTTTCGGTAGTGCCGATGGTCGGCTTGTGGCGCTGGGCGCTCTGCTTGATGTCGGTATAGACTGCGCCGTCGTAGTCGCCAATGGCGGTGACTAGCGGGCCTCCCGGAATGCTCACGATGTCGAGGGGCACAGTCTCTTCGATACCCTTGGACATAAACTTCCAAAGGGGAACCTTTGCGGAGACGTCTTCGGTCATGAAGATGCCGTTACCGCTTGTGACCCACGCTTCCTTGTTGTTGAACGGGTTGATTTCAAGAGAACCCGCCCAGTGGATGGCGTTGCCCGGGATCCAGTCGGTGCCGTTGGCGTCGATGTTCGGAATGTCGTTGTAATGCTGTCCGTGATTCCAAGTCTTGCCGCCGTCCGTGGTGGCGTAGATGCGGTCGCCGTAGTTTTCCTTTTCGTCTTTGGTCACGTGGCGGCCGGTGTACTTGCCTAGCGTCGAAATCACGATATGGTTCTTGTCCAGCGGGTCAATGGCGACGCCGCCGTAAGAGCTCTTGTCCTTTTCGTAGCTCTTGGTGGTGCTGCCTTCGTGTTCCACGGAATCGCTCGGGGTGAGGTCAGTCCATGTGCCGCCAGCGATGTTGTACTTGTAGAAGCCGCCGCTGGCGATGTTGTACGGGCCGGGGCCGTCGGCGAACGTCACATACATGTCGCCGTCAACAATCTTTGCGCGGTGAGGCATGAGTCCGGTCGGCACGCCCTTGATGGGTTCCCAGGTAGCGCCGCCGTCGTGGCTTACCTGCAAATTATCCTTGGTTTCAGAAATGCCGATGTAAATGGTCTTGGTGGAACCGTCGGCGTTCTTGCCCTGCGATTCGTCGAACATCACGAAGCTGATGCCGTTCACGCCGTTCAGGCTGGATTCTGTGGCGGTCGAGAGCGCGACCTTGTAGGCGCTTGTCCAAGTTTTACCGTAGTCGGTACTTTTGTAAAGGCCTTTGGTACGGCTACCGCAGAAGATGATGTTTCCTTTGTTGGGGTCAACAGCTAGCTTTTCGCCGGTCTGGCGGCCCATGCCGTTGCCGTGGGCGAGCATTTCGACGTAGCTCGTGTCCCAGGTGGCGCCGAAATCTTCACTGCGTAGCACTGCCGTGCGGCCCTTGCTAAAGTAGCCGGTGCCGGCCAGCACGTAAATGCGCTTGGGGTCGTTCGGGTCGAGAGCGAAAGCTTCGGTGCCGTAAAGGCCCTTGTCGTTTTCCGAGATGAAGTCCATCAGCGGAATCCAGGTCTTTTTCTCGAAATCGAAACGGTACATACCGCCCACGTCGGTGCGGGCGTACAGCAAGTTCTTGGCCTTTGGGTGGAACATCACGGCAGAGACGAATCCACCGCCGTCGAAGCGGACGTTGCCCCATTCGTACTTCTCGGCGCTTGCGGTCGAGACGAACGCTGCCAAGGTGGCGATGCCGATTATGGACGATTTGAACGAAATTTGACCTAACATGTTGTATCCACCTATTTTTTGAGAACATTTAAACCTAGACGACTACAAGTAATATACATTAAATTTGGAAAAATAGTATCTTATATAATCCTTAAAATAAGAAAATTTTTGAGAACATTTCGAAATGTCGAAAAAACGCATGTTAAAAAACGACCCGCTGTCAAACAACAAAAGCTTTTTGGGATTTATAATTCAATTTCGTTTCGGTACCTATAAAACAGATGGTGATGAAGTTTTATAGGTACCGATGACTTCGTTTTTTTATTTCGTACCTATAAATCGTTAATAACAGGCTTTTTATAGGTACGTTTTTTATTTTTTGTACATAAATTAAGCGTAAAAATACCTATAAAATGGAATTTACGCGTCGTTTATAGGTACAAACTCAATAGAATTCGTCTTGCTAAATTGCAATATAGCCTGTTTTGTACCTATAAAACTTGATGAAACAGTATTTTATAGGTACGAACTTCAGAATTGTCTTGAAATTCGAATAATTCTAAAAAAGAAACCCCCGGAACGCTTCGATGGTGTTCAGTTCATCGTAGGTCCGGGGTGACATCTAAAAATTTCTAATGACCAATAGCCAACAAATTCTATTCCGCTCCGATGCCTAGCCCCCTGAACGGTACGTACCTGATTTGGTTCTTGTTGTCGATGATGACGGCGACACCGGTCAAGAAGTACGGCCAATGTCTCGATGCGGGGTCATGGTACCTGTAGTTTACTTTTCCTTCGGAGGCGAATACGCTAAGCGGGAGGATAAAGTCGTCGTGGGAGCAGATGACGTGGAACTTGCCCATAGACGCATAGTCCGGGGCGATGTGCGTTTTGATGATTTCTTCGGTTTTGGTTTTCAGGTCGTCGAGAGCGTCGGAGTACATGTTGTCGTAAGCCCAGCCGGCAATGACGAGACGGACGTTCGTGGTGGAATCTTCGTAGAATTTATAGCGGTCCTTGTCCTTCTTGTACCAGCTGATGGAATAAATATCAGAGGAGTCATGCGGGAATGTCGCCTGGCCACGACCTTGGTTGATGTAGAAGCAAGTCTGTTCTGTACGGAGGTATTTGGTATGGGTGTATGTGAATTCATCGGCGCTTGCGAGCTTTTTGCCGACAGCGATTGCTTGACGTACGCCGTCCGAAGGTTGCCCCTTGATGGAATCAGGTTCGCCTTCCCAATAGGTGAGAGGCGTTTCCTTGCCTGTCTGGCCGTCGTCGCGTTCACCGTGGCGAATGACGAAGACTGCTTTTTCGTTGCAGCGGACGCTCTTGAAAACATCGGCGATGTCGGCAAGCCCGATGGAGTCGAGGGGAATTGTCGCGACCGGAGTCTCGACGCAGTTCGGGTCAGCAGGAGTCGTTGTGGCACTTGATTCGGGAACAGTTGCAGAACTCAATGTCGGGGTAGCAGAAGAGCTGGATTCGACACCCGGCACGGTTGCGGAACTGGAAATTTCCGGCTGCGTTTGCGTGGCGGAGGAGGCCGGTTCCGTGATGCTAGAAAGCGGGTCGGGCGGCAGCGTCTGTGCATTGGAAGAGGCGGGAACCACATTACCTTGATTAGGGAAGGCGCTGGTCGAACTGTCGTCACCGCAGGCGGTTAAGAGAGACGCCGCCAAAAGCGCACCTGTAAAAGCCAATGAAATATGTGTTTTTTTATGCATTGCGTAAAAATCCTTGTTTTATCCCTTTAAATTTATTTTTGTTGGGGAGTTTCATCAAGTAAATTTTTCCAAAACCCGTGAATTATGCGCTTTTTATGCTTTTACTTCGGCGGGCTTGTCGGAATTGTAGTTAATTTCGTTCCGGCGCTTGAGTTCCTTGTTGAGCGGCCAGTAAATCAACGCAAAAACGATGTACCCGATGAGGAGCACAATCCAGTGGTTGAGTCCAAGTCCGATTTCCACGTAGCGCATGGTCACGAACATGAACGGCCCCGCGATGAGGAACAGCGGAAGTTGCCTGCACTGGTCGCCGAGCGAATAGCGGCTTTCGTAGCTTACGATGGAGTTCATCATCGGGAAACTGGTGCAAAAACCGCCCATCAGGCGCTTAATGAGCATGAGCCCGGAAACCACGCCTGCGATGGCGGGAGCCTTGATATATACAGGAAGCGGGGTCTTGTAACGCACGCCGGACTTGTATTTTTGCTTTTGGAAAAAGATTATGCCGATGACAAGGTCGAAAAGGCATGCCCCGAGGAAGTAGGCTTCGCCTTCGGGGATACGCGAGTGCAGAAAGGTGCCGAGGCAGACGAAAAAGACGAGTCCCGCGATGATGGAAAGCACGATAGGGACTTTTGTCTTGTAGTGGAGCAGACGCACGATATGCACGTACAGCATGCACATGAACCCGGAAACGGCGTTTTCGGTGCCCATCGGGAGTCCGACGGCGATGTAGGCGAAACCGCAGGGGATGGGGATGGTCGCCGTGACGGCTTTGAGCTGCGGATCTTTCAGGTAGGCGCTCAGAGTTCCGAGGGCGGTCACCATAAAGATGAGTAGCCAGTCGTAAATCCCGAAATGAAAGTTCAAATCTTCCAACATTGAGTAAAAAAATAGAAAAGTCCGTACCTTTTTCGACTTTGCATTATAAATTTATCTTGGGTATTTTTTTGGGTGATATAGCCCAATAAGCGAGGTGTTCATGCTCTCGATTCCATCTTATTGGTATTTTATCCCGGTTGCATCGCTGGTTGCTCTGGGAATGGCTCTGTACTTTTATCGCTTCATGAAGCGTCAGCCTGGCGGTAACCAAAAGATGGAGGATATTGCGCGCTACGTGCGCGTGGGGGCGTATGCCTACCTTAAGCGGCAGTACAAGACTGTATCCATAGTCTTTGGCGTTCTTTTCGTGGTGTTCCTCGTGCTGGCACTGCTCGGCATCCAGAATCCGTTCGTGCCGGTGGCGTTTTTGACGGGTGGCTTCTTTAGCGGCCTGTGCGGCTTTTTGGGCATGAAAACGGCGACTTATGCGAGTTCCAGGACGGCAAACGGCGCAATTTCGAGCCTGAATCGCGGGCTTGTCATTGCATTCCGCAGCGGGGCCGTGATGGGGCTTATCGTCGTGGGCTTTGGTCTTCTCGACATTTCGGCCTGGTTTTTCTTGCTCAATTACATTTACGACCACAACGTCTGGCAGTTCGGGGCGGATATCGCGTCGAAACTTTCGCTGGGGGCGTGGAACGATAACATGGTGAATAACGCCGAGTGGGCGCATGCGAAGATGGTGGAAATCACGACGACGATGCTTACGTTTGGCATGGGTGCGTCGTTGCAGGCGCTTTTTGCCCGCGTGGGTGGCGGCATTTACACCAAAGCGGCCGATGTCGGTGCTGACCTCGTGGGGAAAGTCGAGGCCGGAATCCCCGAGGATGACCCGCGTAACCCGGCGACCATTGCGGATAACGTTGGCGATAACGTGGGCGATGTGGCCGGCATGGGCGCAGACCTTTACGAATCTTATTGCGGTTCCATCCTTTCGACGGCGGCGCTAGGGGCCGCGCTCCCGATGGGTGGCGTCAAAATGGTCATTGCTCCGATGGTTGTGGCGGCGATTGGAATTTTGCTTTCGATTTTGGGAATTTTTGCAGTGCGCACGCGCGAGGATGCCTCGACGAAGTCGCTTTTGCGTTCGCTACTCACGGGGACGCTCGGTTCTTCGGTGCTGATTCTTTTGGCGCTTTTGGTGCTCGTGAAATTTGACTTCATTTCGATGGGAATTTTCGGCTCCGTGCTTTCGGGCCTTGCGGCTGGCATTCTCATTGGGCAGTTTACGGAATACTATACGTCCGATGCTTACAAGCCGACGCGCGGAATCGCTGGGCAGGCGAAACTTGGCGCTGCGACGACAATTATCGACGGCATTTCGGTCGGCATGTTCTCTACAGGGCTTCCGGTGGTGACGATTGTCATTGGCATTGTGGCTGCCTTTGGATGTGCTGGTGGCTTTAGCGACATGGCTGTGGGACTTTATGGCGTGGGCTTTGCCGCTGTGGGCATGCTGAGTACGCTTGGCATCACGCTTGCGACGGATGCCTTTGGCCCGATTGCGGATAACGCTGGCGGTAACGCCGAGATGGCCGGTCTCGACCCTGAAGTGCGTGCCCGTACCGATGAACTCGACATGCTCGGAAATACGACGGCGGCGACAGGCAAGGGCTTTGCGATTGGCTCTGCGGCGCTGACCGCGATGGCGCTCCTCGCTTCTTACATCGAGGAGGTGAAAATCTGGCTCGGGCATTTGGCTGCATCGGCCGAGGGCGTATGGAAAGTCGGCTCCGTCGCGTTTGCGAACGGCGCGAATGATTTGATGACGGCGCTTTCGGGTGTGGCTGGCGTAAAATTCCTCGATGGAGGGACACGCGCGATTGCAGAAAATGGTGACCTCGTGGGAATGGTCGCAAATAAGGTAAACTACGTTGACTTTATGCACATTTACAACCTCAACTTGATGAACCCCATGCTTTTGGGCGGGCTGTTTATCGGTGCGATGATGACGTTCGTGTTCTGCGCATTGACCATCAAGGCAGTGGGCCGTGCGGCAAGCGCGATGGTCGAAGAAGTGCGTCGCCAGTTCCGTGAAATTCCGGGAATCATGGAAGGCACGGGCGAGCCGGATTACGCCCAGTGTGTTGAAATCTCGACGACGGGCGCCCAACATGAGATGGTTATCCCCTCGGTGCTTGCTGTTGTCGTTCCTGTGCTGGTGGGGCTTACGATGGGCGTTGCTGGCGTGTTCGGCCTTTTGGCGGGCGGGCTTGCATGCGGCTTTGCGCTTGCGACAATGCTCAACAATGCCGGCGGCGCCTGGGACAATGCGAAAAAGTTTGTCGAAAAGGGCAATTACGGCGGCAAGGGGTCCGATACCCACAAGTCCGCAGTCGTTGGCGATACCGTGGGTGACCCGTTCAAGGATACCGCGGGCCCCTCGCTCAATATTTTGATTAAACTCATGACCATGGTGAGCGTCGTGTTCGCCGGCGTTATTGTCCGCTTCGGGAATATGCTTTAGGCGGCTTCGCCGCAGTTTTGAGTTTGAAGTTACTAGTTACTAGAAACGTTCATATTGCAATCTCTAGTAACTAATAACTAGTAACTAGTAACTATTTACTATATTCTCTCGCAAGAGGTCCTATTATGAAAGTTTTAGTAACGGGTGTCGGTGGCCAGCTCGGTCACGATGTGATGAATGAACTTGCAAAGCGCGGCTACGAGGGCGTCGGTAGCGATATCGCTCCGGCTTATTCGGGCGTTGCCGATGGAAGTGCTGTGACAACGATGCCGTACGTGCCGATGGACATCACGAACGCTGCCGCGGTGGCCGAAACCATCAAGAGCGTGAAGCCGGACGTGATTGTGCACTGCGCCGCCTGGACCGCAGTTGACCTTGCCGAAGACGAAGACAAGAAGGCGAAAGTCTTTGCGATTAACGCCGAAGGCACGGAAAACATCGCCCGCGTCGCTAAAGAAATCGATGCGAAAATGGTCTATATCAGTACGGACTACGTCTTTGATGGCCAGGGTACCTCTCCGTGGAAGCCGGACTGCAAGGATTACAAACCGCTCAACGTCTATGGCGAATCTAAGCTCAAGGGCGAACTCGCCGTGAGTGGTACCCTCGAAAAATATTTCATTGTCCGTATTGCCTGGGTGTTCGGCCTCAACGGCAAGAACTTCATCAAGACGATGCTGAACGTGGGGCAGTCTCACGATACCGTCCGCGTTGTCTATGACCAGATTGGCACGCCGACATACACGCTCGACTTGAGCCGCCTCCTCGTCGATATGATTGAAACGGACAAGTACGGCTATTATCACGCCACGAACGAAGGCGGATTCATCAGCTGGTACGATTTTACGAAGGAAATCTACAAGCAGGCCGGGCTCCCGACAAAGGTTTTGCCGGTGACCACCGCGGAATATGGACTTTCCAAGGCCGCGCGCCCGTTCAACAGCCGCCTCGACAAGAGCAAACTCGTGGAAGCCGGATTCAAGCCGCTCCCCACATGGCAAGACGCTCTTGGCCGTTACCTCAAGGAAATCGGCGTGCTCGCTTAGAGCTGTATCAGGCTAAAAATTCCTATAACACTGTCACCCCGGCATTCAACACTGTCACCCCGCACACCGTTGCGGGGCCAGTTTTTTATACGGAACAACCGATGCCGGCACGGAGGCCGGCATGACAACAAACGCTAAAACAACCTACTTTCTAAGAAAATCTTTCGTATAAAGCGTCTCGTTCCACCGGAACGAGGCCTTCGTTTTTTATGAGGCTTTGCATGCGTTCCGGGCTCATGCCGACGGGAACCGTGGCACCTGCGGCATGCGTAATCTTCTCTTCGATAATCGTACCGTCCAAATCCGATGCGCCGGCGTGGAGCGCCTTCATGGCGGTTTCGATGCCCATCTGGATCCAATATGCCTTGATGTGCGGGAAGTTGTCTAAGAACAAACGAGAAACAGCGACCGTGCGCAAAATGTCTTCTTCGGTTGTGATGTTCGGGACGATTTGATGGAGCGCATTGTGTTCCGGGTGATACACGAGCGGAATGAACGCGAAAAAGCCGGGGGCTTCGTCTTGCAAGTCGCGGAGCATTTTCATGTGCGCGATGCGGTCTTCAATCTTTTCGATGTGCCCGAACAACATTGTCGCATTCGTCGGAATGCCGAGTTTGTGTGCGGCGCGGTGAACGTCGAGCCATTCTTCGCCGGTCTCTTTGCCTGGGCAAATTTTGTCGCGTACACTTTGTACTAAAATTTCGGCGCCGCCGCCGGGGAGTGCGTCAAGGCCAGCGTCTTTGAGCGTTGCCATGATTTGCTCGGGCGACTGCTTGGAAATCTTTGCGAAGTGGCAAATTTCCACGGCGGTAAAAGCTTTCAAATTTGCGGACGGAAATTCCTTGCGGAGTTTGCGCAGCATTTCGATGTAGTAATCAAACGGATGGTCGGGATGGAGTCCGCCGACGATATGCAACTCGCGGGCGCCTCCGCGGATAGCTTCGGCGGCCTTGTCGCGGATGGTTTCGTAATTCCAGTCGTAAGCGGTCGGGCTGTCTTTCTTGATGCGGCTGAAGGCGCAGAATTTGCAGTGCAGCACGCAAACGTTCGTGTAGTTGATTTGGCGGTTGTTCACCCAATAGACGGACTTGCCGTGGCGCGCTTCTTTTTCAGCGTTGGCGCGTGCGCAAAGTTCATCGAGGGGAGCGTTAAAAAATAAATCGAGAGCTTCTTGTTCTGAAATGCGAGACATGCGATAAATATAGTTACTAGTTAATAATTACTAGTTACTAGAGATTGCAATAGGAGCGTTTTAGTTGGCCGTTAACAGTTGGCAGTGGAAGATTACAGATAGGAAATGTGTGCGTCATCCTGAACAACGTGATATACGATACTTGGGACTTCAGTCCCTTAGTAGAGTTAGGTTCGAAGGAGCAGAATCCAGTGAATTTTAGGAATATGCATAAAAAAAACGCAGATTAAAATCTGCGCTTTTTAGTAGCGGGGGCAGGACTTGAACGCTGCGACCTTCGGGTTATGAGCCCGACGAGCTACCAACTGCTCCACCCCGCGTCGAGGTTGTCCCATATATAGAAAAAAATCATAGATTTGGCAACCCTGCGGAGCGGCTTAAAAGGTCGAATAAGTTTTTTTTATGTTTTTTTCGCCATTTTTGCGCGGTTTTCGGCTATACGAACTTTTTCAGAATGTGCTTGCTTGCGTAGAAATAATCAATTCCACTGATGATTGTAATTGTGGTGATGATGCCCATTACGACAACGGGGAACTGTAGCCAGATGTTTTCGAAACCGGGGATTAGAGCGCGTACTGGATCGATGGCGCCGAGCAAAATCGCGACGATGCCAATGCCTTGCAGTGCTGTTTTCCATTTGCCGCTGCGGCGTGCTGGCATCACGAGGCCTTCGCTGGCGGCGAGCGTCCTCAGAGTCTCTACGCTGGATTCGCGGAAGTAAATGAGTGCGACCATCCACACGGGGGCATATCCTGTCGCGATGAAGCACATGAAAATCGTCATGTTCGAAATCTTGTCACTGAACGGGTCGAGGTATTTGCCGAGCGTGCTGACTTCGCCCATAGCGCGGGCGAGCTTGCCGTCGAGATAGTCGGTGAGCATGAAGCCGAGCACCATCACGAGTGCAAGCACTTTGAACACGATGCTGTTGTTGCTGTAATCCAAATCGTTATCGTAGAAGAACACCCAGAGGAAAAACGGTGTGAGCACGATGCGGCTCATGGTGAGCTGGCTTGCAATCGAAAGCGGTTTGCGGTGTGCCGGGTCGCGGTAGTACCAGTAGGCATATGCGGCGGTGGAGGCGGCAATCAGCAAAATGGAAATGACCATCATGATTTGCTGGAAGTTTTCCAGGTTCAGCAAATAGACGCCCATCGTGATAGTGATGGATAGGTTGGCGAGTTTGCTCCAGCGGCGTTTGCGGGGGAGTTGCTTGCCTTCGCGGAGAACGCCCAGTGAGAACAAAGTATGTGAAATCAGTCGGGCCAGCAATACGGCGCAGCCGACGCCCAAAATTTTTTCGGCACTCTCGTTCTGGAGCAGGTCGCGCACGAAAATGCTGGTCATCACGGTGAACTGCAAAAAGCCATCGATAGTATTGAGCCAAAGCCTGTAATAAGGTTTTTCAATTTCTTGGAAACGAAGCTGGTAGAGGTTGACCCAGCCCATGATAAGCGCAATTCCGACGAAGGAACACGCCATTGTCGTCCAGCCTTTCCAAATGAATATTATGACGCAGATAAATACGAGTGCTCGCAAGACGCTCCAAATGCGCGAGCGCAGACGTACGTCTGATGTTTTTTCGGTCATAGATTATTCTCCAACAGTTGCTTTGCGTGCGTTCGGACGGTTTCGGACGTTCCACCTAACATTCTAGCAATTTCTTCGATGCGTCCGTTCTTGTCGAGGTCGGTAATGGACGTAAAAGTCCTTCCGTCAACTTCTTTCTTGCTCACGGCGAGCTGATTTTCGGCGCGGCTGGCCACTTGATGCAGGTGGGTGATGGTTAGCACCTGGTGGTGCTTGCCGAGATTTCGGAGGGCTTCGCCGATGCTGTTGCCCGTTTCGCCCGAAATTCCGGAATCGACTTCGTCAAAAATCAAAAGCGGGACTTTGTCGAGGTCGGCCATGACGCTCTTGATGGCGAGCAGCACGCGGCTGAGTTCGCCGCCGGACACGGCCTTTTGCAGCGACTTTTCGCCTTCGCCGGGGTTCGGCGCGAGCAGGAACTCGATACGGTCGGTTCCATTTGCGGTAGGGGCCTGTTCCGTGATGCTTGTGAAAAATTTAGCTTTCGGCATGCCGAGGCTCTGTAACATCTCTTGCACGGCGCTGTCGAATTTAAGGGCTGCTTCTCGGCGCTTTTCGGTGAGACTTGCTGCGAGGCGGTAGGTCTCGGCCTTGTGCGCGTCGGCTTTACGCTTGAGTTCTTCGAGGTCGGCGTCCAGATTTTCGAGGCTGTCGAGTTCCTGTTTGCGCTGTTCGGTAAGCGCGATAAGCCCGGCCACGTCAGTGCGGTACTTGCGCTTGAATTTTTGGATGAGCGCAATTCTGGAATTGGCGCGGTCGATTTCGACGGGGCTCATGGACTTTGCGGGGCGGAGCCTCTGCAAGTCCTTGCATATTCCTTCGAATGGGTCAGCAACTTCGACGAGGGCATTCAAGTCTTCTTCGTAATGCGGAATCTTTTGGGCGAGACTGCGCAACTTGTACTGAAGGTTCTGGACCTGTTCCAAAATCCCGTTGTCGCAGCCGATGAGCGCCTGGATTTCGTTCAGAAGGTTGTGTTCAGCTTCGCTTTTGCTTGCTGCCGTGACTTTGTCTTCCAGTTCTTCTTCTTCGCCAACACGGAGTGCGGCCTTCGAAAGTTCATCGTACTGGAATTTTAAAAAATCTTTCTGCGCGGCGAGTTCCTTGGCGCGGGATTCGGTCTTTTCGATTTCTGCTAGAACGCCGTTCCAGGCGTTGTAGCTTTGGGTGTAGTTGGCAAGCAGTTCGCTGTTGCCGGCGTATTCGTCGAGCATCTTGGCGTGCGTGCGGATGTCGCGCAACAATAGCTGTTCGCTCTGCCCGTGCATCTGGATTAGCGATTCTCCTAGCTCCTGCAAGTCCGTAAGGCTTACGACGGAACCGTTGACGCGGGCGCGTCCTTTGCCGTTTTCAAGAATTTCGCGGCGGATAATGAGTTCGTCATCATCGTCGAGTTCGAGTTTTGCAAGAATCTGTTTGACGTCGGGCTCGTTGGAAATATCGAATGTTCCTTCGATGACCGCTTTTTCTTCACCTGTGCGGACCATCGAAGCCTGTGACTTGTCTCCGCAGACCATGCGTAGCGCTTTCATCAGGACGGACTTGCCGGCGCCCGTTTCACCTGTAATCGCAGTAAATCCCTCATGGAAAGGGACCTCTGCCTCTGCTATCAATGTGAAACCGTTAATTGTAAGTTGCTTTAACATGTTGTATGAAATGACGATAGAATTTCAAGTTCTAAGTTCTGAGTTACTAGTTACTAGAATTTCCTTTTCAAGAATCTCTAGTAACTTCTAACTATTAACTAGTAACTATTTAAAAAATTCAATAATACTTCTATATATCGGGCGGCCTTCTTTCTTGTACTTGCGTTCAAAGCCTGTCATGATGCCTTCGGTGGGTTCTGCCGTGTTGCGGACAAGGACCTTGCATGTCGGGAATGCGTCGAATGTTTCGAGCGCGATTTCGTTGTATTCCTTGTGGTCGGTGCCCCAGTAGAACTTGCGCTTGCCAGGCTTCAAACAGCGTGCGACTTCGGCGAGAAAATCGGGACGGAGCAAACGGTTTTTGTGGTGGCGTTCCTTTGGCCACGGGTCCGGGAAATACATGTGGAATGCATCGACGGTGTTGTCCTTCACGGCATCGCGCAAGAAGTAGAAAACGTCACCGCGCAACATGGCGGCATTGCCTTGGGCGACGATGCCTCGTTTTTCCATGCGTTCGTGCGCAAATGCGGCCCACGTGAAATCCCATTCGCTACCCATGATAAAGTAATCCGGATGCATCTCGGCGTAGTCCGTCATGAAGTTGCCCTTGCCGCTTCCGATTTCCACTTCGATGTGTCCGTTTTCGTTCGGGAACATATCTTTCCAGTTGAAGTCGAGCTTGTGCGGCAAACTGTCCGGCGTCTTGATGGGCTTGCGGTCGCCATTCGTTCGGAACACGTAATGCCACAACGCCTTCATTTGCGGGTCCTGGCTCAAGTCGCGGTAAAATTCCGGAATCACGACTTCCTTCGGCGCCTTTTCTTCTTCTAAAATTTCGTTGTTGATTTCTTCTGCCATGTTTTTGTTCCTATTAAACTTTTCTGGATCCTTCGTCCCTATGGTCCTCAGGATGACGCTATTCCTACCGCGTACTAAACAAACGCTACAATTTTCTCCTTGAACTTGTCCGGAATCCCCTTGTCCAGCGCATCGCGAATATGCCTCTCGGAATACTTCATCGAAAAATGACTCAAGATGATTTTTTCGCACTTGATTTCGTCGCCAAGTTCGTTGAGCGCGTTGACGATGTCTTTCAAGTGGCTGTGGCCCTTCTTTTTGCTCATCGCCTCTTCGCCCTCGTCGAGGAACGTGCATTCCGTAATGAGCACCTTCGACTGGAAAACGTGGCTGTTGTCGAGCAGACTTTCGCCAAGGCAGTCTCCCATAAAGCTTACGAGCGGTTCATAGACTTCGCGCGTGATTTCGACACCGTTCTTGCGGAGTTCGATGATTTCGGTCGCGGTCTTCCCGAGGAATTCGTCCTTGAGCTTTTTCTTGTAAAAATACAGCGTGCCTCCCATTGACGGGATGGAGTGCTTGACTTCGAACGGTTCCAGTGCGATTTCCTTGCGGTATCTCAAAAATTGCCTGTTGCCTGCCTTGACGGGCTCTATCTCCGGATAACGGAATTTCGCTTCGGTCACGCCTTCGAAAATCGCTTCCGCCTTAATCCATTCCTTGGCGTTTTCGCTAATGAATTCCGGCATGTAATAGACACTGTCGCGTTCGACGCCCATCATCTTGCGGAGGCTGTGGTGACGCATCAGGCAACGGGCGTGGTCGCCGTGCGCATGTGTCAGGAACACGTGGTCCAGTGGAATCGCCGAAAGCGGGCATTCTCCCATGTCGATGCAAAAGTCCAGTTCGGGAATCTGGATGTAGGTCGCTAGCCCGGAAATCGAGAATCCGGAAATTGGCGAGCAGGGCGTATCGACGTGAATCTGCCGCAAAGCGTTATGTATGTACTTGTTTTCGTTCACTTTTTTACCGCACGATAATTTAGCAAATAACGTTGGATAAAAAATGACATCTATAAAAAAAGAAATCCCGGAACGGAGTCCGGGATAACAAACATCTGGAATGCGACCTTTACTTTGCCGATACGATATTGTCGAAATCGGAGCACGCCATGGTTTCGATATTCACACCCATTGCCTTGCTACGGGTCCTGTCGTTACCCCTCTTTTCGGGAATGCGGAAGCAGAAGTCGTACTTGTTTCCCTTGTCGGTCGGAATCCCCATTTTGAAAATGCGGAGGCGTTCGTAACCTTTGCGGGTGATTTCATGGTAGTCGTATGTGTTCTTGACGCGTTCGAGGCGCTTCGCCTGACTGAATTCAAGTTCGTTGTTGATGGGGCCTTCGAGGATAATCGGCAAGGAATTCTGGAAGCGGAGTTCTAGCTTGCCGTTCGTCTTGACGATGGACGTTTCGGACGGCTTGATGAGGTAGCGCTGTTGCGGAATGTTACGGTAGGCGATGTTGTGGCTTGACGCCTTGCGCACGCCGCAGACTTCGCGCATGTCAGGGTCGGCATGGAAGTCGATGTCGCGGCAGATGGGGGGGAGGTCGGTCGGAATTTCGAGTTCATCCCCTTTTTGGGAGGAACCGCCGCAACCGACTAACGTTGAAATTGCAAGGACGCAAAAAGGCAACAAAATTTTTTTCTTCATGTTCGTAAATATAAGATTATTATACTACAAAACGATTTTTTTTTTGAATTTGTGAAAAAATACGTGTATTTTTCTGTCTTTAACCGCATATTGTAAAATTTTATTAACAAAATGTAGCATATAAATGCATTAACCCTTTGGAGTTTGAAAAAATATTCTATCTTTGGCGTTGAAAATGAGATTGGTGTAAAATGAAAATATACAGTTGGAATGTCAATGGAATTCGTTCCGTACTGAAGAAGGGCTTTGATGATTGGTTCACTGCGGCCGATCCCGATGTGCTCTGTCTTCAGGAAGTCCGGGCTGAAAAAAGCCAGGTTGCCGAAGTGGCAAACCGTGAAGGCTACTACACTTACTGGAACGCGTGCAAACGCAAGAAAGGTTACAGCGGTGTAGCCGTCTATTCCAAGATTGAGCCCGATGCTGTCAACTACGGCTTTGAAATCGAGGAATTCGATGAAGAAGGCCGTGTGCTCCAGCTGGTGTTCCCGGACTGGGTTCTCAACTGTATTTACTTCCCGAACGGCGGCCAGGGTGATGACCGCCTGGATTACAAACTCCGTTTTTACGATGCCTTCCTGGAAAATTCCAAGCAGTGGCTACGCGACGGCAAGCATGTGGTGACCGTTGGCGATTACAATACGTGCCACAAGGAAATAGATATTGCACGCCCCAAGGAAAACGAGAACGTGAGCGGTTTCTTGCCGATTGAACGCGCGTGGATGGACAAGTATGTCGAGGACGGCTTTGTCGATACGTTCCGCACGCTGCACCCGGATACCCGCGATGCCTATTCGTGGTGGTCGAATCGCTTCGGCGCCCGTGAACGCAACGTCGGTTGGCGCCTGGATTACGCTTTTGTCGATGCAGCCCTCATGCCGAACGTGGTGAGTTCCGAAATTCATAGCAACGTGATGGGCTCGGACCATTGTCCGATTAGCCTGGAACTGGAACCGCCGTTTTTGCCGATTCCGATAAAAAAGAGCGAAGATATCTAATAGGTGGCGCCTATAGCGCAGCCCATTTCGGTTAAAAGGTTTTTACAAAGTCCTGCCTGTCAGGGCTTTTTTTGTTCTTAAAATTTAAACCAGACGAAACGAATGAAAAATTTGGAGCTAAAAACTTGTTTTTTGATTTTTTTATTTTATATTGCCTGTATATTCTAAACAAGGAGACTCTATGTTAAAAAAGATTATTCTCGCTACAGCTCTTGTTGTAGGCTCAGTCTTTGCTCAAAACATTCACGTTGGCGCTCGTGCTGCAGGTAACATTGGTACTGCATGGGGTGACAATACGGACGCGATAGAACTTGGTTGGGGCCCCGGTTTCAATGTCGGTGTCGATGCCAAGATTATTGTGAATCCGCAGTTTTCTCTCCTTGCCGGAATTGGAGTTGATTATCGCAGAATTCCTTGGGATTACGGCGCGTTCGTGAAGAAAATGGTTGCCCCGTTTATGACCAGCGAATACGGGTATAGCTCTCAATATGATGCCCAATTGGAAATGCTTTTTAGCACTGAAGCAACGTTCTCCTTCATGTATGTGGATATTCCTGTAATCGCCCGTATCAATTTGAACCCGAACTTCTTCTTTGACGCTGGCATTGACTTGGGTATCAACGTAATTGCCAGCGTGAGTATGAAAGTAATGGGCGTCGAAAACAGTGAAGATATTGAAAGCGAAATGGTAAGTACTGTCGATTTCGGCCTCGTTGCGGGTCTCGGCTACTCTATCACGGACAAGTTTGATGTCTATTTCCGCGCTGTATTCGGTTTGACGAATATGATTGACTTCGAAAAGGCTTCGTCTGATGGCCCGGGAACTTCGAGCAATAATTATGGCGACGATGACGATGAAGAAGGTGATTTTTCACCGAATTTCGATTTCAAGAATATGCGTTTCCAGCTCGGTGTCTCTTACTGGTTCATGTAATAGCATCTACAGCGTAAAAAATTCGTATAAAGAAACCCGCGCCTTTGTGAGCGCGGGCTTTTTTGTACGTAAAAATTCGTGCAAATTACCGAGTCTTTGCGATAATCCAGGCTTCGTCGTAGGACTTTGTGGATTCCCCTAAATCTTCCAGGAGTTCCATGCGTTTGATTTCTTGCTCGTTCGGGTTGATGACGCGGTTGCTCTTGAATTTTTCGTCAATGACTTCGAGGCTAGCCTTGTTCGGTGTCGCGTAGTTGATGAATTTTGCGAGTTTTGCGCCAACTTCGGCGTCCAGGATGTAGTTCATGAATGCGTATGCTCCTTCGACGTTTGCAGCTTTGGAGCTGATGAGCATCGCATCGACCCACATGAACGAACCTTCCTTGGGAATTACGAATTGCAACGTGGAATCCTTGTTGATGGCGGCCTGGGCTTCGCCGTTGAAGACTATGGCCGCCCAGTTCTCGCCGGAAAGCACTTTGTTCTTACCTGCGACGGAACCGTCAAAGCCGACAAAGTGCGGATCTTTTTTTGCCTGCAAAATGTAATCCACGGCCTTGTTGATTTCTTCTTGCTTTACACTGTTGGCGTCGTAACCGATGGCCTGGAGCGCCATGCTGAGCATGGAGCGGCTTTCGTTGAGAAGGCTGAAGTTGCCCTTGGTGTTCTTGGCGTCAAAGAGCATGGAGTAACTTGCGCTGTCCGGATGGATTTTTTCTCCGCGGAAGAGAATCCCCGTGGTGCCCCAGAGGTAGGGCAGACTGTAGGCGTTTGTCGGGTCGTATGTCTGTCCGAGAAATTGCGGCGCGACGTTGACTCGGTTCGGAATCTTGCTTGTATCGATGGGGGCGACTAAACCGGCTTGAATCATTTGCTGGATGACTACATCCGACGCGATGATGACATCGTACTTTTTCGTACCGGCAGTCTGGAGTTTCACGAGCATTTCTTCTTGAGCTTCGTACAGTTCAAGATTGACTTTATAGCCTGTTTTTTTCTCGAAGTCCTTCAGCAAGCTTGGATTGATATACTCGCTGTAAATCATTACAGAAACAGTCTTCCTGGAATTCTTTTGCCCTTGCACTTCGTTACAGGCGAAAAAAATTACTGCAAAAAAGAAGAGTATCAGGAAAAATCTGTTCAATTTCTGTATCCTTATGGGAATAGTGCGTTGCGTTGTTGGTACAAAAATAAATCAAATATGCGGAAATTTGGTTGATTTTATGGTAAAAAGTTTTTTTGAGGCGAAAATTTGCGGAAAAAGCGAAAGAATGTAAAATTTCACAACGGAAACTTTAAGTTTTTTATAAAAAAAACTTGTCTTGCCAAAAGGTTTTATGCTATATTAAACACAACATATAACCAAGGAGATAAAAATATGTTTAAAAAAATTCTTCTCGCAGCTCTTGTCGTGACGAGTGCCGTGTTTGCCCAGGTTCACGTTGGTGCCCGTGCCGCGTTCAACTTCGGAACCGTTTGGGGTGATCATACGGACGACGCCAACTGGGGTGCAGGTTTCAATGCCGGTGCTCTTGCCCGTATTGATGTGACTCCGACAATCGCCTTTGTTCCGGGTGTTGAAGTGGATCTTCGTAGAATTGCCACTGAGGAATTTGGCGTGGATTATTCTTATTCCTTCTGGTACATTGATTTGCCGCTCTTGGCCCGTTTTGCCGTCAATCCCCAGTTCTTTGTGGATGCCGGCTTGAATATTGGTATCAATGTTGCTGCAAAGGCAACTGCGAAGGCTGGCGGTCATGAAGAATCCGTTGATATCGACAACATGAATACTATCGGAGTGGGTCTTATTGCCGGTGTGGGCTTTGCTGTCATTCCGAACCTCGACATTAACCTCCGTATGCATCTCGGCTTAACCAACATGATGGATGTAAGTGAAGTCGGTTCTAAGGACCTCCGCTTGCAGGCCGGTATATCTTACTGGTTCATGTAATCTAGCTTGAATAGCGAATTTTAAAACGCAAGAAGCCTGGCACCAAGTGCCGGGCTTTTTCGTTAAATTGATGTTGTATGGAATTTTTTCTATATTTACAATACAAACAAAAAAAGGAGACTTAATATGTTTAAAAAAATTCTTCTCGCAGCCCTTGTCGTGACGAGTGCCGTGTTTGCTCAAGTCAATGTTGGCGGTCGTGCTGCCTTTAACTTTGGTTCAGTTTGGGGCGAAAATACGGACAATGCCAACTGGGGTGCAGGCTTTAATGCCGGTGTCGATGTCAAGTACAATGTCAGCCCGGTGCTGTCCTTGATTTCTGGCTTAGAACTGGATTATCGCAGAATGTCCGATGAATACGATAACGGTTACTATACGGTCGAGAAAGCCATTACTTTTATGTATTTAGATGTGCCGGTTCTGTTGCGCATTAATGCTTCGCCTACATTCTTCTTGGATGCAGGCCTCACGCTTGGCTTTAACTTGAGTGCGAACCAGACACGTGAAGCTAATGGCGCTTCCAAAAGTCAAGATATTTCTTCTGAAGTGGAATCCTTCGAATTTGGCCTTGTCGGCGGTTTAGGATTCGTTATCATTCCGAACCTTGAACTGAACATTCGTGCGGCCTTCGGCATTACTAGCATGGCCAAGGAGGTTGATAACTTCAAGAATATGCGCTTCCAGGTTGGCGCGGCCTATTGGTTCATGTAATCTAGCTTGAATAGTGATTTTTAAAACGCAAAAAGCCTGGCATCAAGTGCTGGGCTTTTTGATTGAGAATCTTTTTGAAATTGCTTGTATAACAACGTGTTTTATATTATATTCTTTATGAGTTTTTAACAAACAAGGAGTGCGTATGTTGAAAAAATTGGTTCTTGTGGCCTTGGTTGCTGCCAGTGCTGTTTTCGCTCAAATTAACGTTAGTGGTCGTGTTGCCTTTAACTATGGAAATGTTTGGGGTGAAAATACGGACGAAATGGACTGGGGTGCCGGTTTTATTATCGGTCCCGAAGTCAGGTATAACATTAACCCGATGATTTCTATAATATCTGGCCTGGAACTGGATTATCGCAGAGTCTCCTATGAATATCATGTAGATTATGACCGCTTCCTTGATCCGGACCTTAAAAACTATGACGTTACGGAAACGACTTCCTTTATGTATCTGGATATTCCGTTGCTGTTGCGCATCAAACCGGTTTCCTTCTTCTACGTCGAAGCGGGAATGAATTTTGATTTTAACTTGAGTGCAAACAACGTTTTGGAATACGAAGACGAGTCTATAAGCGACGATGTTTCAGCTTCGGTGAAAACTTTTGAATATGCTCTTGCGTGCGGTCTTGGATTTGAAGTCGTTACGGATCTTGAATTGAATTTCCGCGCGCTATTTGGCATGACAAGCTTGTCTAAGAACGTTGACGGCATTAAGCACTTGCGCTTGCAGGCTGGTTTGACTTACTGGACCTTCTAGTCGTAAAAAATAGATTTAACGAAAATGGCCCGACACGCTCAGTGCCGGGTTCTTTTTTTGAAAAATTTACTTTTCTTAATTGGAAAACTTGTGAAAAAAGTTGTTTTATGCTATATTCTGTAAAAACATATAAACAAGGAGATATAAATATGTTTAAGAAAGTTCTTCTGGCAGCTCTCTTAGTGACCAGTGCGGCCTTTGCCGATTTCTTTAACGTTGGTGCCCGTGCGGCGGCCAACTTTGGTACGGCCTGGGGCGATGATGCAGACGATGCAACTTGGGGTGTCGGTTTTAACGCGGGTGTCGCCTTAAAAATCGATATTCTCCCGGTGATAAAGATTATCCCTGGATTGGAAGTGGACTACCGTCGAATGGGTGGCGAACAAGACTATTCAGATGGTCTTAGTGAATATTCTTCGGACAATACCTTAGGCATGTGGTATTTGGATGTCCCTGTTTTGGCAAGAGTCAACCTCATTCCGATGGTCTATCTTAATGCCGGCGTCCAGTTCAGCTTTAATTTGTCTGCCACCTTGGATTATGACGAAACAGAAACCACAATTGCTACTGGCAAAACCGAAAAAGAATCTGGTGACATGAGCTATTCGAAGTTTGTCAATACCATGGATATTGGTTTGATTGTTGGTGCCGGTGTTTCTCTTCTGGACAAGGTGGATGTCGATTTCCGCTTGGTTCTTGGCTTGAACAGCTACATGGACGACAGTGATGAAGGCTATTCAATAAGCATGAAGCACATGCGTATGCAGGCCGGTGTAATCTACTGGTTCTAATTTTATACAGAACAACCGATGCCGACACTATGGCCGGCATGACAACACGCAAACTGTTGCCCCGGCGCACGAACTGTCACCCCGGCACACGAACTGTCACCCCGGCCTTGTGCCGGGGCCAGTTTTTTATACAGAACAACTGATGCCGTGGCCTGTTTTATTTCAATTCCATCTTGAATTTTTCAGGGGAAATAAGCTTTTGCAGGAATGATTTTTCTTCGGCTTGAGCCGGCTCTTCTATTTCAAGAACAGCGCTGAGATAGAGGTATATGATTCTCTGGGCTTGCTCCCTGGCGCGTTTCTTGAGCTCGTCGTAATTTTCCTGCTCGTATTTCTTTTGCTCATACACGAAAAACTTTTTGAAGTCTTCGAACTTTATACTGTTAAACCATCCCGCTTTTTCCATGACAACGTCGATACTTTCAAAATCGATGCTGTGACTTAGAATTTTAGGTTCAGGTAAAGTGATGGTGATGGTCTTTGTGATTTTATCGACAAAGATTTGGATGTCCTTCATGTCGTACCCGAGCTTGACATCGCCTTTGTAAATGAGAACGAATTCCTTGACGGACTTGTTGATTCTCCAGGCGGGGAGCGATTCCACCAGTTTTGCGACATCCTGGTACGACGCCATTTTGCGGTACTGGTGGTGGAGCGTGCCTAGCTCCGATATTTCATGGATTTGGTGCTCGATGAATTCGCTCGTAATGTCTTTTCGCGAAGTCCCGAATAAGTCAAACTTGTTGATAATCATCATGCTTACGACGGTGCAGAAGAACACCGCCATGCAAACAAGAACAGCTATCAGCAAAATTTTGACCGGACGTTTCATCGTATTTTGTCACCTTCGATGCGAAGCGTAGGGAATCCATACAGTTCCGAATTATACTAGAAATTATAGAATAAGGCGGCGCTGAATATCATCGGTTCATCTACGCCTTCTATGTTAAAACGGCTTCCTCCGGTAATTTCTACGGTCGCGTCTAGGGTCAGTTCGTCTGTTAGCGGGATTTTGAATCCTAAATCAACGATAATGCCGTTGTTGCCTTGCACATCGCTCGAACAGCTTCCATACATGCTACAGTTGTAATAATGTACTTCCTCTTCTCCTATGAGGATGTCTAAACTTGCGTAAATAGAAAAACTGCTAAACAAAAAATCGAGTTCGGTTCCAAAGTGGAAGTATTGGTTACTCTGGGCCTCACCCAACATGTAACCGAGGTACTTGGCCCATATGACTCTGGTGAAAAGATTTGAATGCTGTAAACCAAAATCGCCAGCGAAGTTGTCTTGTGCAAAGTCATTGCTACCAGGCAAGTATCCATCTGCATAGAGGCTGAAACCCGTCGAAAGCTGGAACTTCAATCCGAACTGGACATTCATGATTCCGTATGAGTTGGAATCACCATATCCCTTATTTCCTTCTATGCTGAAAAAACCGAACGGGGCTTTTGCAGAAATTTCGAGCCAACTCAATGGAGAATAGCGAACACCAACGGCGAGCAAAGGCCCAGAGACTGGGTCCATGGACATGTAGCCGATTTGTCCTGCTGTCTGTCCTTCGCCCTGTTGGAGAATAGGAAGGTTGTCCCAAGAAGCATAAGACATTACGGTCAATAAAGCGAAAGTGGCGATTGATTTTTTTAACATTTTTCCTCTCGTTTGTTCAGAAAAATAATATATAAAATAAAAATCCCCAACATTTTGTATGTCGGGGAGAAGGTTGGTAGAACTTAGGTATGCTCTCGGTTCTAATCTCGATCCATTACGAATGGAGATATTCGATGATGGCATCGTGGATTGTGGTGAACACGCTGCGCAGTTCGTCTTCGTCTTCTTCGAGGAGCGTGACGCGGAATCCCTTCAGGTCCGTGCAGAAACTCGTACTCGGAACCACGCAGATTCCCTTTGCGCCCAAGAGGTAATAGACAAAGCGGTAGTCGAGGTTTGTCGTCTTGCTGCACCATTCTTCGACTTTCTTCTTGATAATCGGATTGTCGATTTTGAGCGTTTGGTGGCTGTTGAGCACGCCTTCGCGGAAGATGATGGTGTTGTAGAACGCACCGTATGTCGGGTTGAAATACAGTTCCGGGATGTCCGAAAGGATTTCGTTGATGATGGCGCTACGGCGGCCAATCTTCTCGTTAAGTGCGGTGCGGTGCTCGATAAAGCGCGGATCGCCCAGCACGCGCGGAATTGTCATCTGCGGGAGCGTGGTCGAGCAGACTTCCACCATCTTTGCGTTGTCGATGGCGCGGCAGAAAGCGTCGAACTGTTCGTCCTTGTCGCGGTTGTAGTATTCGGCCCAGCCGCAACGAGCGCCCGGCCACGGGTATTCCTTGGAAATGCCCTTGAGCGCGATGCCCGGCACGTCGCCGATGTATTCGGCGAGAGCGTAGGCGTGGGCGCCATTGTACGTAATCTTGTTGTAGATTTCGTCGCAGATGATGAACAGGTTGTAACGCTTCGCGATATCCACGATTTTCTTGAGGATGTCGAGCGGGTAGACCATGCCGGTCGGGTTGTCCGGGTTCAAGATGAGGATGCCCGCGATGCTCGGGTTGTACTTCACCTTGTTTTCAAGTTCTTCCAGGTCCGGGTACCAGTGGTTCTCGGGCTGGAGACTGTAGGTGATGGGGGCCGTGTGGGCATGTGCCGCTTCGGCGGAACTGTGGGTGCTGTAAGCCGGAGCCGGTCCGATGATGCGGGTGTTCATCGAGAGCAGGCCGTAGATGGTGGCGATGGCGTCACCGAGGCCGTTGAAGAACAGAATGTCGTCGACGTTGATCTGTGCGCCGCCGAGCTTGTTGTTTTCCTTGACCAGGAATTCGCGGGTCTCGAGCATGCCCTTGGAGGGGCAGTAGCCGTAGCTGCGGTTCGTCTTGACGAGGTCGACCACGATGTCCTTGATCCAGTCGGGAATCTGGCACTTCTTTTCAATCGGGTCGCCGATGTTTTCCCAGTGGATGGGGAGGCCGAGTGCCTTGAGCTGGTTTGCCTTCTTCACGATCTCGCGGATTTCGTAAGAGAGTTCCTTGGCACCTTCGCTCAATAGTCTTCTGCGCATTTTATGCTCCTGTATAGGTATCGAAAATTCAAATTTTTACAATGCAATTATAGAATAATATTTAGCTATGTTATTTCTGCAATATTGATTCTACGTCATCCTGAGCCTTGATTTTCAACTCAGCGTCATCCTGAGCCCTGTAAAGGGCGATATATGAAACTAGGCACTTTAGTGCCTTAGTTGAATTAGGTTCGAAGGAGCAGGATCCAGTGCACTACTAAATAAGAACTTCTGTTTCCTTGTTTTATGGTTAAAGTTTAAAAAAAATAAAGCAGCCTTTTATGGGGCTGCCCTTGAAACTTTTTATCTGTTTTTTGCTTTATGCTTTACAGATTTTGGTTTCTCTGGACAGCCCCACAATAGCTCGGCCTGCTGCCGGGCTTGCTGCTATTGCTGCGTGAGCTGCAATTTTTGCATCTGCTGCGATGATGTTCTGTCCAAAGATTTTATTCATGTCGCAAAATATACATTTGAAAAATACGCAAGTCAAGTCGAATGGCGTATTTTTTTAATTTTGAGTCGAGCCTCGCAGATGTTTTGCGAATGCTCGAACCTCAAAGTGAACGAAGTGAACGACCTCAAACCTCATAGACTGTTCGACCCCATTCGCAAAAAGGATGTGCCTGCGACGCCCGAAGAACATGTGCGCCAGGCGACGGTGCGCTATTTGTTGGATGTGGTGAAGGTTCCTGCTCATTTGATTGCGGTGGAATTCCCGCTTTCGCTAGTGGATGCAAAAACGGATGATCGCGTCGATATCGTGGTGCATAATTTCCGCGATGGGGCGCCGCTCAGCAAGCCGTGGCTCTTGGTGGAATGCAAGGCTCCTGGCGAATACACTTGGCCTGTGTTGCAACAGCAACTGAATAAGTATTTGCAGATTTTGACGCCGAACTACGTGATGCTTGCGTTGGGGGATTGCGTGCGCTATTTTGAGCTGGATGCTGCGTCAATGCGGTTCAGAAAAATCGAAAAACTGCCGGAGTTTGGCTAAATTGGGCGTAATCGCCCTAAATTGCATATAAAGTAAGTGAAAATCTGCGAAAAAATGGGCCTTTTTGAACAAAAACTGTGCGGACAACATAAAAATTTACATACTTAGTGCGGGTGAAAGTGTGATTAGTATGTAAAGGTACTGAAAAGCGCTCGAAAAATTTAAAATGTGAGCCTTGCTCTCACAATGTATTTATTTCACCACAGACAAAATGTCTCCATCGGCGAGTCGCGTTTTGATGGTGTCGCCGCTTTTGAGCTGGCTTGCCTTGCGGATGAACTTTCCGTTTGCGTCGAGTGTAAGCGAGTAGCCTTTGGCAAGCGTCGTCTTGGGGTCCGCGCTTTTTACTTTTTCACTGACGAGTTCGAACTGCGATTTCGCAAGATCGAGAATTTTGCGTGAACCTTGCTTTAAACCTTCTTGGTTGCGGTTGAGCCGTTCGTGCTCGGACTTTATATAAAACGCGGAATCTTTTTTGATAGATGCGGCGATAAGCGTGTGCTTGGATTTTTCGCTTTGGATGAGTCCGGTGACTTTTTGGTTCAGTTGGTTGCCTGTCGTTCCGAGCAGTTTGTTGTTTTCGTTTAGGAGTTCGCGTGCGCCGTCTGCGATGCCTGCCATCGCTTCGGTCATGCGGTTCCAGCTATCCGTGACGCGTTCCACGAGGCGCTTCGCGCAGTCCGTCGGCGTGATGCAAGAGAGGTAAGCGACTTCGTCCAATAGGCAACGGTCGATTTCGTGGCCGATTCCCGTAAAGACGGGGATGGGGTAGTTTGCGACTGCTCGGCAAAGCGCTTCGCTGTCGAAAAAGTTCAAATCCGTTTTGGCGCCGCCACCGCGCACGATGCAGACAACATCAAGGTCTGAGTACACTTGCAACTGGTCCAGTGCCGCTATGATGCTCTCTTCGGTCTCGTTTCCTTGCATCCGCGCATAGACCGTCGTGACTTCGAATGCGAACGGCGAGGCTTCAAGGCGCGTGGTAAAATCCTTGTAGGCTGCAGTATTTTCGCCGGTGATGAGCCCCACGCGGAGCGGTACGTCTGCAAGCTCTAGCTGCTTGTTCTTTTCGAGCAGGCCATCCATGGCAAGGCGCTTTAGGATGGCGCTCTTCGTCAGGGCGAGTTCGCCAATCGTGTAAACCGGGTCGATGTCCAGGATTTGCGCTTGCAACTTTCCGTACGGGATATACAACTCCGCACGCACGAGAAAGTTAACTTTCAAGTCGTGCTTGAGCGTAAACGGCTGCGATAAACTGGAAATCTTTGCAAGAATCGCGGCGTACTTGGCTGTATAACAATAAAGAGCAAGCGTTGCTTTCGGCTTTACGTCACCATCGGCAAAGTCCGCGATGCTGAGGTAAACTCCCGACGGCTTTTCGGCAATTTGCGAAATTACTCCATGAACCCAAACCGCAGGCGTAGTTTCTACGGTGTTCTTGAGCGAACGCATGTACTGCGTGACCGAAAATGTGCGAACTTCTTGATCCATATTACGAGGCTGCCGCCTTTACCTGTCATTCCGGACTCCGTTCCGGAATCACCTTTTGCTTTGTCATTCCCGCTTGTCACCCCGGACTCCGTTCCGGAATCACCTTTTGACGTTTACCGTAATAATAGTTAAATTGAATAAAAAGAGGAAATACCGTGTCGAAAGTTGTTTCTGCAATGGATATGCGTCAGAATTTTGGGACGCTATTGAACCAGGTCGCCCTCAAGGACGAAGAAATTGTCATTGAACGCGCTGGCAAGCCTTTGGCACGCCTTGTGAGCATGAATTCCGCTACAAGCGGCAAACTCGACTTCCGCGACATCGGAAAACTCCCCAACGACATTTGGATGGAATAGGCCTTTTTGTATATTAACTTTATATGAAAAATGTTTTATTTCTGGTCTTCGCTTTTGCTGCGTTTGCGGATGCTCAGCTCTTTTACGACAAGTTTGGCGAAAGTCGCGGTGCGTATAAAGATAGTTTGGAGTATTCCAGACTTGTCGAACTTTCGCAAAGGTTTCGTGGACCGATTTTGGTGAAAAAGCCTGTTGAAGGTGTCAAACCAAGAAAAAATTTGGAAAAAATTCCACAAAACAAGATTCAAAGAACATTTAATATGAGTCTCGATTCCTTACGAGAACTTTTGGGGCTCGAAGTGTCAAAGAAAGAGTTTGTCCAAATCTGTATTGATGGCGCAATCATCGCGTGGGAAACTTCGCTGAACTCAAATATTCATAATGATTCTTGCCTTGTATTCCAAGCCCCGTCGCATATAGGAAATGAATCCATTGATGTGTATCTACCGGATTCTAAACGTTCGCAAAGGATTAATTTAGCGGTCGGCAAAAAGCGGAATTTCAAAAAAGAAAAAGTGCTGTTGGGATATGAATATTTCAAACAGCATGAGGACAATCCTCTAGACCGCTATAGGATAACTTTTTTTTTGATAAAACAATGAGACCTGTTCGGTCTCATTGTTCTACTTAATCACACAAAGCGACAAAGTCGCGACCTTATATCTCTTACAACGTAAACCCTGCGAAAATATTGTTGCTCAGGAACGGAACAAAGCCGAGGAAAATTACCGCGATGCTCAGCAAAATGATGACTTCGCGCTGGCGCTTGGTGAGGCGGAGCGGGTTGAGGTGACCATCGGGTTCATCGACCCAGGCAGCCTTGATGAGCTGCAAGTAGTAGAAGAGCGCAATGACGTTGTTCAAAACGGCGAATGCCACGAGCGTGTAATGTCCAGTTGATGCCCCGCTGAAGAACAGATGGAACTTGCCGAAGAAGCCCGCGAGTGGCGGGATGCCTGCCAAGCTGAACATCGAAATGGCAAGGGCGATGGCAAGGCTCGGATTCTGTTTTGAAAGTCCGCGGAGGGAATGGAATGTTTCTTCGCGGTGATGCCCGATGATGCCGAATACGAAGAAGGCGAGGTAGTTTGAAACGGCATAGACAAAGAGGTAATAGATGATAGCTGTCTTTGCGGTTGTTTCAGGGCCGAGCAAGGCGACCATGATGTAGCCTGCCTGAGCGATAGAGCTGTAAGCCATGAAACGGCGGAGGCGGCTCTGCTTGAGCGCTCCGAGGTTTCCGACGAATAGCGTCACACCTGCGAGGAGCGCAATGAGCGGGGCTATTTTGTCTTGAATTGGGGAGAATGGACCATAGACCAGCACGACGAGGAACGCAATGGCGGTTGCTTTCGAGGTGACGGATAGCACGGCGGTTACCGGTGTCGGTGCGCCTTCGTAAACGTCCGGAGCCCAGGTGTAGAACGGGAACAGCGTGAGCTTGAATCCGATACCGCAGAACAGGAACAGCACGGCAACCCACAAAAGCGGGCTTGAACCGCTTGCTACGGCGGCTTGGATTTCGTTGAAATGGATGCTCCCCGAAAAACCGTAGAGATAGCTGAAGCCGAATAGTTCAAATGCCGTTGCGACAGAGCCCATTAAAATGTACTTGGTGGCGGCTTCGGAACCGAACTGGTCGCGTTTGTTCCATGCGGCAAGGGCATACATCGGGATTGTCGCGATTTCGAGTCCGAGGAAGAACGTAAGCAAGTCGCAGGCACTGACAACCGTGAAACCGCCGAACGTTGCAAAAGCAATCGCTCCGATAAATTCGGCAATTTGGTGCATGGGGGGCTTTTTATCGCCGCCATGTTCAAAGTAGTCTTTGGAAAGCCATAAGCCAAGGAGCGCACTGACCATCAGCACTTCGCGCATGAACACGCCGAAGTCATCGACTTTCCAGTTGCAGATAAAGAACCGTCCTTCACCGCTCGCAATCGGGATAAAGTTCAGCAACAAGAAAATGGCGATAAAGCCGATATTGGCGAGACGCCAGGGCACCTTGGATTGCGTTGTCACGAAAAGACGTATCCCAATTACGATGAACGGGAACAGCAACAATAGCGCATCGGGAATGATGAAGTTTGGAATGTTGTACATAGGCAGTAAACAGTGGTTAGTAAACAGTGATTAGTAATGTCATCCTGAGCAACGCGAAGGATCTAGTTAAGGTATATTGTTGATTTTTTCAAAAATCGGTAAAACGCTTTGGTCCAGAAGTTCCGAAATCCAGCCGGGGCAAACACCGATAAACAACAAGCAGGCGACGAGAACGACAATGACGAGTTTTTCGCGGAAGCATCCATCGGTGAGACCTTCGTATTTCTGCGGGAGCGGACCGTGAAGCATGCGGTTCGCGGTTTGCAGAATATAGACGGCGGTTGTCGTGATGGAAAGAATCGCAAGAATCGTGACGATTCGGGTGAGTGTGGAATCTTGCTGGAATGCTCCGATGAAAATCGTGCTTTCGGCGATAAATCCGCTAAAGCCCGGGAGCCCAAGGCCAGCAAAACCGGCAAGCACAAAGCCTACGCCAAGGAAGGGCATCTTGCGCATGATGCCGCCCATTTCCGTGATGTCGCGGGTGTGCGTGCGTTCGTAAATCATGCCGATGGTGGCGAAGAAGAGTCCTGTCAAGAATCCGTGAGAAATCATCTGGAGGCTAGCACCGCGAAGTCCAATTGGCGTCATGGCGGCAAGGCCCAAGAAGATGAGGCCCAAGTGGCTGATGGAACTGTAAGCGGTAATGTACTTGAGGTCCTTGTGGCGGATGGCAATGAACGGGCCTAGCACCACGTTGAAAATCAAGAGTGCCACAACGTAGGGGAGCCAAATCTTTGCGGCTTCGGGCATGAGGAACATGGCGACGCGCAAGCATCCGTAAGCGCCCATTTTCATCATTACGCCGGCGGCGAGCATCGAAACTGCGGTCGGTGCAGCGGAGTGACCGTCCGGGCTCCAGAAGTGGAACGGGAAAAGCGAACTCGAAACGGCGAATCCCATGAACATGAGCGGGAATGCCCACATCTGGAAATCCATCGGGAGCGTTGTCTTGGCGATTTCAAGGATATTCCAGCTCGTTGCGCCACTTTCAAAGAAGAGTCCGAAGAGCGTTGCGAGAATCATCGAGGAACCGAATGCGAGGGTCAACGTGAGCTTTTTACCGCCGTAGTCGCGCTTGCCGCTGCCGTAGCATGCAATCATGAGGTACATGCAGAGTGCTTCCATTTCGTAGAACACGAAGAAGAGCACCAAGTCAAAGCTCATATAGACGCCATAGACGCTAGTCGCGAGGAGCTGAATCAACGCAAAGAAAATCTTCTGATTCCCTTTGATCTTGAGGCTTACAAGCACGCCTGCCCAAACGATGAACGCCGTGAGCGCAAGCAACAGCATGTTGAGACCGTCAGCGCCGACAATGTAGTGCGCATTGAACATCGAAAGCCACGGAATGTCCGTGAAGAATCGTAATACAAACGGTGCTGTTATCGTATCTGCCGGAGTCCCCGAAAGAGCATAGACGGCATAGGTCAGGTAGCATACGATTGCAAGTACAATCGTTGCCGATGTCACATGTATTGCCCGTAATGTCTTTTCGTATTTTACCGGAATCAAGACGCAGGCAAGAACGGTTAAAAGGGGAATGACCCAAATCAAGTTAAAAAGTATTGTATTCATGGGTAACGCCTACAGGGGAAGCTGGCCGAAGAATCGCCAAAGGAGAACGCCTACAATCAAAGTGCCCAAGTAGAACGGCAAGTAGCCCGCTTGTGCCAAGCGTACCAAGTCGCCGAGTTTATGGACAAACCATACCGTAAATGCAAGCAGACCTTCAATCACGTAATCGTTGAATGCGCGCGCTGCACGTGCGATTCCGCCAAAAATGAATTGACGGACGACGGCATAGTACATTTCGTCGAAGTAGAACTTGTGATAAACGACTTTGTAGATACCGCTGCGGTTCGTCTCGTCGAGGGCACGTTGGACTTTTGCCCACGGGCTTGCATAAAGCAACCAGGCAATTACGAGAGCTATAACGGCAATGCCAACGGCGACGAACGGAATCCATTCGGCGTGTTCAAGTTTCAACAATTGCGGAACATTTAACTGGCCCGGTACAAAGAATTCTTCGAAAATTCCCTTGCCGAGAACACCGCTCAAAAGCGCCGGAATTGCAAGGATTACAATCGGGAGAGTCATCGCGAAATCTTCGTGAACATGACCAGCCTTGACTCCTTCGTGACGCGGTTCCCCGTGGAAAGCGAGGAAGAACAGGCGGAACATGTAGAACGTCGTGAGACCGCTTGTGAAGAGCGCGAGACCGAATACTACGAAATGATGACCTTGGTATGCCGCGAGGATGATTTCGTCTTTGGAGAAGAATCCAGAGAATGGCGGGATGCCCGAAATGGCGAGAATCGAGATGAGCGTGCAGGCGTAGGTGAGCTTCATCTTTTTGCCGAGACCGCCCATGGCGTCGAGGTCGTTCGTATGAACTTGATGGATTAAGCTACCGGCGATGAGGAACAAACTGCATTTGAAGAACGCGTGCGTAAAGATGTGGAATGTCGAGGCCGTCCAACCGGTGACCGCAACGACTTGCCCAATCTTGCAGGCGCCGAGTGCAAACATCATGTAACCGAGCTGCGAAAGCGTCGAGTAGGCGAGAATGCGCTTGATATCTTTTTGTGTGCAAGCGATGACTGCCGCAAATACCATCGTGAATGCACCGACCCACATGATGAGCGTGAGTGCGTTATCGCAAATGGCAAAGAACGGGAAGAGGCGTGCAACCAAGTAAACACCTGCGACCACCATTGTTGCGCTGTGGATGATGGAACTGACTGGCGTCGGACCTTCCATCGCGTTCGGAAGCCAGATGTGCATCGGAAACATGGCGGATTTGCCCCAGCCGCCAGTGAAAATCAGAATGGAACCGAGAACGAGTGCTTCGGACTTTGAAACAGTCACAAGGCCAAGGTTGATGAACTGCTTTTGGAAATCCACCAAACTAAGCGAATTGATTGTCGAGAAATCGAAACTTCCGACAACGTAGCTTACAAGCACTATGCCGAGCAGGAAGAAGCTATCCGCAAAGCGGGTGAGGATGAACGCTTGCTTGGAGGCGCTTACGGCGCTTGGCTTATGATACCAGAAACCGATGAGCAAGTAACTTGAAACGCCCACGAGTTCCCAGAAGATGAACATCTGGAAAAGGTTTGTGGCAACGACGAGGCCGAGCATGCTAAAACTGAATAGCGACAAGAGGGCAAAGAAACGCCCAGCGGCGCGGTCTTCACGCATGTAGCCCATGCTGTAGATGTTCACCATAAAGCTGATGAACGTGACGACCACGAGCATCATTACGGATAAGGGATCGATGAGCATCCCAATTCTTGCAACTAGACTCCCTGCAAAAGGAATGAATGTGTGGTCGAAAAGGACGGTCTTTAATGGTGCGAAATCATCGAAGTAGATGAATGCTAAAAATGCAGTACTTGCGGCGGCTAGTCCGTTACAGATGACTGCGAATATCGCTGCGGCCTTGGCACACTTGTTTCCAAGGAACAACCCGTTCACGATAAATGTTATGAGCGGGAGCAAAAGGATTGAATAGCCGAGAGTAATATCATTAATCATGGAGATCCCTCAACTGGTCAACGTCAAGACTCTTGTGCCTGCGATACATGGTTACGATAATCGCAAGGGCTATAGCCATTTCGCAAGCCGTCACGGCAATGACAAAGATACTGAACAGAGCGCCTGCAGTCGCATCGTGTGCGGTGAAGTAGGCGAAGCTGATAAAGTTGATGTTTGCTGCATTCAGCATGAGTTCAATGGAAATAAGCATGCCGATGAGGTGGCGGCGGCGCATCAGGCCCCAGACGCCAATCCCGAACAGCAAAAAGGCGAGAATCAAACAATTCAAGAGGTTCATTTGCTAGCCTCCTCTTCGGTATCTTCTTTACTGCGGCGTGCGACCGTGATGGCGCAAATGAGCGTCATCAAAAGGAGAATGCTCACGACTTCGAACGGAATGACGAATCCGTTTTGGTCGTATCCCAGCAGACGCAATGCAAAATTCTGGAGAGATGAATAATCGGCAGGCGAGTTGACGATACCATTTGCAATGTCCGGTGTGGGCAAAATGCACTTGACCATCACGAATACGAATGCTATCGAAAGGGCGAAAGCCGTGAAAATTCTCGGCATCTTTGTGGTGAATGCATCTTCGCCGAGGTGACTTGTGAGTAGAATTGTAAATACCACGAAAATCACGACACCGCCCACATAGACCATCACCTGCGCGAGTGCAATGAATTCCGCATGCATGAGCAAGTAGAGGATTGCTGTCGTTACAAAGCTGAAAATCAAGAACACGGCGCTTTGCAGAATATTCTTGACAGCAACGCAACAGACGGCGGTCATTAAAATCACAAACGCGACGACATAGAACGCAATGTCCATGCCTCCGGTTGGGAACGATAAAGGTAAATCCGGGAACATTAGCCCTGTCCCTCCTTTTTATTTAAAATCATTTCGAGATCGTTCGGATCTGTTGTCGCAACTTCGAAAGCGGGGCTCATCTGGATGGCTCCGAACGGGCAGGCTTCAACACAGAGACCGCATTGGGTGCAGCTCGCAAAGTGATAAACATAACGCCCAAGAACCTTTTTGCCGGCGATGTTTTTCGTGGCAAGGACGTTGATGGAGGCGTTCGGGCAGGCGCGTTCGCACATACCGCAGGCGGTGCAGTGGTTGTTGCCGTCTGCATCTTCAATCATTTCGAGGCGACCGCGGTAACGCTCGTGCATTTTGAGCGTCTTCCTGTTCTCGGGATACTGTTCCGTGACAATGCGCTTGGGATTGAAAAAATACTTTAGCGAAACAGAAAGCCCGCACATAAGGCTCCACGGCCCCGTAATGCACCGCTTCAAGTAACGTTTGATGTATTGTAATGTTGAAATATTTTTATCCATAATCATTAGCCATTTGAACTCGTCATCCTGAGCATCGCGAAGGATCCAGTGAAATTTTTGCTCTGGATGCTTCGTTCTTTGAACTCAGCATGACAATTCCTAAATCCGAATTCCTAATTACTTACCCTCCGATTGCAATCCACGCTGCTCCAGCAACGAGTAGTACAAGGTTCACCGGTAATAAGAATTTCCATTCAAAGTCCATGAGCTGATCGACACGCGGGCGCACGAACGTCCAGCGGACCATCATGTAGCACCAAACCATAAAGTAAATCTTTGCGAAAAACCATACGACGCCAGGCACCATGTTCAAGACGTTATCTACAGCGGCGATGCCAATGCACGGCGGGAAGAATCCACCGAGGAAGCATGTCGTTGCAAGGGCTGAGTTCGTGATGAGCGCGATGTATTCGGCAAGGTAGAACATGGCAAACGGAGTGCCGTTGTATTCCGTGTGGTAACCGCCTGTAAGTTCCTGTTCCGCTTCAGCGATGTCGAAGGGAGCGCGGTTCATTTCGGCGGTACTGGAAATAAAGAACAAAATGAACGCAATGAATCCGAGAACCGGAATCTTGAAAATCCACCAGTCGAAAATCGTTCCTTCCTGACCCATCGTAATGCTCATGAGATTCGTAGAACCCGAAATCATCACGACGAACAAAAGAATCATGGTAAACGAAATTTCGTAGCTGATCATCTGGGCGCCACTGCGGAGGGCTCCGAGCAAGGAATACTTGTTGTTACTGCTCCAGCCGCCAAGCAAAATGCCGAGCACGCCAAAGCCGTTTACCGCGATGATGAGCGGGATGCCCATCGAGACGTCGGCCACGACAAGGTTCTTGTCGAACGGAATCAAGGCGCAAACGATAAACGGTGCAATCAAGACGATTAGTGGGGCGAGGTAGAACATGAGCTTGTCAGCGCCACTTGGAGCATAGACTTCCTTGAATAGCATCTTGATCACGTCTGCAATGGTCTGGAGGGTGCCATGCCAACCGAGGCGCATCGGACCGAGTCTGCATTGTACATGCGCACAGACTTTGCGTTCCATGTAAATGAGAATCGGGGCCGAACCGATGTTCACGATACAGACGGCGATAATACAAATCACGGCGTTGATGAGGAAGGCGATAATGCTGTTGAGGTCTTCGGACTGGATGCTTGCGGGCAGGTATTCTGCAATGCGCGGAACCAAGTCTCGAACAAAGTCGCCTATAGGGTGTGTTACTGAAGGTACAAACATAAACTACCTGTCAATTTCCGGGATCACGGGGTCAAGAGTTGCCATGATGGTCACGAGGTCCGAAATCTTGTGGCCTTGTACCATCTTGTTGAGTGCTGCGATATGCGGGAAGCTTGGACCGCGCGTGTGGATGCGGTACGGTTTTTCACCGGTCGTCGCGGCGACAACGTAAGTCGCATAAAGACCCTTCGCAGTTTCAATTTCGCTGTAGTAGCGGCCCACGGGGAGTCGCACCGGCTTTTCCTTGCTGCGCCACGGCCCTTCGGTTGGGAACTTATCGACGCACTGGCGCAAAATCTTCATGGATTGATGGATTTCAGCAATGCGGATTTTGTAGCGGTCGTAGCAGTCGCCGTTATGGAACACGGGAACATCAAAGTCGAACTGGTCGTAAATGCTGTATGGGTTTGCTCGGCGTACATCAAAGTTTACGCCGCTCGCGCGGAGCACTGGCCCCGAGCAACCGTAAGCAATCGCGTCTTCCTTGGAAAGAACACCGATGCCAATGCTGCGTTCCAACACGATGATGTTTTTCGAAAGGAATCTCTCGTAGTCCTTCATCGTGTCTTCCATGTGGTCGAGGAACGCCTTTACTCGCGGGATAAACGTATCCGGCACATCGTAACGGCTTCCGCCCGGTCTAAAGAAGTTTGTCGTGAGGCGGGAACCTGTGACTTCTTCGAGGATGTCGTGAACCATTTCACGTTCCTTGAAGCCGAACAGCAAACATGTCTGTCCGCCAAGGTCGCCGCCGAAGCAACCGTAGAACACCAAGTGCGAAGCGATGCGTCCTAGTTCCTGGAGCATCACGCGGATGAATTCGCCGCGGAGCGGAACGCCCACGTTCATGCCTTTTTCAAGAGCGATGACGACGCCCAAGTTGTTTTGTATTGCTGTCAAATAGTCTTGACGGTCCGACATGGCGATGTACTGCAGGTAGCTCATCGATTCCGCTTGCTTTTCCATACCGCGGTGGATATAGCCAAAGTGCGGGACAAGTTCTACGATGGTTTCGCCGTCCATGCGGAGCGTGAGGCGGAGCGCACCGTGCGTACTCGGGTGCTGCGGCCCCATGTTGATAAAAAATTCTTCGGTATTCGATTTGCGTTCGAGGCGAAAGCCCGGAGGTAACTGATGACTCATATCGGCCTCCTGATCATTTCCGGGTGAGTAAAGTCTTTACGGAGCGGGTAACCCACGAAGTCCTTGTCGAGGAATATGCGGCGCTGGTCGGGGTGTCCTTCAAAGTTGATGCCGAACATGTCATAGACCTCGCGTTCCTTGATTTCTGCACCGGGATAGAGGTGCGTGATTGTCGGAACACTAGCGAGGAGCGATGTCGGGCGTTTTTCTTCTTCAATCGAGAAGTCTTTCTTGAGCTGCACGCAAAGGAAAATCTTGTGGCCGATTTCAAGACTTCTGAGCATTGTGACCATGTCAAAGTGGTCGTCGTAGTCAATGGCGGTTACGTCAATCAGGTAATCCATCTTGAATTCAGGATCGTTCTTGACAAATTCAGTAACGTTCAGATAGTCTTCTTTTTCGAGCATGACTTCCAGCGGGCGGTCTGCGGGCATTTGCGCGACAAGGTCTTCAGGTTCTTCGTCACCGCGGGTGTGCACGGTCACGTTCGGGAACTTGGCGCGGAGCTTTGCAAAAAGTTCTTGCTGCGTCAGGCCTAAGCGCTTGAACGGAACGCGTTCGACTTCTGGGAAATCGGGCTTCTTGACACGGATAGGCTTGAAAGTGCTCTTGTAGTCCGGATGTTCTTCCTTGAACTTCGCACGGGCTTCGGCCATCTGTTCGTCTTTCATTTCTTCGAGGGCCGCCCAAGTCTTTGCCGCTTCGCGGTAGCGGTCCATCGTCGAAACGTCCTTCGGTTCGCCTTCGTGCCAGGGATTGCGGCAAGTTTCCTTCAAGATTTTTTCGCGGAGAGTCAAAAGTCCGTGGAACAAAGCTTCAGGGCGCGGCGGGCAACCGGGAACGAATACATCGACCGGGATGAGGTTCTGCGCTCCACGCACAACGGAATAGTTGTCATAGATGAACGGGCCTCCGCTAATGGTGCAGGCGCCCATGGCAATCACGTACTTCGGTCCGGGAATTTGTTCCCAAAGCATCTGGATAGCAGGTGCCATGCGGCGGGTAATCGTTCCAGCCAGAATAAACAAATCCGCTTGTCTAGGCGACGAGCGGAACACTTCACTACCAAATCGGGCAATGTCATAGCGAGCCATGGAACTGGACATCATTTCGATGGCGCAACAGCTTGTACCGTATGTCAGAGGCCAAATGGAGTTTGCACGTGCCCAGTTGACTACGTAGTCAATCGCATTGACAACGTATTTTCCACCGGGAATCGGGTCCAAAATTTTTGGAGCAAAATTGATTATTCCCATTTGAGAATTCCTTTTTTCCAGGCGTAAGCAAGGCCCGAAACGAGAATCGCGATAAAGATGATAAGGTCGATGACGACGATAAAGGGCGGAAGCGCCGTATGCCCGGCCATGATTTCTTTGAAGTTCATCATGACAGGGAAAAGAAACAGAGCTTCGATATCAAACACGAGGAAGAGCAAGGCGAACAGGTAGTAGCCCACCTTGAACTGAATTCTTGCGTTACCGATGGTTTCCATACCGCATTCGTACGGTGCCATCTTGTTCTTTGTATTCTTGGTGCGGTAGCCTAGCAATAGGCCTGTGACGGTAGCCGCCGCCGCGATAAACGCGCCCAGAAAAAGGAAGATTGAAAGTATGATGTATTCAGACATTAGCAGTAAACAGTGGTTAGTGATTAGTGGTTAGTTAAAAGTCAATAGTTAATGGTCTTTCGTCAATTGTTGTTTGATTTCGTCATCCTGAACGTAGTGAAGGATCCAGTGATTTTCCTTAACTGGATGCTTCGTTCTTTGAACTCAGCATGACGTTTTTTCATCTTTCGTCTCTCGTCTAATAGAAATTCTGCAAGTCCTGTACGGTTCCAAATAGTGTATTGCCTATTTGGAAACGGTCCAAAACGTGTCTTAACAAGTCCTTGAATTCGTCAATGGTTCCTGCGTTCATGGTGTTCAACTTTCCTTGAATGTCGCTCACGAATCCGTAGGTGACCGGGCTCGATTTCATGCCCTGCATGGAACCGCTCCATTGTTGCAGCACTTTGTCCGTGTCTATCCTTGCGATTACATAACGTGTTGTCGAGAGCAACTCTTGCAAAAAGTGCACGATGAAAATTTCTTCCTGCAAAATACCCCAGCGTTTGTCCTTGGAGTAAAGGGACGAATTTTCCGCCTTGCCGTAAAAGATAGCTGCCTGTGCATATTCGAGACACGTCATTAAAAGACGCTCGTAGCGCTTGATATCCTTACTCAAGTGCTGGTACCAGGCATTGTTCTCTTCTGGCGTCGGGTTCTTGGCCTCGGCAATGTCGTTGGGGAACAGCGCGCGGAAGGCATAATAGACTTCCTCGTAATAGCGGTTCCGCATGCGGCAGTTGAACGCTCGGTTTTTTTGTGTGTAATCGCAATGGCGTAGAGACGTTATCATGCTTTTTCAACCCCTCTGACACCCGCGACTTGCCTAATCTTGTTCACGATGGCATCGACCTGGTCCTTGCGGAACGCCTTGAATTCCATACGGATGCGGCCCGTGTATTGGGCGCTCGCGATGCTCATCCTGTCCAGCGAAAGGTTTTCGTCTTTCAGAACCATCAGAATGCTTAACGGAAGGTTCTTGCGGTTGTCTGTTTCGATGGTGAGGTGTGTCGTAAAAGGCTTCGTGACGTCTGCGCTCCAGTCAACGGGGAGTCGCTGGTCGGTGGGCAAATCCTTGAGGCATGGGCAATCGCTCTTGTGAACCTCGATGCCAATTTGCGGACGCATGACGCCTACAATCTTGTCGCCGGGGACTGGTCCGCAGCAACTGGCGAAATGGATGAGGAGACTCGTCTCTTGCCCAATCATCAACGGCATTTCGTCGGTAAGCGTACTTCCCTTGTCCTTGCCGAATGTCGGATAGAACCGCAGCGACGAGGTTTCCTTGGATATGATATCGTTTCCGCCGTTCAGGAATCGGTGGATGTCCTGGAGGGGGAGTTCACCCTGACCCAAGTGCTCGAAAAATTCGTTCAGGCTTGTTTGACCAAAGTATCGAAGGATGTCTTCTTCCTTGGGACGCTTGTCTTTTTCAATTTTCAGGAGTCGAAGTTCTCGTGTCCAGATTTCTTTGCCGAGGCTGCGGGACTGGATGACGATGCTTGTTTTCATCCATTTGCGGAGTTCCTGCTTGGCCTTGATCGTCTTCACCATTTCGAGCCATTCCGGGCTGGGTTCCTGGCTTGGACTCTTTAGAATCTGGATGGTGGCACCGTGCGGCACCGGTTCGTCAAGACTCACGACCTTGTCGTTAATGCGGGCGCCAATGCAGTGGAGACCAAGTTCCGAGTGCACGGCAAAAGCAAAGTCGAGGACGATGGATCCTTCGGGCAGTTCAATCGATGCGCCCTTCGGCGTAAACACCGTCATTCCTTCGGGCTTCAAATCGACTTTCAAGAAGTCGAGGTATTCCTTCGAGTCCGAAATTTCGGATTGCAACTTGACCATGTGGTCGAGCCAGGCGAGTTCTTCGCCTTCGTGTTGCGTTTCCATCTTGTACGCCCAGTGGGCGGCGAATCCCTTCTCGGCGGTGAGGTCCATGTCCTTTGTACGAATTTGGACTTCGACCATCTTGTTTTCGGGGCCGATGACTGTGGTGTGGATGCTCTGGTAAAGGTTCGGCTTCGGGGTCGCGATGTAGTCCTTGAAGCGGCTTTGTAGCGGAGTCCACAAGTTGTGCACGTAACCCAGGGCGAGGTAGCATTCGGGAATCGTCTCGACGATAATGCGTATGGCGAAAATGTCGAAGATGTCCTCGAAGCCACAACCGCGGGCAATCATCTTGTTGTAGATGCTGTAGATGTTCTTGGTGCGGCCCTGGATGGTGCAGTCGAAGTCCTCGAGCGCCATCTTGATTTGGAGCGGGCCAATCACGGACTGCACGTACTTTTCGCGCTTTTCCTTGTTCTCGATAAGCGCGTCGACGATTTTCTGGTATTCGTCCGGGTTTACGTACTTGAAACTCAGGTCCTCGAGTTCGGTCTTGAGCTTGTAAAGGCCGAATCTGTGGGTGAGGGGCACGTATATGTCGAGCGTTTCCTGGGCGATGGACCTGCGTTTTTCGGGCTTCATGTACCGCATGGTGCGCATGTTGTGGATGCGGTCCGCGATTTTAATCATGATGACGCGCGGGTCTTTCGCCATGGCCGTAATGAGCTTGCGGTAAGTGCTTGCCTTCTGGGCTGTCTTGCTCGCTTCTTGTACGGCGGTAATCTTTGTCACCGCATCGACCATGAACGCAGTATCTTCGCCAAAAAGTTCAGAAATCTCGTTGAGCGTGTGCGGGGTGTCTTCTACTACGTCGTGCAATAAACCTGCGAGTACTGTTGCTTGGTCCTGCTTCAAGTCGGCAAGAATTTTCGCAACTTCGTAAGGGTGTTCTGTATAAGGCATTCCGCTTTTGCGGTACTGACCATCATGGGCGTCGGCGATAAAGGCTATAGCTTTTCTGAGAATCCCTTCATCCAGTTTCGGATTCTTCTTAAGGAGCACACTTACAATGTGCTCTTGGTTTGTTGTAAAATTAGCCTGATCCATTAATCTCAATTTATCTAATATTTTGTAACTTATGGGCTCTTTTTTCGTAAATATGCCAAAAATAAGCCAAAAAACGCATTGCTCCCTTTGAAAGATTGTAAAAATTCAGAAACAATGTCTCCGTCTTTTTTTCCCGTTGTAACGTTTACAACAAAAAAAGAATTACAACGTTGCGTTCATTTTTTGATTAGATTATCTTAAGGAACAACAAACTGCCGAATTTCCGGCTGTTGTTGGGGTTGGTATAAAATGAATAAATACAAATATCTAGTGCCAGTGGCAGTAGTTGCCTTTGGTTTATGGGCCTGCGGTGATGATTCTTCTTCTTCCGCGGAATGTTTAACTTCAGATTGTGGCACTCAGGCGGGGCTTTCTTCGGATGGCGCTGGTTTAGGACTTTCCAGTGCGACCATGCCGGATTTGGGCTTATCCAGTGCTTTGGATGGAGCTGGAGTAAGTTCGAGTTCATTCTTTAAAGATTCGATTCCGATGCCTCCTAAGCCATTGGATGGTCCGGATTCTGTCAACATAAATTCGTCGAGTGCGGGTGTCGGGCCTGTCGCAGGATCTTCGGCAACGGCTCCTCTCAGCAGTGCTGGGCCGGTAGCGACAAGTTCAAGCGGACATCGCCATCGCTCCAGCAGTTCGGCAACAGTTCCGGTCAGTTCGGCTGTTGTCATACCTCCGACTTCATCTTCGAGCGCCGTTGTTCCTGCCAGCAGCGAAACGGCTCCGCAGCCTGTGGCAAGCGACTTTGTGGAAGACCACCGCAGCGAATGCCAGATTGGCAATATTCCTTCTAGCGTGAACAACGCAAAACTTCCGGACCCGTTCATGGGCCTCGACGGCAAGCGCATTTCCACGAAGGCTGAATGGAAGTGCCGTCGTGAAGAACTTGGCGCCATGTTCGAAAAGCTCATGTTCGGTACAAAGCCGCGTAACCCGGAAAAGGTCGAAGGTTCTTACTCCGGTGGAAAGCTCACCATCAAGGTGACTGACAAGGGCAAATCCGGTTCGTTCTCCGTGAAAATCAGCAATGCGGGTACGAAGGACAAGCCGAAGCCGGCCATGATTGGTTTTGGCGGTGGCATGATGGGCGGTTGCGGAAGCCTTGGCAACGCAACGAACGGTCTCGACATCGCTCAGATTACTTTCAACCCGGATGACGTCGCCCCGGAAAGCGGTGGCGGCATGTTCTTCCAGCTTTATAACCAGGGCCAGGGCACCATCATTGCATGGGCTTGGGGCGTAAGCCGCATTATCGACGCTCTCGAAAAGACTCCGGAAGCAGGTATCGATGTGAAGCACCTCGCCATGACGGGTTGCTCTCGCTGGGGCAAGGGTACGCTTGCCGTGGGTGCATTCGATGAACGTATCGCACTCACTATTCCGCAGGAATCCGGTTCCGGTGGTGCTTCCCTCTGGCGTGTGGGCGCTCAGGTCAACAAGCAGAAGGGCAAGCAGTTTGTGCAAGGCCTTAGCAGTGCAGGTACCGAAGGCAAGTGGATGATTTCTAGCTTCAAGAACTACGATGGCAGGGAAAATACGCTCCCGTTCGACCAGCACATGTTGGTAGCCATGGTTGCACCGCGTGCGCTCCTCATTCTCGACAATGCTGGCCAGGAATGGTTGGGTGAAGTTCCGTCGAACTACTGCGGACAAGCTTCTAAGGAAGTCTATGACGCTCTCGGTGCAACGGAAAATTACACCTACAGCCAGGAAGGCGGCCATGGTCACTGCCAGCTTCCGAACGGACAGTTCGACGAAGTCAAGGACTTCATGAACAAGTTCTTGCTCGGCAAGGATGCTAAGACGGGTAAGATTGATTACACCAAGAATACGCAGACCATCAGCTTCAAGAAGTCTGAATGGATCGACTGGGAAACTCCTAGCTTGAAGTAGTTTTTTGTAACTCCTCTTAAACCTTGAAGCGGAATTTGCAATAGCAGGTTCCGCTTTTTTGTAAATAAAAAAGGCCCCGCAATGCGGGGCTCTTTCGTCTTTCGTCTGTAGCCGCGAAGCGGCGTTCTTTGCACTTTCGCTTCGCTCAAGTGCCAACTGCTCGGCTCGGTCATACCCAACTGCGTTGGTTGCGACTCTCGCCTAATGCAGTTGTCGTCTTTCTTACAGCGAATCCTGGAACTTGTGGAACTTGTCCAAAAGTTCGGCGTAAGTCTTTGTCGCTTCGAGCTGCGGGAACTGGGCTACGATGGAATCCGGAGCGCAGAAGAAGCAGCCTTTGTCGGCCTGCTTGAGCATGCCCGTATCGTTGAAGGAATCACCTGAAGCGAACACCTTGAAGTTGAGTTCCTGCAAGTGCTTTACGACCTTCGTCTTCTGGTCGCTCATGCGCAAGTGGTAACCCTTGATCATGTCGTTTTCGACCACCAGGTTGTGGCAGAAAATCGTCGGGAATCCGAGATTCTTCATGATGGGGTAGGCGAATTCCTGGAACGTGTCCGAGAGGATAATCACCTGCGCTTCGTCGCGGAGTTTGTCCATAAAGTCGCGGGCTCCGTCCAAAAGCCCGAGATTCGCAATTACGTTCTGGATGTCAGAGAGCTTGATGTTTTCGCGTTCGAGAATCTTGATGCGGCCCTTCATGAGTACATCGTAGTCGGGAATGTCGCGAGTGGTGAGGCGGAGGTCCTTGATGCCCGTCTTTTCGGCGACAGCAATCCAGATTTCTGGCGCAAGAACGCCTTCCAGATCAAGAGTGACAACACATTGCTTAGTAAACATAGTGATTAGTGGTTAGTGGTTAGTGATAAGGTATGAGGTTTGGGGTCGCTTCGCTTTGGGGGATGGGTGCTTACGTTGTCATCCCGGACTTGTTCCGGGATCTTCTTACGCGGATTTCTTTGCAGATTCGTTTCTTGTTGCTTTTGCCCATAGCACAAAGCTTGCGTAGCAAGCGCCCCCATCGCTCAATGCCCATTTCTCTCGTCTTTCGTCTTTCGTCTTTCGTCTATAATCTCCTGCATGTTGGCTGGCGTAATCGTATAGCTTGTGCGGCAGAAGTCGCAGACGACGTTCAAGTCCTTGTTCTCGTTGCTCAGTTCCTGCAAATCCTTCAGCGGGAGTGTTGCAAGTGTCGCGAGCATGCGGTCTTTACTGCATGGGCAGAACGGCTTCGGGTCAATTTCGCGAACGATGTCGATATCGTAAGGGCCGCGGAGCTGGTCCAAAAGTTCGTCGAGGTCGAATCCTTTGTCCGCCTTGTACATGTCGCGGAATTTCGGGAGATTCTGCACGATGACTTCGATCAGGTTGATATCCTTCTCTTCGAGATCGGGGAACGCTTCGATGTAGAAACCGGCTGCATAGTCCAGCTTGCTCGGATCCTGCATGTTGAATTGTGCCTCGATACCCACCGCAGAACGGATTTGTTCGGATTGGAGCAGATACATCGCGAGGTTCTGTCCCATCGAAACGGACGGTGCTTCGATGATGCTTTCGTGGACGCGCTTGCCATGTTCGTTCAGCTTCACGACGCTTACGTGCTGCGGGACGAGGGCGGGCTCGTTTGCCCCGATGGCCTGAAGTTCTGCCTGCGGAATCATCGCACGAACAAGACCCATCGGCGTAGAATCGGTTTGAATTTTCGTGATTTCGCCACCGAACGAGGTGGTGAGCGAGACTGTCCCGGCAAACTTCAGCCCTGCGCTGAGGAATACGCTTGCAATGGAGTTTTCGGCAAGTAGCTTGAGAGCAAATCCCTTGGCGTTATGATGGCGGCCTATTTCGTTCATGGTCGCTGTCAAATCGGTCACGATAAGGCGAAATGGCGTTTTTTTGCCCGTCGCGCGGATGATTCTATCTTTGAAGTTCATGGTCGCAAATTTAGTAAAAAGAAGCCAGGAGAAAAGCGTTGACCCTTTTTACTTGGCGTGAAAAATCATGAAAATGGGTGGAAAATGCAAATATTATGTTAGGCGAGAGAATAATTTCTTGTACAATAATCTGAAACGGCTGATACCTAAGTTGGAGTTGTATCAAGGGTTTTAATAACCGCTTACTTTACTTTTAATCTACTTTATCGGAAATATGGAGAGCTTACCGATATGCTTTGTCGTATAATATCGTATGAAAAAATAGGGGCGATAGCAGAACGAATAGCGAAGTCCATTTAGGAGAAAGCGTTTTTAATTTATTATATTCGTTAAAAAAACGAGGTACAATATGCAGATTCTTTTCCTTATGGCCGATGGCTTCGAAGAAACCGAGTTCGTCACTCCGTTCGATTACTTCCAGAGGGCTGGCTTCGAAGTTGCGCTCGCGAGCGTTTCGGGAGATTCTTTCGTGACGGGTGCCCACGGGCTCAAGATTGCGGCCGATTTCGCACTTTCGGGTGCCGATACCGCAAAGTTCGATGCCGTTCTCCTGCCGGGGGGCGGTCCGGGCGTGCAGCGCCTCAAGGCATCTGCCGACGTGGAACGCGTCGTTTGCGACTTCAACGACAAGAACAAGTGGATTTTCGCTATCTGCGCGGCCCCGCTCGTGCTGAGCAAGGCCGGGCTTCTTGTAGATCGCACGGCGACATGCTTCCCGGGCTGCGTGGAGGAACTGGTCTGCAACAAGTTTGTGGAAGACCGCGTGGTGGTGGACGGCAATATCGTCACGAGCCGCGGGGCAGGAACCGCCGAGGAATTCGCCTTTGAATGCATTGCCCTGCTTGGTGGTGCGGAACTTGCGCAAAAAATTCGAAAGCAAATAGTTGCTCGCTAAAAAAATTTTTTAGTCCTAAAGTTTTTTGTTAGAATTTCGCTTTAACAAACATAGTATAACTTGTATGTTTTTTGTAAGAAAAGTTCCTGTTTTTACAAGAACTTTTTATATCTAGTTTATATATTGTTGATTAGTTTGTTGTTGAAAGTACATAGATTGATTTTTGTGACAATTTAAAAATTTTTTTTTAAAAACATAAAAAAATATACTTTCGCACACTTAAAATAACTATATATAAGGTACTCCATATACACCAATAAGGGTCGGAAACTAAGATTTCCGACCCTTTCCTTTTTGAATAAAAAGTCCACGATTGTTATTAGGTTGTAGGAACGTCATCCTGAGGGGTTTCCCCGAAGGATCCAGTCATAGTTCCAGTAAGCAATGGCTTAGAGGTTAGAGATTAGGGGGTGTCAGACCGCCTTATCCGACGCTGTGTTCGAGCTTGAGCGTAAGCAGTTGGCGCGCTTCAGTGGCAAACTCGCCCGGGAGTTCCTTGAACACGTCCTTGCAGAAACCGCCGACCATTGCCTGGATGGCGTCTTCACGCTTGATACCGCGGCTCTCGAAATAGAACAACTGATCTTCACTGATGCGGCTTGTGGTCGCTTCGTGCTCGGTCTGGGCGCTCGCGTTTGCGACCGTGATGTACGGGAACGTGTGGGCAGCGCTCTTGGTACCGACGAGCATGCTGTCGCACTGGGTGTAGTTGCGGGCGCCTGTAGCGGACTTGCGGATGCTCACTTCGCCACGGTAGGCGTTGCTGGAGTAGTCGGCGCTGATGCCCTTCGAAATGATCGTGCTCTTGGTGTTCTTGCCGATGTGGATCATCTTTGTGCCGGTGTCGGCCTGCATGTGACCGTTCGTGAGGGCCACGCTGTAGAATTCACCGACGGAATTGTCGCCCTGCAAGATGCAGCTCGGGTACTTCCACGTGATGGCGGAACCCGTTTCGACCTGAGTCCAGCTGATGCGGCTGTTCTTGCCTGCGCACTTGCCGCGCTTGGTGACGAAGTTATAGACACCGCCTGCGCCCGTTTCGCGGTCGCCGGCGTACCAGTTCTGCACGGTAGAATACTTGATTTTGGCGTTTTCCTTGGCCACGAGTTCCACGATGGCGCTGTGCAACTGCTTGCTTGAGAATTCCGGCGCGGTGCAGCCTTCAAGGTAGCTCACGCTCGCATCGTCATCGGCGATGATCAATGTGCGTTCGAACTGGCCTGCTTCTTTGTTGTTGATGCGGAAGTAAGTGGAAAGGTCCATCGGGCACTTGACTCCAGGCGGAATATAGACGAAGCTTCCGTCGCCAAAGACTGCACTGTTGAGGGCCGCAAAGTAGTTGTCGCCAGCGGGGACCACGCTCCCGAGATATTCCTCGATAAGTTCGGGGTATTCCTTGATGGCATCGCTGATGGAGCAGAATATGATGCCCATTTCCATGAGCTTTTTCTTGTGGCTTGTGTAAATGCTGACGGAATCGAACACGGCATCGACGGCGACGTTCGCGAGTCGCTTCTGTTCGTCGAGCGGGATGCCGAGTTTTTCAAAAGTTGCCAAGAGTTCCGGGTCCACGTCTTCGATCTTTTCGTGGCTCTTCTTGGTCTTCGGTGCGGAGTAATAGACGATGTCCTGCAAATCGACGGGATTAAAGTGGAGCTCGCCCCAGTTGGGCTGTTCCATCGTCTTGAGCTTTTCGTAGGCTCTCAAGCGGAAGTCGAGCATGAATTGCGGTTCGCCACGGAGCGCTGACGCCCTGCGGATGATATCCTCGTTAAGGCCTTTTTCGAAGGCTTCGTTCTCAATATCAGTGACAAATCCGTATTTGTAATTTTCGCTCATCTTATACCCGTATTAACCGCACAATTTCCGCGCACAAATATAGTAAATGCTGAATGTAGCGAAAAATGGAATGCTCCCATTTCTGGTTTAACCTACAATCGAGGTGGGTTTCTGTTTGCGTTTTCATTCTGGAGCAAGGCGAAGCTGCCGCGATAGAATCCTCAATTTTGAGCGTATAAAGAAATAAGCTATATTCTTACCCATGAAAAAAATGTTGTTTTTCTTGCTACTTCTGTTTTTATCGACGGATGCAATGGCTGCGTTTGTGGCTGTGCTAGAAACGATGGCTGACGGTGACGCAAAGGATAGCGTGTCGCTTTTGGATCGTCAATACCTCACAAACGTGCTGCGTGAGCAAGCGGTCAAGGAACTCCCGGCTGAACTGAACTTCACTATCATGACTCGCGAGAACATCAACGCGATGCTTCCGCCGGGTAAGGCCATCGAAGATTGCGAGGGAAGCTGCCTTGCAGAAACTGGTCGCAATATCGCTGCTGATTACGTATGTCAAGCTCGTGTGGGACGCTTTGGAAAATCATTAACACTTTCTGCGGAACTTTACGAAACTGCAGGCAATAAATTGATTACAAGTTTTAATGGACGCGGAAATGATGTCGAAGAACTCTTGAAACTCATCGAAGAAAGATCCTCCGCTTTTTTCCGCAGAGTTAAGGAATTGTCTGGCGTGGCTGAGGAGGCTTCTTCGACATCAAATACGTTGTCATCCAGCAGTAGTAAGGTCACTGAGCCTGCCGAAGTGATATCGACTAACATTTCGTCGTCCTCGACCTTGATCGAGGATTCTTCCGTTTCCTCAGTCCTCGGCGAACCAACAAACGATATTCCCAGCGAAAAAACAAACGTCATTCCCAACGAACAAACGCATGTCATTCCCGCGAAGGCGGGAATCTCCCTTGACGAACCTCGTAAGGAAAAAGTAGGCGAGAGCATCCCCGCGAATGTGAATGACGAGCCTGAGAAAAAAGGTGGAATCGCGGGCAAGGTTGTGCTAGGTATCGGAGCGGCGGCGACTGTGGCTGGAGTCGTACTAGCTGTAGTCGGGAACAATAAGGCGAAGGAAGCCTACGATAAGGGTGGAAATAATGTAGCGGATCTTGAAAAGAACAAGGACGATGCCAAGTCAGGACAAACTTTGCGCGGTGTTGGAATTGGTCTTGCTATTGCCGGAGCCGTGGGCATCGGCGTGAGCTTTGCTTTTTAGGAGGGATGTATGTTAGACGAAAGATGTTTTGAATTGTCATCCCGGACTCCGTTCCGGGATCGCCTTTGGAAGTCATCCTGGAGACCTGCAGGGGCGATAGGATCCATTGCGGTTTTATTCGCTATCGCCTTACTCTCCGCCTGTACAGACTACGTCTCGAAAATCGACGACCAAATTGCGGAGCTGAAGGCCGACGAGCCTATTGTTCTCAGTTCCTCCAACGTCACCCCTCCAATGTATTCTTCTTCCTCCAGCATCACGCAGAAGTCCAGCAGCAGTGTAGCCATTCCTGTGTCATCCTCTTCCGCTGTCATTCGCAGTTCTTCTAGCAGTAAGGTCACTGAGCCTGCCGAAGTGACGATAGGATCCATAACTGACTCTCGCGACGGTCAGTCCTACAAGACTGTCTCCATCGGCACGCAAACGTGGATGGCGCAGAATTTGAACTACGAAACGGCGAACAGCTACTGTTACAGCAACACTCCATCCAACTGCACCAAGTACGGTCGCCTTTATACGTGGGCGGCTTCGACATCAGCCTGTCCCACGGGTTGGCATTTACCAACGAAAGCCGAATTTGAAACTTTGCTTGCTGCTGTTGGTGGTCAATCTGATGCTGGAAGAAAACTAAAATCGGTAAACAGTTGGTTCAAAAATGGCAACGGTACGGATGATTATTCTTTTACCGCATTTCCTGCTGGCGATAGGGATAATAAAGTGATGGGCCAAAAAACATATTTTTGGAGCTCTTCAGACGAAGGTAATGATGCATATAACTTAGGTTTACTTTATAGTTATGATGATGCATTTTTATTTATTACCTCTAAAAATAATGGATACTCGGTTCGTTGTATCAGGGATGAATCTTCAAGAGAAAAGTCTAGTAGCAGTGTCGTTTCATCATCGTCATCTGTTGTAAAGTCTAGCTCGTCGAACGGGAATATTGCGTTATCATCTTCTTCTGTTATTCTTGGAAATTTTGTCGACAAACGTGATAACCAAGCATACAAAATTGTAACCATAAACACCCAGATTTGGATGGCTGAAAATTTGAACTACGAAATAGCGAAAAGTTATTGCTTTAACGACAATACGTCCAATTGCACCAAATATGGTCGTCTTTATACTTGGGCTGCTTCGACATCAGCCTGTCCCACGGGTTGGCATTTGCCGACAAAAGATGAATTTGAAAAACTGTTCTCTGCTATTAGTGGTGGACAATCTTTTGCAGGTAAAAAGCTAAAATCTACGAGTGGCTGGAATAATGGCGGTTCTGGCTCAGATGACTATATGTTTGCAGCTCTTTCTGCGGGCTATCGGGATGAAGAAGGCCTTTATAAAGAAAATTACACATGTTATTGGAGTTCTTCTGAAGGAGCTGGCTTTGGTGCTTATTACATGTCTTTGAGTAGCTTTGATGATGATGCAAAATTAGATTATCATGGAAAACTTTTTGCTTGTTCTGTCCGTTGTGTCAAAGACTAGCAGAGGCGAGTGTTGTGCAGAAATGCTGTATTTCTGCATTGCCGAGCTGAACAGTGGTGGCCGAAAACTGCGGAATTAAAGCAGTCCGTGTTCCCTGAGCATCTTCTCGTACTTATCAGCTCGAGATTCCGCTTCGTCTGCACGAGACTTCTCTTCGTTGGCACGTTTTTCAGCTGCCTTAGTGCGTTCGCGTTCTTCATATACCATGTCATCCAATTCCTGTTGCCAAGTCATATAGCGCTTCCTTGTTTCATTGTCCGACAGATACCATTGCCGCTGGCGTTCGATGTTCTTTGTTTCCTGTGAGGTCGCCTTGTTGGTTGCAAAGTATTCAAGGTATTCCTTGATGGATTTCTCGGCGACATCCTTGTACTCATTGAATATATAAAAATTCTTGAAGCATAGATCGCCCAATTCATGTTCTGGGTGTCCGATTTCAAGGTTCTTGAACCTGTAAACTGCACGTCCCTGCTTGAAAATGTCGTCGGGGCAAATGAATATGATGTACTGTTCTTTGAGGTTGCGGTAGGATTCCCCTTTATTCAGGGCCTCGGAGTCACATAGAGCTTGATAGTAGCGGGTTCGCTTCGGTAATTCGTGAGTATCTTCTATTTGCATCTCGATATCAAACACACGGAGAATTTCCCCCTTGGGTTCCCGTTCTTTTACGAATACATCATAACGGACTCCCTTGCTGAAGGGACTGTTTTCGGTGGATTTTTCCGGCTCTGGTTCCTGCAAATCAAAGATTTTGATTCCGAGGAGCGCTTCGAGGAATGGCTTAGCGATATGCTTGTGGCTGAACACGAGCGCGAACATGAAACGATTCGTGATGGGAAGATCTTCGAACGGGATGTGGTTTGTTTCCATTTTTCTCCTTTGCTTATGTTGTACGTTCTTTGGCAAAACAAAAAAGAGCCGTTCCTATTTTGATATAGAAAACGGCTCTTTATTGAGCATGGCCAGCTATCTGCTAGCCGTGAACAATATAGCAAACGAATTTGGAAAAAACGAACTTTTCAAGAAAATTTTTCATTTTGCAATCTATGGTTGACAAAAATGGAATTTTTGCAAATACTCATTTCCTTTATTATATTTCGTTACAAGAAAAAAGGTTTGGAAGGATATATGAATCGTTTATCTCTTGTCTTGATATCTTCAGTAGCTCTTATGTTTGTCGCATGTGGCGATTCCGGTAATGGGGCGAGTCCGCAAAGCGATGTCGAAGGCTTTCTCACGGACGCTCGCGACGGCCAGACCTATAGAACCGTAACCATTGGTTCCCAGACGTGGATGGCTGAAAACCTCAACTACAAAACGGATAACAGTTATTGCTTCGATGACAAAGCATCGAATTGCTCCAAGTATGGTCGCCTTTATACGTGGGCAGCTGCGATAACGGCTTGCCCAACAGGCTGGCACTTGCCGACAAAAGCTGAATTTGAAACGTTGTTCACTGCCGTTGGCGGTCAATCCACAGCAGGAAAGATGCTAAAATCGACAAGTGGCTGGAAGAAAAGTGGCAACAGCACAGATGATTACTCGTTCTCGGCGTTGCCTGCCGGCTACAGGCTCGACGATGGGGATTACGGCATGGGGGGCTACAATGCGTACTTCTGGAGTTCTACGGAGTACAATAGCAACCGCGCGTACCGCATGGACTTGGACTACGGCGACGACGAGGCAACCCTGTACTACTACGACGAGGTCAACGGGTTTTCTGTTCGTTGCGTCAAAGACTAGCAAGGCGAGAGTCGCGGCAATCAAGCGTGCTTGAATTGCCATGACCGAGCCGAATGTCGTGCACTACGAAGTAGTGCAACGACTGGGTTGCCAACCGCCAAGGGCGGTAGGCAACGGGGCTAGGCCAAAGGCCAAGCCCCATCAAAAAAGGGCAAGGCGGAGCGAAGCCCGCCATGCCCAAGCAAGGGCGGCGAAGCCGCCCCAAAAAAAGGACCGGCGGAGCCGGTTCGAAAATTTTTAATCACCAGTCCATTTTTTTGTCATTTTGTAGCAGTCAAAATGCGAAAACAGCCCCTTGTAGCTTGTAATCCTGTTTGCTTGTTTAGCTGGATCTTTATCAGGCCTTAAAACAGCTTGCCTAAAATTTCCAACAATACGCCTTCCGGGGTAAATCCTATGGGGAAGAATGAATGCCCCCAAGAACAGGAATCCATTTGTGATGGGCTGTAGGTAAATCTTTTTCGGGTGCAAAGTGAGCTTTAGTTTGTTCTTTAAAAAATCTTTTATTTGCGTGATGGCATGTTTCAGCACGTTCTTGTCTTTATGGATAAGATACATGTCATCGACGTAACGCCCATAACAACGAATCTTGAGTTCCCGCTTTATAAAGTGGTCGAGCGGATTCAAGTTCCGGGGCGGAATCTCCTTACTTTTTAGAAATCACTTCCACGGTGAGCTTGTTGAATGCAATCTTCCCGCCTTCGCGAAGCTCCAGCGCGGCCCTGAATGTCGTATCGTTCTTCTTGAACGGTTCAAGGATAGGCGTGGATTTGTTCTTGAGGAGCGTTTCGACTTCTTCGTCGGAAAATTCACGCTTGAAGAATGTTTTGGGAATCCCGTAATTGCAGGCGGGGTTCATGCACACGTATGCCGCAAGCGTTTGCACTTCGCCGTTTGGCGTTTGCGTGGTCGTGCCGCTACGGAATCGCAGCTGGTCGCCGCATATAGGGCAGGGAAGGTCTCTATGGACAAATTCAAAATTCGTGCGACCGTCTTCGCCGAGCTTTAGGTAGGCGTCGAATTCCGTCCCTTTCTTGCTCTTGAATCCGGTCAACAGTTCAGTTTTGCCGCCGGTGAGGAGCGCCTTGATGTCTGCCACGCGGAGCTTTTTGCCAGCAACGGACTTGAACAGGGTAAAGTTACAAGCGGGGCAGAAAATGGCGTTCTTGTTTTCTTCGAGTTTCTTTTTGCAGAGAGGACAGCTGAACTTGGTTTCGGTGCCGTGGAAATGTCCGTCGTTCTCGAACGCGAATGTCGCCTTGAAATCTTTGTCCCAAACGACTTTGGCGTTGAAGGTCGTGCCTTTCTTGGTCAAGAATCCGCTGATGATTTGCGTCGTGCCGTTGTTGAAAAGTTCCGCAATTTCTTCGTCGTTCATGACGTGCCCGGCAATCGTCTTGTAGAAAACGAAGTCGCAAGTCGGGGCTGTTTCCGGCGTAAGCGTTGGATCGCCATTTTCGTTGTTCGATGTGGTGACGTCGTTCCCTTCGCAGATGAGGCGGTTCCCGGAATCTAAAAGCATTTTGCCGCACTTGGGGCACTTGTAATTGGTCGGCGTTTTGGCGCGTGCGTCGTCGGAGAATTCAAAGCCGATGTTGCCGTCATCGCCTAATGTGAGCGTGGCGCTGAATGTCGTTCCTTTTTTGCTCTTGAATCCGCTGAGCAAATCGGACTTGCCTGTTCTGAGGAGTGTCCGCATTTCGGCGTGGCTCAGTGTGCGGCCTGCAATGGTGTGACCCGCCTTGAATCCGCATTCCGCATTCTTGCAGACGTAACCCCACGGCGCAATTTCGAGCGGGCTGGAACATTTCGGGCAAGGAATGGCTTCGGTGACGGTTTCGCGTTCGAATTGGCTGCCGTATTTTTGACGCAGATGTTCGAAGAGTTCCTTGACGTAATTCACGATGCCGTCGCGGAATTCAATCGGTGTAAGTTTGCCTTTCTCGACTTGCGAAAGCTTGAACTCCCATTCGCCGGTCATTTCTGGCGATTTGACTTTTTCGTCCATGAGCGCGATGACTTCGCGACCGCGCTGGGTACTGACAAGATAATTCTTTTGCGCTTCGATGAACCCGCGCTTTTTGAGTGTTTCGATGATGCCTGCTTGCGTGGCTGGCGTGCCGAGGCCGCGTTCTTTCATGGCTTCGGCAAGTTCTTCGTTCTCGATTTGCTTGCCCGCCGTTTTCATTGCGGCAAGGAGCGTCGCTTCGGTGAAGTACTTGGGCTTGCTCTTCTTTTTCTTTTGCAGTTCCAGGCTGTCGAAAGGCGCGTGGTCGCCAACATTCCATTCCGGGAACGTCTCGACAATGTTTGTGATATCGTCGCCATCGCCCTTGCCATCAACCGCCGTGTCGTTGTCGTTTTTCTTTCCTTTCGTCTTTCGTCTTTCGTCTTTCGTCTCTTTTGCGAGTGCCCGGAACCCTAAATCCTCATTCCGCTTGAGTTTCAGACGGAACAGCTCCGAGGCCCCTGCAGACGCGACACTCGCCTCACTTGTCATTCCCGCCTCCGAGCGGGAATCTCCATTCTTGGCTGCTTCCAGCAGAATCTCCATCTCGCTCCAGACATACGGCTTGAGCCATGCCTGCACAAAGCGTTCCTTTGCGAGCTTGTAGATGTTCTCTTCCATTTCAGGGAGATTTTGCGGTTCTTCTCCCGTGGGGATAATGGCAAAGTGGTCTGTGACTTTGCTGGAGTTGATGAAGACAAAGTTTTCGTTGCCGCCTCGCATGACGGATTTTTCTTGCGGCGTGGCAAGCCTTTGTGCAAGCGCATACGCCTCTTGCTGCATCGTGTCCGGCAGGTATTGCGAGTCCGTACGCGGGTAGGTGAGCAACTTCTTTTCGTACAAGTTTTGTGCGCAATCCAGAACTTGTTGGGCGCTGTATTTAAAACGCTTGTTGCCCTCTTTTTGCAGTTCCGTCAAGTCGAAAGGCTTTTGCGGGAACTGCTTTTTCTGCTGGATGTCAATCTTTGCAATTGTCGCTTCTTCCGGCGGCGAGCATTTGTCTATAACAGCCTGCGCCGGCTCTTCTTTCTCGAAAATCGCAACTTTGAGATTGCTTTGCTTGTCTGCCGCGACTTTCGCCTCTGTCGCGACTTTCGCTTCCGCTGCCATGCCGGACGCCGTTCCGGCATCGGCTTTTATTACTTCACTGGATCCTTCACGTTGTTCAGGATGACGTTGTCCCCTTTCGTCTTTCGTCAAGGTTGGTGAGCCTGCCGAACCACGTCTATCGTCTAATAATTGCGCCTGATATCCTTTCCACGTCCCCACAACGCTATAATAGAACAGTTCCTTGAACTGCTCGACAATTGCATCGCGTTCCACGACCAGGTTCAGCGTTGGCGTCTGCACGCGCCCGACAGAAATCATCTTCCCGCGGCCAGCAGTGAGCGTGTAAGCGCGCGTCGCATTCAGCCCGACCATCCAGTCGGCACGCTGGCGGAGCCTTGCCGCATAGCTCAAGTTCAAACGCTCTGTCGCGTCTTCCAGATTCTTCCAAGCCTTGTCCAAATCCTTCGCCACATAGCTGTTCACCCACAAACGCTTGATCTGCTTTTTGCGAAAGTCCGGCGTGTAGTCGAGAATCAAGTCAAAAATCAAATTACCTTCACGGCCCGCGTCCGCGCCGTTCACAAGAACATCCGCCCTCGCCATCATGTCACGCACAACCGCGAGCTGCTTTCGTGTGCTCTCGATTTCCATCAACTTGAATTTTTCGGGCAAAAGCGGCAAGTTCGAAAGCCGCCAACCGCCCTCGAAACCGGGATAGGCGTCCAGCGGAGCAAGCGTAATCAAGTGACCCACGCACCACGTGATGCAATGGTTCTTGCCGATCAGGCACCCGTCGCCTTGCGTAAACTTTTCACCCTCAATACGCTCCAGCATCGGCTTGTAATGCTGATTGGCAACGGAAGGTTTTTCGGCAACGAGTAGAATCATAATTACCGAAAAGATATAAATTTTTTGAGTTTTTAAGAGCAGAATCCTAGTTTTATTAAGATTCTGTTAAAGCGATTTTTTGTCTGCACCATTGAACCCTGCAAACGCTTGTTTGCAATCTTTCTGTTTTTGCAAATGAGTTGACGCCTACGGCGCTCGCGGCGATAGACGTCTATACGCTTACTTCAAAATTGGCGTTCTGGCGATGCTTCTCTTGACCAAAGCCAAGACGCATTTTTCCCAGTCGGAGCGTGTCATGGCGTATGCGAACTTGCTGCGGATTTCTTCGTGACCGAATGCGACGCGTTCGCCAGACTGATTGTAGATGGCGTAGTCTGCATAAATCCAGAGGCCCATTTCAATAATAGATTCGCCTGCAAATGCCATGCTGTTTTCTCCCGGATTTACGTTTGCGCCAAATGCCGCGCCTGAGGAATAGTAGGCGTGATTTCTGTGAGCTTCTTCTTTGCGGCTAAAGATAATGTTGGAAATTGCCAAATAATAGCCTTTGCCCTGTTCCATGGATGCTGGCTTAGGGGTCTTGAATTCTGTGGAATCTACGTGGTCTGTTTCGATAATCATGCCTTCGGCATTGACTTTTTGATAGTCTAATGCGATGGCGTCCTTGATGTACATTTCGTAGTCCTTTTTGAGCTCAAGCTTGAACCATTCACCAAAGTTATTTGCGTATTCTTCGATGTCGTCCTTGAGATCATCCTGATTTTCAACAATCGGTTCCGTGAAGACTATCGTGAGCTTTTTCGGCTTTTCTGTCCAAGTCTGTGCGACAGAAAATGTGGGGGCTTTCTTGGCGCAGCCTGCGAAAAACAGTGCAATTGCCACGAGCAAAATCAATTTGATTCTCATTTTTTTTCCTTTATATAGAGGATTGTTTATGCTTCGCAATGTAGTAAAATTCTATGGAGATGATGGTCTGATAACGTATATTTCTAGTATGTACTGATTCTAGCCCGACTAAGTTGACTTTTCTTTTTAACTTGTATTCTTTCGTTTTTCTGCGGTCTCACAAATCATTTTTTTTTTTAAATTGAACCGCTTGAGAGACTTTTGTTTTAATTATTTGCATACAACAGATAGAATATACAAAAACCGGATCAAATTTGTGTAGCCAATTCGATGGTTCCTTTCTATGATTGAAGAGGTATGCCAGGAAGGTGTATGGAGTTAGATATCGTTGTAATTGCATCCGCAAAATGTATCGAAAATAGGGATGGGGAAAAATATGATGTTGAAATATCGACAAACTTTTCGGGAGACTAGTGGTTAACCGAATTTTGCGAATGATTGTGTACAAAAAGGCTTGACAGAGCTATTGAAATAGTGTACATTTGTGTATGTGTTACAATGAGGTTTTGCAATGAAATTAGAAGGCTTTGGAATTTTTGTCGATGACATGGCGACGATGGTCCGCTTTTATAGAGATGTCTTGGGCTTTGAAATCAAGGAAGACGAAAACACGACCAACGTTTTTCTAGAAAAGGACGGCACTTTGTTCTTGCTGTTCCGAAAATCGGATTTTGAGAAAATGACAAGCCAAAAGTACGCTTACTGCAAAGGCGTCAACGGACATTTCGAAATTGCATTGGGTGTCGCTAACTACGCTGAAGTGGATAAGGCGTATGCCAAAGTCACCGCCGCAGGTGCAAAAGGCATCATGGCGCCGACTACAGAGCCGTGGGGGCAACGTACCTGCTACATCGCCGACCCCGAAGGGAATCTGGTGGAAATCGGGTCGTTCGTCAAGGAGTAATCATGCCGTTTGATTTCAAGAAAGAATACAAAGAATTCTATATGCCCAAGGGCAAACCGGAAATCGTCACTGTTCCGGCGATGAACTATATCGCAGTGCGTGGCAAGGGCGATCCGAATGTAGAAGATGGCGAATACAAAAAGTCTATCGAACTTTTGTACGGAATCGCATACACGATTAAAATGAGCAAAAAGGGCGACCATAAAATCGAAGGTTACTTTGATTACGTGGTGCCTCCGCTTGAAGGATTCTGGTGGCAGGACGACGTTGACGGAATCGATTACAGCCACAAGGAAAACTTTCAATGGATTTCTGTTATCAGGGTCCCCGATTTTGTTACCAAAGCCGATTTCGATTGGGCGATTGAAGAAGCGACCCGCAAAAAGAAAATGGACTTTTCGAAAGTCGAATTTCTAGAAATCGAAGAAGGGCTTTGCGTGCAATGCTTGCATTCCGGCTCGTACGATGACGAACCTGCGACTATCGCTGCTATGGACAAGTTTATCGCCGACAACGGCTACGAAAACGATATTTCGGACACGAGGCGTCATCACGAGATTTATCTCTCCGACGCGCGCAAAGTCGCTCCGGAAAAGTTGAAAACCGTTATTAGACACCCGATAAAGAAGAAATAAAGGAGAACTTATGGAAATGAAATTTTGTCAGAGCTGTGGCATGCCGCTCACGCCGGAAATCTTGGGCACAAACGCCGACGGCAGCAAGAACGAAGAATACTGCATCTACTGCTATAAAGACGGTGCCTTCACCGGCGACTTCAACATGGAACAGATGGTGGAATTCTGCTCGCAGTTCGTCGATGAATTCAACAAGAACACCGGCAAAAGCCTGACCCGCGAAGAATACAAGGTGGAGCTTCGCAAGTATTTCCCGACGCTCAAGCGCTGGCGCCTTCCCGCAGACCAATTGCCTCATGCCACTTCGCCCATGAAGCTGAAGTTCATTGAAGAAGTCAACGCGCTCGGTATCAAGGATATGCCGAAAATCGACAATCTATTCGTTCTGCAGGGCTCGTTCATCAACCAGGAATACAAAATCAACGGCAACAACGTCAAGCTCCTGGACGATAACGCAAGCTACTGGGGCAACCAAATCGAAAAAATTGGTGCCGAAGGCCGCTGCTTCGGAATCGCCTGCGACGAACGCTACATTCTCGTGAGCGAATACGGCAAGAATGGCGCCGACGCCGAAATTGTCGTATTCAAGAAACGGTAACGGCTAAGATTTAAGCTTCTTTCTTGAAGACGGCGTACAATTTCACCCGATGTGGTTTTGGTGGTGTGAAAAACTCGACCTGTATCGCTCGCGATTCGATCCCTTGACTTCCATAAATTGAGGGTATAGATTTACGGCATGACCTATTTTTTTATTAGCGACTTGCATGTAGATTTTTATGCTCCCATGACGCGAAACTCCGCTACATTGCAAAAGTATTTCGAGGCGTTTGTTGAACGCAATTTTTTACCGGCTGATGCCTGCTGCATTGCTGGCGATATCGCGAACGACTACTTCACCTACGTGGAATTCCTGAAGTTTATCTCCTCGAAGTACGGCTCCGTGTATGTATGTCTAGGAAATCACGATATCATCATGGAGCTTGGCGGGCGTTATGGCGTTGACCGTGAATTTTCAACATCCGAAGAAAAAATTGCGTACTTCCTTGCTGAAGTCGATAAAATCCCGAATCTCTTGCTGCTCGAAAACCGCATTGCTGATGGCGTTGCAGGCTGCATGGGCATGTGCGATTTCAAGTATAAGCATTCGCTCGCTGCATCCGAAATTGCGAACAAAATCCTGTGGGCGACTCGCTGGTTCGATGGTCGCCACTGGAATTACATGCAGAACAACGCCGACAAGCTCTGGCGGCATTACGACATCGTGTTCCGCGAACTCACCGCACAACGTCCGAAAATCATGATGTCGCATTTTCTGCCGCTGGAATTCGGCATGTCGGAGCGGTACAAACAAGACCCCTGTTCGAACTTCTTCTATTTTCATGGGGCCGAATATCTCGTGAACCTGGATGACGGAAGCATTTGGCAGGCAGGCCACACGCACACCGCCATCAAGCGTGAGTATGCCGACACGCTTGGCAAAAAGCACTTGCTGCTGTGCAATCCCGTGGGCTATCCAGATGAAAATCCCTATGCAGAACATGGACTAAAACTGGAAGATTTTTTGGTGGAGATTGGGTGAAATGACCGTTTTTTGCGTAAATTTGCAATTTTTACGTGTGATTTTAACATTTTTCTTGATTTTAACATTTTAAGATGTTATATTATAGAAAAATGTTAAAACGAGGATAAAGCCTTCTTTTTCTTCTTTTTTAAAGACGAAATCGGACCAAAAATCGAAAAAGCTTTCAACGATTTCGGTATGAAATGTGAAATTCGACCTACTGACGGGCCGAAGGGACTCCCTTTCTATATAAGTCAGGGAAAAACGTTCCACGAAGTTCATGTTCTTGGCGGATGTTTTCTGCTTGTATCCTATGTTGGAGCAAGCAGCCTACGTTGGCAAACCCAGAAGAAAATTCTAGATCAAATTGAATTGAACACAAACATGCCTGTTGCATTAGGCTTTGACGTGTTGAACGAAATACAAAGAAAGGGACTGGTCCAAACAAAAATTCCTTATGTTTCGGCTTCATCTTTTTTCTTGCCGTTTCTCGGAATTGCTTATCGTAAGCAGAGGAAAACGACCTCGAAAAATAATCAGGAAAGAAACGTCACTCTACCGAAGTTGACTGCTTCAGCACAGGCTTTTTTCCTGTTCATGATGTACAAGGTCAAAGATTCCAATATATCAAAAAGTGAAGCGGCTCGGCAAAATAACCTCACTCCGATGTCCGTTTCTCGTTATTGCAGGGAGCTTTGGGATCGCGGACTCATAAACGAAACTAAAGAAGGAAATTCTACATTAATCAGCTGCTCCGAAATAGGGAGATTGCTTTTCGATAAGGCTCTCCCTTATTTGGATTCTCCTATCAAAAAAGAAATAATACTTTTTCCGTCACAAGCTATCAATTCACTCCCTAAAGCCGGAGAAACGGCTCTTTCCGAAGTTTCCATGCTTGCTCCTCCCAAGGAAAACTGTGCTGCATGTGCTCCCCATGCGGAGTTGGCTAAAGAGAAGGGTTTTGCTAAAGAAAATTTGGGCTTTCTTAAGGAGAATTTTGTCCGACTGCAAATCTGGAAATACGACCCGGTCCCATTTGTAAAGGACGGGCGAATCGATATAGTTTCATTATACCTGTCGCTTAAGGATTCGCCTAATGAACGCGTTCAGGCATGCTTAAAGGAAATGATGGAGAAGGCTCAGTGGTAAACGGATTAGATTTATTCAAGGAAAAATTTCAATCATTTGAAGATTGTTACACAGTAATTGGCGGTACCGCCTGTTCCGTGCTAATGGAAAATGCGACATTGGAATTCCGTGCAACACAGGATATCGATATGATATTGCTTGTTGATTCACCTCGATTCAATGAGTTTGCCGAGCAACTTTTGGAATTCATTGATGACGGTGATTACTATTGTGAAGAAAGAGCGAATGGAACAAAGAGATTGTACCGTTTTAAGGAACCGAAAACTAAAGGTTTCCCCACAATGATAGAGCTGTTTTCTCGGAATGCTTTAAATATGAAGGGGAAAAGGCGTATTACTTATGTAAAAACAGATAAAGATCCGTCTGGACTTTCCGCCATGCTACTTTCGGACTCTTATTACAATTTTGCAATGCAAGGACGTGAAAAAATCAATGGCGTATGGACGCTCCAAGCTCCGTATCTGATTCCTTTGAAAATGTACGCATGGATTAATTTGGATACGGAAAAGCGAAAAGGTCGCACCGTAGAAGAATATGATTTGAATAAGCATAAGTACGATGTATTCCGTTTGTTGCCGCTTGTAAGAGATGGTGAAGCTGTTTCTTGCAATGAAGAAATCCAGAAAGATGTTTCAAAGTTTATTGATGCTATGGTTGGCGAATCATTGCCTGCAGAGGGAATCTTCGGAGATTGGGCTTTAGAAGAAATGCGGACAAACTTTGATAAGAATAGGGATTTGGATAGATTGAGGAAAATTTACTTGAAATAAATTCTAAAAAAGGTCTCTAGTGCAAAATATCCTCGCGATTCGCCCCCTTGACCGCCAAAATTGGCGGGTATAGATTTGGGGCATGACCTATAATCTTCAGCAAAATAAAAAGATTTTAAATAATTTGATATTCCTGTACAAAACAACTACAAATCTTCAAAATTGTAGTCGTTTGCCTAATAATTTTTCAACGAAATACGGAATATCCAAGCATTTTCCGTATTTCGTTGAAATTTTGCCGTCAAAAAAGTATATTTATGGCATGACACAAAAGAATGTTCTATCCGACCAAAAACTTGTCTTTTCGAGCGATGATCTCCAAAAGCAGGGCTTTTCGTATTACCAAATAACGAAAATGGTTGAACAGGGCAAACTTATTCGCCTCAATAAATCGTATTACGAAAATGCGGGCTTTACCGGCGACATGAACGATTTCTACTACGTTCAGGCGTTTGCCCCTCAGGGCGTTATATGTCTTCTAAGTGCGGCCGTTTATTACGGCCTAACAACTTTCCGTCCCGACGCCATTGATGTAGCTATTCCGCCAAAGACAAAACTTTCGACGCAACCGGAATCGCAACGGTTTTCCCTGCACTACTTTTCGGGCGAAAGGCACTCCCTTGGCGTGCGCACGATTAGCGAAAACAAGAATCCCTTCAAAATCTACGACATAGAAAAAACGGTCGTGGATATCATATCTAATCGGAACAAGGTCGGAATCGAAGAGACCAAGGAAATCCTGACCAATTATCTTGCAAGGCAAGACCGAAACATCAATAAGCTTTACCGCTACGCAGGAAAACTTTCGTGCCTGAAAATCCTGAAGACTTATCTGGAGGTTCTCGTATGAATGTCCAGTCGATAAAGGGCAAACTAAAGAACGTTGCCAAGACGAATTTCAGGTTGTATCAGGAATTACTCACGGTCTATGGGCTAGAACGGGCCCTGTTCAGGATTGGAAAGTCGAAGTACAGGGAAAATTTCACACTCAAGGGAGGAATCTTTCTGTACGCCCTCTATGGGAAGGATTACCCCCGTTCTACTTCGGATATAGACCTTCGCGCTGACAAAATTAACGGAACGCAGGAATCGCTTTTGTCGATTTTTACTGAAATTTTCTCAATACCGGCGGACGATGGACTTGTTTTTGATTTGACTTCTCTTAAGGCTCGCGAAATAACAAAGCTAGATGAATATCTAGGTACAAACATCAGTATCACAGCATTGCTCGGGAACACACGACTTCCCGTGTCCATTGATATCGGGTTTGGCGATGTGATTGTTCCGTCTAAAAAGGAAATGTCATTCCCTGTATTGCTGGATATGGAAAGCCCGAAGATTTACGGCTATTCCATTGAATCCGTGCTTGCAGAAAAATTTGAGGCGATAGTTTCGTTGGGCTATGCGAATAGTCGCTTCAAGGACTTCTACGATATCTACGTGATTTTGCAGAGCGAAAAGATTGACGCAGAATTGCTGCAAGAAGCTATTGTCCAGACATTCCGAAATCGAAAGACAGCGTTTGATGACATTGTCGTTTTCGAAGATTCCTTTGCTTCGGATGTAGAACGCGTTAAACGATGGAACTCATTTGTGAAAAAGAAAAACGCCTTGGTGCAGGTGACCTTCGATAAGGTTGTCGAGCAAATCAAGACGTATTTCAAGCCTATTGTTGAAAGAGTGGGTGCTTAAAATATGGACACTCCCGAAATTAGCAACCGCTTTGATGCAGAAGATATCCGCAAACTGCGCGAATACAATTCCCTGAAGCATTCCAAGATGTCCCACAAAGAAATCTTGGAAGATATCCGACAGGGCGCTGAATCTTTTATGTCAGAATTCAGTAGTTGTGTTGCTGAGAAACAAGCTGTTTACGACGCAAGCAAGAAGAAATAGCAAATCGAATGATGTTCAACGAAATACGAAATATCTATACAATTTCCGTATTTGGTTGAAATTTTACTGTGAAGGCACCCAAATTAACCCCCAAAATGCCCTGAAATCATTACCTTGCATTTCCTCGCTCCCCTTTCTTGATATATATTTACATCAATGCCCGAAAACAAGAAAGAACTTTCCGAAGAAGATATCAAAAACCGCTACATAACGCCGGCGTTAAACGCTGTGGGCTGGGCGGCCGAAGATATGCTTATGGAAAAGTCTTTTACTGACGGGCGCGTTATTTTTCAGGGCGGCAAGCATGCTCGCAAGCAAGGTAAAAGGGCCGACTACCTACTTTTCTCTGCCCCGAATTACCCGATAGCCATTGTCGAGGCGAAAGACAACAACCATCCCGTAGGTGGCGGCTTGCAACAGGCGATGGACTATGCCCAGATTCTTGACATTCCATTTGCTTACAGCAGCAATGGAGATGGCTTTGTAGAGCATGACTTTTTGACGGGAATGGAAGCGGATATTCCGCTTGACAAGTTCCCGACTCGCGAACAGCTCCTTGCGCGCGTGCGAACAAGCAAGAAACTTACCCCAGAGCAGGAAACGGTCATCAACCAGCCTTATTACTGGGATGCTGACACACATAAGCCGCGTTATTATCAACGTATCGCAATTAATCGAACCGTCGAAGCGGTTGCTAAAGGTCAAAAAAGAATTTTGCTCGTGATGGCGACGGGCACCGGTAAGACTTTCACTGCATTTCAGATTATTGAACGTCTGCACAAGTCCGGTTGCAAAAAGAAGATTCTGTATCTTGCGGATCGTAATTTCCTTATTGATCAGACGATGATTCAAGATTTCAAGCCCTTCAAAAAAATAATGACGAAAATCAAGGGCAAGGACTTGGACTCTAGTTACGAAATCTACATGGCTCTTTATCAACAGTTGGTTTCGTACGATGAAGGCGTTCCCGATCCGTTCATGGATTTCAAGCCAGAATTCTTCGATTTGATTCTTGTAGATGAATGTCATCGTGGTTCCGCAAAAGAAGATTCCGAATGGCGAAGAATCCTAGAATATTTCAGTGGTGCAACGCAGATTGGCATGACGGCGACGCCAAAGGTCAAGTTTGGAGCGAACAACCTGGAATATTTTGGCGAACCGCTTTTCACGTATTCGTTGAAGCAGGGAATCGAAGATGGTTTCCTCGCTCCGTACCGCGTAACGAACAGTTTCTTGAATGTGGACTTGAAGGGCTGGGCGCCAGAAGGCCCGCAAGAACTGGACCTTTTCGGTAACGTCATTCCGGAGCAGTTGTATCAGCGTCCGGATTTTGGCCGCGAACTCGTCATCAAGACCCGCCGCGAGGTGGTTGCTCGCCGCATTACGCAGATGCTTTACAAAATTGGCCGCATGACCAAGACCATTGTGTTCTGCACCGATGTAGAAGAAGCTGATGCTATGCGCCAACTGCTCGTTTCCTTAAATGCAGACATGGTTAAGGAAGACCCTCGCTATGTAATGCGCATTACGGGCGATGATGCGGTTGGGAAGAAGGAACTGGGAAATTTCCTTGAACCCAGCGAACCATATCCGGTTGTGGTGACAACCTCCGAAATGTTGAGTACGGGAGCAGACTGCAAGACTTGCGGACTTATCGTCATCGACAAGGAAATCGGTTCGATGACGGAATTCAAGCAGATTGTCGGTCGCGGTACTCGGCTTAAGACGGATAAGGGTAAATGGCATTTTGAAATTCTCGATTTTCGCAATGCAACGCAGATGTTCAAGGATCCTGAATTTGATGGTGAACCCGAAATGCCCGAGGAACCTGTGCATAGTGGCGGCGGTGGAATGCATGAAAACGTGCGTCCGTACAATCCGGGTCCTAAAAAGTATTACATCAACCACGTTGAAGTGAAAATCGATGCCGAGACGGTTTCGTATCTGGGTGCCGATGGCAAGACGCAGGTGGTCGAAAGCTTTACCGACTTTACCCGCAAAAACATCCGCGGCAAGTTTGCGACTTTAGACGAATTTATTAAGCGTTGGACGGCCGAAGAACGTAAGGCAGCCGTCGTTGACGAGCTCAAGGAATACGATGTCTTGATAGACGCCATCCGCGAAGCGAACCCTGCCCTTGCGAAAGTCGATGTGTTCGACATTATTTGCCACGTGGCATTCGACCAAAAGCCGCTGACCCGCAGCGAACGCGCGAACAACGTCAAAAAACGCAATTATTTGGCAAAATACGAGGGCAAAGCCCGCGAGGTTTTGGAAGCCCTTCTCGTAAAATACGCCGATGACGGCATTTTGCAGATGGAACAGAACGAAGTCCTGAAACTGGACCCGTTCAGCCATATCGGCACCGTGCCCAAGATTATGAAGCTTTTTGGCGGCCGTGAAGGCTACGAGGCCGCCGTTATAGACCTGAAAAAGCAGCTCTACTTGACAGACGATGTCGCGTAATGTATTATGGCGATGGAAAAAATCTGTCATAGTTTTTTCAATGGAAATTTATAAGGAATAATATGTCCGTAAACAACTTGGTCAAAAGATTGCAGAACGAAATGCGTGGCGATGCCGGTATCAACGGCGACGCCCAGCGAATCGAACAGATGGTGTGGATGTTTTTCTTGAAGGTCTATGACGCCCAAGAAGAAATCTGGGAATGCACCAAGGACAAGTACAAATCCATCATTCCCGAAAAGATGCGCTGGCGCAACTGGGCCGTCGATGAAAAAGACGGCAATGCGCTCACGGGCGATGCGTTGCTCGCGTTCGTGAACAACGAACTTTTCCCGACGCTCAAGAACTTGCCCGTAAACGAGAATACCCCTCGCGGCAAGGCGATTGTGCGGATGGTCTTCGAAGATTTGAACCAGTACATGAAAGACGGCATCATCCTCCGCAAGCTCATCAACATCATTGACGAAGTGGACTTTAGCGATGCCGATGACCGCCACACCTTCGGCGACATTTACGAAGGAATCCTGAAGGATTTGCAGAGCGCAGGCAATGCAGGCGAATTCTACACCCCGCGTGCATTGACGGATTTTATTGTGCAACAGCTGCACCCGAAACTCGGCGAAACCTTTGGCGACTTTACCAGCGGAACGGGCGGCTTCTTGACCAGTTGCCTGAACTACCTAAAACCCTCCGTAAAGACCACGAACGACGAAAAGAAATTCCAGTCGTCCATTGTCGGGCAGGAATGGAAACCGCTCCCGTACCTGCTATCGATAACCAATATGCTTGTCCACGACATCGAAGAACCGAACATCACCCATACGGATTCGCTCGGCCGCAAGGTGACGGAATTCAAGGACAGCGACAAGGTAGATTGCATCGGCATGAACCCGCCCTATGGCGGCAGCACCGGCATGAACGCCAAGCTGAACTTCCCGACGAATATGCAGAGCAGCGAAACGGCAGACCTTTTCATCGTGCTCATCATGTATCGCCTCAAAAAGATGGGCCGTGCGGGCGTGATTATCCCCGACGGATTCCTGTTCGGCACCGACGGCGCAAAACTCGCTATCAAGCAGAAGTTGCTCCGCGAATTCAACCTGCACACCGTCATTCGCCTGCCGGGCAGCATCTTTAGCCCCTACACCAGCATCGCGACGAACATCCTGTTCTTCGACAACGAAAAGGCGAAAGGCGCCCCGACAGGGTTCAGTACAAAGGAAACCTGGTTCTACCGCCTCGACATGCCCGAAGGCTACAAGCACTTCAGCAAGACTAAGCCCATGCGCCTGGAACACTGCAAGCCTATAATGGACTGGTGGAACAACCGCGAAGAAATCCTCGAAACCAACGACGACGGCGAAGTAGTGAGTGAAAAGTCTCGCAAGTTCACGCCCGAAGAACTCGTGGAAATGGACTGCAACTTTGACCAGTGCAAGTTCCCCAAGGAAGAAGAGGAAGTGCTGCCGCCCGCAGAACTCCTGGAAGACTACCACAAGAAACGCGCCGCACTCGACAAGAAAATCGACAAGAAACTGGAACAAATCCAAAAACTCCTCGGAATTGACACCATTGTCATCCCCGACTCCGTTCGGGGATCTAGGAGCTAGCGACGATGGACGGCAAGCAACTCAAGAACAGCATTCTGCAATGGGCCATACAAGGCAAACTCGTTCCGCAGAACCCCAAGGACGAACCCGCCCAAAAGCTATTAGAGAAGATTGCTCTTTCTCGTCATTCTGAGCGCAGCGAAGAATCCAGTAAAGGCCCAAAGAAAACTTCTACGTCATTGCGAGGAGCGAAAGCAACGAAGCAATCTAAGGCTTTGTCCTCTCGCATTTATCGTGAAAACGGCGTCTGGTACGAACAAGTCGGCACCGCCACCCCAAAGGACATTTCAGATGAAATTCCGTTTGAAATTCCAGAGAATTGGGCTCTTTGCCGAATAAAAGACATTTGTTCAAAAATAACTGACGGCACACATCATTCTCCTGTAAATACACCTTCCGGTGATTACAAATACGTTACGGCAAAGAACATAAAAGATTTTGGAATCCAGTTATCTAACATTAGCTATGTTGACAAAAAGATTCATGAAGAAATCTACGCTAGATGCAATCCAAATCTTGGAGATATCTTATATATAAAAGATGGTGCGACTACGGGAGTTTGTTGTATAAACGATTTAGACGAACCGTTTAGCCTTCTTTCAAGCGTTGCCCTATTAAAGCCTCAAAAAGAGATATTTGCGCCTTATCTCTTATATTGTTTACGCGCTCCCATATGTTATGATTCCGTTAGAGAATCAATGAAGGGAACTGGCATTACGCGTATAACGCTGACAAAGATTGAAAAATGGATTATTCCCCTTCCGCCCCTAGCCGAACAAAAACGAATCGTCGCAAAACTTGAACAAGTTCTCTCGCTCGCAGAAGAATACGGAGCCGCCCAGGAACAGCTCGACAAACTCAACAAGGAACTCCCCGAAGCCCTCAAAAAAAGCATCCTCCAAGAAGCCATTCAAGGCAAACTCGTCCCCCAAAACCCCAAAGACGAACCCGCCCAGAAATTACTAGAGCGTATTGCAGCATCTCGAAATGAAAGTTCCCTGAGCCTGCCGAAGGGAACGTCGTCAACGTCATTGCGAGGAGCTAAGGCAACGAAGCAATCCAAGAACCCGCCTTCCCGCATCTACCGCGAAAACGGCGTTTGGTACGAACAAGTTGGCTCCGCCTCCCCAAAAGACATTTCAGATGAAATCCCCTTCGAAATCCCTGGAACCTGGACTTGGTGCAGAATGGGCGATATTATTGAGTTTGTCAATGGTCGAGCATATAAAAAAGAGGAATTGTTAAGCAAAGGAAAATATAAAGTTTTAAGAGTTGGTAATTTTTTCACAAACCAATCATGGTATTTTTCTGATTTAGAATTACCTGAAGATAAATACTGCTACAATGGTGATTTGTTGTATGCATGGTCGGCATCTTTCGGACCACAAATATGGAATGGAGATAAAACAATTTTTCATTACCATATTTGGAATTTGAAATACGATACGCAAAATCTTTATAGAGAGTATCTGTATTATTTCTTTTTATATGATAAAAACCAAATTGGGGCTTCTACAACAGGAAGCACAATGATTCATGTATCCATGGAGCACATGATTCCTCGATTGATTCCCATTCCGCCTTTAGCCGAACAAAAAAGAATTGTGAAAAAAATTGAAGAATTGCATAAAGTTATAGATTCTTGGCATTAAGTTTATAGGGGTGGTTTATGTTAAATTCTGCTCATAAAGGTTATGAATACCAGGATTTATTAAGCGCATATTTTGTCGCTCAGTACATAGCATCCAATAAATTGGATGTGGAATTTCTATTTGATTCTAAAGATTTTGATGGCGACAAATTTGACGATTTGAAAATCTTTGATGGTGATAAAATTCTTTATCGTCAAATTAAGCATAGTGAAAACCACTCTATAGAAAAGGATGATTTTTCTGCCCCCGGTGCACATGATTTGTATTTGAAGGATTTGTTTGATTCGTGGCTAAAGCAAAAAGATGGAGCAACCGAGTTCCGGCTTTGTTTGGCTTGGAATCCGCCTCAAAAGAAAAACGAAATAAACGAATACTTAAAGTCATTTGACGAAGGTAATGGCTTGTTTCCAAACACAGCTTGTTATAGAATTGATTGCGACAGCTTGTGGTCACTAGAAAATGAAATTCCTAAAACATGGATTAAATTAAGAAACGATTCCACAGAAATTAATAGGGATTCATTTAAATCTTTTTTAAACTCCCTCATTATTGAAATCAAATATCCGTCAATGGATGAGTTAGACAAGTTGCTTGTTGATGTGGTAAAGAAAATCGGTATTGGAAGATATCCAAACAAGCATCTTCGTGTAGAAGATGTTTGTGAAAAAATACAGTCTGTTGTACGCGATTTACGAGCAAGTGACGAAAAAGAACGAATTTCTGCAAAAAAAATTGCAGAGGGTTGTTCAATAATCCTTAACTATGGTGGAATTGAAGAAAAATTCCCCATAGAAGAAGATTTGTTTGTTGATGTGTCCGATCGTTTGCAGACCATAAAAGACGCTTTGACGCAAAGTGATAGGGTAATCGCCACTGCAGAACCTGGAGCCGGGAAGTCTTGGCTTATTTCGTCTTTGGAAAAAGAATTAAAAAAAGATGGTGTACAGCTTCTTAAACATTATTGCTATGTTGATTTAAAAGACAGCTTGTTTAGAGAAAGAATAAAAACTGATTCTCTTTATGGCAGTTTGAAGACTCAGATTAAGGATCTTTTTCCTGAAATAAATTGCGAAACTACATATGCTGCGGATTCAAAAGAAATTGTATTTCTTTTAAATCAAATTGAAACAAAAGTTCTTTTAATTGTCGATGGCGTTGATCATGTAAAAAGAGTCTATGCTAGGGATTCCTACGAAGTTGCAAAGCAACAAGTTGATATAATTACAGCCATAAAACAATTGAATTTTATCAATCCTAATGTTCAATTATTAGTTATTTCGCAACCATTGGACGAATTTCAGACTTTAAATGATTTTTATCAAGTTACAATTCCTCCAATAACAAAAAGATTTGTAAAAGCCTATATCGCTAAATCACATATAGAAGATAAAGAATTACATGGAATAATACTTTCTGATTCTATTTATGAAAAAAGTCACGGAAATGCATTGTATTGCAAGTATCTTGTTGAATACGCAAAAAAATATGTCACATCTAATGATTTTACATGGTTAGATTCTTTACCACCTTATGACTATAATCTTGAATCATATTATAAATACATCTATGAAGAGTTAGATGGGAAAATAGAGGTCTCTTCAGCTTTATGTGGAGTTGATTTTTCGTTAAGCAAAGATGAATTAATAAAAATTACAGGAATTGGGAAGTGTGTTGATAAACAGTTGGACGTTTTAATCCCGATATTACGATTTAATCCGGCTTACGGTTATTCAATATATCATGAAAGTTTTAAAAGATATTTATTCAAACTTTTTGAAAAAAATAAAATTGATATTGGGCGAAAGGTTTGCGCTCCACTTATTGATTGGCTAAAGGATGAGGATTTCTACAAGAATCAAAAAGCCTATGCTTGTCTTCTGAGATTATACTATGAATTAAAAAATTATGATAAAATTTTAGAGACTGTTTCTGAATCTTTTTTAGAAGAAAGCATGCTGAATGCTTGCTCTTTTGAGGATATGAATCGAAATCATGCGTTTCAAAAGAAAGCCCTGATTCATTCTGAAAGTGTTAAGGATTTCAAATACCATATTATTCTTGCAGAACAGTCTAAGATGTTATTGCAAATAGATTATATGGGAGCAAATGATTTTGAAGATTATATAGAAGCTGTAAAGTATAATATTAGTCGTGAAAAAGCCCATGATTTTATACAAAGAGATGGCGGGGCTATTGGTTTTGATTCTTCAAGTTTGATTCGATATATGTCAAATCGCGCACTTATTCCTGATGAACAAGTGTATTGGGATCTATGTAATTTTAGAGATCCTGTTGATTTAGAAGATACAAGAGACTATATTATTATGCTTTTATCTACGAAAGCATACCAAGAATTAGATAATTTTATTTTGAATATATATGCAAATCATAAAGAAGTTTTTGATTCTGTATTAAAAGCAATTGACGATTGGAATGTTGTGTATGGTTCAGAGTGGCTTGCTAACACTCCAAAAATTAGAAAGGTTTTCGAAAATATTTACAATAGAAAACGCTACTTAAAAACGGCTGTAGATCAATTACTTAAAGATAAAGCCTATTTAAATGGGGATGAGGCTTATTTCTTTGCCAAGAATATTGAATTTGCTGTAAAAAAGGCTTCAAAAGAAGAAATTCAATCTGAAATTACAAGACTAAGTAATTCTTGTTGGTTCTATGATTGGATAATATTTGATATATTAACATCAAGATTAGAAAAAATAAATCTTAATGCAGATGTTCTAAAAAATGCCTTTTCGTACTTGTCCAAACATTCAAATCCATTAATGGGTAACGCAAGGGCAATTGATTTACATCATTTACATAGCTATATAGCCTTTTCTTTCAAACGCGCATTGTCTTTGTGTGTCGGTAATCAAGATTTGCTTCTAGAATGTTTATCGTTATTAGAAAAAGTTTGTTCATGTTATGAATTATTTTCTAGACCGCAATATTTAGAAATACTTCGTATTTATGTCCCAGAACGATATCCTATTTCAGAACAGGAAAAAACAATAAAAGGCTTCATAAAAGAAGCTGAAAATAATGAATATTATCAAGAACTATCGCAGCTTTACTTTAAACAATCTGTGTTATTGGCTAAACAAAAAGAAAATTTGTTGGCACAGGATTTGTTTAGAAAAGGAGTTGAAGCGTTTTGGGGGTATGGAGAGCGCAAAGATGGCAGTATATATGAAATACTAAATGTATTAACTCCGTATGCCAAATATACAGGCTTTGTGGATCGCAAAATACTCCTTGATTTATATGAATTATCTAGAACTATTGTAAATCATACTGATGGCAGTGGAACAAACCATGCACCGATAGTTCTATTTGAAAAAATGTCTGAAATTGATCCCGAATATGCAATAGAATTTTTAACGCTGTTGGGGTTAAGCCAAAAAGGTCCTTGGGGCTATTTGGAAGAAATGACTTCGACTTTTCTCCGGGAAAGAATGGATGTATTGTCTCTTGATGATTGGTTCCTCATCTGCCAAACGCAACCTCTGTTGAACTCAGATTCTGTTCTTTTGCATGGATTAAAAAACATCACAAATATTGCTGATGAATTGAAAAATTCCTTTCATAATTGGATTGAACAAATTCCATTTGTTTCCTCTCAGATTGATGATGGGTATTCTAAATATTATTCACCTGAAGCAAATTCCTTATATAAGGAAATATTTGGAATCGACCTTCCTAAGGAAGGGAAAAGAGAAGAATTTAATCACGTTAGAGATTATTTTGCTTTCAACGCAACAGATCTTGATGAATCTGAGAAATATTTTGAGCGGAATTCGTTAAAAATAGAAGACATTGAACCATTTGTTAGATTACTCAATAGTTTATGTCTTGACGATGGAAAAAAACTCTTGTTACAATACATTAAGGGTTATATGTCATATGACCATCCTATTATAGACAAGCTGATTTTAAGAATAACTGACGAAGAATTGCTCATTTACCTTTGCATTGGATTTTTTGTATATTCAATAAGATTTAATGAAATGGATTTGACGTATTTCAAAAAAGCATATGAAATAGACCAATCTAAAACTATGTTTATCCTTAAGCATTTTTTGGGGATTTTTATCGAAGATAGAATTGATCCATGGGATGTTTCTAGGACCATTATTCAAATATTAATTGAAGTTAGAACCGATAAAAAAATAGTTCAAGATCATTTTGATTTACTTTACAGAATAACAGCGAAAAAACTACCTATCGAAACTCGAGAGTTACTCCCTCAGGACGTCAAACAAAATGAAGAACTAAATCATTTTTCGTTGGGCGAAAAAGTTGTTTTATTGTTAGTCACCCGTCTAAATCGCCTTTGTATAGAGAAAAGTCAACATGTAATTTATGCTTTGGCATATATCGCAAAGACAAGAGCGAAGGACTATATTTCAGCCCTTACCTATGTATATTCAAGGGAATATCGTTTGCTTCTTTCAGAGGACGTCTGTCTGCTTCCTATTTGTAGAGCCGCTTTGTTGCAAATTGTTCTGGATTACACTCCAGAAGAAAATATTTCGGAGGCTTTTAAAAAGACTATAAAGAAAATATATCCGACCGGATATTATTACGAAGATTATTTAATATCTAAGTTGATAGATATATACATAGATCCTTTTAGTCCGAGCAAAACTATAATGTTTCCTGATGCTGCAGAAGATCGTGATTTTATTCCTTCTATTAATGCTAAATACGGAAATCTTTGGAAAGTTGATTTTCCATTAAATGGATCGTATAATGATTTTCAACACAGAAGAAGTGAATATACTCAAAAATATGGACGGGCTTTTACTTTAAGCGCGGAACAACTGGCTGCTAGTAATACAGGGCTATCGAATGCAATATACGAAATTGTTAATAAATGCCATTATAATGAGTTTAAAGCATTCAGGGATTATTTTGGAGTAGAGTTGATTTCTCCATTCTTGTTAGAAAATATCATTCGTTATGTAGGTTCAAAGGTAAAGATGCCTAGTTTTGCTCCAGCAAATGATTCCTTTCGTATCTCGGTAGAGGATTGGCGTTATGGACGTGGCGATAAAACTTGGGTTACATTGGTTTATAATGAGGAAACATATCGAAGTGTAGGTATGGGTTTAATGCCTAACCCCACCACTGATGTTAAGTCTGCAGAATTGGGAAATAAATGTTCTGAAAACGTTTTTCGGTTAGAACAATACTTTAATAATAAAGATTACAGAAAAGATACTTGCGTTATTGCGAAATTATCGGTTCTTGATTCGTTTGAAAAACATGTTATATGGTTTTTAACCCCTGGCGCTTTGCAAAAAATGAATTTGCATATTAATCCAAATATGTTTGACGGATTGCAGGCTCTAGATGAAAATGGAAATATTATTGCAAAAATGATTGTTTGGGAGGCTGACATTCATGGGAGTATTTGGCAAGGTGTTGAAATGCCCTGTCAAAAAGGAACGGCTTTGTTGTTTAGAAGAGATAAACTGAAATTACTTAAACCCCTCGTATCATAATAAATAGGAACTTTAACCATGTGTTTAGATTGTTCAATAAGTATTGGCGATATATTCGCAGCCATATCTGGCTTTGCAATGGCTGTTTTTGCTTTTTTGCAATATCGCATCAATAAACGCCAAGAAAAACATCAGCACACAACAACATCAATTGATTATTGTAAGCAACTGATGGAATTCTTTGATGCTTGTGAAAAGGATTGGACGAAAAAAGAGATTGAAGCGCAAAAGGATATTCGCGATGCGTTTAGAAAGGCTTTCGAAGAACAAAAAAAAGGTATAACCATCGAAGTAAAGAAGGACATTGAAAAGCTCATTGCTGAAAAGAATTTTTTGAAGATTGTTGTGAAAATTTGCCCGTTCTTGCGATTAACAGGAATGGAATTTGAAATATTTCTTAATCGTTTAAATAGCTTTGCTCGTCAATGTGGTTCACAAATGGAATTTCTGCTTAAAGGTCTTCAAAATATAAATTTTGATTCATTGAATTTTCATCAAGTCCTTTTAATACAAAAAAGGATATTTCAATCAGAACCTTGTTTTTCCTTATATTATGATAGTATTCTTCAAGAAATCAAGTATTTAGAAAGTGAAGATCCTTTTACGGATAGCTGGCGAGAGAATATTAAAAATAAGTTGTCAATATTATCAGATTTGGCCGGAAATGTTGATGATAGAGTGACTTTTTTGTCTGAATTATATTCTGATGAATTTTCTGAAGCAGAAAAGAAAGATATAAAGAAAAAGTTCGCCGAAAAAACTTGGAACACTGAAGGCTTATGGCGATGATTTCTGCAAAACAAAGCAAAACTTGCTTTACTAGATAAATAAATTTATTTTAAGAATCACAAGGAACTCCGATGCGAAAGAAGCTGTCAGAACTGGATTTTGAAGAATACATCCGTCAGGTCGAGCCCGCCAAGCGGGAAAAGTCCTACGCGTGGTCCACGGCTATCGGCTTGCAGCAGGTCGATGGCCTGACTCCTTCGGATTATCTGCTCGAAGTCGCCAAGAAAAATATTGAGGGAAAGATTTCCCTGAACAAGGCTCAGGCGCTCATTGATTCTTATTACGAATCGAAGACGGAACGGACCGATGACAAGTACGAAACGGAAGAGGCGGACAAGGTTTCTGCCCGCATCGCGCAAATTTTGAGCGAGAAGGCGTTTAGTTTTTCTCCGTTCTTTTTCATCTCTATCCACAAGCGCCTTTTTGAGCGAATTTTCAAACACGCCGGAGAAATCCGTAAATACAACATTTCGAAAAAGGAATGGGTGCTGAACGGGGATTCTGTGATGTATGGGGCTTCGTATGAGCTGCGGATGGCTCTGGATTACGATTTTGAACGCGAACGCGAATTCAATTACAGCAACTTGAGCATGGACGAGATTGTCCGGCATTTGTCGTCTTTTGTCTCACGTCTATGGCAGATTCATGCTTTTGGCGAGGGCAATACGCGTACGACTGCAGTTTTTACCATCAAGTACCTGCGTTCCATGGGATTCAAGGTAGGGAACGACATCTTCGCCAAGAATTCCTGGTATTTCAGGAATGCGCTCGTCCGTGCCAACTACAAAAACGTGGATAAGAAAATCAAAGAGGAGCCGGAGTATCTCGAGAAATTCTTCCGTAACTTGCTAATGGGCGAACACAATGAACTGAAAAACCGCTACATGTTAATTAATCCGCCTAAAGAGTGGAAAAAATTGTCGAGACCCGAACAAGTACCCGAACAAGTACCCGAACAAGTACCGAACAAGCTTTATAGTGATACTCCTCTTGTTATTGATTTGATTAAGGTGATTGGACCGCAGGAATTCTCTATATCGCAACTGATGAAGTTGCTGAAATTAAAGCATCGCCCAAATTTTTTAGAATATCATTTAAAACCATCGGTTCAAAATGGGTTTGTTTGTATGAAATATCCCGATTCCCCGCATCACCCGCGGCAGAAGTATCTCTTGACGGTGATGGGGCTTGCGTTGTACAATGAACTGACGAAAAACCTTTAGCTGTGTTTTATGGAATTTTGGTAGCCGCGCCCCCTTGCCATTCCTCTCGAAACTTTGTATATTCATGCACATGAGAAAAATCTTGAACCTTCTACTTCTACTTAGCATCGCTACCGAAGCGAGGTTTTAGGGATTTTTCAAAGATTTTCAAACGAATTTCAACCTAAAAGCGCCCGCTTCGAGAACGAAGCGGGTTCTTTTGTTAATGCGAAATTCTATTTTTGAATCGGAAAACTAAAGGAACTTTGCGGTCTTGAAGCCGGCAAGGAGATAAAAATGACTGAAACGAGAAAACCATTCTTCTATGACGTAACACTGCGTGATGGCAACCAGGCGCTCCCGAAGCCCTGGAACAACGCCCAGAAAAAAGATGTATATCTGTTGCTCTTGAAGCTCGGTGTGCAGGGGGCCGAAGTCGGGTTCCCGGCCTCTAGCGAAATGGATTTTGAATCGGTCATGGAACTTGCAAAGCTCACCGCGCAGATGGCGGAAGAGGGCGACGAAACGGCAAAGAACGTCGTGGTTTCTGGCCTTGCCCGCTGCATCGAAAGCGATATCCAGCGTTGTTGGGAAGCGGTCCAGTACGCTCCGCACCCGCGCATCCACACGTTCCTCGCTACAAGCCCGCTCTCGATGGAAAACGTGCTGCGCATGACTCCTGAACAAGTGAAGGAACGTGCCGTGCGTTGTGTCAAGCTCGCCAAGTCGCTCGTCGGCGACAAGGGCGATGTGGAGTTCAGTGCCGAACATTTTGGCGACTGCCTCCAAAATATGGATTTTGTGATTGACGTTCTGAAGGCTGTTGTCGAAGCGGGCGCTACGACGATCAACCTGCCGAACACGGTGGAACGCTACCGCCCGAAGCTCTATGTGGATCAGGTCAAGCAGGTCTATGAAGCTCTGCCGAAGGACATCACGATTTCCGTGCACTGCCACAACGACCTCGGCATGGCGACTGCGGCGACCGTCGAAAGTTTCTTTGTCGGTGCAACCCAGCTTGAAGTCGCTTTGAACGGCCTCGGTGAACGTTGCGGCAACACGAACTTCTACGAAGTGGCGATTGGCCTGCACAACTCCGGCGTCGAAACGGGGCTGCATCTGGAACGCATTTACGAAACCGCCATTCTCATCAGCCATTGGAGCGGCGTGCCTATATACATCCGCGCTCCGTTAATCGGTACTGAAGCCATCGTCCACCGCAGCGGCATCCACCAGGATGGTGCATCCAAGACGAAGGACATGAAGAAGGGCGCTTACCGTCCGATTGATTACTCCATCATTGGCCGTAACCAGAACGATACGCTCAGCTTCACGAGCCAGAGCGGCCGCACCGCCGTGTATGAAATCATCACGAAGTTTGGTTACAAGATGACTTTGCAAGAAGCTTCCTTACTGCAGCCCATTCTCAAGCAGTTGAGCGAAAAGGAAGGCGAACTCAGCGCCGAACGCGTGCTCGACGTGTTCCGCGAGCAGCGCGTGAACGTGAATGGTCGCCTGGTGTTCAACAACATCGAGGTTATCCCGGACGAGAACCGCTTCATTTTCCACTTCAAGAAAGATGGAGAAACTCTAGTGAAGTCCGTGACGGCGGAAGGCCCCATCGAGGCTGCCCTCATGCTCATGCGTGAAATCGGCATGCCGGTGGAGCTTGTGAAGTACCGTCAGCTCGTCGTCCCTGAAAAGGACAAGTTGTGGGCCGGTCGTGGTTTAAGCCGCATCGTGTTGAGGGCAAATGGCGAAGAAGTCGAAGGCCGTGGCGTTTCGAGCGATACGCTCAAGGCGAACATGCGAGCCCTCTTCGGCGGTGTGAACTTGCTCTATAAAAAGTAAACAAAGAAGTGTCATTCCCGCCGGAGCCTGTGCTGAGCGCAGTCGAAGTAAGCGGGAATCTCCTTTTCAAAAAAACGGAAGAAAATTATGCTCGAACAACTGAAACGCCCTTTCAAAAAAGTTTATGGCAAGGTGCACTCGAATGTGGACCGCTTTGTTGGACCCGTCAAGGATTCGGCGTCTAAGTTGTTCGCTCTGGTTCCCGGTTTTAAACCGTTTGCCGGATCCGAAGATCTGGCGGACGGTACGCTTACTGAAGATGAAGCCGCCGCAAAAGCAAAACCGGGTATTCGCGCAAAACTCAAGAACTTCAAGCAATCGCTCAAAGGCTTGAGCGATGCTCAAAAACTTATTCTCTTGACAATTGCCGTTGTACTCCCGGCGGGGATTCTCATCGCCGTCGCGCTTGCAAGTTTCATTAAACGTCGCAAAAAAAAATCGTAACAAAAGAAATGTCTTTTGGGCATGAAATAGAATAGCGAAGCTGAATAATTTCGGCTTCGCCTTTGTTTTTGTTAGAGAAATGAATATGGATGTCTTTGAACGCAAGTTCTAGGTATGTTCTTTTTTTACAGTAATTTCTGTAATTAGTGCTGAACTTTTATAGAAAAAATGTATCTTGTGTTTAACAAAGGAGAAGATACATGCGTTTTATTTTACCATTGCTATTTCTTGTTCCTGTTGCTACGTTTGCCGTTAGTGGTAACATGGCTGGTTCTGGTTCAAAGACTGATCCGTGGCAAGTTGCCGATTATGAAGATTTGAAAAAGGTGGGTATTTCTCCTTATACGATGAATGGACATTACCGTCTTGTTGCCGATATTGATGCAGGAGCTTCGAATACAGAAACATTTCCAAACGAAAGTTCCTCGATGAATGGGTTCAAGCCTATAGGCATGTTTCTTCCGTCTGTGGTAGCGACCATGGATTCGGCTGAAAAGAAATGGTCTATGCCTTTTTCGGGAACGTTCAATGGGGCGGGGCACAAAATCAGCAATTTGATGATCTATAACTTTGTTGAACCTACGACGGGTTTCTTTTCTCAACTGGATTCTACAGCGCGTTTGGATAGCCTCACGTTTAAGAGTTATTTCTTCAAGGGAATCTATTCTGGCGGCGTTGCTGGGATAAATCGCGGAACCATTAATGAAGTTCATGTCGATACGGATACGCTTGATTTTGTGAATTCTGCTGGTGGTTTTGTGAGTGAAAACTATGGCACGATAACGAATAGCAGTTTCTCGGGAACCATTGCGGGCGCGTATGTGGGCGGTATCGCCTATGACAATTTCGGCACGATTTCCAAATGTAATGTTGTCCTCAAAAATGGGGATTTCCCGCGTAAACCGACGAAGTATGGAGGAATCGCTAACAACAACAAGGGGAAAATATCAGACTGTAAGGCTTCTGGCGAAATATATGGATCAGTGAATATCGGAGGTGTTGTTTCTGTGAACACCGGTACGGTGGAACGTTGTTCGTCTTCCGTCGATATCTATGGAGTGGGCAGTACGAATTCGCCTGGCGTCAATATCAATAACGCATCTGCTTTGGGTGGATTAATCGCAGTTGATAGTGGCAAGGTCTATAACTCCCATGCGACTGGGAACATTACCGCGACGGCGAGCTATGTCGGTGGTTTTGTTGGCGCTTCATTCGGTGAAATTTCTGGATGCAGCGCCTCGGGTAAGATTAAGGCGCTTGCCTATAGTGGAGCTTTTGTTGGCATTAACCGTGGAAAAATCGATAGCAGTTTTGCTACAGGAAAAACAGTGGGTTCTGCATATTTGGGGGGCTTTGTTGGCTACAATTATGGTGAAATTCACAATTCCCATGCCTCCGGTGATGTCGATGCAAGCGCTACGTCTGGTGCAGGCTTTATTGCGAGAAACGAAACTTCGGGCGTTGTCGAGAATTGCTATGCCACGGGCAACGTAAACAGTTATGTCTATGCGGGTGGCTTTGCCAGTGAAAATGCAGGAAAAATTTCAAAATCGCATTCTGTGGGCCATATCCAAGGTTCAACCAATTTAGGCGGATTTGTGGGCAAGCAGGAACGCGGCTCTATTGAACTTTCTTATGCGACAGGTTATGTCTATGGTGAAATTGCTGCAGCTGGCTTTGCGGGCGTTGTTTCTAATTCTACTATTGACCAGTGCTATGCGACTGGAGATGTGCTAGAAGCCCATATTGAAGGGGCTGGCTTTGCATCTGCCGTATCGAAATCGACTGTGAGCAATTCTTTCTCGACTGGAAACGCATACTCTATAGAAGAAAATTACCATCAGGCGAGTTCCTTTATCGCTGTCAATGACTCGTTATCAATAGTAAAGAACAGTTTTTCTTTGGGCTCGGTTTCAAACCCGACTAAGAATGTGAATAAAGTTTGTGCTACGGATATGATTAATGGAGTGGATGGATATTACTGGAATGTGTCCAATTGTTCTGTTATTGATACAGCCAATTACGGTATTGCGCTTACGAGCGAGCAAATGAAATCTGGAACCAACTTTGACAAGTTTGATTTTGAAAAAACATGGACGCTTGCTGCCGGGGCTGCATTCCCGACTTTGAAAGAAGTGCCGTATGTTGCCGAAAAGAAGGATTCTGCAGGCTTCTTTGGAAGTGAACTCGAGCGTTATAATCCGTCTGATAATCCAGGTCCTCGAGTTGTCGTGAAACCATCTCGTTCTTCTGTTGTTCGCATGGCTGTACCGCTCACTTGCCGTTATGAGCAGGGCTCTGTGCATGTATCGTTTGCTACGGCAAATGCAGGGACTGCCGATGTTCGAATCTTCAATTTGAAGGGCCGTGAAGTTGGCCACCATTCGTCCTCGGCAAAAGGATATGAAAACGTTTCGTTCGATGCGTCAGGATGGGCTAATGGCCGTTATTTGGCGGTGCTTCGCTTAAATGGGAAAATTGTAAGCAAAAAAATGTTCGTCAAGAAGTAGAATGCTTGAACGAATTTAATGAAATCTTATTCTTCATTTGCAATGCCGATGTACTATTCAGTGCATCGGTTTTTTGTTTTCTAAATTTCTACTAACTCCAATAGCCTCACTCCTAACCACTAGCCGCTCACTATGCTCTCATCCCGCTTGCCTAAAGATCTTTCTCCGTCGCCGTTCTTTGCCGAACTGGAACGCACAAAAGCTGAAGTGCTCGCGGAGTGCGCTAATGCGGGTAGTCGCGTTGGGAATGTTGCCGAACTTCCGTTTATCGACATGACGGTGAGCAGCCCGGTCAAGGCGGGGCTACCGATTGACTTGAATGCGGCTGTAGATGAAGGTCGCAAAATGTTTGGCAATTGGAATCCGGATGCAGCGGGATGGAAATCGGCTCGCGAGGCGGTGGTGGAATATTACCGCGAACGCGGCGGTAACTTTACCGCAGGCCAGATTATTCTGACTGCAAGCACCAGCGAAGCTTATTCCGTTTTGTTCAAGACCTTCTGCGATCCGGGCGATGTAATCCTCACGCCGATGCCGGGCTACCCGCTGCTCGATACGCTTGCGCAGCTTGAACACTTGGAATGCGCACCGTACTTTTTAAGTCTTAGACGAGAGAACGCCCGCAAGATCGTTACAGACGAGAGACGAACGAAAAACGTCATTCTGAGCGGAGCGAAGAATCCAGTAACATCAACTTTCCGCTTTGTTCTGGATACCGACAGCTTGCTTGCGGCACCCGAACGGGCTAAAATCCTGCTGCTGGTCAGTCCGCACAACCCGACTGGCCACTGCGTCTCGCGTGAAGAATGGAACGCCGCCGTCCGCTTCTGCGAAGAGAACAACATGATTCTCGTCGTCGATGAAGTCTTCGGCGATTATGCTTTTTCGCCGGAGGTCCGCCGCAGTTGGGAATTCCTGATGGGCGGCGAGCCGGAGCCTGTGAACTTCTTTGATGCGGGTGGCGGCGACTTCATCAACCTTCCCGAAAACGGCCCGAAGTGCCCTATTTTTTGGCTGAACGGCTTAAGCAAAGCAGTGGGCTCGCCGCAGCTAAAGCTTGGCTGGATGGCATTTTACGCCCCGCGTGAACGTTTCGAGGAAATTCGCGCGGCCCTTGAATTTGTTGAAGACGCTTACTTGAGCGTCTCGGCACCCGCACAGGCGCTCGGCATTTCGCTTTTGCCCAAGGCTACTGCCTACGAATCGCGCGTCCGCGAACGCCTCCTCACAAACTGGCAGACGCTCCGTGAAGCGTTCCCTTCCAAATATTGCCCCGAAGTGCTTGGCGGTTGGTACGCCGTGGTGCGCCTCGGCGAAGATGATGAAGAAATCACGCTTAGACTGCTCCGCGAAAAGCACGTGCTTGTGCAGCCGGGATTCTTCTTCGATTTTGACGAAGACGGCTGGGTGGTGATTGGCTTGTTACAAGAACCCGCGCAGTTCAAACAAGCGATTGAACGCATGAAGCAATAGCCGATTCGTACAACTTTTTTCGCGACGCTCTCTCGCGATGCTCTCTTTTTCATCTGTTTTTCTATAACAAAAAAGCCCTCGCATCGGCGAGGACTCTTTTCGTTTGTACATCTCTTGTCTAATCGATGAACCCAGACTTCATGCCTCAAAGGCTCGTGGTTCGACTCGCTCACCAACCTTTGCCGACCTCATAGCTTACGGCTAAATCCCGTTCACTTGGAACATCTGGGTGATGTTCTTGGACGAGACCTTGATAATCTTCAGACCTTTGTTCTGGAAACCTATGTTCAGGCTTTGGCCATCGCTGAGAATTTCCTGTTCAATCTTGCCGTTGAGGCCGAACACCTGGACCTTGAACGGGGCCTTGTTCGCATTGCTGATTGTAACGAAAGAGGAATTACGGACAAGATCGAAGGCGTTTGCACTGAAGAGACGGCCGGGAACGATACCCTCTTGTTCCTTCTTTTTCTTTTCTTCCTCTTCTTTCTTCTTCTTTTCCTCTTCTTCTCTCTTCAGCTTTTCATCGATGTCTTCCACATCACTGCCGATACTATCGACTGGAGCGCGCTTGCTCAAGATGTAGCCGAGGGCGCCGACGAGCGGAGCGTTTATGTCAACGCAGACTTCGTTCACTTGCCAGTTGGAGACGTTTCCGTCATGGTTTCCGCTATTGAAGTTTCCGGCAATCATGCCGCCCAAGAGCTTGTTCTTTTCTGGCGGGTTCGGAGCACCGTTGACATCGCGACCCGGATCTTCATTGCCGTAGTAGCCGCGGTGGTGCGGCCTCGTGGGGGCCTTGGCTCCGTTACGGGTGTAACCCACGACGTAAGACTTCTTGTCGTTGTTGTCGCCAAGGAGGTAGGCGATATTCTTTTCGATGGCTTCGTCGTAGATTTTGTCCTTGGAGAATTTGGCATAAAGCGCGTACAGGAACGCTCCGCCAGAAGGAGAACGGGTGGGGAAGCCTGCCGTCTTGGCATCCTTGATGAAGATGTCCTTGTTCTTATAATCGGGCAGGTTGTACATGTTTTCAAGGTAGTTTTCCGTACCGGCGAGGTCGCCCTGCGGGTGCCACTTGAAATAGAAGTCGCCCAAGATATATGTAATCGGGCTTGCATCGGAATAGCTCAAACGAGTGAATTGGTTCTTTTCGAAGTCAATCTTGTCGTAGAACTTTCTCGCTTCGGTCACGTAAGAGGAATCTCTTGTCGTACGGAAAAGTTCCATGGCTGCAAGGCACGGACCGTCTTCCCAAATGCCTTGCCACCAGCTGCTTTCGTAGAATCCTTGGGAATTTGTGACACCCTTATGTTTCTTGGAGTATGCAAAAGCTGTTTTTGCGGCTTTCAAGTATTTTTCGCGATTTTTTTCATCTGGGTCCATACGGGCCATAACCGCAAGCATTGCGGCAGCCATGCCCGGCGTGTAGGCGTCATCTGCATTACCTTTGATTTCGCGAGGTTCGCCGCCGTCACCCGTTCCGAGTTTGGTCATTGCACCGGCGGTTACCCATTTGTTGTGGTCCTGGTTGCCGTTGCCTTTCACGGTCACGAAGTTGTTCTCGTCAATGGCGGCTTTGACCCAGAAGTCCGCTTCGTAGCGGAGTTCTTCGAGAAGGTCGCGCACGTCGTTTGGCTTACCGCCTTTGCGTGTGTAGTCCTTGCTGGCTTTGTAGTCCGTGTAGTCACCGGTATAAAGATCGTAGAATCCCTTGGTGAATTCGGCGAAGCTGAGAGCTAAAACGTAAGAAGCAAAACCCTGGCTCTGGCCATACATCACGTGGTCGCCGCAGTCGAACCAACCGCCGCTCACGTCCTTTCCATTGTATTTGTCGCCCGTAAAGCTGGTGGGATTGTTTGTTCCGTCGAGAATCCAGTTCGGACCCTGACCGGAACGCTGGGCTCCGTAAAAACGCGTCGTCATCCAAGCGGCTTCGATAAAATCGTCATCGCTTAGAGCGAAACTATCTGTGAATGTGAGGCCAAATACAGCAAGGCCTGCCAAAAAAGTCTTTTTCAACATACTCGTCCTCTAAGGGTTTCCCATCCACACTTTTTGAAACCACAATATAAAATTTTATAAAAAATTTTCATGAAAAATAAAATTCATAATTGAAGAAATGTGATATATTCCGTTTTTTTTGTAATTTTTTCGTTTCGTTTTAAAAAGTTTTTGAAAAAATTTACCATTTACGATATATTTGTTAACGGAGCGAGGCTAGTTGTTGGGCCCTTTAACAAATATGGGATGTTTTATGAAACGAGTTGTTTCAATTTTCGCCTGTGCTGGCTTTTTTGCATACTCCGCCGCTCAGGTTTCTCTTCAAAATGTTTCAGGTTCCTTGGAATCTGCTTATGCTGAATGGGCTTCGGACGGTTCCGATAGCTACAATGTCTATTATTCGGGGGCTGGGGCGAAAGACGTCAAGGTCGATGCTCCGCTCATCCGCAAATATGGTTCCAAGTTCCGCGTCGATGCTGTGGGCCTCAAGGCGGGGGATTACACGCTCAAGGTCGTTTCGGTCAAGGGAGGCAAGGAAGGGGCCGCGGCCACTTCAAAGTCGATTTCTGTCAAGGCGCATGACCGCAGCGGTTTTGCGTTTAGTGATGGGCACGTCCCCGGCGCGTACAACACCGACGGAACGCTCAAGAAAGATGCGGTAATCCTTTACATCTCGGAATCGACCAAAAATACGGTCAAGCTCGATGTAGTCAAGGATAGCAAGGGTGGTGTCGAATCTTGCACCGGCCTTCAGAACATCTTGAACATCTACAAAAAAGGCTATGACACGCGTCCGCTCGCTATTCGTATCCTTGGCAATGTGACCACGCCCGAAGCAAACGACAAGGGCGATATTGTCGTGGATATGGGCAAAAAAGAAGGCCCGTCGCTTACAATCGAAGGCATAGGCAACGATGCTACGGCGAATGGCTGGGGCATCCGCGTCAAGGGCGCGCAAGATGTCGAAATCAGGAACCTCGGCGTCATGAACGTCAGTTCCGACGAAGGCGACAACATCAGTCTCCAGCAAGACAACAAGTACATCTGGGTGCACAACTGCGACTTTTTCTACGGTCTTGCCGGTAGCGATAAGGACCAAGCCAAAGGCGATGGCGCCTTGGATTGCAAAAAATCGACCTACGTGACGTTCAGTTACAACCATTTCTGGGATAACGGCAAGTCGAACCTTTTGGGCCTTTCCGAGGGTACGACCGAAGGGCTCTATATCACGTATCACCACAACTGGTACGACCATTCGGACTCCCGCCACCCGCGTATTCGTTTCTACAGCGCCCACGTCTATAACAACTACTACGATGGCAACGCCAAGTACGGCGCAGGTTCCACGCTCGGTTCGTCCGTATTCATGGAAGCGAACTACTTCCGCAACTGCAAATACCCGATGATGGCCTCGATGCAAGGGACGGACGTTTATGCCGGCGGCACCAAGCGTGACCCGAAAAATTACGGCACGTTCAGCGACGAAGACGGCGGAACCATCAAGGCCTACAACAATTATATGGAGGGAACCTATACGTTCATCCCGTATGGTGCGAGCAAGTATATGCTTAAGGGCAAGGAAACTGCCGTGGGTGACATCGATACAAAGGCCGATTTTGACGCTTACGTGGTGGATAGCCGCGACACAAAAGTCCCTGCGACGGTCAAGTCCTATGCAGGCGCAAATGCCTATAACAACTTCGATACCGACAAGTCTGTCATGTACAGTTACACCGCAGATTCCCCGAAAGCCGCGCGCGATAACGTGATTGCTTACGCTGGCCGCGTGCAGGGGGGTGATTTCAAGTGGACGTTTAATAATGCCGCCGACGATACAGCGTCTTCCGTGAACAAGAAACTTCAGGATGCGCTCAAGACCTACAAAGGCAGCACGGGCGAGGTGATGGAATATTCTTCATCCTCCAACGTCATCCTGAGTTCATCCACTAACGTCATCCTGAGCTCATCGAGCGAAGGATCCAGTAACAGTTCTAGTTCCAAGGTCGTTGAGCCCACCTCTTCCAGTGGAAAAGAACAGGGACTTGCCGCTTTTGCAAAAACGATGAGGGATATCTATTACGATTCCCCTTCGTCAAACTTGATTTTCAGCGCGGAACGTGTGACGAAATTGAAAATATTTGGTATCAATGGCCGTCAAATCGAAGTGCCCGTTCTCAAAAAAATGGGGGATGTCCACATGCTCAATTTGTCCGCTCTTCGCGCCGGAATCTACATAGTCCGCTTCACGACTGGGCTTGGCCCGAGCACCGTGAAAATCGTAAAGAATTAATCCATTCACGCTGTCTCCCCGGACCCGGTTCTCTTTGACTACTTAGGACTTCAGTCCTTACGTAGTCATGATCCGCGTATGGGGACGGGGGCGGCTTACGCGATATTTGTAAACGATTGTAAACGTTAGGGCGGTTCTTTGTGACGCCAAACAATGTATCCAAATAAATTACAACTCTTTTTCCGCATATTTTCTATTTTTCATTTGGGATTAATATGGTTGCGGAGATTGGGTGAACCCAAAAGGATGTTTATGAAAAAAGTCTTCGCATTTCTAATGTGCGCCGCCGTAACTTCTGCTATGGCGGTGAGTGCTAGCCGCCTCGGCCCTGTTAGCACGTACGGTGAACTTAAGGCAAACGGCGGCAAGCTTTCCGGTTCTTGCCCGCAGTACGCAAACCAGGCGGTTCAGGTCAAGGGCATGAGCCTCTTCTGGAGTTCGGGTGCTGATAGCTCTACCGTTTTCTATTCCGAAAAGGCTGTGAACGCCATGGTGAAGCAGATGAACATTGAAGTCATTCGCTTTGCAATGGGTGTAACTCAGGAAAAATTCCAGGACCAGGGGCGTGGCTACTTGAGCAGCGCGCAGGGTGAAACCTTGCAGAAGGGTTACCTCAAGAACGTGGTCAATGCCGCTATCGAAAACGACATTTACGTGATTATCGACTGGCACATTGAAAGTGCAAACGGCAATACTTCTGAAGCTGTCAAGTTCTTCGAATATGCCGCTAAGGAATACGGCTCCTACAACAACGTGATTTTCGAAGTGTGGAACGAACCGGTCGGTGCCGATATGGGTACGGTTGCTTCTCACGCAAACTCCGTGATTGCCGCAATCCGTAAGCATTCCGACAACCTCGTGCTCGTGGGTAGCCCGGAATGGTCCAGCCATCCGGAACAGTGCGCTCAGGCTGGCATTAACGATAAAAACTACGGTTGCACCCTCCATTTCTATGCCGCAACGCACCAGACGGGTAACGGCGGTTACAATGACCGTGCCGCTCAGGCTATGTCTAAAGGCGTTCCCGTGTTCGCTACAGAATGGGGTACGGTCAGTGCCGACGGTAACGGCTCTCCGAACCAGGGCGCAAGCGAGGCATGGATTAACTGGATGAACCAGAACAAGGTTTCTTGGGCTAACTGGTCTGCTTCCGCTATCAAGGAACAGTCCGCTGCATTCCAGAACCTCGCTATCGACAACGGCCTTACCTTTACGAATTCCGGCAACATGGTCAAGGGCTGGATGAACGGAACGAGCGGTTATAAGGACTGCGGACTCCAGAATGGTAATGCATCTTCTAACAGCGGCTTCTCTACTGGCGTTGCTAATGGCACAAAGACGGACATTATCGATGACATGGAAGACGGTGACCGTTTTGCTTACTCTGGCGGATGGTGGTCTGCATTTGCTGATTCCGACGACGATACGGACGGCAAGGGCGAAACCTCTATCTCTAACAAGAAATGGGAAAACGATTTCGGCAAGCAGGTTTACGATGTGTTGATGCCGAAGAAGGGTGACAAGAACACCTCTAAGTACATGGTGGGTATCGAAAACATCAAGCTTGCCAAGGGTGCTTACAAGTATGCTCCGTATGTGGCTATTGGTCTCAACCTCAAGCGTGATACGACCGAAATTGACCTCTCTGCTTGCAAGTCCATCAGCTACAAGTTCAAGGGTGCTAGCCACAACTTCCGTGTTGAAACTTCTCTCGTCACGAACTGGAACTTCCATCACGTGAACAAGGACGGTTCCGAGGAATGGAAGGAAGTGGAACTCACTTGGGACCAGTTCACTCAGGAAAGCTGGGGTGATGACGACAAGCACTTCAGCCTTGGTGAAAAGGGCATGAACAAGGTGCAGCGTTTTGCTTGGGAAGTCAAGGGTGCTCTCGACGTTCCGGATAGCAAGAACCAGCCCAAGTACAACTATCTCTATGTTGACGATGTCCGCTGCAACGGCGTCTCCATCACCGCTATCAGCGAAGGTGCTGGTCCGGCTCCGACCTCTTCTTCCGCAACAACGCCGAAGTCCAGTTCTGCAACGGCAAAGTCTAGCTCCGCTACGACTCCGAAGTATTCTTCTTCTGTTGTGGTCGTTCCGGTTACGGATCTCATGATTATCGACGATATCGAAGACCTCGACGAAGTGGCCAACACGACTGGTACATGGTACGCTTATACCGACAAGGACTCGAAGGGTCTTTCTACGATTTCTAACAAATACGATAACGATCTTGGTGGTTATGTCGTCGTGTTCCCCGGAACGACTGATGCTACCAATGGTACCAAGGGATTCGTCGCAATTAACGATATCGTCTGGAATCAGGGCGAATACGCATACGCTCCGTTTGTGGCTCTTGGCCTCAATATGGATGCCGATACTTCCAAGGGAACTGACTTGAGCAAGTGCACTGGTCTCAGCTACCGTTACAAGGGCGCTTCTCACAAGTTCAAGATTCAGGACGGTCAGGTGACAGACTATGCTTACCATGAACTCCTTTCTAAGGACTCTCCGGAATGGACTACAGTCGTGATTCCTTGGGAAAAGCTCGAACAGCCGGTCTGGACGCAAGACCCGAAGGAATTGAACCATGCCGCTATCAAGAAGATGGCTTGGGAAGTCGTTGGCTACGAAGGCTTTGACGAACAGCCCGAAATCAAGTACCTCTACGTGGATGACCTCAAGTGCGTCAGCGGCACGATTGGCATCAAGACGATTGCCCGTGCAGCAAGTGGCTTGAAGCTTGGATTCAAGGGCAAGATGCTCAGCGCGAACTTTGTCAAGGCAGGCAAGGCATCTGTCCAGGTGTTCGACATGATGGGCCACGTTGTTGAAAGCTTCAACGAAAATGTGACTGCCGGTGCACACCAGTTCTCTCTCAAGAACGTGAGCACGGGTAACTATGTCGTGCGTGTTATGATGAATGGTGCAAGCAAGACTGCTCGCATTTCCATCAAGTAAAGACTGATGCGTTCCTTATGTCGGGAACGCTTAAGTAACCATCAAAAATGCCCCGGACGAATGTCCGGGGTGTTTTTGTCATCCCGGCCTTGTGCCGGGATCACCTTACACAGAACTTATTGCAAATCTCTTTGCAGTACTTCACACTTTGCCTTAGCCCATTGGGTTCGATGCCTCGCTTATCGCAAGGCATCTACGACTAGGGAGGGCTCCGCCCTCCGAATACAATACCGAATCCGTCTAATTTTATAAGAACTGTTATGTTTGACGGATTCTCTCGCAATCGCGACTAGTTGATACTAGTCGCTTTTTGCTCACAGACCCTCCTTTTCCCAATGCAAAATACTATTCAAGGTTGCGTTGCAGTACTTCACACTTTGCCTTCGCCCACTCTTCAAAAGTATCGTCGGCGAGGTGGTCCTTGGCTTCTTGCATCAGGTGCAGGTAGAAGTGCAAATTGTGAATGCTCGCGAGTGTGTAGCCGAGTGATTCTCCGGCGTGGTGCAAGTGGCGCAGGTAAGCGCGGCTGAAGTTCCGGCAGCAATAGCAGTCGCAATTCGGATCCACCGGCTTGTCGTATTCTTCGGCGTGGCGGGCTGCCTTGTAGCGGAGCACGCCTTCGCTAGTGAACAACATGCCGTTGCGGGCGTTGCGCGTGGGCATAACGCAGTCGAACATATCCACGCCGCGCCCAATCAGTTCGAGTAAATTCCATGGCGTTCCGACGCCCATCACGTAACGCGGGTGGTCCGTAGGCAAATAGTCCGTGCAAAAATCGGCGATTTGGTACATCGTCTCGGTCGGTTCGCCTACAGAGAGGCCGCCCATGGCGTAGCCGTCGGGGCCGAGTTCCGCGATGCGTTCAATCGCCTGCTTGCGCAAATGCGTGTGCATCCCGCCCTGGATGATTCCGAAAAACTGTTGGTTGTAGCCGTGAATCGGCGGGTGTTCTTTGAGCCATTCCATCGCTTCGGCTGTCCAGCGGAGCGTGTAATTCAAGCTGTGTTCCGCTTCTTTGACCGTGCTTGGGTACGGCGTGCATTCGTCAAGTGCCATGATAATGTCGGCACCGATTTCGCGCTGGGCGTTCATCACGCTGGCTGGGCTAAAGAAATGCTTGGAACCGTCCAGAATGCTCCTGAATTCCACGCCTTCGGGCTTGATTTTGCGAAGGTCTTTCAAACTCCACACCTGGAATCCGCCGCTGTCCGTAAGCACAGGGCCGTCCCAGCTCATGAACTTGTGGATGCCACCGGCCGCCGCAATTTTGGGCGTTGTCGGGCGCAAGTACAAGTGGTACGTGTTTGCGAGGATAATCTGAGCCTTGATGTCTTCTTTCAGTTGTGCTGGCGTTACCGCCTTGACGGTCGCTTCGGTGCCCACCGGCATGAAAATCGGCGTATGGATGTCGCCGTGGTCGGTATGGACAATCCCGAGGCGCGCCTTGGACTTTTTGGACGTCTTTAAAAGTTCGAAAGTCTTCATGCTTGCAAATGTAGAATTTTATGGGATAGAAGGGGAGGGCTGTCAATGCAAATAAAAAAGACTCAGTTTTCACTGAGCCTTTTTCTGCGGTCGGACAGACTTGAACTGTCATGAGATCGCTCCCACTAGCACCTCAAGCTAGCGTGTCTACCAATTCCACCACGACCGC
>CAMKTL010000002.1:0-176945 GCA_946415675.1 uncultured Fibrobacter sp.
ATGGCGGAGCCATTCTCCCGAAGCAAAGCTTCGGAGCCTCAAGACAGGGCCTCGGACGCTATGGAATAGAGGACGCTGAAAATCCCGACATGGGCTCCGGCGTAGGCTACATCCCGAACACGAAATTCGAATGGTACCTGAAGAACCACCTCGGAAGTACGATGCTCGTATATGGCACGCAGGCCGATGCGAACCCCGCGCACTCCGATATCGGCACGCCGCTCGCCGCCTACGACTACCGCGCCTTTGGCGAAATGATTGAATTGACGCCACCACCGACAGGCAAGGTGACGGAGAATTTCACAGGCAAGGAACATGATGATGAAATCGCTCTGAACTACTTCGGTGCAAGGTATCTAGACCCGATGCTCGGAATGTGGATAAGCGTGGATCCGGCAAGGCAATTCTCAAGCCCATATCTGTATGCGGGGAATGGAGTAAATCCCGTGAATAGCGTGGATCCGGATGGAAATTACGAAATACGCAAATCTGATAATGACTATAGTTTTAGATATGCTTCTTTGGAAGAAACTTTCATGTTTGAATATTTTCAAGTAGTTCCTTTTGGTTCTACGATGCTTTCTATGTGTCGAGCTGATGATATAATTGAAAATACTCATATGCCGGATAAGGAAATTTCCTTGTTAAGCGTTGCTGAGGATTTCATTTCTGTTGGATCGTTAATAAAAGCAATAAAGATGACAAAAAATTTAGATAAAGTTTTCAATTATACTCAAACTTTACAAACTTCTGTCAAACTTTTATCTTTGCCAATGTCTCCTAAGTTTGAAGATTATATGAGCGACTTGACTCTTTTTCAGGGGATAAGAGGCTCATCTATAGAAGATGTTAAATCGAAAGCCTCATGGGCAAACTCATATGGAGAAAAGTTATATAAAAACAATGTTGAAATCACTAATGATGTGAGGCGTGAATATGGAGATGCTTACCGGAAGCAATTTGAGTCTGTTGGTGAATAATGCTTTTGTATGGTTGTTTTTTGTTTTTATAATTTTATTGCGGCAGTTTATATTGGGAATTTATGACAAAAAGCATACTATAATCAATATTCTTTTTGTGACAATAGCCTACATTGTAGCTCTTTTATATTTGTGGTAGTTGATTGGAGAGGTATGCCTATCGAATTTATACAAACGCAGCAACCTACGGGCAGTTCCAGCGACACCTTGTTCAGGCTCCTGATGGAGTATGACGGGAGCGGTCGGAGAATATCCAAGACCGTGATGCACAAAGTTGCAGGTGCCGCCGATTGGGATACGGCGCAGGTGACGCACTACACCGGCATCGGCACGGAAATCCGCGAGAACTACGCCGGACCGGCAAAACAGACGAAAGTCGTCGTGAACATGCCGGTCTTCTTTCGTGTAACATTGACGCGGCTGAAGCCGCGAAGTTACATCGAAAAAGACATCCTTCGGCTATCAAATGGCGGAGCCATTCTCCCGAAGCAAAGCTTCGGAGCCTCAAGACAGGGCCTCGGCCGTTACAAGGTCGCGGACGCATCGCAGCCCGCCGACGATAACGCGTCCAGGACATTCGAATGGTACCTGAAGAACCATCTGGGCAGTACGATGCTCGTGTATGGCACGCAGGCCGATGCGAACCCCTCACACTCCGATATCGGCACACCGCTCGCCGCCTACGACTACCGCGCATTCGGTGAAATGATTGAGTTAACGCCACCGCCAACAGGCAAGGTAACGGAGAATTTCACAGGGAAAGAACACGATGACGAAATCGCGCTTGACTATTTCGGCGCAAGGTATCTAGACCCCATGCTAGGAATGTGGATTAGCGTGGACCCTGCAAGGCAATTTGCAAGCCCGTATCTGTATGCTGGGAATGGTATGAATCCGGTGAATGGCGTGGATCCGGATGGGAATTATTCAATAACGCAAGTGGATGACCAGTACGTAAGTCAAAATGGAAAGTATCATTATCAATACGCCTCCCTTGTTGAAACGGTTTTTTATAAGGTTTATGACCTGCTTATTCCTGGAGGTGGATTGATGACATCTTCTAAACCCGATCTTGAAATTGAAAACTCGCTTAGGCCGAGTGTGAGAAGTGGATTGTTTGGAGCAATCCTTGATGCATTGACATTTATACCATTCTTAAGACCAGCTTCAATTCCTTTGTCTGCTTCGGAAAAAACGCTAAAGGAAGTAAAAAATTTTAATGATTTGTATTCTATTATAACTTTAGATAATGTTTTTTTCGAAGATTTTATGAATCAGTTAACTGGATATGGAATATTTGGATCCTCTGTAGAGAATGTTAAAGTAAAAGCGAATTGGGCGAATGCATATGGCCGTAAATTATATGATAATGATGTTGAAGTTACTGATGAAGTAAAACGACAGTTTCGTGATGCGTATAAAAAGGAGTTTGAGTCTAGTGATAAGTAGAGGTATGGTTTTTATTGTGGTGATGTGGTTTTTTTTCGTTGTCTCAATTCTCGATACCGAAATAAAATGTCGCTCAAATAAAAAAAGAATTTTACGAGTAATCCTTGTTTCCACAGTTATTTATGGCTTTATAGCATTTCTGTGGTTATATGCTTGATTTTTTTGAACAACGATTTTTTTTCAGAGTAATGAATAAAAATTTGAAAATTTTGTATGATTGGAGAGGTATGCCAATCGAATTTATACAACAGTCTCAACCTGCGGGCAGTTCCAGCGATACCTTGTTCAGGCTCCTGATGAAGTACGACGGGACCGGTCGGAGAATATCCAAGACCGTGATGCACAAAGTTGCAGGTGCCGCCGATTGGGATATGGCGCAGGTGACGCACTACACCGGCATCGGGACTGAAATCCGCGAGAACTACGTCGGACCGGCAAAACAGACAAAGGTCGTCGTCAACATGCCGCAAGGATTGGGACGCTATGGAATCGAAGGCGCATTCTCGTCTATGGTTATTGACGGTGTTTTTATTCTTGCTGGTAGTAAATTTGCTCCTGGAGGAAGAATTACTAAAACTTTGGTAGGTGGTTCTTATAAAAGAGCTGCGGATAATGCTTTGCAAAATATATTGAATTTTGGAACCCACGAGATTGATGGTATGTTGAGACAAATCAATGATATTCCTATGGATATGGCTCCAGAAAAGTCATCTAGTATGGCGCCGATGGAGGATGATAATTGAAATATTTAGGTCTTATAATCATGATTTGGTGCTTAGTTGAAATAATAAAAACAAAAAGAGCAGGAATGTGTGGATCGTATGTAACAAAAGAAAATGACCCAGCAACTTATTATGCTTATGTTGTATTTGTTGCTTTGGGCGTTATATTTGGCTTTTTTTATGTGTTCGGTTTTTTTGATTCATAAAAAGGCGAATATAGCTACTATTCGGGCAAAAACAGGTTCAAGTCCGTCGCGGACAACATGGGCGGCACCGCGGACGAACGAAACATGAGCGACTCTGCCAATTTTGTCTATGATTCCGTAGGGAATCTCACCTACGACATGTCCAAGGAACTGAAAATTTCCCATGTTTGGAGAGGTATGCCTATCGAGTTCACACAATATCCATCGCCAGAGAATACGGAAAGTTCAAGTAATACTTTATTCAAACTTTTGATGAGGTGTCTGCTACCCATTTTCTATATTTCCACTACGGCAAACTGTTATTCTTGTATATCATCTAAAGATTCTCTTTTTCTTGAAGAGAGATCAAAAAACTATATAAAGACACTGTTCAATTAGATATAAGTTATTATGGCATTGATGGTGTACTTGGAGTCATCAAGTATGAAGGAGGGCGATGTGATGGATTTTTGGATGGTTTCAACTCTAAATCATATTTTTTAAATGTCGGCAACATCTATTTTGGTCCTTTTGGTGAAACGATGACTACGTGTTGAACTACTAAGATTGGAGATCTATACCGTTCAAAATGTCGTTTTATGACCTTTTTCAATATATACAGGTAAACAAGTTGATTGTTCTTTGATAAAATGTTATATTCGTTCATGGAACAACTTCAAAGGAATGAAATATGAAAAAGTTGCTTTTATTTTCTATGGTTGCGGCTGCAGCGCTCTTCACCGCTTGCAGTGATGATTCCGACAATGATGTCTATTCTTGCGAAATCAACATAAACTACAAAAACGTTATTAGCGTTCATGGTTGTGTCGAAGCCTCTGTCCAAGAAGATATGGATTATGTTTGCTCGTCAGCGAACGAAATGTCGCCAGGCGCTGGCAAAACAGGAACGGGCTGCCCTGGTGGTGCTGCTAAAACTTGTAGTGGGGTTAAGGGAGGCACTGCTTATACGACCTATTTCTACGATGCAGAAATGAAAGAAAGGTCTTGCGACGATATAATGTCCTTGATCGATAATTTTTAATTTGAAATTGGACGTTTTTGATTCAAAAGCCAATTGCATGGATTATGAAGTTTATGCTCATAAATGAGTCTGACTAATTCTCAGATGGAAATAGTGACTTGCTCGGATTCGCTTCTGGGCATTTTCTATATTTGCAAAAAAAGAATGAGGTCTTTGGCATGATTGTTTCTTGGATGACAACGAATAAGTGTAACTTGACGTGCAAGCACTGTTACCAGGATGCTGGCGAAAACAAGGCGGCGGAACTCACGACCGCCGAGGCGCTCAAGCTCATTGACGAGATTGCCAAGGCTGGATTCAAGATTATGATTTTCAGCGGTGGCGAGCCGATGACGCGCCCGGACATTGTGGAACTTGTGGCCCATGCTCGCGAACGCGGGCTCCGCCCGGTGTTTGGCACGAACGGAACGCTTATCACGCACGATTTGGCAGTGAAGCTCAAGGATGCAGGTGCTATGGCGATGGGTATCAGTGTTGATAGCATCGACCCCAAGCGCCACAACGATTTTCGCGGACTTCCGAATGCGTTTGAACTCACGTTGATGGGTATCGAAAACTGCAAGGCGGCTGGCCTCCCGTTCCAGATTCACACGACGATTATGGACTGGAACCAGAACGAAATTTTTGACATCATGGACTGGGTCAAGGAAATCGGTGCCGTGAACCATCAGATTTTCTTTTTGATTCCGGTGGGTCGCGGCAAGGAAATCGAAGGACATGCGCTCCGTGTTGCCGAATACGAAGGACTCCTCCGCAAGATTATGGAAAAGAGCCGCACGCTCGGAATCCCGGTGAAGCCGACTTGCGCTCCGCAGTTTCTCCGCATTGCAGACCAGCTTGACATCAAGACACGTTACAGCCGTGGTTGCCTCGCGGGACTCGACTACTGCATCGTAAGCCCTATCGGCAAGGTGCGTCCCTGCGCCTACATGATGGAAGAAGCGGGCGACGTACACGATACGCCGTTTGACGAAATTTGGGCGAATGCCGACGTGTTCAAGAAGCTCCGCACCAAGGCTTACTCCGGTGCCTGCGGCAAGTGCAAGTTCAACGACCGCTGCGGCGGCTGCCGTGCACGCGCTGCCTATTACCACGACGGTGACTTTATGCAAGAGGATTCTTACTGTGCATACGGTCGCGGACTTAAGTAATGTGGGAACGCCGAATAAAATTTTTGCAGGAGTTGATTGACTCTCCAGTAGAAGTGCTGGGGAGTATATGGCCCTGTTTGTTATTTATGCTAATAATAACTGGAGTCCCTGTATGGCTTGCTAAAAAGAAATTTTCCGAAAGGGAAAATCTCAAGTGGAAGGTCTATGTGCTTATGTTGCCTGCCATTTGCCTAGCTATCTTTTGCTTGTTATTTTGTGGCGAAAAAGCGTATCATGAGTTTACTTTAGATGTCGTATTCACGTGGCTTGGGCTTACTTTTTTTGTTTGGTTCGTTTTGCTCCCATTCTTTATGATTGATCCCGCTTTTTTCCGTCGTGACACTAACATTTGGGATAACACGAATTATCACAGTGAAATCGAAGAAAATATTGACGATCTTTTTGATATGGCTATGAAAGTGGGGCGTGAAAAACGCGAAGGAAAAGATACCTCGAAACAAGAAGCTGAGTATAACCGAAAAGTTGAATCCCTTGATAAAAATGGCTATATAGACGAGCATCAGGATTTTTGATTTATGGATAACGTAAACAATGACGACGTGAAATTCATGCACATGGCGCTTCGCCAGGCGCAGATTGCTTTTGACATGAAGGAAATTCCTATCGGTTGCGTTATCGTGAAGGACGGAGTCGTGATAGGGAAGGGCTACAACCAGGTCGAACAGCTCAAGGATGCGACCGCCCATGCCGAAATCATTGCCATTGGCACTGCCGCAAGTACGCTCGACAACTGGCGCTTGGACGGCTGTACGCTTTACGTGACGCTCGAACCATGCCCCATGTGCGCCGGAGCCATCCTCAACAGCCGCGTTTCCCGCGTGGTTTATGGCTCCCCGGATTCCCGTTTTGGCGGCTGCGGCACTACGATTGACGTTATTTCCGGCAACGCTCTCAAGCGCGCGGTAGAAGTCACGGGAGGCGTTCTCGCCGATGAATGCCTCGGCCTTTTGAAAGGATTTTTTCAACAGATGCGCCTTGAAAAAGGTGACTCCGGCAACAAGGGCGTTTGAGTTAAGAGCTTGGGTTAAAAGTTCGAAGTAACTATTAACTAGTAACTAGTAACTAGTTAATAGTTACTCATCCTCAAACTATTACTATATTCAAAGCATGAATTTTATCAAATCATGCGCTTTTCCGGCGCTCACTCTTGCTTTATTTACCCTTTGTTCCTGCGAACGGAACGAAGTTCATCTTGTTTTTAACACGCAGACAGTTACCCCGCAGTCGTTCCGTCTTGAATCGACCTTGAATGCGAGCTTACCTGCCGATTCCAATTCGGTACCCGAATCCATGCACACGCATGTGAGCGTCCGTAGTACCATGAGCCTCTTGATGCCCTACGACGATGGCTCGGGACGTTTTGAAATGAAAATCGACTCCGTCAACTACAATAGCGACAAGCGCTCCGTTGACGAATTCCGCAATATCGAGAAGTACCTCTCTATTCGGAACTTTCAGTTCAAGCTCAACCACGACGGTATCATTACCGATCCGACGATTGAAAATGCTTTGGACATGCCGTCCGAAGATGAACTGAACTTGATTCCCTTGTTCCTCAAGGCGCAGCCGATTCTTCCGGAAAAACCGGTCAATCTCGGCGAATCCTGGGAACGCCAAATGTCGATTCCAGGCAAGGGCAACAGCGCGACGACCGTGTATAAGACGTTCACGCTTCAGGATGTCTATTTGCAGGATGGCGTGCGGATGGCGAAAATCCACATGGGCATGAAGTATTTGGAACTCCCGGACACGACATCGAATCTGCAATTGAAGAGCAGCGATTACGTCGTCGGGGATGGCGTTGTTCTTTTTGACGTCACACACGGAACGCTCACTTCTGCCGAGATGAATATCGTGGCGGTTATTGATGTGTGCGATCTGGTTGCCGGCGACACGCTTGCGAGCATGAATGTCAATCAGAAAATCACTTTGAGGAACCTGCAATGATTTGTGTAAGCGGATTTGTTCGTTCCTCCGTTTTGGCTTTTTTGTCGGTTGTCGCTTTGGCGGGTTCTGTTTTTGCTTCGGGTATGCCGTTCCCGGCTGCGGTAAACGGCAAGGTCTTTTTGCAAGAGAAGAATAGCCCTTACGTGCTCGAACAGGGAGTGGTTGTTGCCGCATCCGATTCGTTTGTCGTAGAACCTGGCGTGACAGTGTTGATGGGCGAGTTTGCGAAGCTTATGCTTCAGGGGCCGGTCAAGATTGTCGGGACGAGCGATAAGCCTGTCGTCTTTTGCGGTTTGGATTCTGTAGTCAACTGGAACGGTTTCCATATCATGTCCAGTGCGGTTCCGTTCGAAGTGAAGAACCTTGTGATCGAGAACGCGTTCCGCAATACGGTTTTCCGCTCTCGTGGCTCGTTCGAGAATGTTCGCTTTTCCAATAACTACTACGGCCTTTGGGTCGATGAAAGTCCTGATGTCACTCTAGTACGTTGCGTCATGTCTCACAACCGTTACGCATTGTCTGTCAGGGCTGGTCGAGTTGTTTCGACCGAGACTAGCGTTTCTGAAAACGTCTATGGACTTTATCTTGAAACCGAAGGGAAGGTGGACGGGGATACCGATTTAATTCGCAACAATCAGGAATCTGATATTCGCAGTGAAGCCACCGATTTGAAATTGAACAAGAAACGTGTCCGTCGCAATGTTTGGCATAACATTGAGGCTCTTTTTTAAGGGGTTTTCGTGGAAGAAACTTTTCGCAGGGCTATACGTAAGATGACAGGGGCAAGCGTTCGCTTGGCCGTGCGTCCTAATCGTTCGGCTATCGTTGCGACGCTTTCTCAATCCATGATGGTGACATGGTCGATTGCTCTTTTTGAACATTTGGACGCTATGCTCAACAATCCTGAGGCGAACGTCGGCAGTTCGGAACTGATTTCGTTCAGCGAGTCCGCCTGGAAACTCTGCGAGTCCGGCTTCCCGCAAATTTTCAAGGATTGCGAAAAGCTTTATAACGAATTCCGTGCCAAATGGATTCAGCGTTTTTCGACGGACGAGGTACTGCGGCTTTTGCTTGAGGGCGGGGACTTTTTGGTCCACGACGAAGAAAAGGGCTGGGCACTCACGGTCAAGAACAACAAGCAGGACATCAACAACTTCTATTCGGCGACGATTCATTTGTTGGTGAGCGATGCCGAGCCGTTGTTCGTGCGTATGCATGGCCGCGTGATGCAGTTGCAAGAAAAACTCTGCAAGTACTGGCTTTCTGAAAGTGCCGTCGATCCGGTATCCAAGCTGTTGCCGTGTCTTGAAGCGTCGCTTCGCGAAAAAGAGAATGCGATGGTGGTTTCGCTCCGTACGTCGTTGAATTCGCTTGCAAAAAAGCGTTTTGCGGCGGCGTTCTCCTCGAAAGGTCCGGTGCGCTATTACTCGTCGGCTATGTCCTGCGCTCGAAATGTCGGTCGTTTTTGGAATCCGCATTACGCCTACGAAAACTGCTTTTTGGCGTTTACGGATGATTTTTGCGATTACGCCCAAGGGCTTACGACGCAGATTATCGAATGGTATCAAAGTAAATGGTCCCTTTTCCTTCGCGGGTTCTCTCGCGGTCAGTTAAACTTGTTTGAAACAGTCGCTCCTTATCAGGCGCAGAATGTGTAGGTAGAATATGAAAAAAGCATTCAATATGATTCTTGTTTTGACGGTGGTGGGTTTTGTAACCCTTATCGCGGGCGCTCTCTACTTTGGCGCTCCCGCATTTGGCTGGATCATCATGATCGCCATTATCGCCGTTTACCTGGTCGAACAGATTTCTGCGATACGCAAGATGAAGCAGATTATCGCCGAAGACGAAATCATTGACGCCTGCGAAAAGGAAAACGTTTATCCTGAATTGGACTCGGGTGTTGTCGCTAAGAGGGTAGAGCTGGCGAGACGTCTTTTGCAAAAGAAAATCCGCTTGGATTCCCCGATGGCATTTGACGTGCTTTCGGCGGGTTCTTCGATTCCGCTCAACCGCAGTGTGGGTTCGACGGTGATTCTCCTCGGCCTCATGGGTACGTTCTTCGGCCTTATGCAGTCCGTGGCTACAGCCGGTGGCGCTATCGATAATTCCACGACGCAAGGTACGCTGGATACGATTCAGGTCTTGTTCCAGAACATGAAGGGCATTTTCGGTACAAGCCTTTGCGGTTTGTTTGCCGCCTTGATGCTGAACGCCTGCCGTACGATTTTGAGCGCCCGCCGCGATGAATTTATGGCGCACCTTGATGCCTTTACTCTCGATATGCAAGATTCCGAGAGCGAAGAAGGCGTAATCGAAGAGAACAAGAACGATTTGGAACGCTTGTTCGACTCCGTCGAAAAGAACTTGTCCGTAATAGCCTCTTCCGTAAAGGAAGGCCTTGCTGGAGTCGTTTCGATGGTGGGCGAGGAACTCTCTGCCATGACCTCGAAGCTGAACAAGGATGTCGTGGAATCGGTCCAGAAGGTCTCTACGGAAATGACATCGTCTGTCAAGACGGTGAATGAATCGCTTGCGGGTGCCGTCGCGAACATGAACGAATCGACCCAAAAACTGGGTGAACTTGTGGGGGCTTCTGTTTCGAGCGCATTCAATCCGATTAATGAAAATATCGGTGCGCTTTCGAAGTCGGTCGAAGCGATTCCTGCAAAGCTCGACGAAAAGTTGGACGGTATTTCTGCCTCCTTGAATACAGGCCTCGAAGGTATTTCTTCTGGCGTAAAGTCGGGCCTCGATGGCGTGGCTACGGCGACGCAGGCTTCCATGGCTACAGCGACACAGAACATTGCCGATTCCGTTGCCGAACAGGTCAAGCAGTCCGGCGAACAATGGACAAACTTTATGCAGCGTCTCGAATCCGAAACGACCGCCAACGTCGATTCTCAGCGCGTGGGTCTCGAAACGCTCAAGAACGTCGCCTTGCAGGTGGCCGAAAAAGCTCAGGCCGGTTCTGCGGAACTCTCCCAGAATGTTTCCGAAAAGCTCGGGGCGCTCTCGTCCGATATTCTCGGTGCATTCCAGAAACTCTCCGAAACGTCGAGCGTTCTCCTCGATGCGCAAAAGGCGCTTACCGAAAGCATCGACAACCGTGTCGTCAAAGAGAAAGAAGCGACCGACGCTCTTGGCGGAAACATCGTGGAAACCGCAGAGCTTATGCGCGTGAACCAGTCCGAGCTCAGCGCGAACCTCGAAATGCTGCGTAGCGGCCTCGAAACGATTCTCGAAAAGCTTTCGGGCGATACCGCGGAACACGAAGAAGAAGACAACTTTGTCGAACATCTCAACCAGTCTCTCGAAGCATTCCACGAACGCGCAAGCGAAGTGCTCATGGAAAATGCGGTCAAGACCCAGGAAATCTTGCTCGAAGTTCTCGAACAGACACAGCGTTCTGCAATTGCCGCCCAACAGCCTAAAGCCGAAGGTTAATCATGAGTCGCAATAGAGAGGAAAATAGCAATCCTTGGATGGCCTACACGGACTTGGGCGTTGCCCTTGTTTCGCTCTTTATCCTTGCGTTTGTGGCGATGGCGACCCTCAAGGAGCAAAAGGCCGAAGACCTGACGCGTACCGAAGAAGAAGTGCTCACCTGCCAGGAAGAAATGCGTAAAATTGCCGCAGAACGCAATGCGCTTTTGTCCAAAAGTTTGCAGACATCTATCGAGGCGGGGCTTATCGCGCTCGAAGACGGTAAAATCCAGATTCAGGCGAGTTTCTTGTTCCCGATCAACGGGGCAAACCTCACCAAGGAAGGTGAGGGCGTGATTCGCGGCATCAGCAAGGGACTTCTTGAATCGCTTGATTCGACGGATGTTATCATGGTGAGCGGTTTTACGGATGACATTCCGTTTAGCGGTTCTACCACATACACGAACTGGAATCTTTCTACCGAACGCGCCGTGAACGTGGTCAAGATGCTTGTGAAAATGGGATTCCCGCCCGACAGGCTCTTTGCCGCAGGATTTGGCGAGCATCGCCCGAAGTACCCCAACGACAGCGAAGAACATCGCCGCTTGAACCGTCGCGTGGAAATCGGCGTGACTCCGCTACAGTCGAACAATATCGAAAACGGGCCGGTAAAAAAAGAATCGGCAAAAGTTGAGGGAACTCGCTAATGGAAGAGCTTTCCCAGAAACTGTCCGAAATCAAGGCTAGCATCGATGCCATTCGCAAGACTGGTAAGCTTTCGCATTGGCGGATGGTTTATGCGGATACCCTTTACACGCGTGCCCAGGAATATGTCGCCGTTGACAGGTTCCCCGAGGCAAATTTAGTTGCGCAGAAGTTGGACCGCTGGGTTGTCGCACACAAACCCGCAACCGTGACAAATGCAGTCGATGCGCGCCCGCCGATGATTTTCTGGAATGAAAATTTGCTGAACAACATTGTGGGGCGAATCCGTTCGACGCTTGATGCAAAGAAAATGCTCGTGCCTTCGACAGAACGCGATTCCATCAATCGTCGCTTGAACCATGTGGAAGACTGGATTAAAAAAGGCGAATTTCTCCTTGCTCACGATGAACTCCTGGCGCTCCGCAGTGGTTTGATTGCGCGCCTCCGCCGTAGTTACCGCGCCCGCGTTGTCGCTTCGTCCGCTTATGGCGGAGGTTATGTGCAGCCGGCAGGTTCCGTGGTCGGACTTTACAATTCGCTACACACGCTCGAAGAAACGTTCCACATCGTCGGCGAACACGACCCGATTTGGATTGAAGACTTCCTCGAAATTTACAACGATTTGTTTAGAATCGTGGACAGGCTTGTCCCGCAAGACAAAAAATAATATACATTACATATAGTTGAACTTTTTATAAGGAATTATTATGAATAAGCTCCTTCATTACAGGCGTTTTGTTTTATTTGCGGTCGCTTCGTCGCTTTTTGGATTTGCCGCTTGCTCTGATGGTTTCGATGAAATCAATGTGGTTGGAGGATTAGACACAAAAAAAAGAGTTGAGATCGTTGATGGGAAAATGGTGGATCCCCGTGATGGCAAAGAATATAGTGTCGCCGAAATTAACGGTGTTTTTTGGATGACCGAGAATCTCCGCTATGCTGATTCCTCAAGCATGAAAAATCTTAAGGGAAATTCCTGGTGTCATGAAGATGACAAGGATTGCTCCAAGTTTGGTCGCCTTTATTCTTGGACTGCTGCCGTTAACCAAGACAGTAAATACATTTCTACGGTTGTGGGAACTACTTCTTCTTTTCAAGGTATTTGCCCGGATGGTTGGGTGTTGCCGTCATCCAACGATTGGAAATATTTGGTTAATTACGTAGATCAAAACAATGGTGGTGAAGGGAGCGGTACAAGTCTCAAGTCCACGGAAACGTGGAATAAGACTGATGAAGTTAAAGCTCCGACGAATCGATTTGGATTTAACGCGAAGGCTTCGGGACGTCGCAATAACGATGGTGAAACGTTCTTGAGTACAGGGCGTGTAGCCGCATTCTGGAGTCTTTATGAAAAAGATGCCACTACGGCATATGGCTGGCAACTCCGTGATGAAGTTGATGCTTTGCAAGAAGGTTTTTTCTATAAGGATCATGGTCTTTCAGTCCGTTGTATAGCCAATTCTTCAAATGTTTCTGTTAAGGGTGATTTGGATTCTTCGTACCTTGATAGGATTCCGCATGACTATGGTTCATGGAAATATGAAGGAGAAACGTATAGAACCATTAAAATAGCAGGCCTCGAATGGATGGCGGACAACTTGAATTACGAAGTCAAGGGCAGCCATTGCTTTAAAGATGACAAGGAATATTGCAAGGAATATGGTCGTCTTTATACTTACGAAGCCGCAAAGACTGTTTGTCCCAAAGGTTGGCATTTGCCTACAGTAAGTGATTTCACTTCGCTGATTACCTATGCAAAAAGCAGTTCCGCGTTGCGTTCTACGACTGGCTGGAATGATAAGGCTTCGAAAGGACTTAACTTCTGGGGGTTCGATGCAAAGCCCGCTGGAGGTCGAGACAGTGGTGATTACTTTGACTTGAAATCTAGCGCTTATTTCTGGATGGATGGTGTAATTTTGAATGGAAACGCATCTGCATTGGTGATTCGTTACAACGAAACCATTCCAAACACCATGTCTTATGGGACTTCTAATGAATTCTCCGTTCGTTGCGTGAGGGATTAATTCAGGCGAAAAAACAGGCTTGTCATCCCGCACTTGTTGCGGGATCACCTTACACGGATTTAATTACTTCTTGAGCTTCTTGAGTATCGCAGCGGCCTTCGTGAATTGCTGCTTCACGGACTTCGGGCCCGTACCGCCTTCGATATTGCGCTTGCTGATACTGTATTCGAACGTAAGCGTCTTCTTCATCTTGGCGACGTCTGGGACGCCTGCGGCGGCCCAAGCCTCGTCGGAAAGTTCCGTGAATTGCTTGCCTGCACGTGCGGCATCGCCGACGAGGCTTCCCACGATGTGGTGGGCGTCGCGGAACGGAACGCCTGCTTCGACGAGCAAGTCGGCAAGGTCAGTAGCGAGGAGCGCCGGGAGCATCTTGGCGTGCATCGTCTCGAAGTTGAAACGTGCGGTTTCCAAAGCTTCCTTCATCACGCGGAGAATTACCTTCACGTTGTGGACGCTGTCAAAGACCGGTTCCTTGTCTTCTTGCAAGTCGCGGCTGTAGCTGAGCGGAGCGCCCTTCACGAGCGTATAAAGCGAAGTGAAGTTGCCGAGCATGCGGCCAGACTTTCCGCGGATAAGTTCCATGGAGTCTGGATTCTTCTTCTGCGGCATCATCGAAGAACCGCTGGAGAATGCATCGTGCAAAGTGAGGAATCCGAATTCGCAAGAGCTCCAGTTCACAAAGTCTTCAGCGTAGCGGCTCATTGTGTTTGCGATAATCGCGAGGTCCGCTTCGAATTCGAGCATCATGTCGCGATGGCTCACGGCGTCAATGCTGTTCGGGCTCACGTCCTTGAATCCAAGAGCTTCGGCGACGAGTGCGCGGTGGTAGGGAAATGCAGAACCTGCCATGGCGCCACTGCCGAGCGGGAGCTGGCTATGCAATTCCAAGAAGTTGTCGAGACGCTTCACGTCACGGCTCACGGCAAAGAACATGCTCATGAGGTAATGGCTAAAGTAAATCGGCTGAGCCTGCTGCAAGTGTGTGTAACCCGGCATCATCTTGCCAAAGTACTTCTTGGCAAGGTCCAAGACCGTTTCCATAAGTTCCACTTCGAGCTGGCGGATTTCTGCAGCGCGGTGGCGCATGTAAAGCTTGAAGTCTGTGCAGACCTGGTCATTGCGGCTACGGCCCGTGTGAATCTTCTTGCCGAGAGCGCCGATGCGTTCGGTAAGCACGCGTTCCACAGCCATGTGGATGTCTTCGTCGCTATCGCACCAAAGGTTCTTGCCGGCGTGGTAGTCGTCGAGGATGCTCTTCAAGCCATCACAAATCTTCTTGTAGTCGGCTTTGGAAAGAACGCCCGATTCCACAAGACCCTTGCCGTGCCCGATGCTCCCTTCGATATCCTCTTCGATGAGTTCTGCATCAAACTGCAAGCTGAAACTTAAATCGACCATGCTCTGAGCCATGCCGCTAGCAAAACGACCAGTCCACATGTTGGTCTGCGTATCTTTCTTTTTAGCCATTGTAAACCTCAAATAAAAAAGCCGTGAAAATCGGCTGAAATTCCACGGCAAAAGATAAAAAATTAGAATCTGATTCCAATGTTGACTTTTTAATCTTGGATATGTTTATTCGTCTTCTTGAACTTTGGTTGAAGTAAAACATTAGTTATGCAATTCTTTTTCGAGGATTTCCTTCATTTTGTGGGTCAATTTGGTGGCGCTCTTGGTCATGTGCTCGTCTTCATATTCGGAAACATAAATTGGGGCGAGCACTTTGAGATTGTACTGGTAACATTCCGTTGGATGATATTGCAGTAATTTATCATGTTTGCGGAGACCGATTTTCTCGTTGCCGCCAAAGAAAATGGGGATGACATCGTTGTGAGCATAAAGTGCAAAACGGGCGGCCCCTTTTTTGAATTCCCACGGTTCGCCGGGCTTGGAACGAGTGCCTTCGGGGAAGATGATGAGGTTGTTGCCTTCTTCCATGGATTTCTTTGCTTGTTCAAGCTGTTCGTCAAACGGGATGTTATTTGGAATGTAGAGGTTCTTTATAATAAGGGAAATAAATTTGTTTTGGATGAGTTCGCCTTTTACAATGCAATCCGCGTTCGGGACAAGCGAAAATAGAATCACAACGTCGAAAAGCGAAGGATGATTTGCAATGACGACTTTGGAGCGGATGCTTTTGAGTGCTTCTTCGTTTTCCACGGTGAGGCGGACTGCGCCAAGAATTATTGAAATTTTGACGAATAATTTAAAGTATTGGTAGTTGAATTTACGCACCATTTTCTTGAATTTCGTTTCGGAAAATCCAGAAAGAACGTGCATAATTGGGAATAACAGAATAGCAAGAATTAGGCTAGAAATGCCGAAAAAGGCAAAGCAAAAAAGCTTCACCAAAACACGACGTATGTAGCGGATTTTTGCCATTTGCACTAGGACCTTAGTGAATCGATGGCGCAGAGGAATGCTGTTGCCTGTTCTGCCGCCGTGTCAAAGTTGTTCCGTAGCAGTTTGAGGAGCGAAAGCTGGCTTGCAACATCGATGCGTTTCAGTGATGGGTCGGCTTTAGATTCTTCTTTTGTAAGACGGAGCGCAAGCGCGCAAACGGCGTTCGGGTAAGGGACGCCTGCGACGGGTGCATACGTTTCGGGAATGAGTTCGTCTGCAAAGATAAATGTGCGCGAGTCGGTTTCTTCGATGTCGAGGGCCGCAAGGCAGTCCGTGAGTCCTGTTGAAAAAGCGTCTTTCCCGGAGAATACGGCAGAATACCCTGCGGTGTTCGATTCGAGAATGGAGGCGTTTGCGACGGAGGCGTTAAAAACAGAAAGGCTGAAATGTGCCGGCGAGACCATTCCTGTGTCGATGAGCGTTTCTGAGATTTTCAGCTGCTGAGTGATTTCGCCAAACTGCGAAGCGAATGTCACTTTGCAAGGTGGAAATTTGTTGCCGTCCTTGTCGCGAGAAACTTGTTCGCTCACGAGTACCACCATGCGCGATACGTAACTCAGGCGGCGGCGCGTCAGCATGGGGACGAACGAAACGTCCGGCTTGGGGTGCGCTTCAGTCGGCATAAAGCTAGCCAATCTTTCGATGAATATTTTTTGCATGTTACTTTGGCTGGACTTTTATTTTTTACGGAACCTGAGGAGGGAATAGGCGTTCGGTCCTATGTTGTGGTGCGCTTCTTTCAGTTCGAATCCTGCGGTTTCAATAGCCTTTTTGAGTTCTGCGTAGCGGTACATTTTGCTGTTGCCGTTCGCGATGCAGGTGAAGTAGAGCGATGTTGCCTGTAACGAATAAGCGGCGGCTTCGAATCGTTGCTTGTCCCAAAGCGGTTCGAGTACATAGACGTCTGTTTCTGGAGTTGCGGCCTTGTGAATCTTTGTCAAAATTTTTGTGATTTGTTCGAGCGAAAAGCAATCCAAGAATTGGCTCATCCAAACGGCGTCTGCGCCTTTGGGGAATTCTGTCGTATCGTCCAGGACGTTGCAGGCAATCGTGTCGATGCGGTTTGCAAAACCGGCTGCTGCGGCGTTCTTTTCGGCAACTGCCGTTTGCCCCGGCAAATCGATGATGGAAACCTGGACGTCGGTATTGTAGTTGCAGCAAGCGATAGCCCACTTGGCGGTGTTTCCGCCGATGTCAAAAAGGCGGGGCGATTTGCGTTCTGCGAGCGTTTCGAATACAATCGGGAGCGCTTCGGGGAAAGCCAAATCGGAGTAAAAATGGTCAAAGCCGAACCAACTCTTTTTTTGCTGTTCGGTCAGTTGTGAAAGACCTTCGTAAACGGTTTTCCATGGCCCCAAGTGGGGGAGTCCCGCCGGTTTGCCTTCGCGAATGGACTGTTCGAGGTTTTCGGCTCCGCGGTAGCAGATATCTTGCGCAAAGTCCATGTTCACTTGCGTCATTTCGTCCTTCATGAGGAAAAATCCGATTTTCCCGAGCGTGAGACGCAAGTCGTCTTCGTCGGAATCCTTGTGGATTTTGATAGCGCCCATGCCAAGTCCCATTTCGACTAAGACGCCTACACCGTAAAGTGAAATGTTGAGCTTTTGCGATAGTTCCGAGATGGTGATGCCCTTCTTGCGTGCGTTGCTGATTTCGTCAAGAATTCCCATGTCGCGCATGGCACGGGCCGCTTGGAAACTAAGGGGTGCAAAGGCAATTTTTTGGGCTTCGAACTTGGCGTTTACCGCATCAATGGAATCGTTTTTATAAAAATCGAACATGTTTTCTCTAAAGCGAAGTATTGAAAAATAAGTATCCATTAATATAAAATTATTTTTTCTATATTGCCTATCCAAGAAAGAATAAACCTTGCTTGAGGTCACAAGAAAGTTATGTCTGATTTGAAAACCCGTATTAAGGAAGTCATCATAGAATCTCTTGAACTGGAAGATATTACTCCTGCCGATATTGTGGATTCTGCGCCGATTTTCGGAAAAAACGCTGCTGGCGAAGGACTTGGTCTTGATTCTATTGACGCTTTGGAATTGGGTATTGCCGTTAAAGAAAATTTCGGTGTCACGTTCTCTACCGTTAAGGAAGAAACCAAGAAGCATTTTGCATCGGTCGATGCGCTTGCAGCCTACATTTCTGCGAATACCAAAGGTTAATTCATGGATAAAAACGCCATTTTCGAAAAAATCAAGGCTGCCCTTATTGAAGATTTCGATTTGGAAGAATCAAGGATTGTCCTCGATGCCCGTCTTTACGAAGACTTGGAACTCGACAGTATCGATGCTGTTGATTTGATTGTCAAGTTGAAATCGTTTCTTCCGAGAAACATCGATCCAGAATCGTTCAAAAAAATGCGCACTCTTCAGAACGTGGTCGATGGTATCTATAATCTTATTCAAAATTCGGAAGCTAGATAATGAAACCCGCAGCGGGAAAGATTTTCTTTACCGCAATTTCTGTTCTGTATCCCCTTATTGTCTATTGCGGGCTTGAATATTGGGGCCTCTCGCCACGGCGCCTGAGCATTGTGCTTTTGGCGCTTGCTTTTTATCATTTTTTTAACTTTACGCATGGCAAGTCTCACATGGATCGTGGACGGGCTGCTGTTTTTGTAACGCTTGTTTCGATTTGCGCGTTTTTGGCTTTTTTTGCGGATAATATTTTGTTTGTAAAACTATATCCGGTATTGGTGAGCCTGAGCTTGCTTGCCTTTTTTGGGGTTACGCTTTTTCATGGCGAAAGTTTTGCTTTTCGCATGGCGAGCCTTGCCGACAAGTCGTTGATGGTTTCGCCTTCGCTTAATGCGGTGCGCCGTTACTGCCGGAAGGTGACGATTGCCTGGTGCGTTTTCTTTTCGGTGAATGCTTTTATTGCTTTGCTGACTGTTTTTGTGGGCTCCGATAAAATCTGGTCGCTCTACAATGGACTTATTTCTTACATTTTAATCGGTATTGTTTTCATTGTGGAATATTTGGTTCGAAAAATGGTGCAGAGTAAAATGCAATCGTATGTTCCTGTTTGTGACTTGGAACTGGATTCTCGCCCGAATGGGGCGCTTGTAAGTTTTGACGCTAGTATCGACTCGGTAAATCCGCCGGATGTTGCTGCGAATGTTGCGGGACTTAAGACTTGGGGCGATTTTGTCAGCGATGTCTCCAAGGTTCGCTATTATTTGGAATCTCGTGAAAATACACCGTGGATTTTGCATTGCGAGGATTCGTATTACTTTACGGTCTCGCTTTTGGCGATGCTCCAGAGCGGGCGCAAGGCGCTTGTGACGGCGAACCGCCAAGAAGCGTTTATCAAGGAAATCAAGAAGCCGGAATATGGGTTTATAACGGATGAACCGTTTGCTAGCGGAGTTCTGAATGCAGACGAAATGCCCGCGATTTTGATTCAAGATGTGCTTGCGGGGAAATGCGCGGAGGGTAAGTGCATAGATGATAAATGCGCGCCTCTCAAGTTCGGCAAGTTCGACAAGTCCAAGGCCGAGATGGTGATGTACACGTCGGGTACGACGGGTGAACCGAAGGCTGTGTACAAACGCTTTTTGCAATTTGAAAATGAACTTTTTGAACTTGTGAAAGTCTTTGGAAACGATTGGGTGAATCGCAAAGTTTATAGCACGGTGAACCACCACCATATTTACGGGCTCCTGTTTACGGCGCTTTTGCCGATTGCGACGGGGCTCCCGTTCCGCAGGCATCGCATTGATTTCCCGACGGAACTTGCAAACATCGCCGGTGACGCTGCAGTGATTGCTTCGAGTCCTGCGTTTTTGAAGCGCTTGTCTGCAGAAACGGATAAGGCGATTGCTTTTAAGTGTCCGCCAATCATTTATTCGTCCGGAGGCCCGTTGCCTGAAGATGTGGCGCGTAAGGCTTGTGAACTCACCGGTTATTGGCCAATGGAAATTTATGGCAGTACTGAAACGGGTGGCATTGCGTATAGGCAATCCAAGAATGGACCTGTATGGAAGCCGTTTGAAGTTTGTAAAATGAGCGTTGCCGAAAACGGTTGCCTGAATATAAAGTCAAGCTATATTCTGGAAGCAGACGGCTTTACTACAGGCGATTTGGTGGATCTGTACGATGACGGTCGCTTTTTGCTCAAGGGTCGCTCCGATTCCATCGTGAAAATCGAGGAAAAGCGAATCTCGCTCCCTGAGGTAGAAAATCGCTTGAAGCAGACGGGCTTGGTACAGGATGTGCGCGTGGTCCCGATGGTGGGCAAACGCCAGTATTTGGCCGCGGCGATTGTGCTGAACGAGGCTGGTCGTGAAAAATTTGCGGGAGCATCAAAGCTTACCATCAACAATTATTTCCATGATTATCTGTTGAAGTTTATCGAAAATACGGTTTCACCTAAAAAATGGCGTTATCTTGAAGAATTACCGCAGAATACGGAAGGCAAGATTCGCATGCGCGATATTCAATCGCTTTTTGGCCTTGCTGAAAGCCCGAACTTCAAGATTCTCAAGTTCCGCCGGGAACCGGGTGTGCTTACGGCAAAATTGTTGTTCCCTGCAACAAGCGATTACTTTGACGGACATTTCCCGGAATTCAAGCTGTTACCTGCTGTGGTGCAAGTGGATATGGTTTTGCGCTTGGCCCGTAATTTTTTAGATGTGCCTAAAGAGCTTTCGAAAATGAACCGCACGCGGTTTTCAAATCCGATTTTGCCGGATGTGCCAGTGATGGTGAAAATCACGTATGATGCTGATGCGGGTAAAGTGGCGTTTGCATTTACAAGCGCTGATGGTGATACTTCGTACTCTAACGGTTCGCTTATCATGAATACGGCAGAAGTCTCTGCGGACGAGGTCGCTAATCGTGGATAGCGCTGGTGTGAAAATTTGTGCCGTTGTGCCGGTTTATCGCCATGAAAAGACTTCGCGCCATGTCGTGGAATCGCTTGTGAATTTGAATATTCCCGTGATTCTCATTGATGATGGAAACGCTCCTGAAGGGCGTGAAATTCTTGAATCCGTTGCGCATGACTTCTCGGATGTCAAGCTCGTTACTCACAAATGCAATCGCGGAAAAGGCGCGGCGATGCGTTCCGGCATGGAGGCTGCCGTTGCTGCAGGCTTTACGCATGCCTTGCAAGTCGATGCCGACGGACAGCACGATATGGGGGCTATTTCGTTATTTATAAACGAAGTTAAGGAACATCCTGACGATTTGATTTGTGGTTACCCGCAATACGATGAATCGGTGCCCAAGGCGCGTGAACAGGGCCGCAAAATTACAAATTTCTGGGTGGCGATTGAAACGCTTTCGCTCAAAATTCCCGATGCCATGTGCGGCTTTCGCGTGTATCCTCTTGCTTCGTCTTGGCCGGTGATGAAATGCTTGCGCAACAACCGCATGGGCTTTGACATTGAAATGATTGTAAGGCTCTCTTGGGCTGGCGTGAAAATGCTCTTTTTCCCCGTGAATGTGCATTACCCCAAAGATGGGGTTTCGAATTTCAGGATGTTCCATGATAACGTCGTGATTTCGATGACGCATACGATGCTTTGTTTTGGCATGCTGATAAGGCTTCCGTTGATTCTGACTCGTCGTTTGTTTAAAAAGAAAAAGATATGAGCGAACATTGGTCCGAAATTAAGGAAGTTGGCGGGAGCCCATGGCATTTTCGTTTTATGCTTTGGGTTGTGTGCCATTTACCCCTTTTTTTAGTAGAATTCTGCACGGCTGTTGTTTGCTTCTTTTTTTGGCTGGGCGCCGCTCCGGTTCGTGCTCGCTCGAAAATTTATTTGAAGCATTTGCAAAATGCAGGGGTACGTGTTGGCGTATTTGGAACGTACAAGCACATCCTTTCGTTTGCGCTTTCCATGATGGAAAAATTGCTGGGCTGGAAAGGCGCAATAAAGTTGAACCGCATTGAAATACAAAACGATGATTTGCAAATGTTGGTGGCACAACTCAACAAAGGCGATGGTGCGTTTCTGTTATGCTCGCATTTGGGAAATATGGAAATGTTGCGCTCGCTGACGGAATATGGCGAGTTCCATACGGACAAACGATTTCAGGTTTTTCCTGTAGTAGATCTTTCGGGCTCTCAAAAGTTTAACGGGCTTCTTTATGAACTGAATCCCGAACTGATGGAAAACGTGATAGACGCTAATTCCATTGATGTGGATTCCGCCATTTGGATGACGGAAAAAATTAAGGAAGGAAACCTTGTGGTAATCGCCGGTGACCGCACTTCGGCGAATACGAGAAACCGCGTTATGGAAACGACGTTCCTTGGCGAACCGGCGAATTTTCCGGAGGGCGCTTTTTCGTTGGCGGGCATTTTGAATGCTCCCGTCTATTTTGCGTTTGCCATCCGCAAGCACGATTTTAATATCCGCTCGCCCTACGAAATGCATGTGGTACGTGCGAAAACATCTTTGGATTGTCCGCGCAAGGAGCGACCGGAGCGGTTAAAGGAACTTTTGCGCGAATACACCGAAATTTTAGAATCGCTTTGCAAAAAGCATCCGTATCAATGGTATAATTTTTACAATTTTTGGGATGGGGTCCCAAAATAGGTGGAGAACATTCTGATGAAAACTGTTGTTATTGGAAATGGAAAACTCACAATCGAAGATGTAGTTGCGATTGCAAAAAAACAAGTCGCAGTTGAACTCGATTGTACTGCGGAATTCCAAAGAAAAATTGATTCCGGTGCTGAATTCTTGGACGAAGCGCTTGCTGAACATGGCGGTATCTACGGTGTGACGACGGGGTATGGCGATTCCTGTACACAGGTTTTGCCGCCGGAACATTATAGCCAGCTTCCGATTAACCTGACGCGGTTTCATGGTTGTGGCCTTGGCGATTACTTTGATGCAGAAACGACTCGCGCGATTATGGTGGTACGCTTGAATACGCTTGCGCAGGGATTTTCGGGCGTGAGTTATGCGCTTTTGAAGATTATTGCGCAGTTTTTGCAGAACGATATTTTGCCGCTGATTCCGCAAGAGGGTTCGGTAGGGGCGAGCGGCGATTTGACTCCGCTTTCGTACTTGGCGGGGGCCATAATCGGTGAACGCGATGTGATGTACAAGGGCGAACGCAGGCCGTCTTTGGATGTGATGAAGGAACTGGGAATTACCCCGCACAAGTTCCGCCCGAAAGAAGCAATTGCTATTATGAACGGTACAGCGGCGATGAATGCGGTTGCATGCATGGCTTATTCGCGTGCTGAATACCTTTCGGATTTGGCTTGTCGCATTACGGCGATGATTACAGTTGCGATGAAGGGCAATGCGTACCACTATTATGAACGTTTGTTCGAAGCGAAACCGCATCCGGGCTTGGGGCTTGCTGCAAAGAAAATCCGCGAAGCCTTGAATCTCGAAGTTGCGAAGAATGTGGTGCCCGAAAAGATTCAGGATCCGTATTCTTTGCGTTGTGCTCCGCATGTGATTGGGCTTTTCTATGATTCCAGCGCATTCTTGCGGCAGTTGATTGAAATTGAACTGAATAGCGCTAACGATAATCCGATTGTCGATCCGTTCACGAAAAATATTTTCCATGGCGGTCATTTCTATGGCGGGCACATTTGCCTTGCGATGGATACGCTTAAGAACATGGTCGCAAACATTGCTGACCTCTTGGACCGCCAGCTTGCGATGATTGTCGATATCAAGTTCAACCGCAATTTGCCGCCGAATTTGGCCGGTAGTAGGGGCGATTACGATATCAATCACGGCTTTAAGGCGGTGCAGATTGGTGTGTCGGCGTGGACTGCTGAAGCGCTCCACCTCACGATGCCGATGAGTGTATTCAGCCGTTCGACGGAATGCCATAATCAGGACAAGGTTAGCATGGGCACGATTGCTGCCCGTGATTGCATCCGTGTGCTGGAACTTTCGGAACAGGTGGCGGCGGCAACGCTTTTGGCATCTGCTCAGGCACTCCGCATTCGCTTGGAACGTGGTGAAATTTCTGCCGACCGCATCAAAAATCTGAAGGCAACTTATGACCAGGTGTTTTCCAAGTTCGCCCCGCTGGAATGCGACCGCCAGCTAGAAAAGGATTTGCGCTATACATTGGAACTGATTCGAATGAAATTCTATGATGTCTAATGGAGTTTTGTAGTTTTTATGGCTGTGAAAAGAATCAAAGAAAGTGTTGAATTTCAAGTCGAGTTTTACGATGTCGATTCCATGCAGGTGGCGTGGCACGGCAATTACGTAAAATATATGGAAGTGGCTCGTTGCGCGTTGCTTCGAAAAATAGGCTACGACTATAATGAGATGACGCGTAGCGGCTATATCTGGCCGGTTGTCGATTTGCATATTAAATATGTTCGTCCGATGATTTTTATGCAAAAGATTCGTGCCGAAGTGACGTTGATGGAATACGAAGTCTGCATGAAACTTTCGTATAAGTTTATGGATGCCGAAACAGGTGCCGTGCTCACGAAGGCAGAAAGTACACAGATGGCTGTCGATATGGAAACGAAAGAATCGCTATGGGCATGTCCGCCTTGCTTTGTGGATAAGGTGAAGGCCCTTTTGGCCAAGGAAAATGGAACCGCAAAATGAATGGCTTAAGACAGACGATTTGCAGATTGATCTTAACCGTGGCTTTTCTCGGGTTCGGGATGTCATCTGTTGCAGCCGTTTTCGACCATCCTGTAAATAAAAAAACGAAGCCTGAACTTGAAAAGTCTTTGGCGAAAGTGATGGATTATGAAGTCGCATCGGGTGATTTCAAGCAAATAAAGTCCATCAAGAAACTCAAACGTGATTTTGTTTCGACGGGAACATTCCATATTTCTAAGAAATCTGGTATTGTCTGGAAAACGCAGCAACCAATTGTTTCTGAGCTGGCCGTCAATAAAGGTGGCGTCTTTGAACGTGATGCTAAAGGCGTGTCGCGTATAGTTGTAACGAAAGATAATCCTATTTTTGCTGACTTTTCAAAAAATATTCAAGCGATGTTTTCGGGAGATGTTACGGAACTCGAAAAGAATTTCAAAGTTTTTTACGAGAAAAAATCCTGTGGTTTTATGATGGGACTTGTTCCTCGTGAGGGAATAGTGCGCAAAGTTGTCGCAAATATTGTCATCGATGCATGCGAAAATGTAGATAAAGTTACTGTTACGAATGTAGATGATTCTTCCGTGACTTATGAATTTTTGAATTATAAGACTATTGGAAAGCTGACTTCTGTGGCTCCTGCTCCATAGCTGAATGCTTCGCGGGTTTATATGAGATTCTTTAACGGAAAACACATGAATGTAAAAACGGGAATTATCCTTTGGGTGGTAATTCACGCGGTTTTGATTGTTCTCGGTGTTTCTGTTCCGTGGAAGGTTGATTCCGACTTGTATTCGATTTTACCGGATTCCGATGAATTGAAGAATGTGAGCGCTGCTGAAAAAACACTTAGTGCTCGCACGGTACGAAATATTACGGTGCTTGTCGGACATGAAAATTTTGAAGTGGCGCGTGGTGCGGCGGTTGCACTGGATAGCGCGTTTAAAGATGATGCGTCATTCGAAGAAACTCGACTGTTCGTGAACGAAAAATCGATGGACGAAACGCGTGATTTTTTCTTTAATCATCGTTATACGTTGCAGGGGAGGGAAATTCGTGAAATTCTTGCGAATGGCGATTTTGAAACGTTAAAAAATAGAGCACTTCAGAAAATTTATGGTTCGTTTTCAATGACGAATTTGAATCGCCTTGATGAAGATCCGTTTTTGCTTGGTGATGCTGCGTTTGAAAACTTTGTACAACATTCCCCGATGTCGTTGAGCCGTTTTAGCATTCGCGATAGCGTCTTTTATGCAGTTGATTCTGGCGTGGCTTACGTGATGTGGAATGCGAGACTCTCCAAAAATGTTCCTTCAATGGCTTCTGATGGTCATGCTATTTCGCATTTGAATCGTGTGTTGGATTCGTTGAAACAAGCGAAGCCGGGACTTGTTGTGGCAAAATCGGGCGTTCCTTTCCATAGCTACGAAAGTTCTGACCGTGCAATGTCTGAAATTGCTTGGATTTCGGGCGTGTCTGTTGTGCTGATTTTGCTGTTACTGTTATACGTTTTCCGCTCGCCGCTTCCGATTGTTGCTACGCTTTCGACGATTGCGATTGCCGTTTTTACGGCGCTTGCTTTTACGTGGTACGTGTTCGGGAATATTCATGTTTTTACGCTTGTTTTTGGCACAAGCATCATTGGTGTGAGTATTGATTACGCGGTACATTTCTTTGTCCATTGGAAGACGGGAGTGCGGAATGTGCGCTCCAGCATTATTAAAGGTCTTTTGCTTGGTTTCTTGACGACTGAACTCAGCTATATCGCGCTTGCATTTGCTGAATTCTCGCTGTTGCGCCAGATGGCGGTGTTTTCGATTGTTGGATTGTTGAGTGCGTTCTTGACGATAACACTCTTGTTCCATGCGGTGTTTGAAAATGCGATGGCTTCTGGTGAAGGAATTGTGGCAAAATCGGTGCCTGCAAATCTGCCGACTCGATTACCTACAGTATTCCTCAATGCTTATGCAAAACTCCCCAAGTGGGGCGTCCGATTGATATTTGCGCTTTTTGTCCTAGCGCTTCTTCCGGGGCTTAAACAACTCCATATTCATACGGATATTGGCAACTTTTACACGATGAATGATGAAATTAAAGCATCTGAAACATTGACTTCGAAACTGAATAATTTGGGTGTCGCTCCGACTTATTTTATTGTGGAAGGAAAACAGGATCACATCCTTTTAGAAAATGAAGAACTGCTTACAGAACGCCTTAATCAGGCCGAAAAAGAAGGATTGGTAAAATCGTATTTGGCGGTATCGAATATCATCCCGTCAGGAAGGTTTCAAGCTGGTTCTATTTTGGATTTAGAAAAGCTGGTTTTTGGAATAAAAAAACGATGGACAGAGATTTTAATTAATAATGAATTGCCGCAAATGCTTGCACCTAATGTCAGGAATTATTTAACGGAAATAGGCGTGGAGAACTATTCTATTTTTGTTAAAAGTTTACTTTTATCACAAGATTTTATTGATTTCGAAAAGATTGACAAAAACGATAGATTTGTTGATGTTGATTTAAAGAATGATTTTCCACAATCATTGAGTTTTCTTCTCCAAATGCTTTGGATTGGCCATATCGGGGATAAATACTACAGCGCCGTCCTTCCGCTTCACGTATCCGACAAATTCGATGCTCAAAAAATTGCAGAAGGATTGCCGGGCGTTCATGTCGTCAACAAAATGCAAAATATCAATAACGCTCTCACGAAAATTTCGCATGTTTCGCTTAAACTTGTAGGCTTTGCCTATGCGGTTGTTTTCTTTATTCTTGTTTTTGTGTATAAATTTAAAGATGCGGTGCGGATTATTCGTGCGCCGGTCTTGGCAAGCCTTTTTGCCGCGTCAGTCTTTGGTTATGCCGGAATTGAATTCAATTTCTTTGCGATAGTCGGTGTGATTCTTACGCTTGGAATTGGTATCGATTATGCGTTGTTCTTTAAGGAAGGTGGTCGTCAAAACTTGACAACGACGCTTGCCATCATGCTTTCGGCAATGACAACTATTATTTCTTTTGGTAGCCTTGCTTGCAGTGCCTTTGTGCCAGTCCATACGTTTGGCCTTGCCGTTCTGCTTGGCATTTCCTGCTGTTTTCTTATTTCTCCATTTAGCGCAAAACGTTAATATTCTAAATTGTTTTCGCCTATGGGAATCGAGAAAAATAAAATGGCAGATGGCTTGAACTGTTCTAGACCTGTTTATATCAATGATTTTGGCCTTTATTGCATTTTAGGTGGCGATAAGGTTCAGATTTTCGATGCTCTCAAGAATGGCAGACGTGGAAATTTTACCATGTACGATGTGGCTGGTGTTCAGCGCCCTGCGGCAACGATTGACCCTGCGACGCTTGCTCCTGTCCCTGAGAAAAAGTTTGATAATCGCGTGAACCGCTTATCGCAAGCGGCGCTTTCGGGAATTGAAAATACGATTCGCAAGGCTGTCGAAAAGTTTGGTGCGGACCGTGTCGGCATATTCTTGGGCTCGTGCGACAATGGTTCCGAAGCGTCGATGGCTGCGCTCAAGTGCTTTAAAGAAACGGGAGCGTTCCCGGAAGGCTACGTTCTCGATTACCAGCGTGCTGATTTTCCGGCCCAGTTTATTGCTGAACGTTTTGGAATCACGGGGATGCTTTCGGTACATTCGACAGCTTGTGCTTCTAGTGCTAGCGCATTTGTCTCGGCGCGAAATAATCTCTATGCGGGCAACTGCGATGTGGCGATTGTGGGCGGTGTCGATATTGCGTCTCTTTCGGTGATACTCGGTTTTGCTTCGCTTGAGGCGATGAGCGATAAGCCGACGAATCCTTTTAGTGCAAATCGCTCCGGTCTTACGCTTGGCGATGCAGCGGTGTACTTCGTGGTGACTCGTGAGCCTGACGCTGACCTTTGTACGGCTGATTGCGAAGGTCTCAAAGTAATTGGCTTTGGCGAAAGTGATGATGCGGACCACATTACAGCACCGCGTGCCGATGGGGAAGGGGCGTATCAGGCAATGAAGGCTGCGCTTACGGATGCTGCGCTTGACGCTTCTCAAATTGGTTATGTGAATTTGCATGGAACGGGAACAGAATTGAATGATGCGATGGAATCGCGTGCGGTCAACCGTCTTTTCGGAGAATCTAATCATGTAGAAGTTCCGGTTAGTTCGACGAAAGCTATCACTGGACATACGCTTGGGGCGGCCGGCGCTTTGGAACTTGCGTTCTGTTGCCTTGCCATGAAGGGGGGTCGCGAATCTGGCACTGATAAAAACAACTGTGGTGAAAAAGAATATCTTCTTCCTGCGCATCTTTTTGATGGCGTTATCGATCCGGAACTTCCGCTACTTCATTTCGTAAAACCCGGCGAAACATCAAAAAATCTCAAGTATTGCATGAGCAATTCCTTTGCGTTCGGCGGTTGTAATGTATCTTTGATTGTAGAAAACGGTTTGGCATGAAAGAAGTATTTGATTCAAAAGATTTAGTGAGTGAACTTGTACCCCACAAGGGCAAAATGTTTTTGCTCGACCGAATCCGTGATTACGATTTGAACGAAAAATCCATTACGACCGAAATCGATATTACCCGCGACAACCTGTTTTATGAAGAAGAACTTGGCGGTGTGCCTGTGTGGGTTGCCTTTGAATACATGGCCCAAAGTGTCTCGGCACTGTCGGGAATCTACGGTCGCTCAAAAGGCGAGAAACCGAAAACGGGCTTTATCCTGAGCGTGAATGGATTTGAGGCCGATGTTCCTGTTTTTAAACAGGGCAAGACTGTGGTCGTTAATGTTCAGGAAAAAATTCGTGTGGATCAAGCCGTTACCTTCGATGGCGTGGCGATGGTCGGCAATAAGGTTGTCGTGACTACAAAAATCAATACGGTCGAAGTAGATGATTCAAAGAATCCATTGAATTTAATTTGAGGTATGGAATGGAAAATGAAAAATCTGTTTTGATTACGGGCGCAAGTGGCGGTATTGGTCTTGCCATTGCCGAAGCGGTCGCAAAAGAAGGCTATACTGTGGTGGCCCACTATAATAGGAACTCCGCTCCGATTGATGAACTTGCCGAACGTATCCGCGCCAATGGCGGAAAAATTCGCTCGTTGCAGTTTGATATTTGCGACCGGGAACAGTGCCGTGAAGTCCTCGAAAAGGATATCGCCGAGAACGGCGTGTATTATGGCGTTGTGACGAATGCCGGAGTCTGCGCCGATGCGGCGTTTCCGGCCATGACAGATGAATATTGGGACAAAGTCTTGAATACAAACTTGAATGGTTTTTATAACGTCGTCCATCCGATTGTCATGCCCATGTGCCGCAAGCGTAAAGGCCGTATCATTACGATTTCGTCGGTCTCTGGTGTAATCGGAAATCGCGGACAAGTGAACTACAGCGCCTCGAAAGCAGGCATTATCGGTGCTACGAAGGCTCTTGCGACGGAACTGGCAAGCCGAAACATCACCGTAAATAGCGTTGCACCGGGCGTTATCGAAACCGAAATGATTAAGGATGCCCCGCTGGACATGATTCTCCCGACTATCCCGATGAAGCGCGTGGGCAAGCCCGAAGAGGTCGCAGCCACTGTCGTGTTCCTGCTTTCCGAGGGGGCCGCCTACATCACACGTCAAGTTATCTCTGTTAACGGAGGGCTGGCGTGAGTCGTCGCGTAGTCGTTACTGGAGGCAGTTGCATTACATCCCTGGGGATGGAACTGGACGATATTTTTTCGGAACTCAGGACTCTGAAAAATCATATTGTTCGTATTGACGATTGGGACAAGTATGCGCAAATGAATACGCGCTTGGCTGGCCCCATTCTCTATGACTTGCCCGAGTACCCGCGTAAAAAGGTTCGTGGTGCTGGACGTGTGGGAATACTTGCCATCTCGTCTTCGGACAAGGCCATGCAAATGGCAGGGCTCGTGGACGAAAAGGAACTCCTCAAATCGGGTCGCGTGGGTGTCGCTATGGGATCGTCCATGGGGAGCGTCCGACCGCTTCTCGATTTTGTTTCTATGCAAAATCCACCTTACGACTGCTCGAAAGTTTCGTTGACAACGTACATCCAGTCGATGCCGCAGACAAGTGCTGTGAACGTGAGCCTTTTCTTTGGGTTGACGGGGCGGCTTATTACGACGAATACGGCATGCACGAGCGGCAGCCTCTCCATTGGTTATGCCTACGAAGCGATTAAATATGGAATGCAAGATGTGATGATTGCGGGCGGAGCCGAAGAACTCGCTGCAACTGAAGCTGCTGTATTTGATACTTTGTTTGCGACTAGCGTAAAGAACGATACTCCAGAAATCACGCCTGCTCCATACGACCGCGACCGCGACGGCCTAGTTATAGGCGAAGGTGCCGGAACGCTTGTGCTCGAAGAATATGAACACGCTAAGGCTCGTGGAGCGCACATTTATGCGGAACTCGTCGGCTTTGGACATAATACGGATGGCGAACACATCACGCAGCCCAAGAAAGACACCATGCAGAAGGCTCTTGAACTGGCTCTCGGCGATGCCGGAATGTCGCCTGATGCGATTGGCTATGTAAACGGTCACGGAACGGCAACTCATTATGGCGATATCGCTGAAAGTTGGGCTACTTTTAATGCGTTTAAACAGCGAGCTGTCGCAATTTCAAGCCTCAAAAGCTACATGGGGCATACGTTAGGTGCGTGCGGCGGAATCGAAGCCTGGCTTGGCATCAACATGATGAATCGCGGTTGGTTCAGCCCGAATTTGAACTTGAAAAATGTGGACCCGGAATGCGCCCCGCTGGATTACATCACAGGTTCAGGCCGTGAAATCGATACAGAGTATTTTATGACGAACAACTTTGCGTTTGGCGGCATAAACACGTCGCTAATTTTCAAACGAATTTAGTGCTGCAACGTCATCCCGGCTTTTTTTACATTGTCATCCCGGCCTTGTGCCGGGAGCGGCTTTTTTACTCATTGCCCAGCAATTTTTCTACAGTGGCGATAATCTTATCGCGTTCACCGCACCAGTCTGGCGCAATGAGCATTTCGCTTGGGCTTTCGCCGCTGAAGCGTTCAATCGCGATATCCGTCCCGATAATCTTTATCATCTCGGCGACAGCTTCGCAATATTCCTCGAACGTTAAAAGTTTGAACTCTTTGTTGATGTAGTCTTGCGCCAAAGCTGTCCCGACAACGATGTGCAGCGGGTGAATTTTGACCGCGGCAAGCTTCATGTCGCGGACGACTTGTGCCGTGCGCTTGAAGTCTTCCATCTTTTCGCCTGGGAGGCCTACTATCACATGCGTCGTGACCGTGAGACCTGCGGTCTGGCAACGTTTCACAGCGTCTTCGAATTCAGCAAGCGTATGTCGGCGGTTGATACCCGCAAGCGTCAAGTCGTTCGCTGTCTGGAGCCCGATTTCTACGATAATCGGCTTCTTGCCGTTAATTTCTGCGAGGTACTCAATCTTCTCGTCTTCGAGACAGTCCGGGCGCGTGCCAATAGCAAGGCCTGCGATTTCCTTGTGCTTGATAATCGGATCGATAATGCCCTTCAGATGCTCCAACGGCGCATGCGTATTCGTGTAAGGCTGCAAGTAGGCGAGGATACCTGCGTTCGGGTACTTGTCGCGAAGTTTCGGGACGAACTTTTCGAGCTGCTCCTGGATGGAAACCTTTGCCTGGTCAAAGACTGGGCTAAAGCTGCGGTTGTTGCAGTAACTGCATCCCGAGTATCCCTTGGTGCCGTCGAGGTTCGGGCAGCTCATGCCGCCGTTGAGCGGGAGTTTGCGCACCTTGAGGTAGTTGGGGAAAAGTTCCAAAAGTAAATCGCGATAAGGTTTGTAATGCATGGCTAGAAAGATAGTTAATATGCGTTTACGGTTCTTCGCCGTATATGATAAATTTGCCGTCGGCATGGGTGAATTTTATGCTGTAGCGCATACCGTAAAAACGGAGATACACTTGTTACACTTTTCTTTTCGTTTGCGTTATAGTTTGCCTAAAAAATGCTTTAAATTGCAAAAAAAGGTACTTCGAATATATATTTAAACCTAAAAAAGCACTGGATCCTTCACTGTCGTTCAGGATGACGTAAAAACAAGTTCTTTTCGGCAAATTGATTGTTCTAGATAACAGTATTGAGGTTTTCATGATTTTAAAGAATAAAAAGGCTCTTGCCTTGGCGGCGACGGTCGCGCTCGCTTTTACGGCCCCCTCTCTTGCGCAGTTGAATAACGGCGACATGGAATATGGCGATGGTGGTTGGTATTTGTGGAACAATCCCGATGGTCCGGCTGTTGCCGAATCGCAGATTGCTGTGCAGGGGCTCGGTGTCGATGGTTCCCAGGGTGCAAAGGTCGTGGTGAAGGATCTTCCGAATCCTTGGTGGGGCTTGCAACTCCAGCCGCCCAAGTGGCTTGCGGATTCCGGCTTTTACAAGCTGACCTTCAAGGCTAAGGGCAATATGCCCATCAATTCCGTGGTGCAGGGCGGCCCTCCGGACTACCGTCAAAAAGAAAGTGCTTCGTTTGACTTGACGGACAAATGGCAGACTTACGAAATGATTTTCCTTGCCGACCAGAAGGGTTACGGCCTCAACAACATCACGTTCCAGATTGGCCTCAAGAAGGGGTGGATGCAACTCGACGATGTGGAAGTCGAAAAGCTGGACGAAATGTCTGACCCAGCGTGGTACAACACTGCTGACGCTCGCATCGATAGTCTCCGCAAGGCGGATTTCGTTGTCAAGGCGAATCCAGGCGAAAAGGTCCACGTGAAGCTTTTGCGCCACTCGTTCCCGTTCGGTACGGCGCTCGCTCTTTACGATACCAAGGATAGCACCGAAAATTGGTACCGCAATGCAGCCAAGAAGTACTTCTGGCATGGTGTTTCCGAGAACCAGTTCAAGTGGCCGGAATATGAACCGAAGAAGGGCAAAATCAAGCGTGAAGAGATGAAGGAATACACGGATTTCACGGCTGAAAATCATTGGAAACTCCGCGGTCATGCTCTCATGTGGAGCCATCAGGGCTACGGTTTCGACAAGCATTACAGCAACAAGGGTAGTTGCGAAGAAATGGCCGAAAAGCTCAAGGCCCGCATCAATCGCGACCTCAAGGAATACAAGGGCAAGATTACGGAATACGACGTTTGGAACGAACCGATTCACGAATCTTGGACGTTCAACAAGTGCGGCTGGGAAATTCTCGACAGTGCATTTATTTGGGCACACAAGGCTGACCCGAGTGCAATTCTTTACATCAACGACTACAACGTTGTCGCCGCTGGCGAAACGGACCGCTATTATGGTTTGATTAAGGGCATGCTCGACCGCAAGGTGCCTGTGATGGGTATCGGCGTGCAGTGCCACTTTGGGCTGCGTCCGGTGATTCCGGGACTCATCAAATCTCGTCTCGATAAGCTTGCCTCTCTTGGCCTCCCGATTAAGGTCACGGAATTCGATGTGGGCGATTGGCAGGTCGGCATGAATGACACCGAAGAAGTCCAGGCTGAAAAGTTCGAAACGTTTATCCGTACGGCATTTAGCCACCCGGCTGTGAACGGCATTGTGCTGTGGGGCTTCTGGGACAACCGTCACTGGGTCAAGAACGGTGGCATGATTGCTTCTGACGGTCGCGAAAAGCCTGCCGCAAAGCGAGTCTATGACTTGTGGCACAAGGTCTGGACGACCGACCTTAGGGCGGTTGCCGATGAAAACGGCGAAGCCAAGTTCCGCGGATTCAAGGGCTATTACCAGGTCAACGCTGGCGACAAGAAGTATCAGATTACCGTGAAATAGTATTGTGAATGCCGGCCCCGGCACACTTCGATGGTACTCAGTGCATCGCAAGGCCGGGGTGACAGCCTCCGCTACAGAGTCGTCATCCTGAGCCCGTAGGGGGAAGGATCTAGTCAAGTTTTAAATGTTACTGGATTCTTCGCTGCGCTCAGAATGACGTGCTAAGATTGCGTAGTGCCGTCATGCCGAATCATGGTTGGTTAGCCTGCCGAACTAAGGTTGGTGAGCCTGCCGAACCACGCGGCTTTTTTCTATTTTATAAGCATGAAACAGAAAATCCCCGGAATCCTTTTTTTGCTGGCCATGCCCCTTTCTGTCCTCCTGTACATCAAGGTGGAGGCTGTTTCGGGCTCGGAGATTCTCGGGCTTTTTGCGGCTGTGGCGCTTTACGTTGTCGTTGCGCTTGTTATCGCTCTGTTTTTCAACAAGAATGATAGAGCATAGAATAATTCTTAATTCAACTAAACTCTACCAACTACTCTTCTATGATGCGGTGGGGCAGTAGTCTTATGCCGACGGGGTTCAGCTTTGTGTGCTCGCGATCAATTGTCGGAAGCTTTAACCCGTATCCTGCCGCCTTCAATCTATCTTCTTTAATTCCTTTGTTTGTAAGAAATTCGAAAACGAGATTTGCGCGTGCTTCCGAAAGAGCTTGCGGATCCATAGCTTCGCCCGACTTGACGCTACACTGGATTTCTAGGGCAATTAACTTGTTGTGACGCATGATGGAAACGATGTCGCTCAAAGCTGTGTATGAGGAATTGAGCGGTTTGTCGGTCCCCTTATGGAACATGATGCGCCTTGCAATCTTATCGAGGTTCTGCTTTTCGCGGATGGGGCATCCGTTCATATCGACTTCGGTTTTTTCAATCGTATTGGGGCAGTTGTCCAGATAATCGTAAATGCCATCGTGGTCTGAATCCAGCGGGCATCCGATGGTGTCAACAGGGGCGTCTTCGGGAGTGTTCGCGCATCTGTCGTCTTCGTCGAATACTCCATCGTGGTCCATGTCCAGCCGACAGCCGATGCTATCGACTGTCACTCCTTGAGGCGTGGCTTCGCATTTGTCCAAAACATCGGGAATGCCGTCTTCGTCGGTATCGACGGGGCAGCCTTCTTTATTCACGGCTTCGTTCGGTGCGCTATCCTGGCACTTGTCCCATTCGTCCGGGACGCCGTCCTGATCGTTGTCCAAAATGCAGCCGTACTTGTTGACTGAAAGCCCTGTCGGTGTTTCCGGGCATTTGTCGAAAATGTTTGGGATGCCGTCTTCGTCGCTATCTACGAGGCAACCTTTCTCGTTGACTTCGTTACCTGCGGGTGTCCTGGGGCACCGGTCTAGTTCGTCTGGAACGCCGTCCTTATCAGCATCGCGGATGCATCCATCTTCATCGGTCGGGTAACCTTCTTTTGTATCCGAACATTTGTCCAAGTAGTCCGGCACTCCGTCCTTATCTTGGTCCAGCGGGCATCCTTTATCGTCAATGAGAATGTTTTCCGGCGTGTCGGGGCACTGGTCCAAGTCGTTGGCGATACCGTCTTCGTCTTCGTCGGGTGCGCATTTGTAGCCATTCTCTTTAAATGTTCGACCGGACTTGGGGCATGAGTCCATGCGCTTCTTGAAGTCTTCCATCTTTCCGTTGAGGTCAAACGTTCGACTGAGCCTGATGGATGCCGCGATGGGAGGGCTTCCCGGAACGGTATATGAATACGAGTGGCCATTGTTCTCTACAGTTATGGGGTGACCGCGACTGACCTTTCTCTTCCGGAAAAGGTCCATGCCGAGGTCGGCGCTTATCGAAAGAGTCGTCCGCTTCGGGAGCCTTATTTTAAGCCCTGGAGAGAATCTTATCTGGTCGTTCACGAACTCGCTCAGCATGTTTGACTTGATCCATGTTTCACCGGAAGCTTCGATAACAAGGGATACCCATTCGTAGGCGAACAGACTCAACCCGGAACCCCAGACGAAAACGTTCTCGCTGTTTTCGAATGTCCTGAGGTAACCGGCATAGTTGTTCCAGATGATATACTTGTTGAAGTTTATGGACAAATAAAGCGTTCCCGCAAGTGCGAAGTCTGCTGCGGAGTAGGGGTGCGTCGTATTGTCTTCGTGGATGTACCAGAGGCGTCTGGGGCGCAATCCTTTCTCGTTGGTCCCGCTCGGAATGAAAAATTCAAGTGCGGCAGATACGTTGACCTTGTCCATTATTTTTTGGTTCGGGGGAGCCGCTTTGACCATGAGTCCAAGATCGCCAAAACCGAGTCCTTTGAGTTTAGTCTTGGCGGCGTTTCCGTCATAGTGGAAATTCAGGTGCATCCCGACTTCCAGGTTTCTCAGGATGCCGTAGCCGACATAGCCGATGATGGAATTCGAAGGGGATTCTTTGTCCAGTTGCTTTTGAATCCCGTTTTCGTCGGTCATGTAGCCTTCGATGCTTGCGGTTTCTTTGCTACTGGCCATTTCGAACCCGCCCATGATGAACAGGTCTCCTGGCCCCAAGGTACGTGCTCCAGGAATTTGGATTCCGCTATTGTTGTAGGTAAATCCAGTCTGGGCAAACAGGAAAACGACGCTAACAAGAATGGTTAAAAGAAACTGTTTCATTTTTATATAAAGAATTTAGACATTTTTTTTGATTAACTGTTTGCATTTTCAAATTTATGTATATATTTCACTTCCGAAGTGAGAAACAAGAACTCCGCAAACAAATTGCCGCCATGGCATAGAAAGTCGCAAAGGGCGTACAAGATCAACAGGATCATCATCATCCTGCAAATCGTGGTTGCGTTTGCGATGTGTGGGGTAATCCTGTATGGTATGAACAGATTGATGCAATAACAGTGGAGGATTCCTTAAATGAGTATTGCTTACTATTGTGGCCGTCGTCCGAAGAGTGATGCTTTCGATGACACGCCTGATCCGACTTTTTTAGGCGAAGAAGACGATCTGAACAAGGAAGAAGAAGAATTGTTGGAAGATGAAGTTGACGAAGAAGTCGATTTCGACAAGCCATCCTTTGGCCGTAATCCTATTTGGTCCGACTACGGCGAGGACATGGATTTTGACCAGTGATATGGTCGCCTAAGCTATTTCGACTTGGTCTCGCGTTCGCTATCCTGATGTTCTCTGCTTGCGCTTCTAAGCAGAAAAAAATAGCCGCGTCACCTCAGGTAAAACCTATCCAGGCGGAGAAGGTTTCTATTGATGTGCCTCAGGTAAACCCAGGAACGGAAATTGTCGGGGATTCCACTAGGCCTTCGTGGGTCTATTATCAGTATGGTCTCCAGGCTATCGACAACCATGAATGGGCGGTGTCCAAGCATTATCTTGAAGAATCGCTTCGCTTGCTGGTAACTGAAAAATACGATTCTACGAAGAGCGGCCTTACCCGTGCCGAAGATTCCATCTACAAGATGCAGATGCCGCTTCGCATTGTGCAGGCTCTGGAAGATGTCTATCCCAATTTGCCGGGCGAGGGAAACGACTCGACTTCTTTGGACAGCGTGTCCTTGGAAGGTGTCGATGCTTATGATGAAAAAATGGCGGACAGTGCCTCAATCCGCGTGATAGAGAACTTTTTGGACACGGTGGATGCTGGACGGTTCTCGCTGCCGATACGGTTTAACGACCGCGTCATGCAGGAAATTTACTACTTGACGACGTCCGCACGTGGTTTTATCACCAGGTCGCTCACCCGTAAGACGGCCTACGATTCGTTAATTTATTCAAAGCTTGCGCAAAAACGCATGCCGCGTGACCTCATTTACTTGGCCTTGGTGGAATCGGGCTTTAATGTCAAGGCGTACAGCCGTGCGAAAGCGGGAGGCATGTGGCAGTTTATTCCTGAAACTGGTGCCCGTTATGGTCTCGAGTCCGATTTCTGGGTCGATATGCGCCGCAACCCGGAACTGGCGACCGATGCTGCGTTGAACTATCTTTCTGATCTTCACGATGAATTTGGCGACTGGCTTTTGTCGATGGCCGCCTACAACTGCGGCGAAAACCGCATCCGCCGGTTGCTCAAGGAAAAACAGGCCGATTCAACGTGGGGACCGAACCGCCCCGTGACTTACTGGGACTTGCAGCTTCCGCAAGAGACCATGCATTACGTGCCGCGCATTCTTGCGGCCATGGTGATTGGGCACTTCCCGGAACATTATGATGTCGAAATAACCAAGCGCCATTTGCCGGACTACGATACGGTTACTGTCTATGATTCGTTCTCGCTGGACGAAATTGCCAAGTTCCTAAAAGTTCCCGAAGATACGCTCCGTTCGTTGAACATGGAACTGACCATGTGGTGCACGCCGCCGAACCGCGATGCGTACTTGCTCCGTTTGCCGTATGGGACGCGTTCCTCCTTCGTGCAGTATTACGACCGTATGGAAAAGAACGGTTTTACGAGCTGGAAACAGCATAAAGTGCGTAAAGGAGAATCCATTGGGAATATTGCGCAGATGTACGGCGTCAGGACTTCTGAAATCCAGCGTGCAAACGATATGCGGAACGGGCGTCTGAAAGTGGGCCGTACGCTTCTCATTCCGGTAAAGGTCGCCCCGCGCAAATCGACAGGCAAGAAACCGACAAAAGTTCGTACGTATGTCGTGCAACTGGGGGACAATCTTGCTTCCATTTCGCGTCGCTTCGGCGTTTCGCAGGAATCGCTCCGCGTATGGAACAACATCGAGGCCTGGTCCAACGTGAAAAATGGCGATACGATTTACGTTTCCAAGCCGGATCTCAAACCGAACAGCTTTGTGCAGCAGCGCGTGACTCTCAAGAAGGGCGAAAAGTACGTCGTCAAGGCGGGGGATACATATTCCAAGATTGCAAAACAGTTCAAGGTGCCGGTGTTCCTGTTGTTGCAGGCGAACCAGGGCTTCACAAAACGTTTGACTGTCGGCGATTCCTTGGCTATTCCTGCTTATGTGCGTCCACCGCGCAAGATGTCCAAAGCTGTTGATGACGGGAAAACGGTCATTGAACCGCCTAAGGACTACGATACTGCGGACTCCAAGTCCAAATCTTCGAAAAAGTCATCTTCATCGACGAAATCATCCAAGAATACGACCATTATCTATACCGTGGAATCGGGTGACAACCTCTTTGCCATTTCCAAGAAGTTCTCGACTACAGTCGCAGCCATCCGCGAAATGAACGAAATGGGCAATTCTTCGAACATAAAGGTGGGCCAAAAGCTCAAGATTCCTGGCTCCGCAGCTTCTTCTGCTTCGAGTACGCCCAAGGTCGAAGAAATCACTCACGTAGTCAAGAAAGGCGAGGGCCTGTGGGATATTTCCCGCCAGTATGGCGTGACAATCGAGGATATCGTCAAGTGGAACGGACTGAAAGACACGAAAATCAAGGTTAACGAAAAGCTTAAAATCAAGACAACGAAGAAGAGGAAATAGGGCAAGCGAGGGCGAATTTTATAAGATTCAGGCGATAAACCGTTATTTTAATAAAAAAGTGTAAATTCGTGTTAGCTTTTGTATAAATTGATAAATTTTTGTTTAATTTTAGACTTGAAAATTCAAAATTCATTGGAGTATATAATATGAATAAAAAAATCTTGGCCCTCTGTGCCGCCGGTCTCCTTTTGTCGATGACTGGCTGTGAAGAAAAAATGGACCCGAACGATCCGCAGTCTGTGCGCAGGTATTTGACGAAAAAGCAGATTGGCTTTACGCCGAATCAGTTCGTTTCTTATGCGGTCAACAGCGATACTGCCAAGATGACTCTTTTTCTCCAGGCTTCGTTTGAAATTGACCAGCCGGCAGATAATGGCAACAACGCTGTGGCCATCGCTGCAAACAAGGGTAACCTGATGGTGCTCGACTACCTTTTTGCCCATGGAGCCAAGGCTAACGTCCAAAACAGCAACGGCGAAAAGGTCATAGACAACGCCGTCATGATGGGCAATGCAGAAGTTGTGAACCGCGTCCTCAATCAACTCAAGAAGGAAGGCGTGGATCCGCAGAACTTGGGTACGGCTGTGCTTATCGCCGCAAAGACCGGCAAGACCGATATGCTTGAGATTTTGGCCAACGCAGGCGCTTCGCTGGAATCTCGTGGCCCGGATGGCTACCTCCCGATTCATTGGGCTGTTAAGAACGGCAACTTCGATGCCATGATGTTCCTCATCAACAAGGGCGTTGACGTGAATGCCAAGTGCGGTCAGGGCTACTCTGTGCTCGACTGGGCAACGAACGAAGGCTATCCGCGTCTCATCAAGGCTTTGAAGAAAGCTGGTGCCAAGAACACCAAGCAGTATTTCAAGGACGCCAAGAAGTAGTAGCTCTGCTTTTTCGGCTGTCGTGCCGTTTGACTATACAAATGTTGCCCCGGATTTTTCCGGGGTATTTTAATTTATTCCGGCCTCTTTTTTTGCCTGTCATCCCGGCCTCTTTTTTTGCCTGTCATCCCGGCCTCCGTGCCGGGATCAGTTTTTTATTTTTTTAACTTTATCTCAAAAGATTAATAGGAGATTTTATGTTCGTTCAAGTGATGGTTAATGGTATTCCGGGCAACATGGGCCGCATCGTGGCCGAAACATGCGTTGCCCGCGGTTTGGAACTTGTCCCGTATTCTTTGACGGGCGAGATTATCGTGGAAAACGAATCCGAAGTCGCCGGTAAGACCATTCAACTTTTGAAACCGAGTAATCGCGAAGAGCGCATCGGCGAAGTGCTTGCGAAGTACCCGAATGTCATTTGCATCGACTATACGCATCCGTCGGCTGTGAACGACAACGCGGCATTCTACGTGAAGCACAAGATTCCGTTCGTGATGGGTACGACCGGCGGCGACCGCGAAGCGCTTGCCAAGCTCGTTGCCGACGCGAACCACCCGAGCGTCATCGCCCCGAACATGGCAAAGCAGATTGTCGCCTTCCAGATGATGATTGAATTCTTGGCCAAGGAATTCCCGACGGCGTTCAGCGGCTACAAGCTCTCCGTGGTCGAAAGCCACCAGAAGACCAAGGCCGACACCAGCGGTACGGCGAAGGCTGTTGTGGGCGACTTCCAGAAGATGGGCTTCGATTTCTCCGTCGATGACATCGAGAAAGTTCGTGACGAAAAAGAACAGATGGAACGCATGCACGTGCCCGCGGAATATCTCGGCGGTCACGCTTTCCACACTTACTGCCTCGATAGCGAAGACGGCACGGTGCATTTCGAGTTCCAGCACAACGTGTGCGGCCGTAAGATTTACGCCGAGGGCACCGTCGATGCAGTGAACTTCCTCGCCGAACAGCTTGCTGCCGGCACCGCCAAACCCTTCAACATGATGGACGTGTTACGCTCCGGCAAGATGAGATAAATTTAGACGAGAGAACGGCACTTCGTGCCTACAGACGAAAGACGAAAGATTTATAATGGCGCTTCGCGCAAATTATAGAGAAAAAATTTTTTGTTTGTAAATAAAGTTCTCTCTCTTAAAATTCATTTTTACGATAAAATTCAATATTTTATGTCTATTTCTCTCGTCTCTCGTCTCTCGTCTCTCGTCTGACTATGCGTTCCTATATCCTCCGCCGCCTGCTCTTGATGATTCCGACTTTAATCGGGATTTCGTTGGTATGCTTTATCCTGATTCAGCTCTTGCCGGGCGGTCCGGTCGAGGAGCTGATTTCTCGTGCACAGCAGGCCGCGTCGATGAAGGGCGGGGTAGATGCGTCCAAGGCGCTCTCGCCAGACCAAATTGCGCAAATCCAGGCGTACTTCGGCTTTGACCAGCCCGCGTGGAAGCGTTACCTCACGTGGCTTTGGAACGTATTGCATTTGAATCTCGGTGAAAGCTATACGTACGGACTCCCGGTGTGGGACGTGATTGTAAGCCGCTTCCCGATTTCCTTGTTCTTTGGCGTGACTTCGTTCTTCTTGAGTTACCTTATCTGCATTCCGCTGGGACTTTGGAAGGCGGTGCATCACGGCAGCAAGCTCGATTCAATTTCGTCGGGATTTATTTTTTCGGGCTACGTGATGCCGGGGTATGCTCTTGGCATTTTGCTTATCATTTTCCTTGCGGGCGGTTCATACTTGGACATTTTCCCGCTGGGCGGTCTCACGAGCGACGACTTCGAGGATTTTACGTTCTTTGGCAAGGTGCTTGATTTGGCTCAACATCTGGCGCTCCCGATTTTCTGCTACATGATTAGCGAGTTTGCGTTCCTCACGTTCCTCATGAAAAACTCTGCGCTGGAGGAACTGGGCCGCGATTACATGCGCACCGCATTGGCAAAAGGCTTGAACTTCAATCAAGCACTTGTCCGCCATGCGCTCCGCAACGCGCTTATCCCGATTGCCACGCGCCTTTCCGAAATTTGTACGCTCATGTTTGCAGGGGCGCTCCTCATCGAAAAAGTCTTCGATATCGATGGCATGGGACTTCTGTACTACAATTCCATGGTCAACCGCGATTATAACGTGGTTATGGGCATCATCTTCCTCAGCAGTCTGATGGCGATGGTCGGCCGCCTGTTCAGCGATATTTTATATACAGTCGTTGATCCGCGAATCAAGTTTTCGTAATTATAAACCCTATTTTTCTTTGTCACTTTCCTCTTTCTTTAAGTATATTAAAAGTATGCAGAACGAACCTATTCAAATTTCTCCCGTAATTCACGAATACCTTGTCTCTCATGGTTATTCAGAAAGTTTTTTGATATCTCCCATTGCTGGTGCCGGCTCGGGCAGGCGATATTTCCGTATTGCCGAGGGCAATAAAAAATGTGTGCTGCAAGTCAGTGCCGAAGTGAATGAAGATTTCAAGCATTTTGTCGAATATTCTAAAACGTTCAGGGATTACGGCTTGCCGGTTCCGCGAGTTTTTTGCGTCGATGAGAGTACGTGCCAGATTTTGCAGGAAGATTTGGGTAAAAGAACGCTTTTGGACGAAGCTTTCCCTAACGGAAGCAAGGTGCTTTCGGGTAGCGTCCGCATCCTTTATCCAGAAGTAATCGATGCGCTTATCCAGTGGCAAAATGCAAGCCATCCGTTGTTCAGCCATCATACCGAAATTTGGCTCCGCCGTTTTGACTTTGCCGCCCTCAAGTGGGAAACGGAATACTTTACCGAAAACTATTTGAAAAAGTTCAAGGGCATTACGGAAATCCCGGAATCCGTGCACCATTTCTATTCGTTGATTGCCGTTTCTGTCGAAGCGCAGACAAAAGTTTTGATGCACCGTGATTTCCAGAGCCAGAACATCATGATTCGCTCGAATTCCGAAGTGGCTTTTGTCGATTACCAGGGGGCACGTCGCGGTTCGATGTTCTACGATATTGCTTCGCTCTTGTGGGACCCTTACGTGAATCTGCCTTTGCCGATGATTAAGGATTTCTTTGAGTATTGGCGCAACCTGTACCGCGGGACGAGAATTTATACGAAGGACGATGCGTGGGAAGGATTTGTCCATGCCAGTTTGCAACGATTGATGCAAGCGCTCGGTGCTTATTGCTTCCTCTCGCAGACAAAGAAAATTCAAAAGTTCGAACAATATATTGAACCCGGCAAGGCTAAGCTCCGCGAACTGTTTGGTGAGTTCAGGCCAATGGCCAAGGCGACCGATCCCGAAGTGTTCAAATTCATGGATTGGGCGTTACAGTAATGGAACCCATCTATACGCGTATTTATACGCAACCCGTTGAATTCAATCGCGCCTTGGGGTTTGCCTACGACGCTCTTGTTCATGGTCCTTATCCGTTTGATGCCTTGGCTGCATGGAAAGGGCTTTCGGAGCGTGTTGCCCAAGGGATTTATATGGGGCAGGGGCTTCTGCTTCCGCATACGCGTGTTCCCGGTTTAAAAGGACCGCTGATGGCTTTCGTCGTTTGCAAGGAAGGCTTTACCGGTGTGAAAACGCGTAACGAAGAATTGGCACAGTTCATGTGCATGCTTCTTTCTCCGGCGGAATCGGCAATGGCGCATACTGTCGCGATTTCAAATGTCGCAAAGCTTTTGCTGAACCCAGAATGGAAAGAAAAAGTCCTCGCCGCAACCGACGAGGATGAATTAAAGAAATTGTTCTAAAAAGAATCGTCATTCTGAGTCCTTTAGGACGATATAGAATTGTTAGCAACTTGTTGCTTTACAATTCTTAGGTTCGAAGGAGCAGAATCCAGTGATGTTTATCCTGGATCCTTCCCTTTACAGGGTCAGGATGACGAACATCCTTCCTACTTCCTACTGTCTACTTCTAACTAGTAGACTACCACTGCACGCTGCCGACGGCGTAAGCGCGGTAGCCTTCGTAGTCCCCGAAGAACCGTGTATAGCTGTATCTGAAGCTGAACCAGTCCCACGGAGTTACAGCCAAATTAAACCCGAGTTCCTTGTAGCGGAGCGTTGTCTTTTCGTTCAGGAACTTCTTGCCCATGTCGCTTTCGGGGGTATGGATGTCGTTGATGTTTCCGCCGAATGTGGTATCCTTTGCGATGGCTCCAAAGAAGAGTGTCGCTTTGATGAAGTCGTAAGTGGCGGTCACTTCGGTGTGGAGTTCCTGGCTGTTCGGGCCGAGGTCGCTACCGAGGCTCTGGGCGTAACTTGCGTAAGTGTATGCGCGTCCTTTATGGTGCGTATAGACCCAAGGTTCAATGCGCGTGTATTCGAACATCCAACCAAGTGTCGTGGGGCCCAAGACGATGTTGTCGCGTGCAACGCCGAGAGTGGCTGCCCATTTGTTGCCCCACCAGCTATCGTCGAACATGCTCGTGAGCGATTTCATGTCGTCCCACATGAGTTCGCCGTAAAATTCCCAGTTCGGGATTGTCTTGACGCTCAAATCGAACGCAAGCGAGATATTGTCCTGGTCGCCTTGCAGATGCTCCTGGAAAACGAAAGGGATAAACGGGATGGCGTATGCCCATTCGAATTCGCGCTCGGTGCTGTCGCTGTCCGGATTCGGGTTAGAGCCTGCGGGTTCGATGGTGGAGCCGTAAAGTGCTGTTTCGGAAATGCCGAACGTGATATCCTTGGGGAGATTCAAGTTGAGGCGGTGGGCATGGAAATATTTGCCAAAGTTTTTCTTCTCGTAGATTTTTGCGGCGTATTGCGTATATTCTATCGGGCCCAGCGTGAACTGGTAGCCGAAATAAGGTGTCGGGGCGGCATCGGGGATGCGGCTGGAGCTGTCCTGCCACGGACGGTAGAAGTTCCGTTCGCCACGCAATATAACGTGGTTACGGCGTGCGGGCCCCCATTCTAAAAAATCAAAGCCGGCGAGGAGTTTTACGGGTTTTAGGTCGTAGCTTACGTTTGCGGCGAACAGGTCCCAGGTACGCTTGTTTTCGCTCTGCTTGTTGTAAGGGAGACCTTCGTCGGGATTGTAGTAGTTGAAGTTGATGTAGCGGTTTGTGTGGTCCGTGTTTATTTTAACACAAGCGTCGAATTGGAATGCGTCCGTAAATTTTCCGTTGGCAAAAAGCCTGACGGACATGGAATTGTCGTAATGCGTTTTCGCGTTCGTGAGGTTCGTAACCACGACGGAGTCCAAAAGCTGGGCGCCAATGTTAAGCTCTTTTGAGTGGGCGGAATCCGAGAACGTGATGTGGTGTGGCATGTTCTCGACTGCTGCCGCATGGGCGAGCGCGGTTCCAAAGACAACGCTAAGAACAAATCGCGAGGTCGATTGCCACAGTTGCATTACTTGACTTCCTTGTCTTTTTTCCAAACGCCGATGATGCTCTTGTTCTTGCGGAAGGCGAGCCAGAGGGTGGGCCAGATGAGGATAAGGTCGCGGATGAGGCTTGTCCAAGCTTCTGCCTTGTCGTGGGCGTTTCCGTCGTCGAGTTCAAAGCAACCGCAGGTGATGCCGAGGTCGTTCCACAGCGCCCAGGCGAGCGCGATGATGAAGCTTACGAACATCCAGAAAATGGCGAATGAGGATTCTTTCACGAACGGCGAGACAATCATCGCAAGCCCGAACCAGAATTCAAATTGCGGATAGACTAGCGCAAAGAAGTTGTTCACGAAGTCGATGTGCAGCGCCGAGAAAAACTGGTACTGCGCGACGAGCGTTGCGAACTGGTGCGGGTCCTGGATTTTGAAAATCGAGGCGAAAATGAACATGCCGCCGATACCGATACGGCAGAGCGTTTCGAGAGCGCGGATGGCAAAATCCCTTTGAATCTTGAGGGCGGGGAAGATGAGTGCACATGCGATGATGACAGCGCCCACGCCAACGTGGATGTTGTAGCGGTAAGCCTTCGGCCATTTGTCTAGCAGCCATTCATGGTCCGTGAACGTGAGGAACGTTTCAGGGAAACTGATTTCGGCAACGCCGACAGCCACAAAGAATGTCGCTAAGAGGAGGAGAACGCCCGAAATGATGGTCTTCTTGAGATTCTGCTTTTCAAAACAATCGATCATGGGGGCTCCTTACAGAATGTCTGCCGGTTTTTCGAGGATTTCTTGGGAGCCGATCCAATCGACAGACTTGGAGTCTTCGACGCGGATGTTGTTGATGATGGCAAGGACGATGCAGAAAGCCGCGATGCCGAGCAGGACAATCCAATTTAAGGATTTCAGATAGATGAGAGCGTTGTTTTTAAATTTTTCAAAGAATTCTTTCATGTTGTTCAATATACAAAAATGACGAACGTCATCCTGAACGAATGTGAATGATCCTGTCGATTATTTCGTCATCCTGAGGAGCGTAGGGACGAAGGCTCCAGTGAATTATTCCGTCATCCTGAGGAGCGTAGGGACGAAGGATCCAGTGAAGTTTATGATATGAAAAAAGCCCTGCTAATGCAAGGCTTTTGTATGGAAAAGGTGTTCCCGTCTAGCGTAAGAGCCGAGCGGTCGCTCAGTGAGCCATAAGCGACTCGTCTTAACGAGCCGTGTTGGCGAGAGCGAGGCGAAGACGGAGGTTCTGTTTTGCGACAGAGCCGAGCGGTCTTTTAATGAATACCGTTGCCGTCGGCGATGTCGCAGGTCACGGGCTTGTCGTTCACTTCGAGAGCGGTTTCGCCACAGAACACAGCGCCGCCCTTTGCGGTGAGAGCAATCTTTTCGAAGTCCTTGACCTTGAGTTCGCGCGGTTCGCTCGGGGCAACACCCTTGAAGAGGGCGCGGTCACCGGGCTTGGCATCTTCCGGGACGCTTACGAGTCTGCAAGTGTGGGCTTCGGCGTCGAGGTCGCCAGCAAAGAGCATGCCCTGGCTCATGATACCACGGAGTGCGCTCTGCTTGAGGTTTGCGAACAAGAGAATCTTGCGATCCTGGAGTTCGTTTGCCTGATAGCTGTTCTTGAGGCCGCTGCAAATCGTGCGCAGTTCGCCTTCGCCGGCATCGACCTTGAGAACGTACAAACTGCTTGCGTCCGGATGGTCCGCGACTTCCTTAATTTGTGCGACACGCATGTCCATCGCAGCCGGAACGTCTGCGGCCATGAGCGGCTTGTTCTGCTTCGGTTTGGCCTGCTGCGGTTCAGCCTTCTTGACTTCTTCTTCGATACGCGGGAAAAGCGGCTTGCCTTCGCCGAACTTTTCGCCACCCTTGAGGATGCCCCACACGAGGTCGTTCTGGTCGGTGAACTTGCTGCCGATCATGGCGAGACCTTCTTCGCTCTTACCCGGAATGACCGGCCAGAGGAGGCAAAGCGAGAGACGCACGGCTTCGGCAGAAATGTAAAGAACGGTTGCAAGTTCGTCCTTCTTGGATTCGTCCTTCGCGAGTTTCCACGGGGCCTTGACTTCGAGGTAGCGGTTGATGCTGCGGACAAGCGTCATGATTTCTTCGACGACCTGGGAAAGCTTGACCTGCGGAACCCATTCCATCACGTTCGTGCGGACGCGGTTTGCAATCGTAATCACTTCGCTTGCTGCATCGTCGAGAGCGTTCGGAGCCGGGAGCGTGCCGCCGAAGTTGTTGAGCACCAGACGGTGCACACGGTTCAGCACGTTGCCGAGGTCGTTGGCGAGGTCGCTGTTGATGCGGCGGACAAAGCCGTCATGCGTAAAGTTTGCATCCTGACCGACGACCATTTCGCGGGCGAGGAAGTAGCGGAACGCGTCGATGCCGTACTTTTCCATGTAGTCCATCGGGTTCACGACGTTACCTGCGGACTTGCTCATCTTTTCGCCGCCGTTCACGAGCCACCAGCCGTGGGCGAGGATGTGCTGCGGAAGCGGGATGTCGAGGGCCATGAGCATGGTCGGCCAGTATACGCTGTGGGTCGTAAGGATGTCCTTACCGATTAGATGGTAAGTGGCGGGCCAAATCGGCGTGCCGTCGGCATAAGTCTTGTGGAAGGCGGTGGAGGCGCTCACGTAGTTGAGCAAGGCGTCGAACCACACGTAGGTCACGTAGTCGGTGTCAAACGGCAACGGAATACCCCAGCTGAGGCGTGCCTTCGGGCGGCTGATGCACAGGTCGTTCAGCGGCTGGCGCAGGAACCCGCGGATTTCGTTCCAGCGGTAGTCCGGCACAATCCAGTCCTTGTGGCTTTCGAGGAAGTCAATCAGCTTCTGCTGGTAAGAACCCATCTTGAAGAAGTAGTTCTTTTCCTTGAGCCATTCCACCGGGCGGTGGCTGATGGGGTCGCACTTGTTTTCGTCGAGTTCGTCTTCGGTAAAGAAGCGTTCTTCGCCGACGGAGTACCAGCCTTCGTATTCCTTCGAGTAAATTTCGCCCTTGTCCCAGAGCTTCTGCAAGCATTCCTGCACGTAAGCCTTGTGTTCCGGCATCGTGGTGCGGATGAAGAAATCATTGCTGATGTTCATCTTCTTCCAGAGGTCTTCGAAGCGGTGGTAGTATTCATCCACGTGTTCCTGCGGAGTCACGCCACGCTTTGCGGCGGCGCGCTGCACCTTCTGGCCGTGTTCGTCCGTGCCGGTCAAGAAGAATGTCTGGTAGCCGATAATCTTGTGGAAGCGGGTCAGGATATCTGCGAGAACAGTCGTGTAGGAATGCCCGATATGCGGGGCATCATTCACATAGTAAATAGGTGTTGTAACGTAAAAATTTTTCATGCGCGTAAATTTAGTAAAAGTGTGCAAGGCGAGCAATGCGCGAAAGCTTGCTTTCGCATATTTGAGCCGTAGCCACGGACGCCGAAGGCGTCAAAAGGCGAGCGCCGCGGCAAAAGTGCGCAATGCTAGAAAGCGCAAAAACTTGTTTTTGCATTTTTTAGCTGAAGCCAAGGATGCCAAAGACCTCAATCTAGATGGCGGATCAGGTCTGCCATGACGTTGTTCTGTAAATTATTTAATCGCTGGAGCAATAACACCCCTCTACTAATGACCAACACCTAACGACCGTTGCCAATTTTTTTCTTTTTTTCTCGACTGAAAAAGTGTATATTATATTGTATGAATAAAAGGTTTGCTTGGGGGCTGATACTATTTTTATTATGGGCTTGCGGAGGTGATTCTGGAAGCAATATAAACGAATTTGAAGTTGAATCTTTAATTTCGTCGTCTTCTAGCAGCGAAATTTTATCGTCTAGCGAAGATTTTCCCTCGAAAGACAATCTATCCTCTAGTGAAGAAACGGCTCTTTCAAGTGAAAATATCGTCTATTCTAGCAAAAATGAAACTTCATCTAGTTCTGCAGAAAATTCTTCTTCATCGTTCAATGTTGCCGATATATCGGTTTCTAGCGAAAGCGAAATTAATTTCCCTGCGGTCACGGGATGCGTGGCTTTCTATTCTAACCAGGAACCCGCAAGTTATGGCGTAATTGACGCTTTTGTTCAAAAACGTGTGGCCGTCCTTGAAATGCAAGGCCTCGACAGTGCCTCTGCAAGGAATGTAGCAACCCAAGAACTTTATCGGGAATTAGGTTTGGATACGCTACTTCAGGAACATTTTGAAATAACGAATTCTCTTTTTTCTGAAGATTTTTTAGGACGAGCTGAAAAATTAGAAAATGAAGGATTAGATGCTGCTTTGGCAAGGGATTCTGCTTTCCATGATTTTTGCCGTAAATTAGGCATGTATGATAAATGCATTGAATTGGGGGAGTTTGCTTTTCTCAGTGGACATGACGGTATAACACTATCCGAACTTGAATATACGTTGTTCTATTTGTACAAAAGTTCAGAAACCGAACTTTCTCAGACGCTAATTGACGATTTTGCAGATGGCACGCTTGATTCGGGAAATTATTGCATCACTGATAAGCCTTATGACCGTTTGGATGAACTGCCTAGAAAGTTTATACACATGGGATGTGCGTATGACCCAAAAAAGATTCAACATCCCTTGTCCATCATGCGTAATATTTGGCGAAAATGTATTGGCATGCCATATTGCAGCAAGGAACTTTACGGCACAATTTATTCTTCTGGAAAGAATCATTTTAAATGTGAAGACGGCGAATGGATATCGTTCTTTATGCGTGAGGAAGAAAAGGACGGCACCCTTTGTTCGGAAAATGGTACTTATATCACAGTTGATGAAAAAAATGGAAAAACAACGAGCTACATTTGTTATGAATATTCGTGGTATGATCTGTCGCAATCCGCCAATGTGCCTGCTTATCTTTTCTTTAATCCTGATTATGGTTATGGAGTAATGGCTGATTCACGCGAAAATCAAGCATACAGAACGACGCTTTTTGAAGGCCAAACCTGGCTATCTGAGGATATGGATTATTACGAATATAAAGATTCACTTATTACGAATCATAGTTTATGTGCGAAAGTTGTGTATAAACCTGATGCTAACTTCATGATCTATGGCGATTGTGATGGAGCGAGCCGATTCTATACATTCGAAGCGGCCAAAAATGTGTGCCCCAAAGGATGGCGGTTGCCGACTAGAGCTGATTGGAATGGTGTTATGGAAAAAGCTGAAGAACAGGGACCTTCTTATTTAAAGAAACTGTTTGTGATTGAAAATGGAAATGCGATGGATGAATTCGGCTTGTCTTTGCGTAGGGATGGCGGCGTGAAATACTCTGATGGAATCCCAGAATTCTTTCTGTCTGGTTCGAACTTGTTCTGGCTAGAAGATGGCTCGTTCGTTATAACTGATGCAGAAAAGACCACTTACAGTACAGATAAAGAATTGGAAAGTACTGCTTTGATTCCTGTCCGTTGTATCAAGAATTAATCTTTATACCACTTAGGGAGTTTTCTTTCTTTTTCCAAAAGTGATTTTTTGAACATATCTGTTTTATCTGTTTTCTTAGCGACATTCCAATTGCTGATATCTCCGTTGAATTGAGAATTTTTAAACATTCTGGCCATGTCCTGGACTTTGGAAACGTTCCAATTGCTAATATCTCCGTTGAATTGAGACTTTTCAAACATTCCGGCCATCTCCTGGACTTTGGAAACATCCCAATTGCTGATGTCACCGTTGAATTCGGAGCCTGCAAACATTTCCAACATGTCTTGAACATGTGATACATCCCATTTGCTGATGTCCCCGCTGAATGGTGAACCCGCAAACATTTGCATCATCTCCTTGACTTTGGACACATTCCATTTGCTGATATCGCCGTTAAATTGAGAACGTGAAAACAATCTGACCATGTTATTGACTTTGGATACATCCCAATTGCTAATATCGCCATTGAATTGAGAATCTTCAAACATTGCAACCATGTCTCGAACATGCGACACATCCCAGTTGCTGATGTTTCCGTTGAATTTGGAATCATTAAACATGAAGCTCATGTCTTGAACACGGGAAACGTTCCATTGGCTGATGTCGCCAGTAAATTGAGAGCCTGCAAACATTTGTGTCATGTCCTTGACTTTGGACACGTTCCATTTGCTGATATCTCCATTGAATTTGGAATCCGAAAAAATGAAGCTCATGTCCTGAACATGCGATACATCCCAATTGCTGATGTCACCGTTGAATTCGGAATCAGAAAACATGAAGTGCATGTCAAGAACATGCGACACATCCCATTTGCTGATGTCACCATTGAATTTTGATTCTGAAAACATGAAGTGCATGTCAAGAACATGCGACACATCCCATTTGCTGATATCGCCGTTGAATTTGGATTTCGAAAACATATAGGCCATGTTTTGAACATGCGACACATCCCAATTGCTAATATCTCCGTTGAATGTGCTTTTCTCAAATAAACGACTCATGTCGGTTACTTGCGAAACGTCGATAAAATTAAGGTCGCAATTTACACCATTCTTTTTTATTGCGGCTTTAATCAGTTTTTTAAGATGGTCTTTATCCTTTGCGACGACTTTTTCTTCTGTCATTTTAGCGGAGTCGGTCTTTGGGGTTGCCATAATTTAAATCCTTGTTTTCCTTAATGGAATATATCACCTTTTTATAAGAATGTTATGAAATTATCTTTAAAAAAACAGGAAATAGCTTGAAAAATTTGGACTGTCACTTTGTGCCATTTGTTTTTATTATATTCACTACTATGAGATTTTCTGCAAAAAATTGGAAAGAAAAGGACGCTCGTATCGGTGCAAAGGCCTTTGCCGAAAAGTGGGAAGGCAAGGGATACGAAAAGGGGGAGTGCCAGGTATTTTGGCTGTCGCTGTTGCGCGATGTTTTTGGCGTTGAAAAACCGGAAGAGTACATATCGTTTGAAGATCAGGTAAAACTTGATAAGACTAGTTTTATCGATGCATTTATTAGTGCAACGCATGTGATGATCGAACAGAAAGGGTTGGGCAAGAATTTACAGAAACCCGTTCGACAGAGCGATGGCCGTTATCTTACCCCTTTCCAGCAGGCGAAGCGTTATTCTGCGGAACTTCCGTATTCGGAACGTCCACGATGGATTGTGACCAGTAATTTTGCAGAGTTCTTTGTCTATGATATGGAAAATCCCCATGCGGACCCGGAAATAATTCTGTTGAAGGATTTGCCGAAAGAATATCATCGCTTAAGTTTCTTGGTAGATGATGAAAGTTTAAATTCAAAACGTGAAATTGATGTCTCTGTAAAGGCCGGCGAGATTGTTGGTGAAATATACGACGCACTTTTGCCCGAATTTGGGGATAAGCCGACTGCTGCTGATTTGCATGCGTTGAACGTACTTTGCGTGCGTCTTGTTTTTTGCCTCTATGCAGAAGATGCTGGAATTTTTGCAAAGGAACAATTCTATAAATATCTCAAGAGTTTTCGCCCCGAAAATATGCGAGTGGCGCTCCGGGAACTGTTCCGTGTGCTTGATACGCCATTGGACACCCGTGACCGCTTCATGGAAGAAAAGCTGGCTGGGTTCCCATACGTGAATGGCTCACTTTTCCATGAAAAAGAGGGTGAAACAATTCCGCCTATTTCCGAAAAGACTGCTGAAATTCTCCTGAATCATGCGAGCCTGGATTTTGACTGGAGCGAGATTAGCCCTACAATCTTTGGGGCCGTTTTTGAAAGCACCTTGAACCCCGAGACGCGCCGCAAAGGTGGAATGCATTATACCAGCATCGAGAACATCCATAAGGTCATTGACCCTCTGTTCATGGATGACTTGAAAAACGAATTCCATGAAATCGTCCCTTCTACGGGAAAGGTTCTTACTAAAAAACAACGCCAAAAACTCCTTGCTCTGCAGGATAAACTCAGCTCGCTCAAGTTCCTAGATCCAGCTTGCGGTTCTGGAAACTTCTTGACCGAAACATATACGAGTCTTCGTAAGCTAGAAAACCAGATTCTCATGCAGCTTATGGACGACAAGATTGTGATGGGTGAAATTGCGAACCCTGTCAAGGTGGATATTAACCAGTTCTATGGCATTGAAATTAACGACTTTGCGGTAAATGTGGCAAAGTCGGCCCTTTGGATTGCGGAATCGCAAATGCTCAAGGAAACGGAGAATATCGTACAGCGCGATATCGATTTCTTGCCGCTCAAGACGAACGCAACCATTGTTGAGGGGAATGCCCTGCTGATGGATTGGGAGTATTTACATGAATACGCTCCTGAGCCGACATTTTTTGCGGACAAGGTCAATGTCGTTTCGCCAAAAGATATTGCCCCGAGTAAACCAATGGTGGTGGCTGAGCCACTCAGGCATTATGATGCGATAACGGTTGTTACCGAAGATTTGCATGTCGGAAAAACAGTTAAAACTTCATATACGAAGAACCATTACAACTTCATTATGGGAAATCCTCCGTTTTTGGGGGCCCGCCTTATGGATGAATCGCAGAAAAGCGATGTTGCTTTTGTTTTTGGAAAAAAGAAGAATATTGGCAATTTGGATTATGTATCGTGTTGGTATAAGAAAACAGCTGATTTAATAAAAGGAACAAATACAAAAGCCGCCCTTGTTTCTACGAATAGCATAACGCAAGGCGAACAACCTGCTATTTTATGGAAACCGTTCTTTGACGAAGGTTTACACATAGATTTTGCGTATCGTACATTCCGCTGGGACAGTGAGTCGGAACAGAAGGCGCATGTACATTGTGTGATTATTGGATTTTCCGATGCCTGTAGAAAGGCTGCTCCGATGCGTATTTTCGATTCTGATGGGACTATTGTAGAAGCAAAGAATATCAATGCTTACTTGATGGATGCTTTGAATGTTTTCGTAGAAAGTAGCCAAAAGCCTTTAAGCAATGTTCCTGAAATTGGTATCGGGAACAAACCTATTGATGGAGGCTATTACCTCTTTACAGAGGAAGAGAAGATTGCGTTCGTCAAGAAGGAACCTGCATCTGAGCCTTTCTTTAAAAAGTGGATTGGCTCAGATGAATTCATAAACCGTTATCATCGCTGGTGTCTGTGGTTGGGTGACTGTACCCCGGCACAAATTCGCCAAATGCACGAATGCTACAGGCGCGTTCAGGCTGTTCGAGAATTTCGCTTGGCAAGTAAGAGTGGGCCTACGCGGAAGTTGGCCGAAAGGCCGACTAGATTCCATGTAGAAAATTTTCCTGTTGGAAATTACATTGTGATTCCCAAAGTTAGTTCTGAAAGAAGGCGATATATTCCACTTGGCTTTTTGACTCCTGATATATTCTGTAGCGACCTAGTCTTCATTATTCGCAATGTGACGCTTTATCATTTTGGAATTCTGACCTCGAATGTTCATATGGCATGGGTTAGGGCTGTTTGTGGCCGCCTTGAAAGTCGTTACCGTTACAGCAAGGATATTGTCTATAACAATTTCCCGTGGCCGAAGGTCACTGTTGAGCAGACGGCCAAAATAGAGAGAACTGCTCAAAATATTCTTGATGTTCGCGCAAAATATCCTGACAGCAGTCTTGCCGACCTTTATGATGAAGCCGCGATGCCTGCGGAACTCCGCAAGGCTCACGCCGAAAATGATAAGGCCGTTATGGAAGTTTATGGTTTTTCTTCAAAAATGTCAGAAGAAGAAATTGTCGCGGAACTATTCAAAATGTATCATGATTTAACCAAAAAAGAATCATAATTAATTTGTGAATTATTATAAAAAACGAGGTACTTATGTCGTTCATTGAACTTGCCAAGAATCGTTACAGCTGCCGAGCCTTTGCGGACAAAGCGGTAGAATCCGAAAAACTTGAAACCGTGCTTGAAGCGGGTCGTCTTTCCCCGACGGCGGTGAATGGCCAGCCGGTGATTGTCAAGGTTCTCAAGTCGCAGGAATCGCTGGCGAAACTCCGCAGCATTACGCGTATGGCTTACAACGCACCTGTTGTGATTATGGTCTGCTATGACGAAGACAAGTGCTATTCGCCGGTGACGTACCATGACGATTTTAAAAGCGGCATCATGGATTCCAGCATCGTGACGACTTCGATGATGATGCAGGCAACTGACCTCGGACTTGCTACGCTCTGGGCCCGCGGATTCAACGCCGCCGAAATCGAAAAAGCGTTCAACTTTCCGTCAAACATCAAGCTCGCATGCTTCCTCGACGTGGGTTACGCTGACCCCGAGAACGGCGGTCCTTCGCCACGCCACCCGGTACGCAAGCCGATGGAAGAATTTGCAAGCGAAATTTAGTAGTGACCGAAAAAGTCGGTGACATCAAAATAAAACTGGTATTTTCTTCCATCACCACCATCGGTTATCAATCGGTCGTAATGACGTCCATTCTCCTCGATTAATTCTTGGCGAAGGGGCCTAAAGCCGCTGAGATAAATAAAATCATATTCCTCGCTAATGTTGATGACGTACATGGCTGTTTCTGTGGAGTTTCCCTGACCTGATTCTCGGATGGATTTCAGCATTCCATTGATAACTTGTTTGTGAAATTCTTTGACGTTTTCATTAACGGAAGGGGTGGTGACAAATGTATAATGTGCTGAAATATTGGTAAAATCCATATCCAAAAGCTCTTGGGATACTTTCAATTCTTCAGCAGAATCTCCTGACTTTCGAGCTTGCTTTATAACAAGTTCGAGGGCCGTGGTATTAAAACGATCGGGCTGAGAAAGGCGGCATTTCAAGAATTCTTTCCTGAATTTCAGCCAGTCCGTGGATTCGATAGCTTTTAAGGAATCGGCACGAAGTACAGCAAGCTGTTTCATGTAATAAGATGAGTCGATGGCGGCATTGTCGTAGGCGGGGGAGCCGTTGGGCAATGTTTTGGGCTGCGTTGAAACGGATTGTCCACGATTGCCTGCGCAGGCGACCAGCATCAGTATTGCGAAAGAGAGACAAATTTTTTTGAAGTAAGACATTACAGGGATCCTTTTTTTTCCGTAATTTACCAAATATTATTCATCAATAAATTTTTTAAATGTAAAAAAGATTTTCCTTTTTCTAAATTTACCCCTGTAAAATTCAAAAAAGGATAAATCATGCGTGATCAATTCGAAAGCCCGCTTATCAAGCGTTACGCCAGCAAGGAAATGAGTTTCATCTTCAGCCCGCAGTACAAGTTCCAGACTTGGCGGAGGCTCTGGATTTACCTCGCCGAATCCGAAATGGAGCTCGGCCTCCCCATTACGCAGGAGCAGGTGGACGAACTGAAGGCCCACGAGAAGGACATCAACTTCGAAGTCGCCGAAGAAGAAGAAAAGCGCCGCCGTCACGACGTGATGAGCCACGTTTACGCTTACGGTGTCCAGTGCCCCAAGGCCAAGGGCATCATCCACCTCGGTGCGACCTCCGCATTCGTGGGCGACAACACCGACCTTATCCAGATGCAGCAGGCCATGATTCTCGTCCGCAAGCGCCTTTGCCGCGTGATGGACAAGCTTTCCAAGTTTGCGATGGAATACAAGGACATGGCCCAGCTTGGTGCGACGCACTTCCAGGCCGCCCAGCTCACCACCGTGGGTAAGCGCGCTTGCCTCTGGCTCCAGGACATGCTCATCGACCTCGAAGAACTGAACTTCCTCATCGAAGTGCTCCCGTTCCGCGGCGTGAAGGGCACCACCGGCACGCAGGCCAGCTTCATGGACCTGTTCAACGGCGACGAAGAAAAGATTATGGAACTGGACCGCCGCGTGACCGCCAAGGCGGGCTTCAAGCGCGTGCTCACCATCACCGGTCAGACCTACACCCGCAAGTGGGACAACCGCGTGAACCAGGTGCTCAGCTCCATCGCTCAGTCTCTGCACAAGTTTGCTACCGACATGCGCCTTATGCAGGGCGTGAAGGAAGTGGAAGAACCGTTCGAAAAGACACAGATTGGCTCTAGCGCCATGGCTTACAAGCGCAACCCGATGCGCAGCGAACGTATCTGCTCCCTCGCTCGTTTTGTGATGGCCCAGGTGAACAGCACCGCCTTCACGCAGGCAACGCAGTGGTTCGAACGCACCCTCGACGACAGCGCCAACAAGCGTCTCGCCATTCCGGAAGCGTTCCTCGCCATGGATGCCATGCTCATCATCGCTGAAAACGTCACCAACGGCCTCGTGGTTTACCCGAAGGTTATCGAAAAGCGCATCATGGCCGAACTCCCGTTCATGGCTACCGAAAACATCATCATGGAAGGCGTCAAGAACGGCGGTGACCGCCAGGAACTCCACGAAGAAATCCGCGTGATGTCCATGGAAGCGGGCAAGGTCGTCAAGGAACAGGGCAAGGACAACGACTTGCTCGAACGCGTGCTGAAGAACGAAAAGTTCCAGAAGCTCGGCATCACCGAAGAAAAGCTCAAGGAAATCCTCGACCTCCGCAAGTTCGTGGGCCGCGCTCCGGGACAGGTCGTGAAGTTTGTGACCGAAGAAGTCCGCCCGGCAATTGAAGCGATTCCGGATTGGAGCAATATTGACGCTGGAGAACTGAAGGTCTAATTTGTCATGCCCTGCTCCGACAGGGCATCACCTTCTCAGAATGACATTAAAAAAACGAGTCCTTGCGGGCTCGTTCTTTTGCTTTGCTGTAATATTTTAAGGCTTGTACGGCGGGATGTAATCATCACCATCGTTGCTTCTACTTGGTAAATTCATAATCACTCCTTTTTTGCGAAAAATATATGTAGTTTGGAGAATGCTTGGTTGTGAAATATGTCACATTGTGATTTTATTCACATTTGGAAAATCAAAAAATTTTGCTTTATTCCCGTTATAAAGGTGTATTTTATAAGTATGGAGAAAATAAACTTATCAGAATGGACGATGTTCAGCAATCGCCATAATTCCGAGAATTTCAACAGTCCGGATGGCAAGTGGATGCTGAAATTGGGTTTTCCTGGTTTCTGTTCGACGAAGGAGGAATTGCTTCGCGAGCAGGATATTTGCCGGAAAGTGGTTTCGCTAGGAATTCCGACGCCGCAAGTGGGCGAAATTGTTGAACAGGACGGTCGTTTGGGCCTGATTTATGAACGCATCGTGGGGAAACGCTCGATTTCGAAATGTGTGGGCGAAAATCCCGAACATCTTGAGGAATACATCAAGGTTTTTGCAGAGCATTGCAAAAAGCTGCATTCTACGTCGTGCATTCCTGGCACGTTCCAAGATGCGGAGGAAAAGTATTTGCGCTTGCTCGAAGAATCGAAGATGTTCCCTGAGAATGTTAAGGCTTTTGTACGTAATCTTGTGAAAAATACGCCTAAAGTTTCTCGGTGCCTGCATGGGGATTTGCAGACGGGAAATTTGATTATCAATGACAATGGCGCATACTTTATCGATTTGGGTGAATTCGCTTGTGGCAACCCGCTTTACGATTTAGGGTGCTATTATTATTTCTGTCATTATTTGCCGGATGATTTTCTTTTGGCGACGCATTACATGAATGCTGAATCTATGCGCAAGTGCTGGGATGTTTTCGCGAAGTTTTATTTTGGTGCGGACACGCCTGAAAAATTGGCTACGGTCGATGCTCAGGTCAAGCCTTATGTGCTGTTCCCGATTCTCGATTTTGAGCATTTGATGGCTGAAGATGCAAATTTAAAATACCTGGAAATGAACTTCCAGGTAGCAAAGAAAGATTTAGGTTTTTAGTCGAGTTTATTCGCTAATTCCGTAGAGCCGGTTGTGGGCGAGGCAATCGGCAAGTTTTTTGTATTCCATGATAAACGCTTCGTGGGCGGGGGAGTCGCCGAGGGCTCTGTAGAGGGCGCTGGAGAGCGTTCCGCGATCGAGCATTTTTTCCATGAAGCTTTGCGAGACTTCGGTGAGGTCGTTTTTCACGACGCTATAGATGTGTTTCCAGAGGTCGCCGGCGGTAATCGGGGCGGATGCGGGAGTGGTCGCGGGGGAGGTCGCGAAATCTATGCCAAATACGGAGAGATATTCCGCCCAGTCGATGGTGGCGTCCTCTGCGTCTTTCGTGGTTTTGGCAAGGAGTTCGGCGAGGCGTGTCGTGTCGAAGTGGCGCAAAAATTCGCGGTATTCCTTGAGCGTGTGCGGCACGGATTTTGTGGCGGAGTCGGCGCTGGCAACGGTGGCGGAACTGCTCGCGAACTTGCCGTTTACAATGGCCTTGAGTGTTGCGATTTCGAGTTCGACGATGGCGATATCGGCGTTTGGGCATTCCTGAATATCGACGAGGCGGATTTCGATGGCCCCGCGGTCAAAGCGTGCGATGGCTCCACGGCTATTTAAGAAGAAATGATTGAGCAAGTGTTCGGTATCGTACGGGGCGATAGCTTTTTTTACTTTGTCAAAAATCATCTTGTTGTATTCGTCGTAGCTGTACGCCTGCTCCGGGATGACTTGCCCCGTGATTTCAGGCACTTTGTCCTGGTTGTGTCGATAGACGTTGATGCGCGCGTCGCGGTAGCCAGTGTATTTGCCGTCGAGATACGGGCTGCTTGCGGCAATGGCGGGAATCAGCGGCAAAAGCAGGCGGATGGCTGCGTGGAGTTCGCCGAATTCTTCGTCTCCGTCGAAGGAAAGGTTCAGGTGCGTGCTTTGCAGGTTTGCCCAGCCGTGGCCCTTGCAGTTGAAAATGCGGTCGTAAGTCTGGTAAATGTCGAGGCAATCGTACGGCCAGAGCTGCATTTCTGCCGGGTCCATGAACGGGTGGCAGGCACTCGGCAAGAGCATGGCGTTGATTTTTTCGAGCTTCTTGTTCGCGCGGCGAATCTCGTGGAAGAATCGCTTGCCGAGTCCGTCAAATGTTGATTTCGGATGGGCGCATTTGAATTCCAACACATGGCTCACAAGTTCGTTCGAAAGTCCGATGTCGTCGTATTCTACATCGGAGAGCTGATTGCCGTCTTTGTCTTTTCCGAGGGGAACATCGGCACGCGGCAGCACGTTCAGCGTGTCGCGATCGACAATCATGAATTCCATTTCGACGCCAAAGCGTTCCCAGATTTTAAATTGTTCCATAGTATAAATCCTTGCTACTCTCGTCATCCTGACCCAGTAAGGGGAAGGATCCAGTGAAGTCTTGTAATGTCCTAGATTCTTCGAGGCTTTGCCTCTCAGAATGACGTTAAGCAGTTTTCTCTTGTCCGTTATAGGTCGGTCGCCAAGGCACCCTTTGAGTTTTTAGTTTGGCGCCATGGGCGCGATTATTATAAAGCTCAAAGGACCGTAGGTCCGCGCTCATACCTCAGAGTGACCTTTAGTCGCGTGCTCACTGCTACAAAAACATTTCCCTCTCGTGTTGCATCACTTTCTGTTGTGCTGCGTTTTGGCGGTCTTCGATGCGGTGGCGCAGGCTCCTCATGATGGCGAGATAAATCTTCTTTTTGCCGACAAGGTCTTCGATGCCATGGTCGATACTCGGGTTGTCGTTCACTTCAATCACGACTGGATGGCCGTTGATTTCCTTGAGGTCAACGCCATAAAGCCCGTTACCGATAAGGCTTGCGACGCGGAGAGCTGTCTTCACGATGCCGTGGGGGACGCTTTCAATCGGCAGGCAATCCCACTTGCCGCAGACTTCGTTCTTGTCCTTGCTATCCCAGTTGTATATTTGCCAGTGGTCTTTCGCCATGTAGTATTTGCAAGCAAAGAGCGGCTTTCCGTCGAGAATGCCGATTCTCCAGTCAAATTCTGTGGGCGTGAATTCCTGCGCGATGAGCAAATCGCTATGTTCGAACATCGTGTCGAGAATCTTTTCTAGCTCTTCTTTGTTGTTCGCTTTCTTGACGCCCATGCTGAAACTGGAATCCGGTGTCTTGATGACCATCGGGAATCCGATTTCCTTGGCGAGCGTGTGACGGTTTTCGCTATGGGCGATAACCGTCTTGGGTGCCGGAATCTTGCCGACCGTCATCAGTTCTTGCAGATAAACTTTGTTAGAGCAACGCAGAATGCTGTCGGGGTCGTCGATGACGGCGATACCTTCACTCTGGGCGCGGCGTGCAAACGCATACGTGTGGTGGTTGACGTTCGTCGTTTCGCGAATGAAGATGGCATCGAATTCGCCGACGCGGTGGTAATCAGTCTTGGTAATCATCTCTACGCGGAAACCGGTGTCTTGCGCGGCTTCGATGAATAGCTGAATCGCTTCCTTGTTGCTTGGCGGCTCGACTTCTTCGGGGTTTGTGAGGATGCCCAAGTCATAGACGTATTCTTCGGTCTTGGGCGACACAAATCGCTCTTTCTGAAAGTATTCAATGGCAAACTGGTCCACCATCTCCTTGTGCGTCTCCGGGATTTCGTCAACGCTGATAGGGCGGATGGACTGGATAAACCATTTCTGCTTAAAGACGAACTTGGCGCGAAGCAACGGGGCCTGGAACACACGGTAGAGGGCTTGCGAAAGCTCCAGGTATTGCGGACTCACGTTCTGCCCGAAGTAAATCGAAAGCACAAATTCGGTGCCGGTCAGCTTGCGGAGGCTTTTTTGAATCAGCTCGTCGATATCGTCGCTGATGATTTTCACGACAGCGGGGGCCTTGAAGTCGCGGATGTTCTTGACATTCGGGATGACCTTGTGGCCGCGAGCTTCGGCAAGCAGGCTCACATAATAACCCTTGCTTTGGTAACTGTAGTCGCGGCACAGGTTAAAGACGCGGACGTTTTTCTGTGTTGTGAATTCTGGATTAGTAAGATAATCTTTGGCCGAGACAATTTCGGCTTCGGGAATGTGAAACTTCCAGTTCTTTGGAGTGTTCACGACAATAATTTTTTTCATAATGATTGCACGTGTGGCGTCTTCGAAAATGAAGTTGCGTCGTGCGTGCCCAAAACCTCTTTGTTTTTTGACAATATAAAGATAGAATCAATATTTCAAAAAATGTAAAAATATTCGAAAAAAAGTAATTAATCTGTGTTTTTTCGCAAAAAAAACGTGCGTTTCCGCACGTTGGATTTTTTACAAGACTCTAAGTTCTTAACAAGACTACGAGCAGCGGAGAACCTGTCCCGGACGAATGCTATTCGACTTGAGGTTGTTCAAGCGCTTGATGTGCTCGATGGTCGTTCCGTACTTGTGGGCAATCTTGCCAAGGCAATCCCCACGACGGACCTTGTAGAACTTGTTCTTGCCAATTTCCTTTTGGAACGCAGTCTCGACGTTTTCAAGCTGATCCGTATCGAGCGTGATAGAAACGTCCCTGAAAGTTCCTTCTTCAAAATCAAAAACAGTTTCAGGATTGATATAGACGCCATTGTAGCGCATTTCGAAGTGCAGGTGTGCGCCGAACGATCTGCCGGAGTTTCCGCCAATGCCAATGACATCGCCTGCTTGCAGTTCGTCGCCGACATTGACCTTCCAGCGTTCGAGATGGGCGTAAAGCGTTGTAAGACCGTTCCCGTGGTCGAGGATGACATAGCGGCCGTAGCCCCTGCGGCGACCCTGGTTGCGTACCTTGACGACCTTACCTGCAAAAGCGGCGACGATGGTCCTTCCTTCGCCATGGCAGAGTCCGAGATCGACACCGCGGTGCATGCGACGGTGCTTACGCGGCCCATAATGGCCTGCAATGCGGCGGCTTTCCGTCGGGATGATAGCCGTTGTCATATCAAGGATGAGCAACTTGGCAGGTGCTCCCGTAGAGGCGGAATCCGTAGTCGCTTTGATATCGGCTTCGGCTTCGGCATATTCGCGGGCGGCTTCTTCGGTATCGAGGTTTTCGCTTTCATCGGTCTTTGAAGACGCGCTTACTTTAGCTTTGCGGGCCTTTGATTTTTTATTGCTGAAAAAATTGCTTTCTTTGCTGTATAACTTTCCGACAGATGGCACCTCGGCTTCTGGAGTCAAGTCATTGCCCTGAATTCCATCGAGAGGCTGTTTCAATTCCGTGTTTCTAGAGTCAACTAGGCGAGGAACAATTTTTCCGGTCATGTCGTCATCTTTCGCGAAGAGGGCGATAGGCAGGATTCCTGCAATGAGTATCGTTTTAAGCTTCATAAAAATAGGGGGTCTATATATATGGGTCTAATTATACTCATTTTTGTGGATTTTGTCATTAGATATAAGCATATTTAATTGTGACAATTTATCAATATGTGAAAATTGCTTTTTTTGAGAACATTTTGGGCGTTTTGTAAGTGTAAAAAAATGTTCAAACGAAATGGATTTTTTTTGATGATAATCTTGTTGATGTTTCGCTTTTGTTGCATGCAAACCCGTGTAAATGCTGGAAATTGCACTGTTTTGTACGAATAAACGCTGTGTGTATTTTATATAAATGAATGTTTTTCTTGATGTTGTATTTTTCGTAACTTACGAATAATCAAGGACTTACGAAAAACAAGACAAATTATTTGAAAAATTTTTGAGAAGAAATTATTTGGTATAAATTAAGTAAAATAATGGAGATTTTATTCCATTGCGTCACATTCGGCTGCCTTTTGGTTTGTTTCTTCGAGAATTTTCTTGTGTTCCACACGAAATAGACTGTCAATTTTTAGAAGTGCTTTAATATAGTTTTCATCTATTTGGACTAATTCTTTACCCTCGCAATTATACCATGGAGGAACACCATACATTGCAAGATTCGTTTCCCATTGAGAGATTGTGTATTTTAAATTCGAAATGCAGTTTCGTTTTTCTTCTGAAAATGTTGCTCCGTGTGGACTTGCTAGGAGGGAATCCAGTTCTGAATTGACAAAATGTCTTGCTTGATTTCTTTCCATTTTATCTTCTGCATATTCATGGAAATCATGGGAATCACTATGCAACTGTACCGCGCAATATTGCTCTGCGGAAACACATTGCCCAATGAGTCCGGTCGTGTCATGGCTCATGACGGATAGTGTTCGCTCAATGTCAAAAGATGCTTTTTGGGGAGGTTCCCTTTTGACGGACGATGAACTTATAGGTTCCTTGCATGAAATCGGGGCTTTTTCGCTGGAGGAACTTGCAACGCTGATAGATGAACTTGAAGGAATACTATTAAAAGCACTTGAATTTGCCTGTGCATCGCTAGAACTTGAACGGGCCTCGCTTGACGAAGATAGTTCTGCACTTGATGAACGCTGTTCGCTGGAAGAAAAAGCTTCGCTTGACGATGAATTTTGATCGGCGATATTGGGCGGGCTTACAGGAAAATCGCTGTTTGAGTCGGTGCAACCGAACCAGAAAAATGCGGTGCATGAAAGGAATATTTTCCCCACTAATTTATGAATTTTTTTGTTCACGAATGGATTCCTTTTGAGTTGTTGCCTAATTAATTGCATTCTTCCATGCCTTGGTTAATTTCTTCGAGAGTCTTTTTAACGGTTTCGTAATATCCTTTGTCCTTTCGCTGAAGGGCTTCTATGTAGGCGTCATCAATGTGAACTTCGTTATAAAGGGAATAGCCATTGCCATTTGTTTCGCATGGTGTAGAACCGGAAATTGGACATTCAGGAACTCCATATAAAGGGACGTTTCCTAAAGCTCCTAATATATCGCTATAGCAGCTGTTATAGCCGTACCAATAGTTTGGTTCGTCCTTGTGCTGTTCATTGATTTTCTCGATGGCAATGGATTTTGCGTGGGCTTCGGCTGCATAATGACTGCCCCAGCCGTTTATCATTTCGCAATATTGATACTCAGGAATGCACTTTCCTCTGAGCCCTGTGGTATCGGTCGGTGTTATTTTAGCCAATTCCTGCTCAACGTCGATAAAAGGTTTGGAATCTGCTGAGGCTCCTGAATCGCAACTCGCCCAGAAAAAAGAAGCTCCTGAAAGGAACAACTTTCCTAGAATATGACGAACTTTCGTGAACATGAGTTTTTTCCAATTCATTATTTGAGTGAATCGCAGCGAACCGCTTTATTGACTGTTTCTTTGAAAACATCCATGTATTCTTCGTAAAAAAGCTCGTTTCTGGCTTCAAGCGCCCTGATGTATGCTTCATCAATTTTTACGGAATCTTTGCCCTCGTTTTCATGTTCGCAAGAATACCATATTGGAATTCCATAATCAGGAAGGGCGTCCCACGAACTGTATTTTAAATCCAGGATGCATTTTTGTTTTTCTTCTGAAAAAGTGGCTGCCTGAGGACTTGCAAGAAGAGAATCTACTTCGTCATCAATCATGTCTTTTGCTGTATTTCTGGCTGAATGGGGTAAAGCACTATCGTAGAAATTATACCTGACCCCCTGCAATGTTGTTCTGCAATAATCCGAAGCGGAAACGTTTTTTCCCATTAATCCAGCTGTATCGGAGAGGGCATGGTTTTTCTCTATAATTTGATCGATATCAAGAAAAGATACTTTGGGTAAATCTTTTGAAGTAAGTTTGCTCGATGAACTTACGGGGGCGTTAGATGAACTTGATTGTGCGTTATTAAAAGAACTTGACGGTGCGTTTTTGGATGAACTGGAGGATGTTGCGCTCGATGAATATTCCTTGGCGCTTGAAGATGGCTGCGCATTTGATGAAAACGGCTCATTTGACGATGAACTATCTTTGGCGAGGCTGCTTGAAGATGTATTCTCGTTAGTGAGGCTGCTAGATGATGAATTTTGATCGGCGATGTTGGGCGGGTTTACAGGAAACTCGCTGTTCGCATTGTCGCAGCTGAACCAGAAAAATGATGTACACAGGAGAAATGCTTTTCCCAAGTACTTACGCAGTTTTATATTCATAAAAATAAATATAAGCTAAAAAAATTGAAAAGTCAAGTATTAGACGCACCCATCCAAGATGACGTTCACAGCCTACTAACCACTAGTCACTAATCTTCTCGCATTCGGCGGCCTTTTCGTTGGCTTTCTGGAGAACGTCTATGTAGGCATCGTTATAAAGACTATCGTAATTAATAAGAGCTTGTAGGTAATCTTTGTCTATGCGCACTGAGTCTTCGGATGTTTCGCAGGGTTCCGAATGAATTAGGCGGGAATTGGTTGCATAGCATTCTCTTTTTTTGTCTGAAAAAGAAGCGCTTTGGGGAGTGGCTAAAAGAGAGTCGATTTTGTTACTTACTTTCCCTCTAGCAGAACGTCTTGGCATTATATATTCTTGACCGTCGTTAAAATAATAGGGGTCGCCTTTAAATTTCGTTTCGCAATAGTTTCTTGCTGAAGTGCACTGCCCCAATAATTCCATTTTATCTGTATCATTTTTCTTTAATTTGGCTAACTCCTGCTCTATGTCGAAGAACGAGGCTGGCTCATTGGGGGGGGCGTTTGGTGCGCTTGATGTATCGTTATTGCACCCTGCCCACAAAAACGCTGTACTAGAAAGAAGCACCTTAGCTAAAAACTTATTGATTTTGATAAACATGAGCTCTCCCGATTTTCGACAAAGTCTTGTTATTGCCAACGATTAATAACCAATGGCTAATCATTAAAATAAATTAGTGGAATGTAAAGAAATGTAACTTTGGAGTTCAAAAAAATGTTTCTGGAGTATTATTCTGAATTTATTTGGCTAAATGTATTATATAGAACAATCTACCGACTAAAACTTCACTGGATCCTTCGGGGCGAACCCCTCAGGATGACGTTCACTTTCTACTGTTTACTTCCTACAGCCTACTGCGGCGAAGCCGCTAGAACTGGAAATAAATGAACGGGCAGCTGTCTGCGCTCATGAACTGGTAGATGATAAAGATGATGAACGCGGTGGTAAGCACCATCAGAGGAATCGGCAGCGACGCAAAGATGATGCGGTAGCGGGACTTGACTCGTTTTGGAATCCAGTGGATGAGCATACCCGCGATGAACACGAGGATAATGTTGATGTGTTCCCAGGCAATCGGGAAAATCATGTCCACGCGCCAGGCGGTTCCCATTTGGTGCACCATGTTCTTTGCCGTGTTCCATGCGACTTCGTTTGCTTCGGCTGGGTCGAGGTTCGAGCCGGCGCGGAAGAAGAGACGCGTAAACGTGATGAACACGAATGTGAGCGTGACGTTCCAGGCGGTCTTAATCCAGTCCAGCTGCTTTGAGTATTGTTCTGCTTTCTTTTCGAAGAATAGATGGAAAATGATGGTCGAGTAAATGCCGAAGAAGAGAACGCCGAACCAGACGGCGGTAATCGCGCATATGGGAATTGTGAAATGCTTATAGAGAATTGCGCTCAGCGCAAACAGGCCGAGAGCAATCGAGGCGCGGACGGTCGCGCTGCGCTTGACCCAGAGCTTATTGAACACCTGGCCAAAGCCGTTCAAACCGCCCCAGATGATGAAGTTCCAGCTGGCACCATGCCACCAACCGCCGACAATCTGCGTTGCCATGGCGTTCATGTTCGTGGTAATCGTCTTGCGGGATTCCGGCTTGAAGTAGGCCACAATGCCGATGTAGAGGAAGAAAACGCCGAGTGCGATGCCGACCCACATGCTTCCCGAAAGGAGAATGGCGACAAGGCTCAGGAATCCCATCCAGAAGAACGTTCCAACGGTGGCATTTCTGTTACCGCCAAGGGGAATGTACAAGTAATCGCGCCACCAGCTAGAAAGCGAGATGTGCCAACGACGCCAGAATTCCGTGGGGCTCTTTGCCTTGTAAGGGCTGTTGAAGTTCTGCGGCAGGCGGAATCCCATGAGGAGGGCAACGCCGATAGCGATGTCCGTATATCCCGAGAAGTCGGCATAGACCTGCAACGAGTAGGCGAAAAGCGCAATCAGGTTTTCGATGCCAGTGAACAGGAGCGGCGTATCGAAAACGCGATCGACAAAGTTTGTTGCGAGGTAGTCGCTCAAAATGATCTTCTTTGCGAGACCGTTCAAAATCCAGAACACGGCCATGCCGAATGCGCGACGAGGGAGGAAATACGGCTTGTAAAGCTGCGGCACGAACTTGTCGGCACGCACGATCGGGCCCGCCACGAGCTGCGGGAAAAACGAAAGGTAAAAACCGAAGTTCAGAATGTTGCTCACGGCCTTGATTTTGCCGCGGTAAATGTCGATGCAGTAGCTCATCGCCTGGAAGGTAAAGAACGAAATACCGACCGGAAGGATAATCTGATCGACGAGCGAATGCGTTCCGAACAGTTTGTTGCTTGCTGCCGCGAAGAAGTTATAGACATGGAGCTCGATGCCGGTAAAGTCGTAAAGCGCGTCCAAGAAGAAATAGGAGTATTTATAATAACATAGTACCAGCAAGTCGATGATGACGACGATAATCATCAACAGTTTCTTTTTCCATTTTACCGTTGACTTTTCAATCCACTTGCCGATGAAGAAGTTCGCAATGACGCAGAAGATGAGGATGCAGACGTAACTTCCGCTTGTCTTGTAGTAGAAGAACAAGCTCGTTCCGAAGAGGAACGCGTTACGCAATAGAAGCTTGCTATGGACTATCGAGAATATGGCGAAGACGACTGCGAAGAATCCCCAGAAATAGAACTGGGTAAAAAGGAGCGGGGAGTTCGGGTCAAATGCGAACGTTCGTGTCAAGTAGGGAATGATATAGTCAAGCATGATTTATTGGACTTGTAAAATTATTGTTTTTTTGCTTGGATTGCCTGCGGAGCTTGTGTAGGCTCTTCAGCGGGGAGGTCTGCAATGTGGTCAAAGTAAGCTTGCATTAACGCTTTGTAGAACATATCGCCAAGCAGCTGATAGCCGGCAGTTTTGAAATGCACCTTGTCTTTCTTTGCCAAGTCGGCCTTTTCCCACTTGGCCATCGAACCAAGCCCTCCCATGATGGAGAACTTGTCCCAAACTCCGGCCTTGTACTTATCCGCCAGCATAAAGAAAGCCTTGCGTGCGACTTCACCGTTGGGGTGCTGCACGTACTTTTTCTTGCGTACCTTGCGGTAGGAGTCGTTGTTCGTCTCGAAAATGAATGCCGTCTTGGGGCTGACCTTGAGAATCCGCTTGATAAGCATGTCGTATTCGTCGCGGAACTGCCTGTCGTTAAAGACTTCGACATTCGCGTCGTTGATGCCGATAGCGAAAATCACGAGGTCTGGCCTGTAGTAAGACATTTCTTTTTCGAACAGCGGACAGGTTTCTTCGAAATAGTTTGCGACTTTGGCACCATTGATGCCGACGTTCGAATATGTGATGCCTGGTGCGTTATTCTCGGCAAGAATGCCCGTAAGAGTAAAGCGCGGACGCGGCGGAACCGTATCGACGGCTGAGGAATCTCTTTTGGCTCCTTGTAAATCTTCATCGCGGTTGAGGCAGTTCGTATCGAGAACGTCTTCGCAGTCGCCTTGGAACATGGAATCTGCGGCTAGTTCTGCTGTGCGGGAACTTGCAGACGGCAGGAGACCAAGAGAATCGAGGCGTAACGAATCCGCCACGCGGGCGAGGGAATCGGCCCTTGCCACGGAATCCTTGAAGAGCGAGTCCGTAATGAACGCCGCTACTTCGGCTTGTTTCGTTGTATCGGCCCAGCGGAAAGCGATTTGAATCGTGTCAATCGGGCGAGGGCTCGTAAACACGTAGCTTTGGCTTGCCGAATCGAGCGTCCCGAATACGTCCATCGAATCTATGCGGAGAACCGGTGTAACGTTGTTGCTATCGCTGAATCCAAAAAGTCTGAAACTTGTCTCGCCCCAAATGGGTTCACTGTTGTATTTGTCCAGAAGAAGCGTAATTTCGGCACGCGGGTCGCTAGTGCTGATGGCGATGCCGAGGAGACCGAGCGGTTTCGTGATTTCTTTCTGCACATTCTTGCTTTTATCCCAGATGCCCTTGTAATAGCTGGCGTAGCTTGCTGGCGTATTTGTCCTTGCGGCCGAATACGGGAATACAAAACCGCGACCTGCCGAAGCGCCCGGATATTCCTTGATCATGTGCTCGCGAATGCGTCCAGAAATAACATCAGCCTGCAAGTGCGATCCTCCGATGTGAAGGATTCTTACCTTGCCCCTGTTCTCGAAAACAAGCGTGTCGAGTTTTTTAAAGAATGGCTCGAAACTCGCATTGCCCTGAGGAAACTGGATTGTGTTCAAGGACGTATCGATAAAATCATATTTCGAAAAATCAACATCATAGTAGCCTGGAGTGATGACCAAGTCTTTGGCCGAAACACTTAGACTCAAAAATCCGAGAATGGCTGCAATGACAGCAAGCTTTTTTCTCACTTATACGCCTCCTCCGGCTTTTGGGGATTTAACCTTTGCCTTTTCTGCGTTCAAGTCGATTACTTTGGTTGTATCAGCAGTTGCTTTTTTCTTGTTTGAAATTTTGCGGATATCCTTGATTTTCGAATCGTTTAGTTTATGCCGATTGCGGAACTGGAAGTAATCGTAATACATGTGGAGAGACGAGCAGAACAAGTCGCCCATGTTGGCTGCTCCACGGCGTGTAAAGTGGATATGGTCTGTAAAGCCTAGCGGAGGATTCCTTTTGACCCATTTCGACATGGAGCCTTCGCCACCCATCACGCGGGTCATGTCCCAGTAAGCGAGCCCGTTTTCAAGTGCGACTTCGCGAAGCATCTTGATGGTCATGGAAAGGCCCGAATACGTCTGCCATCTGCCGCCAATCTGTTTTTCCATGTGGGCCGGGCCGATAAAGAGAATGTCTGCATCGGGATTGGCCTTCTGGATTGCGTGAACTTGTCTGGTGATGAGTTTCCGGCTCCAATCAATAGTCTTTGCCGACATGTTCGGCACCATGTTTCCGCCGTATTCCATCATGATGAGCTTGACGTTCATTGCCTTGTAACATTCGGCAAGGAGCTCGTTATCGACCTTGTGGAATATGGTGCCGGAGCTACCGCGCATGGCTACGTTATCCACAGCGATACCGTAATCGCCATCGACCGAAATAGCATAAATTTCGTTACGGCCACTCATAGAAATCTTGATATTCGAAGTCGTGTCGGGAAGTTTCCATGTATAAACGACCAGCTTGGTAAGGCTATCTACAACTGGCGGTTCGGCAGTAACCTTCTTGATTTTCGTCTTGAACTTGGGCGTGCCGTCCGCTTTTTCACCGACCTGTTCGGTAACCGCAACATCGTAAGTGAGGGTGAGCTTGAGTTTTCCACGCTTGCCGGCGAGAACCTTAATCGTCGAGTAGTCTCCCACATGCGGATAAAATTCTTTGCGGCTCTCGCGCTTCTTGACGACAACAGATGCAGAACCGTTGAGATCGCCTATCTGCAACAGGAGACCATAACGATTGTGCGAAGCCTGGTCTTCTTTGTGCCCGAAAATGATGTAGCGTTGCATGTTGCCGCTGTTGGACTGTGCTGTGGACATCGATTGAATGTGCGCCACTGCTGGGAGCAGGCCCGGACCATGTCCGCCAAATTCTTTCTGCAAATCTTCGCGGATAGTCGAAGAAATACGGTCTTCTTCGAGCTGCGAGTCGCCATAGTGAATGACGTGAACGACGCTGGAATCTTGCTTCGACATCTGGAGATGCTTGAAGAAACGGTCAAACCACGTGGGGTCGTCGTTCGGCAAGTCGAAGCGGGAACGGCCTTCCCTAAAGAAGTCCTCGTAGTACTTGAGTGAATCCGAGTATGCAGCAAACTGCTTCTGCTTTGTTTCTTCCATCATTTCGCGGAAGGCGTCTTCTGGATCGACCGATTCGTCCTTGATGACATTCCCGGCAGAGTCGGTAGCCTGTTTTTCGAACACTTCCGAGAGCTTCGGATAGCGCAGCGTTGTGTCGCCGATTTGAATTCCGTCTTCGGGATAGGCGATCGCCATCACGCCGAGGACGAGGAACAATGAAAGAATGCTGAGTAGTGTTTTTACTGGTGTCATGCAGAGATGTCATCCCCGGCTTGACCGGGGATCTCCTTTAAGCCTTTTTTGTTTCGATGTTCTGCTTGCTGCGTTCAACAATCGCGGCGACATCGCCCACGTGCATGGTTCCGTCGCGCAGGTCCTTGAATTCGAACTGACCGGCCGCGGCTTTTTCCCCATCGACATAGACGACGATAGATGCGCCTTGGTAGTTCGCCTGGTCCATTTGCTTTGCCATCTTCATGGTTGCAAGCGGGTGCGACACGGAGTTTCCGTTGGCGCGGAACACCTGGGCCGTTTCGAAAATCTTTTTCATGTCGTTCGTGAAGCTTGCGATGTAGAAATCGACATGCTGTTTGGGGCTCGGCAAAAGTCCACGTTCGCGCAGGAGGTCGGCCAAGACCACGTCGCCCATGCCAAAGCCAACGCCCGGGATGCGGTCGCCACCGAGCTTTTCGGTGAGGCTGTCGTAACGTCCGCCGCCTGCGATAGCGCGCATCGATTTGCCCTTGTCGAACACTTCGAAAACGATGCCCGTGTAGTAGGCGAGGCCGCGCACAATGGAAAGGTCGAGGTTTACGCATTCGCTAAAGCCTGCGGCGGCAAGCGTTGCGAACAGGTCCTCGATTTCGGCGAGTGCGGCAATCGCGTTTTCGCTCTTGACGGCGGCTTTCACTTCTTCGATAGACTTGCAGCTCATGAAATCGTCGAGCTGCTTGATTTGCGCTTCGGAAAGCCCCGCTTCGGTGAGAGCCTTGGCAAAAGCTTCCGGCCCGATTTTCAGGCGGCGGTCGAGCACCGGATAGACAAGCGCCGGGTTCGGGGCGCCAATTTCTTCGAGGTAGGTGGCGAGGAGCTTGCGGCTCGAAACGCCAATGGCAAAATCGCTGTCTTTGAGACCGAACTTGCGGAGCATTGTTGCGATAGAAGCCAGCAAATCCGCTTCGGCGTAGATGCTTTCGGTACCGATGATGTCCATGTTCAGCTGGAAAAATTCGCGGAGGCGGCCCTTCTGTGCCTTTTCGTAGCGGAACAGGCGCGGCATGGAGAACCACTTGAACGGTTTCTTGAGTTCGCGGGCCTTCTGGATGACCAAGCGGGCAAGCGTCGGGGTCATTTCTGGGCGGAGTGCAATTTCTCGGTCGCCCTTGTCTTTAAAATTGTAAAGCTGGCTAACGATTTCATCACCAGATTTTCCGGTGTAAAGCTCCAGATGCTCAAACATCGGGCCTTCATATTCTTCGTAGGCAAAACTTTCGGCAACCTTGCGCCAAGTGTCAAAAATATAGTTCTGGATGCGCTCGGCTTCCGGATAAAAATCACGTGTGCCCTTGGGCAACTGAGGAATAGCAATACTCATAGTGCGCGTAAAGATAGAAAAATAGTTACTAGTTACTAGTTATGAGTTACTAGAAATGCGGGCGGAAAAAGCCCTGTCTTTCCCGACGCATTGTCATTCCTGAAGCGTTCTTTTGTGATGTCGTGCTAGAATGACCAGTAAATGCAGAAACCGCCCAAAATCATCATTCCGATGCCTGCTATAAGGCCCATTTGGGTTTCGCCTCCATTGCTGGAATTAAGCTCTTTATCGGTAAGGTTTAATACACCTTTTTCGGTTAATATTAATCCCATTAGTGCGAGTGCTACGCCGCTGACACGAGCCATATACTGAGGCATTTTGAATGTTTCTTCTATATTATCTGTATTTTCTATTGTTCTGCTTTCTTTAACAGCATAAATTTGCGGTGGGGTAAGCGATATTGCAAAGCTAGATGGTGCTAGTAGAAAAATGCACAATATAAGGGTCGTTATGAATTTCATATAATTAATATAGAAATATGCATATTTGCTCTTTTTTGTGGGGTCTTAGGGGCGGAGTCCCTAGGCGAAGGGGGAGCGGAAGACCCGGCGTAGATTGCTTCGTCACCATGTTCCTCGCAATGACGTATGCCGGGGCTGGAGCGAGGGGAAGGCTTTCCCCCCTTTTCCCCTCAAATAAATAATATGTAATATTGGTTCATATTGCCGTTTTTACATTTCTTTTGCTATATTTGACACGTAAATTTTTAAATACCTTAAAAGGAAGGTTAATCATGGCTAGAAAGAAGATTGCACTCGTTGGTGCTGGTCAAATCGGTGGTACAATGGCTCTCGTGCTCGCCCAGAAGAATCTTGGCGACGTGGTCCTTATCGATATTCCGCAGACTCAGGGCATGCCCAAGGGCAAGGCTCTCGACATCATGGAAGGCCGTTCCGTCATCAACTCCTCCGTGGATCTTCAGGGTTCTACCGACTACTCCGCCATCAAGGGCGCAGACGTTGTGATCGTGACCGCCGGTTTCCCGCGTATGCCGGGCATGAGCCGTGACGATCTCCTGGACAAGAACTGCGGCGTGATCAAGACCGTTGCCGAAGCCATCAAGGAAAACGCTCCGGATGCATTCGTTATCGTGATCACCAACCCGCTCGACGCCATGGTCTACAACATGCAGAAGCAGTCCGGTCTCCCGGCCAACAAGGTCATCGGTATGGCTGGCGTGCTTGACTCTGCCCGTCTCGCTTGCTTCGTCGCCGACGAACTCGGCGTGTCTGTCGAAGATGTGAAGGCCCTTGTGATGGGCGGCCACGGCGACACCATGGTCTCCATCATGGAATGCGTGTCTGTTGGCGGTATTCCGGTTTCTCAGCTCATGAGCAAGGAAAAGTTCGCCGAACTCGCCAAGCGTACCGCCGGTGCCGGTGGCGAAATCGTGAACCTCCTCGGCCGCGGCTCTGCTTTCTACAGCCCGGCTACTTCTGCCATCCACATGGCCGAAGCCTACCTCCTCGACAAGAAGAACGTGTTCTCTTGCGCTGCCAAGCTGAACGGCGAATACGGCGTTAGCGGCCTCTACTGCGGCGTGCCGGTTGTCGTCGGTGCAAACGGTGTCGAAAAGATTATCGAAGTCAAGATGAGCGACGAAGAAAAGGCCGCCTTCGAAAAGTCCGTCGAGGCTTGCAAGAAGAACGCCGAATGGGTTGACGCACATACCTAACCGTTCGCGTCAGAATCAAATAGAAATATGTGAGCGACGCTCACTCTCGCAACCATGCCTCGTTAATACGAGGCGTTTGTTGCTCACACGTAATTAAAAGAATGTCATTCCCGGCGCCTGTCCTCGCTTGACGGGGATGACCGGGAATCTCCTTCTTGATAAAACAGCCCTCGGGAGAGAGAAAACCCGGGGGCTGCTTTTTTTGTTATTGTCAAATTACTTCAGCGTGATTTTCTTTGCAAAATACACGTTTTTCCCGCTAACTTGCACCATGTAGATTCCCGCATTGAGCGATGTAAGATTAAGTTTCGCTGCGGCGTTATCAATAGAGCTTTTCATCACGACTTGTCCAAGAGAGTTCTTGATTTCGACTGTTGCGGCGGACTTGACTCCCGTGAATTCGAGCGTGCGTCCGTTCAAAATCGTCTTGACGGCAGACGCTCCGCGAGCAACCTTGATTGCCTCGCCTTGGCTACAGGCCGTATAGGGACCGATTTTTTTGATGTTGAATTTGTATTCACCATCAACAGCTTGAATCTTGAATTTGACTGCAACGAGCCTCTTGGCCGCTTCTGGTCCTGAGATTTTGGTGGAACCGGTGTACCAGCTTGGTTGTGAAAACTTGTCCCAGGGAATAGCTCTCATTACCGGGGCCTCTGTTGCTTTAGAAAGTTTGGCGACTGGGTTTGCGTATTCTATTTCGGGGTCGAATGTCCCGAGACCAAGTTCGAGATCGGCTTGTGTATCTGAGGTATATGTGATACAAAGTCCACCCCAATCCGTTGCGTCGGCGGCATCTGGATCACCACCACCAATAGGTTCTCCGGCAATATTAAAACCAATACCGACAAAGGGATTATACTTTAATGTTGACTTGGACAATATGGCGGTGCCGCAAACGCCTTTGCAGTGCGTGATTACCGCTTCTAATGATTCTCCTGTATCGGTTCTTGTATCAACGGGCCAAACGACTTTCGATTTTCCTCCGTCATCGTTGTCCGCATAACTGAACCAATAACCCGATGTTTCGGAGTTGTTGTCAAGTCCAGTTTGAACCTGCGGCTTGCCTTCTTCTCCGTCCCATAGTTGGAAAGTTCCTGCTGCATATACTGCTGATACTGCGCAGAAAGCTGCTGCTAGTTTGATTATGTTATTCATGGTTTCCTCCTTAGTCCGATTGTTATTTTATTAATAAGATATACAACTTTTATTTGAATGATAAAACATTCGAACAAATAAAAGGAAAATGTATGAATTTATTATGAATTGTATTTTTATGATACGGAGTAAAGATAAACTAACGTCTTTTGAAGAAATGAATTTTATGTAAAATAACGACTATACAGTACGAAGCGTACTATATGCATGGTGACGATGTCTATAAATGAAAAATAGCGTGGTAGGTAGCTTGTTAAATTACTTCAGTAAAATCTTATTTGTGAAATTCGTGGACTTTCCGTTGACTCGAACCAAATAAATTCCGGCATCGAGGTGGGCGAGGTTAAGCGTTGATGTGGCGCCTTCGATTGCTCCGCGTACGACAACTTGTCCGAGGCTGTTCAAGACTTCGGCGGTAGCGTGCGAAACACCCGTAAAGCCTAGCGTGCGACCTTTGAGAATTGCCTTGGGTGCGGATGCCGCGTGAAATGTCTTGATGTCGGCTTCGGAACTAGAAATTTCGCATTTCTCTGGGCATGTTCCATCTTTCGGTCCAACGGCACAAATGTTGAAATTGTATTTGCCGGGTTCTGCCTGAATTTTAAAGTGTACGCCGGCAAGTTGCTTTGCTGCTGTTTCTCCGTCAAATTTAACAGTGCCATCGTACCATGAGGGTTGTTTAAAGTCGGACCATGAAGCGACAACCTTGTTCCCTGTTTTGGATGCGGGGAGCTTTACAGTCGGATTTGCATAATTGATAGTGGAATCGACATCGTTGCCAAGACCGAGTTCCAAGGCTATATCCGTGTCAGACGTGTAGGTTACGCAGAGTCCACCCCATGAAGATGCGTTGCCGGCAGCTGGATTTTGATTTGTTTCCGAAATTTCGCCAACGACATTGAAACCCACGCCGACAAACGGATCGTATTCATAAGACCCTTTGTCTAGAATTGCTGTGCCACAAAAGCCTTTGCATTCGTAAATGACGGGCTCTAAACTTTGTTCAGCGTAAATTGGATCTATCGGTACAGGCCAGCTAATTTTAGATAATCCCGAATTGTTGTTGTCGTTGTAAGAATACCAATAGCCTTCGGTTTCGAGTCCATTGCCAAGACCTGTATGGATCTGAGGGCTAGAATTAGCGTCTCCATAAACTTTAGCTCCATTCCAAGTTTCGAATGTGCCTGCGGCAAGTGTTGCAGATGCGGCGCAAAGTGCAGTCAACATGATTTTTTCCATAATCCACTCTCTAAATTTAAGTTAACCCAGTAGGTAATATACTTCCTTTTTTTTGCTTGTTTACTGTGAAAATTTTTAAATAAATGAAATTGTTTGTCGGTTGAATCATATGCAATCTTAATGATACGTTTTGCCTATTGCTGGTCAGTTATTCGACAATATTTCTTGGTCGTTGATCAATGGCTTTTAGTCGTTAGACAAGGTATGTCATTCCCGATTTGATCGAGAGTCTCTTTTCTATCATAAATGAGAAGGTTATGCCCGCATCATTCGGCGTTGCTTAGAATAGAATCTGTCTGGCATGACCGTTTCTGCTGCACTTAATTCAACTGTTGACTTTTAATTCGTAAAAATGTAGATTGTTTGCGGATTTTTATCAAAAAATAAGCAATGTCATAAATAAATATGTGGACTTTTAATAATTTTTAGTATATATTTGTAAAGGTTGTTGAGAGGTGGAACGGAGATGTTTATGGAGATTAGGAAATTTGAATTCCTTTCTAGGTTGAAACGCATTGTCTGTGATGCGTGCTTTTGCGTTTTCCTTATAATTGCTTTGTGCTTTGCGTTTGCCAAGGCTGCAAATCCGTTGACAACGGCTTTTTATTCCGCCGATGCCGCGGCGCTCGTGCATAACGACTCGCTCTTTATTTTTGCGGGCCACGACGAACAGGGGCCGCAGGGCAATAACAATAAAGCGTTCATCATGAACGACTGGCACGTGCTCGTGACCGACGATATGGAGCATTATCACGATTACGGTGCTGTTTTGAGTGTCAAGACGTTCAAATGGGCGAATGCGAGCGCTTTTGCGGGGCACTGCGAATACAGGAATGGCAAGTTTTATTGGTACGTGGCCATCCATCACGGGACAATCAAAGAGAAGGGGAGTGAAGGCTTTGCGATTGGTGTTGCTGTGGCGGACCATCCGTCTGGACCGTGGAAAGATGCTATCGGGCAGGCTCTCATCACGGACAATACGCCGAATGATGTCGTACTGAATATTGACCCTGCGATTTTCTACGATGGTGACGACATCTGGATGTACTGGGGTTCGTGGAATGCGGGACGCCGCGTGAAGCTCAAGGAAAATATGATTGAGCTTGCTAGCACACCCGAAGACATCAAAATCAAGGACTTCTTTGAAGCTCCGTGGATGCACTATTTCCGCGGAAATTACTATTTCAGCTATGCGGCGGGCTACCCCTCGACGACGAACTATTCCATGGCTCCGACGATTAACGGACCGTGGACGCAAAAAGGCGTTATCAATGACAAGATGGAGAATTCCGAGACGAACCACCAGGCGATTTTCAAGTATCTCGGGCACTGGTATTTCATGTATCACGGTGCGAATTCTCCGGGCGGCTGGACGTACCGCCGTTCCGTAAACATTGACTACCTCTATTACGACCGCGACGGGAACATCCAGAAAATCAAACGCACCAGTGGTGTGGACCCGGTCAACAATGCGTTGCTTGATGAGGGCGGTTACCGCTTGACCGTTTCGCATAGCAATTTGGCTCTCGAAGATAGTGAAGGAATGGTGGTGCAGCAAACTGCCGATGAAAAGAACGAGGCTCAGCTTTGGGTGCTTGCGCATGGCGATTCCGCCCGCTATTACACGTTGCAGAACTTCAAAACGAAAAAGTATTACTGCCCGCCGACAACACTTTTGGACACGGTAAAAACATCGACGAAAGCCTGTGAAATTCGTATTGAAAACGCATCCGTCACCAAGGGCTATTATCTGTTTGCCGACTACGATAGCGATTACCTCGGTGATGTGCTGAACGTCTCGAAGGAAGTCGGAATGCCGGTCATCACATGGGTTCGTACGGGAACGGACAATCAAAAAATAAAGCTCGTGAAGACGGATTTGCCTAAAGTGGAACCGCCCAAAGACACATCGAAGGTCTCACCGCCCGATTCGGGGAATGGAGATTTGACCGGGCTTGGGAGTGTTCATGCGACAGAGGCTCTGTTGGCGAAGTTTGCGGTTTACGATGGTGCGGCTCGCGTGATTCACTTGACGCAAAATGTGAAGTGGACTTTACTAGATGTGAACGGTGTTGTCGTGCGTCGTGGTTTTGGTCGTGAAATCAATGTGCGTTCCGTTCGTTCAGGAATGTACTTTGTCCGCACCGGCACAAGAATCGCGAAGGTGGTGTTATGGTGATGGCTATACGTTATCCTGAACGATATAAATGTGCGAAGCCATTTCTGTCTTTAGCCCCGGCCAGAGCCTGCTCCGGACTTGTTCTGGGGAGCCGGTGGAAGGATCCAGGGCGGAACATTTCTGGATTCTTCGTCACTTTGTTCCTCAGAATGACGTCTTCGCATTGTCATTCCGGCCTGAGCCGAGCGACGGGAACCGATTATGCTTTGCCTCACTGTCATCCTGACGCCGAAGGCGGAAGGATCCAGTGAAGTTTTATTAAATTTTTTTAAGGAGTTTGGTATGAAGGTTTTGAATTTTGCAAGTCTCGTGAATGGCGCGCATTTCGCGGCGTTCGTGAAATGCGCAACTCTCGCAACGATTGGCGCTTTCGGCGTTTCAACAGCTATGGCTGCCGACTGGTACGCCAAGGATAACTTGCAACCGGGGCATGACCCGAGTATGATTCGCTTTGAGGATGGTTACGCCCTCATGAGCACGAATAACAATTTACAGTTGTGGACTTCCGAAGATGCCTACACTTGGCGTGACCACAAATCCACGGTGAGCAAAATTCCGCAATGGGCATACACGTACGCTCCAAAAACCGAGGGCATCTGGGCCCCGGATATCTTTTATATGAACGGCGAATACCGCGTTTATTATTGTGTGTCGGAATTCGGCGTGCGCAATTCCGCTATCGGCTATCAATCGACAACGTCGATTATGCCGGGTTCAACGGGCTACGGCTGGAAAGACCATGGCCATGTTTTCCATACAAAGCAAGGTGCGGATTCGTACAACGCCATTGATGCCGATGTTGTTCGCGATACCGAGGGCAATTACTGGATGGCGTTTGGCTCGTTTGGTCTTGGAATCCAACTGATTAAGTTGGATGCAAAGACAGGCTATCAGGCGAGTGATGACAAGACCGTCTATAACATTGCGCGCCGTACAAGCAAGGCGAGCGGCGGTGCCGAAGAGGGCCCGAGCCTCATTGAACATGGCGGCAAATACTTCTTGTTTACCGCTTGGGACAAGTGCTGCCAGCAGGGACCGAATATTGAACAGACAACGTATAAGACGGCTTACGGCCGTGCAGACAAGGTGACGGGCCCCTATAAGGACCGCGCTGGGAACAATATGGCGACCGGCGGCGGCACGATTCTTTTGGAACGTTACGGGCGCTACGTGGGTCCGGGCGGCGGGGAGGCCTTCCAGGACTTGAACCGCGTGCGCTTTGTGCACCACTACTACGATTTGAATGGCGACAAGTACAATCATATTCATATACGTGATGTTGTCTTCACTGAGGATAACTGGGCTGAGATGGGACAGCCCTTCCTCGGACGTTACTTAAGCGCCGAAGTTGAACACGGTGTGCTCACCCGTGCTGTGTCGGGTGACCTTGCGATTACCCGCAGCAATACGGCTTCGAACGGCGAATACCTTGCCTACGTGAATACGGCGGGCTCCAAGATTCGTTTGCCGATGAACATCATGCAGGCGGGCGAGTACCTGTTGCGTTACCGCTACGCGAATGGCGGCGATGCTGCCGCTACGCACAAGGTGACGGTGAATGGCAAGTCGCAGACGGTGACGCTCCCGCCGACGGGTTCGTGGGGCACGTTCCCCGAAAAGTCCGTCGTGATGGTGCCTGCGACACTCAAACGCGGTGGCAACTTCATCGAATTGGAACCGTCGCCTAATGGAAATTTTGCAGAACTGGACCGCATCGACTTCTTGCGCGTGATTCGCGATACGATTCCCGCGAACGGCTTTGACAACGGCATCCGCGTGCGCCTCACCGACAAGGACGAATTCGCTATCAAGGACGGCGGCTACGCCATCTTCGAAAACGTTGTAGCGGATTCCATCAAGAGCGACAAAGTTTCTATCCAAGTGAAAAATGCAACCGCAGGCAAACTCGCCATTCGCGATGGGGCTAAGAACGGAACCGTCCTCGCCGAGTGTGACCTCTCGACGGTGAAGGCTGCCGCCAATGGCTGGTCCGAAGCAAACTGCGGAACGCTCAAAAGCAAAACGGGCATCAAGGACTTTTACCTGACCGCATCGGGCGTCTCTGGCGAAGCGATTGTCGGAAACGTCGTCTTCAAGAGTGCAGCTTTGCCGGAATCAAGTTCGTCCGCAGTACCGGAGTCAAGTTCTAGCAGCTCGGAAGGAACGACTGGAATTGCTTCGCGTGCCGCTCGCTCGGGCAACATGGCTCCAGTTCGTAAGGGCTACCATGACCTCAAAGGCCGTCGATTTGACAAGCAGATTCCGTACAGGGTGATGTTCTAGTTCTTTTTTTAGTCTTAAATTCATTCAACGAATATATATTTACTATGGATGTGTGGAATACTTGAGGTTGTTATGAGAAAATTTAGCACCGTTATTTTTGTTTCCATGCTCTTTGCCGCACAGGTTTTTGCGGCCGATTGGTACGCGAAGGAGACGCGTTGGGCGGGGCACGACCCGGACATTATCCGTTACGAGGACGGCTATGCGCTTGCGACGACGGACAACCACATGCTCATGCAGTTTTCCGAAGACGCGTTGAACTGGAAGAACGGCGAACAGGCCATGCCGAAGTTTTCGCAGTGGCTCTACAAGTACGCGCCGAACATGATCGACATCTGGGCGCCGGATATTCATTACATCGGCGGGGAATATCGCATGTACTATTGCGGTTCCGAGATGGGCATACGCTCGTCGGGCATGGGGTTCATGGCGAGCAAGGAAATCGACCCGACCAAACCCGGCTACGGCTGGACGGACATGGGCGAGGTGATTCACACGGTCAAGAGCGATGCCTACAACGCGATTGACGCGGCGGTGCTGAAGGACAACGATGGCAAGGTCTGGATGGCGTTCGGTTCGTGGGGCACGGGCATTCACATTCTGGAACTGGACGAAGAAACAGGCAAGGTGAAAGACGGCGCGAAGATGATCAACATCGCGAACCGTGGCGGCTCGGGTATCGAGGGCGCAAGCCTCATCGAGCACGACGGTTACTACTACCTGTTTACGGCGTGGGACAACTGCTGCAAGAAGGGCGCGGACCTCGAGAACAATTCTTACAAGACGACGGTGGGGCGTTCCAACCGCATCGACGGCGGGTACGTGGACCGTAGCGGCAAGGCTCTATTGAATGGCGGCGGCACGATTCTGTTGAGCCGTTACGGGCGCTACTACGGGCCTGCGGGCGGCGAGGCGTTCCAGGACGTGAACCGCCAGCGTTTCGTGAACCATTACTACGACAAGAACGACGGCGGTAACTCTTACATACAAGTTCGCGACATCGTCTATACCGACGACGGTTGGCCGGAACTGGGGCAGCCGTTCCTTGGGCGTTACCTGAGCGCAGAGGCGGAACATGGCGCCTTGACGCACGTGGATATCTCGAGCAGTTCCGATGCGTCGAACGGCGAGTTCTGCGCCTACATCAACTACGAAGACAGCAAGATTCGCCTGCCAATGATTATCCCGCAGGCGGGCGACTACCTGATCCGCTACCGCTATGACAACAACTGGACCGAAGACGGCGCGAACGGAAGTTCGCACTTCGTGAGCATCAACGGCAAGAACCAGGAAGTGGAGCTGCCGCTGACGGGCGCGTGGAGCGCATTCCCCGAGAAGTCGGTGGTGTACATTCCCACGAAACTCAAGCGTGGCTCGAACTTCATTGAGATTACGAAGGGCAAGCACTATGCGGAACTTGACCGCCTCGATTTCTTGCGCATTATCCGCGATACGATTCCCGCAAACGGCTTTGACAACGGCATCCGCGTGCGTCTGACTGCGGACGACGAGTTCGCCATCAAGGATGGCGGCTACGCGATTTTCGAGAACGTGATTACGGATTCCATCGTGGGCCCGGGTGTGCTTGTGCAGGTGAAGAACGGTGCGGGCGGTACGCTCAACATCCGCAAGGAAAGCAAGAAGGGTGACGTGATTTCCAAGTGCGATTTGCCCTCGGCGAGCGATGCGAGCAAGTGGATTGACGTGCGCTGCTCCAACATGCCGGAACTCAAGGGTGTGCAGGACTTCTACCTGACGGCGGAAGGACTCGGCGGCGAAACGCTCCTCGGAAACATCAAGTTCGATAAGGGTGTAGATACTTCGCGTACAGTGATTCGTCAGATGGACGGCCGCGCGTCATTTGAGACGCATCGTTCAAACATTGCGTTTGATCGCGAAAATGGTCTTGTTCGTCTGGCTTCTGTGGCAAAATGGACGCTTCTCGATGCCAATGGTGTTGCTGTCAAGCATGGTTACGGACGCGAATTCCGCATATTGGGCTTACCTCATGGCGCATATTTTGTGCATTCCGCAGGCCAAATGTTACCGATTCGTTACTAAACGAACCTGAAACTCAATTGTAAAATAGGTTTATTCTTAATGACGGGCCTCTTGTAAAAAAGCCCGTTTTTTGTGTGTTTTTGCACACCTTATATCTTTTCAGTAATTTAATGAATTTTTTCGTTTTAATTCGTTTATTTCAAGAACGCAAAGAAAACAGCCGCGATAATCAGCACAAAAGCGACAATGTGATTCCACTGCAATGCTTCGTTATTGAATACCGTTACCGCGATAACGGTAAAGACGGTCAGCGAAATTGCTTCTTGGATGACCTTCAACTGCATCAGGCTGAAGGGGCCGCCGTTGATTTTGCTGCCGATGGTGTTGGCGGGAATCATGAAGAAATATTCGATAAGCGCAACGCCCCATGACGCAAGAATCACGAGGATGAGCGGCCAGTCGGTGCTGATGTGCATTTCCTTGAGTTTGAGGTTGCCGTACCAGGCGGCGGTCATGAATACGTTACTGATGATGAGGAGGATTACTGTAATGATTCCGGCTTTCATGGGGGAGTGGATAGTGGTTAGTGGTTAGTAAACAGTGGTTAGTGGTTAGTAAATAGTGGTTAGGGAATTTTTTCCTCGAGCTTCACACCTCTCTCGTCTTTCGTCAGTAGGCCCGTAGGACCGTTCTCTCGTCTGAGTCTATATGGTTTTCCGGTCGAGTGCTGGTAGGCGAGGCGGGCGCGGACTTGCTCCAAATACTTGATGTACTTTTCGCTTTGGTAATCGCGGTATGTCCAATCAAAAGCATGGAAATGCCCGTCCTGAAAGTAGAGGGTGGGTTCCACGAAAATGCCTCGTTGCATATAGACGCGTTGGCGTTGGTCCTTGGTCGTTGCTAAGAAAAACTGCCCAAGCGTCATGTAACCTGGATCGAGATTTACCGGTCGAAGTCCCGGTGTCCCATTTTCCTTGGCTATTTCAAGTTCAATGTCATTGGTCCATAGCTTGATATCGACAATCGTTTCGCGTTCGACGAGTTGCTCGTAGCTAAAGAATGCACGGACGGGCACATCGCCGATTTCTTCTTTGTAATAATTGGTAAAGGTGAACGGGAACGGTTCCAGGTCCAGGTCTTCTTCGCCGAATTTTGCCTTCAGGATGCTGCGGACGGATTCCACGGCTTCGGCATCTTTTGCAAGAATGCCCACGACAATCTTAACCTTGGCTGGAGTTCTAATTTCACCCATGGCCGCAAATTTAGTAATTTCCCTAAAACGCATTTTTTGTATTTTTAAAATATGTCAAAGTTTAATTCATGTTTCAAAACGACGCTTTTCGCATTTGTCCTTTCGTCATTCGTCTTTAGTCTCTCGTCTGTCCATGCCGAGACGCCACGGGTAGTGCCTGAAATTCTCGATTCCGTTCCGCACGAGACTACGCATTTTACGCAGGGACTGTCTTTTGACGGCAAGGAAATGATTGAAACAACGGGATTGTATGGGAAATCTGGACTTTATCGTCGCACTCTCGATGGCAAAGTTCTTGATTCGGCTCGCCTTGAAGAACGTTATTTTGGCGAGGGTTCCGTGGTTTTGGGCGATGAAATCTACTACCTGACGTGGAAATCGCACAAGGCTTTTATTTATGGGCGCAAACCGTTTAAAAAGAAGGGCGCGTTCCGCATCCCGACAGAAGGCTGGGGGCTTACGCTGTGGCACGACGAACTGCTGATGAGTAACGGCTCCGATGAACTTTTGCAGATTGCGCCTGGCGGATTCAATGTAACCGGGATTATCAGTGTCCGCGACGGAAAGTACGCCATCAAAAATTTAAATGAACTTGAAGTTGTCGGAAATACTTTGTATGCCAACATCTGGCAGACGGACTTGATTGCTGAGATTGAGCTCCCGAGCGGGAAGGTGCTCCGCTATATCGACTTTTCGAAAAAAGCGGGGGAGATTCGTGAACGGTTCCCCGGTGTTGACGTGTTGAACGGAATCGCTTACGATGGCAAGGACTTTTGGATAACCGGCAAGCTCTGGCCGCAAATTTATAAAGTCAAGTTCTAGTTGATTCTTGTCATTCCCGCCTTGAGCGGGAATCTCCGTCTCGAATCACTTTCCAAGAGCAGTGGAATTTTATATATTTGTACATAACCCACCGGGGGTACCTTGGTTTGCCAAAATTCCTGCTACTCGCAGTAATTTTGCCCTACGGGCTTTTCGAACGCTTGCGTTCTCAAAGGCCTAAATGCTCGCCAGCTCGCATTTAGTCGACGAGTCTCAACCAGAGCACCCCCTATATTCATAGGGGGTGATCTGGTTTCGACAGGGTTACCGAAGTGTTAGTTGCAAGCCGAGGTCTCAGACGAGGGCACTCGTAAAAAAGTCTGAAAAAAAATAAGTGCTGACGAAAACTACGCACTCGCTGCCTAATTAACGGCAACGCCGGGCCTCATCTCGCTCCCATCGGGGTGTACGTCCGGACGCAATATGGGATAGGGAAGTGTCATGCCTGGGGGCATCTCCCGAGATTTACTAGGCTGGTCAAACTCCGCGCCGACCTTCTTGGGCGTGGATAAGACGAGATCTTAAATTCGAAGGGAACACTTGTAGGAACGTACATGGACGTGATTTTGGACAGGAGTTCGACTCTCCTCACCTCCAGAAAATAAAAGGGACTCACAATGTGGGTCCTTTTTTGTTTTAACAAGACCGCTCGGTTTGTGCAAAAATCACAAAAGCGAGGTCTTTTATTGTTTTTTTCCTCTTTGCAATCCCTAATAGTGCTAAAAAAAATTATACTTCTTATTATAAGAAGAGCAATAAGGAGTGGCGCATATGGAGTATTTAAAACGTTTTTGCAAATTCCTTAGTTGCAACAAACCTATTCTTATGATTATCCTTGGGTGCTTCTTTTTATTGGCACCGCCATTTTTCTCGAACATAAAGTTTCTTTATATTCTTAGTGTCTGGATTTGGCCGTTCTGTTTTTTGTACTATGCACACTTTAGCCAAAAGAGCTATGCACAGGCCGTTCTACTCGCTTTTTTAGTTGTTGGTCTCAGTATTCGTTTTCATGGTGTGCTTGGCCCTGATTTTGAAGGAGCGGGCGGCCTCTTCATGGTCTTTACATCATGCGTCTTTTGGATTCCTTTTGTGTGGGACTCGGTTTATTGCCACAAAGAGAGTCCGTTCCTCTATACGCTTATATTCCCGGCCATTTTCTGCACCATGAATTATATTCTTTCGGCTTGCAGCGTTATTCCGATTTGCAGCTTGGCTTATGCGCAGTACGATAACAAGCCCTTTTTGCAACTTGCTTCGGTGATTGGCGAGTTCGGATTGACTTTTTTGATTACGTGGGCGGCCTCCATTGCAGTATATGTCATTGAACATTGGAAAAAACCGGAGGGAAAACGCGCTGGACTAATCGCCTTGAGTGTCCTTATATTGCTGCATGTAGGCGGTGCCGTCTGCTACAGCACATGGCATGAAGATCAATCTACTGTAAAAGTGGCGCAGGCCATCGGGCCCAAGCTCGACCAGGACAAGAGCGAATGGGGAATCCTGACTTACGAGCGGAACGTGGAATCTTTCGAGAAAATTGCAATTGCCGCATTTGAAAAGGGGGCCGATATTCTCGTGTTTAGCGAGGAGGCTTTCACAATTGAGGATCTTAATGAACAGCGTTTTATGGAACATGTCCGCGAAATGGCTAGAAAGTTCTCGTTGCCTGTTCTTTTGACGCTTGAAGTTGTCGATATGGACAACAACCAAGAAGGGAAGCTTATTAACAAGGCTATTCTTGTTGATAAATATGGAGAAGTTCTTGCGGAGTACCTTAAGCACAATATACTTCCCGTTGTAGAAGTCGGTTCTACGGTTGTTGGCGAGGGGCCTATTCCTGCTAAAGTTCTTGCCCTTGGTAATTCCTCGTATGCTGTGTCGTTTACAATTTGCTATGACGGAAACTTCTCGGAATTCGTCCGTGGTATGGATCCGACGACTCAGCTTTATTTCAACCCTTGCTGGGACTGGAAGTCCATCAACGATTTCCATTACCGCACCATTGGAGTGCGTTCGGTCGAAATGGGTGTTAACTTGGTCATGACGACAAACGACGGAATGTCGCTTGTAAGCAACTCGGTTGGCAAGGAGGTTTCCCTCGCTCAGATTGATCAACTGGGGCTTGACCAGATTTTAATCACGGAAGTCCCGACGAAACAGACTGAAACGGTCTATTCAAAAATTGGCGGACTTCTCAATTTGATTTATCCGGTGATATCCCTGGTGTTCATCGTGTTTGGACAAAGGCGTGGCTGGCGTCGCAAAATCAAGCTTAACAAGCTAAAACGTCAGAGAACAAAAGAGTGATATTCAAGTCAGTTAGGAGATGATATGGATTGTAGAGTGTTGGTTCGGTTCGTGGGCGTTCAGGAGGACTTGGATGCCTTATGGTCGGATTTCATGGAGCAATTTCCGGATGCGGAACTGCCCAGCGTCGATTCGGGGGAATGCTATTCCGTCGATGAAATAATGACAGATGAATACGAATGCCGGTTCGAGGAATTGCCTGAGACGGAACTGCTAGCCATTGACGGGACGTTCCTTGTCGAAGACGAACCTCCCGAAGATACCTTGACGGAAATTTTGGAGCGCTTCGAGCGCGTTTATGCCGTGTTCAAGTGGTCCACGATGGAAGTCGGGATTGGCTGCGGTACAAGCGAGGGCTGGGGCGAGTTCAACGCGGATCGTGCCGACGATGGTTCTGATGAAGCGAACGAAATCTCTGAAGCCGTCCTGGGCTTTTAATTTTCGGTCTCGCGAACCGTTATCTTTCTTTTCACGTCCCGGCATCCGGCGTTGTCATCGCGGTTTTCGGCATTGTCCCGGCCTCTAGCATTGTCATCCCGGTCTTCGGCGTTGTCATCCCGGGCCCCGTTCCGGGATCAGCTTGTTGACATTTTTCTTATTTTTTTTATAATTGTTTCGTTTTTATGGCCCTTGTGGTAACAAAGGAAAAACATGCTTAAAAAAGTCGAAAAAAAATGCTATCAGAAGCCCAAGATGAAGGTTCAACCGTTAAAGGTTCAGTCCAAGCTTATGCAGCCAACGAGTCTGCCGGATTCAATGGGTATAGTTATTGATAACTGATGAAAATCCTTAAAGCGGACTTATCGCCCTACAATGGCAAATTTCGACAATAAAGCTTTTTACGCGCTCCTACGAATGGCCCTAGACCCGGAGTGTAGGGCGTCTCTTTTTCCGTATCGTCTGAACGAAACGGAATGGGAAACCATCCATATGGAGTGTCTCAGGCAGCTTATGGTTGGAGTTGCGTATCGTGCAATTTGCCATTTGCCTAAGGAACAGAAACCGCCAATGGAGCTCATTTATCAATGGGCAAGTGAAGTGGAAGTCATCAAGGGCCAGAACAAGCAACTGAACAGCAAGTCTGCACATCTCACGCAGCTCTTTACCGCACATAACCGCAAAACCGCCGTACTCAAGGGACCTGCCAATGCAAGGCTTTACCCAGACCCTTATATGCGGCAGGCGGGCGACATTGACCTCTGGGTCGAAGGCGGGCGTGATAGCGTTGTTGCTCTTTTGGGTGAATTGGATTTCGCCTTAAGCGACAGGTGCCTTAGGGCACAGCATCATATTTGCTTGGAACCAGACGAAAATGGAATTATTGTAGAAGTTCATCACAGACCGTCGTCTGGAAATTTCAACCCATTCGCAAAAAAACGTTTGCTAAGTTATCTTGAACGTGAAATTTTAAATTTGGAACCTACTTCCGAAGGCTTTTATGTACCTTCGATGAAGTTTGCGCTCATAATGCAGCTTTCACATATCCAAAAACATTTCTTTCAAGACGGCATTGGATTCAAGCAACTGGTGGACTACTTCATTCTCTTGCGTAATGCTTCGCTCGAAGACCGCAATGAAGTCGTATCCAAGCTTAAGTCGTTTGGACTATACAAGTCTTGTGGTGCAGTGATGTGGATTATGGAATATGTCTTTGAACTGTCTCCCGAAAAAATGCTTGTCAAGCCTGACAAACGCCGCGGCAAGATGATGCTTGCCGAAATAAATGCTGGTGGAAATTTCGGATACAATCCCAAAAAACAGACTTCTCATTTTATAACATGGCTAAAACGCCGATATAGCTTGATTCGCTTGATTACATTCTCTCCAATAGAGGCTATACTGCATGAAATTGACTACTGGAGAAGCTTTATGCGCTACATGCCGCTCCGCATCAAGTACCGCCGACTTTCTGTTCGCAACGTATAATAAACCGTAATTTCTATTTTTTCAATATGTCCGATTTAGTTTATCCCGTTTATAAAGTTCTGTTTAGCTTTTTGCGCTGTGCTGTTGGGAGCGTTGATACTCCGACCATAAAACTGACATCTGTAGAATGGCAAAAGCTTTTCCTCGAGGCAAAACGGCAGTCTGTTCTGGATGTGGTTTTTACTGTTTTTCAAAAGCTTCCCAAGGAAAATCTTCCGCCAAAGCCGTTGCTGATGCACTGGGCTGCCCATGCCGAAGCGACCCGCGACATGAACAAACGCATGAATGCGGAAGCGGCTCGCTTGACCGAGATTTTTAGTAAAGAAGGGCGGCGCACAGCAGTCTTGAAGGGCGCTGCAAATGCTAGGCTTTACCCAGACCCGCTGAGTCGCCAGTGCGGCGACATCGATTTCTGGGTTGAAGGTGGATTCAAAAGTGTCGAAGAATTGCTTCTAAAACTGAAGTTTATCCCGGAACATGAAGAGACTTCGTGTCGTCATCACATTCACATGCCCAAAAATGAGGATGGCATCACGGTGGAAATCCACTATAAGCCAGCATCCGGGAACCCGTACAAGAACGGCGAACTTCAAAAGTACTTGAACAAGGAAATTCTGAACTCGGAACTCGTCCCGGAAGGTTTTTATTCGCCAACTATCAAGTTTGCCCTTGTCATGCAGCTTTCGCATCTGCAGCAGCATTTCTATAGTCATGGCCTTGGCTTTCGCCAGTTCATGGACTACTTCATTTTACTGAAACATTCCTCAGAAAGCGACCGACGTGAAGTAGCCGATATAATGAAATCGCTTTACATGCTCAAAGCTTGCAGTGCCGTCATGTGGATGCTCGAAGAAATCTTTGGACTCGACCGTGATTTGATGCTTTGCCCTCCAGATGCTTGGCGCGGGAAAAAGCTCATGAAACTGGCTTTGGATGGCGGAAATTTTGGTCAGTACGATCCGAAACACCAGTCGCGCATCAACGTTTTTGTTCGCTGGTTCAAGGACCGTCTAAGAGCGTTAAGCTGGATTCCGTTTGACCCAATCAATGCAATATTTAAAGAATTAAAATATTGGCGGGCGACTATTTCTGTGATACCGCTCCGTATTAAACGCAGGAAGATTGCTTTATGAGTTTATCTGTTCAAGAGACACGATATTACAGGGTTGCAGACCATGTGTTTTCGCTAACGGCAAATGCCGGGCTTAGCGATGTTTTTTTTGAAAAAAATGCGGATAACTACGCCCCTTTTTCAGTAAGTGCATGCGATTGCGTTTTTTCGATGGATGTTGTCACGGATGCAAAAGCTCCCGTGTTTGTCGAAGAAACTAGGCAAGAAGAGGAAGGTCAGCGGATTGTATGCGGCATTACGCAGCATGGCGAATCGCTCTTTGAATTTTATCTGTTCGATAAATATGTCGGAACATTAGTTTGCTCTAAAGACTATAAAACGTCGAAGCTTTTTGTTCCGAGTGCTGAAAATACTTCGCACTTGAAATTTGCGGTGAACAACGCCCTGATGGTACTATATGCGATTGCGACGGCACCATTTGATACAGCGCTGTTCCATGCGGCGGTGGTGAACTATCAAGATCGCGGCTACATGTTCCTTGGAAAAAGTGGAACCGGCAAGAGTACGCATGCAAGGCTTTGGCTCAAGTACAATGAAGGTTCGACGCTTTTGAACGATGACAATCCTGTAGTCCGATGCTACAGGACGGCGGACGGCAAGGGCTTTGCGAAAGTTTTCGGTTCGCCCTGGAGTGGAAAGACGCCCTGTTACAAGAACGAGGAATGTATGCTAGGCGGTTTTGTGCTGCTTTCCCAGGCTCCTTTTAACGAAATTTCCCGTTTGCGCGGGGTGCAGGCTTATGCTGCAATTCTCCCTTGCATTTCTGGAAAGCGTTGGGAACGCTCTATTGCCGACGGGTTGCACAATACCGAGAATGCTCTTGCTGCAAATGTTCCCGTGTGGTACTTAAAATGTTTGCCTGACGAAGCCGCTGCGAAACTTTGCCTAAAGACGGTGGCTGAATGAGCGACCCTCGAAAAATTGATGACAGCGCCATTATAGCAGAAGCGATTCGGCTCGTTTCGGATGGTGTAAGCGTCACGTTCCCTGTAAACGGTAGAAGCATGTTGCCGTTCATTGTCGGAGGCCGCGATAGCGTGGTTTTGGAAAAACCGACGGATTTACGAAGGGGCGACATTGTTCTTGCCCTTGTCGAAAATGGAAAATCGAAAGACAAGTTCTATGTTGTCCATCGGGTGCTTTCGTTGGATGGCGACCGCGTGATTCTGATGGGCGACGGTAATTTGGCTTTACGTGAATATTGTAATAAGGTCGATGTCTTTGCCAAGGTCGTTCAGGTGGTGCGTGGAAACGGCAAAAAGTGCTCGATTAACTCGTTTGGATATCGTTTGGCTGCAAAAGTCTGGTTTGCTTTGCTACCTTTTAGACGGTATTTTCTTTGGCTTTATAGAAAGGTTCATTAATATGCGTATAAAGAATGGATTTGTGTTGCGCGAAGTGTGCGGCGAACAGGTTATCATGGGTGAAGGTGTCGGTGCACTTGATTTTGGCAAGCTCCTTTGCTTGAATGAAACCGCAGCCTGGCTTTGGCAAAAGGCTTGCGACATGGGCGATTTTACGGTCGATAAACTGGCCGAAGCCTTGTGTGGCGAATACGATGTCAGTGCGGAACAGGCAAAAGCCGATGTCGCCGCAATTGTTGCCGAATGGCAAAAGGTCAACGTGATCGAATGAACTATATCGCCTGGCTATGGCGTGGAACGCGTGGGTTCCGTGTAAACATCGCAATCCGCGTTCTGTTAGGGACTGGGCGTGTGGCGCTCGGTCTTTTGATGATATGGCTGAGCAAGCGCTTTATCGACGAGACGATTCGCACAGGTTCATCGGACGATGTTGTTCGTATGATATTGTTGCTTGTCTCGACTGTGGTCGGGGTGATTATTCTGCGGCTTGTATATTATTACATGACGAATGCCGCCACGGTCAAAAAGTCGAACGCTCTTAGGTTATTCTACTTTGAGACGTTGTTCAGGCGTCAACTTTTTGACGGTCACGAACTCCATTCGGGCGACGTTACGTCAAGGCTATCCAAGGATATTGAAAACATCAGTAACTCCGAGATGGATACGATTCCGCAGATGGCCGTGACCATGATTCAGCTTGTCGGTGCGTTCATGCTCATGCGCTGGTTTGATGCTCGCCTTGCGTGGGCACTGCTATTGATTACACCCGTGATGGTCGTGATTGGCAAGTTGATTTCGCGCAGACTGCGGAAAATGACGCTCGCTATCCGTGAAAGCGAAAGCAAAATCCAGATGCAGGTGCAGGAAGGCGTCGAATTCAATGCGGTGTTGCGTTCGCTTGAAAGCGAAAACTGGGTAACAAAACATTTGAACCTTAAACAGGACAAACTTGAACATGAGGTGCTGCGCCGTACCCGCTTTACCGCCGTCGCCCGTTTTGCGATAGGTTCTGCTTTTGGTCTTGGCTATTTGCTTGCCTTTGTATGGGGCGGTCTAGGACTCCGCGACGGAACGATTACGTTCGGCGTGATGACATCTTTCTTGCAGCTGGTGGGGCAAATCCAGCATCCGATTCTTACCTTGCTTGGGATGGTCCCGCAACTGGTGCATTCAACGGCGAGTATCGACCGCCTGGATGAACTTGAAGCTGGGTGCGGCAACCGTGAGCGCGTTCCTGATGTCGTATTGGATGGTCGTTTGGGCGTGAAATTGGAAAACGTCCGCTTTGCTTACGCCAATGGCGACCGCGAAATTGTCGCCGATTTTTCTCATGACTTTAAGCCCGCTAGCAAAACGGCCATCATGGGGGAGACGGGCAAAGGTAAAACGACGCTCTTCAGGCTTTTGCTCGGCTTTGTCGAACCAGCCTCCGGGAAAATACAGATTTATTCAGGTCGCAAAGTTTCTCAAGATGACGTTGACGGAAAGAACGTTGCAATTTCCGAAGCGACCCGCCCGAATTTCGTCTATGTGCCGCAAGGGAATACTCTAATGAACGGCTCCATCCGTGACAATTTGCTGTTGGCAAATCCGGAAGCGAGCGAGTCGGAAATGAAAAATGCGTTGCATGTGGCCTGTGCGGATTTCGTACTTGACCTTGCCGGCGGAATTGATTTTGAACTTGGCGAACGCGCACGTGGTTTGAGTGAGGGACAGGCCCAGCGCATTGCGATTGCCCGCGGTCTTTTACGTCCGGGAAACATTTTGCTTTTCGACGAAATCAGTTCTTCGTTGGACGAGGGAACCGAAACGGAACTGTACAAACGTTTGTTTGCGGCATTCCCTGAAAAAACGATGATTTTTGTGACGCACCGCACAGCGGTTTGCACAATTTGTGACGAGACCATTCGTCTGTAACGGTAGTCACAATTTTCTTTTTTACATTACCGCCATATTCAATATCTAATCTTTTTTTACTTGATTTTCACATACCAAATTTCTAAATATACGCATGGACAGGTTGGTGTGTGGAGGTTATATGTTTATTTCTCGTATTGTGCCTTTCTGCGTAGCAGCGGCAATTACCACAACGTTCGCAGTTCTTGATTTGCCCAATGCGCAACCCAAAGTGGATGCTGCTTATTGGAATGCCGCGCTTGACAGCACGTGGCAAGGACTTATTCGCCGAAATATCCAGCCCTATAGTGCCGGTGTAGGCCTAATTCACCGCCCCAAGAGCGAAGCTCCTGGCGATGCAGTGAGTGAAGGCGTTGGATACGGCATGCTTGTCGCGCTTTATGCAAATGATCAGGCCTCTTTCAACAAGATGTGGGACGAGGCCAATTCCACGATGTGGGGAAAATGCTATTACAACTGGCAGATGTCCGTTGATGGTAAAATTGTTGGAATGGGCGCTGCCTCCGATGCCGAAGAAGATATCGCCCTCGCCTTGATTTTTGCAGATAAACTTGTATCTGCGGGCAAGTGGAAAGCATATACTTCCACAAAATTCGGTTACGACTACAAGACCCATGCGCAGAAAATTCTCGATTGCATGTGGAGTTCCGAACAGGTGACCAGTGACGGCATTCTCGCTCCGGGAGCAGGGTGGGGCGGGCGCTCGTTTGTGAATCCGGGATATTTTTCTCCGGCATGGTACAAGATTTTTGCCAAGTTCGATAGCAATGGCGACCGTTGGAACAAGGTTGTCGATAAGTCCTACGAAATCATTTCCAAAAGCCCTGGCTATAGCATGGGCATGGTGCCGGACTGGATGACTCCTAATGGCGGCTGGGTTGGTTCGGCTGGTCTTGGTTACAACGCTTATTTCGAAAGCAAGGGCTTTTACAAGGATGCCATTCGCATCTTGTGGCGTGTCGCGATTGATGTTATCTGGTTCGATGAACAACGGGCAAAGTCGTTCCTCAAGAATGCACTGACATTCATTAATTCCAAGGGTGGAGCGAAAGCGGCGAACTTCTACCAAATAGAGAACGCAGGCGAACTTTTGCCGGCCGATGACAAATGGTATGATTTTAACAACTCGAAGGATACGACGACATGGCGCTATCGCCGCGAACATAGCCATTTGACAATCGGCATGTGGGCGACTGCCGCAATGGCGGTGGGCGAGAAAGCAGACCGTATCGCATTCAGCGAAGAAATGGGCAAGTTCTACGAAGGCCGCGATTACTTTGGAAAAGCAAAGGACGAATCTGGTGCGCTCGAAGATACGCTCCACAACGAAATGTATTTCGACCAGTTCCTCGCCTGGTTCGGAACCTCAATGATGAGCGGCGCTTTTGTGAACGTTATCGACGCCATCGACAATCCGAAGGCGGCGACCGTTGGTGATTCATCGTCACTGACTCCTTCAAGGATTTCTGTTGGCCGCTTCGCTACGGTTGCGGGTTTGAAAGTCAATCACTTGGACGGAGCCGTTTTGATGTCTGTTCCTGAGAATGCAAACTGGAGCATTTTCGACTTGAACGGGCAAATGGTAGCCCAGTTTGCCGGTAAAGATTTCCTTTGGAAAACGCGTGGACAAAGTGGAATTTATATTGTGAAAGCGGCTTCCCGCAATCGCGTTTATTCACGTAAAATATCCGTGCGATAATCTTCACACGGATGCGCCTAGACCCCTCCTCCCTCCTTAAGGGTCTAGGCGCTTTTTCTCCTAACAACAAATTTTAATTCTAAGTTCTGCCGACTAAAACTTCACTGGATGGGGCAAAGCCCCTACTCCTTGGCTCGGTTATAAAAATGAGTGAACTCATTTTTGCAACACTCGCCTTTTGAGTAGTCTTCCGGCTGGCGCCGTTCAGGATGACGTCCCTAAGTTCTACTATCTAAACGCTCCAGTAGCGTATCGCAGATTTCAGTCAGCATGCGTTCGTGCGTGCAGACTTCGGGCGAAACGCCTTCGATACTGCCTGTCGTATAGAACGATGTGCAGGCGCATTCATGCGCACAGCAACGGTAACGGATATCGCAACCTTCGCATTCTTTTTTGTCGCTATCCAAAAATTCACGGATTTCTTCGCAAGCTGTTTCATCAAATCCGGTAAAGACGTTCCCCTGCACGTAACGGGTGTTTGAGTTTGAGGTGATAAATCGCGTGCAGGGGAAAATGTTTCCATTTGTGGCTACGCCGACCGCTCCATTATAGACGTGACAAGAATAGAGCCTGTAACGCGAATTTATAAGAGCCAGCTTTACCTTGTCATGAATCGTTCCGATAAAGACTTTATCGCCTTTTTCGCGGCATTCCTTCCAATATTTTGCCATTTTCTGGTATTGCAAGGCAAGCCTGTCAAAATCGTCTCCGCTCCATTTGCCATCAAAATCGACGCTTGTGGTAAGGCTCTGGAATCCTTGTTCGTGCAGCCATTTGACGCTCTCGAAAACAGTGTCGATATGCGGGCGCGTAATCGTGCTTAATGCCACAGCGCCAATTTTTATAAAACGGGGAATATTTTTTTCGATAGCCTTGAAACTTCCCGTTCCGTTTACGGTGCGGCGGGCGATGTCATGATGGTGTTCCGGGCCGTCGAGCGAAAGGTAAATGCAGAAATGTTCCTTTTCGCAAAAATCGAAAAATTCATCGTCGAATAGCGTGCCGTTCGTATTGACGGCAAACTGCAACTTGAAATTTTTTGAAATTTTGCCTTCGTCTATGGCTTCATCGACAACCGCCTTTGCGAATTCGACACCTTTATAAATGGCGTCTCTTCGCAAAAGCGGCTCCCCCCCAAAGAACGTGATGTTCAGATACTGTTGTTTAAAGTAAATCGTGCGTTCGAGCGCGATACGAATCGCCTGTTCGAGCGTAGCATCATCCATGACCGTTTTGCGGTCAGCCTGCGTCTCTTTGTAATAGCAGTAAGTACAGCGTAAATTACACTGTTCTGTAAGGCAAAGGACTAGGTTCATGCGATATCGTTTGTTTCTAAGGTGGTGACCATGCTTTCGATGAGGCATCCCGGACTGTTGGGGTCTTCACAAAGGTGAATGCGAATAAGCGAGTCTTTGATTGCAGGAAAATCGGTTGGGATAGGCGTCAAATCAATTTCTGGATTATTCTTGATGATTTCGTCGTTGGCGCTTGAACTGCTTGGCTGTATTGCCGATGAACTGCTCGAATGTTCGATAGGGATGATATCACCTGCAAGAGGTGGAGTCGTTATAGAGGAACTGCTTGGCGGAACGGTTGGTGATGAATAGACGTGGGGTATGCCGGATGATATTATTGAAGAACTGATAGGGCGTGATACTGGTTGCGATGCCGAAGAAAGCGCTTCGATGGCGGAACTGCTGTAATGCTCATAGCTTTTGGGAATGTCGATAACTTTGCTGGAACTGGACTGCGCCTGCTCCTCGCTAGAACTGCTTACAGCGGTATCGTTAGAACTGTTGATATCGGGGTCGTCATCGTTACGCAAAGCCGATGAGGGATCTTCGCAAGCGGTCATGCTGACAGTTGTAATCCCCAAAGCGACAGCAAACGCGCTTTTGGCGATGCTGCTAATATTTGAACTTCCGATGACTTTTTTCTTTTCGATTTTCATAAATGTTCTTATGCTGTAATGTCGTCTAGTTCAAATGTGGTCACCATGCTCATGACATGGATATTATAGCATTTTGTACCTGTTGAATCTGTTTGAACTTCATTGCATAGATGCACATTGAGCGTATCGATTTTGGGTGTTGGTAGAGTATCGATTGGGAAAATGCTTGGATTGATATTTATTGAGTCTCTGGGATAGACGATAGGGTATTCGCCGGAATTGGATGAATTAGGTGTAATATCTGACGATTTATTTGTAGTGTCTTGTGCAAGAACGTTCGAAGAACTGCTAGAGACGGGCTGCGGCGCTCTGGCGGATGAAACGCCTGAGGATATGTAAGATGAAGAATATTTTTTGCTCGGTGCTGCCGCTGAAGAAAGGGCTTCGATAATGGAACTGCTAACCGCTTCGTGGCTTGAAGGAATATCGACAATTTGACTTGAACTCGATGCGTCCGCATTAAGTTCGTTGGGTTCTACAGTTGATTCTGTTTGGGTCTCTGTATTTGAGCTTGCCGGAACAGGGTCTTGTGTGGGGCCTGCAATGCTATCGGAGTTTTCGCTACAACCGCTAACGGTTGCGGTTGCGGCTATTCCAAAAGCTGCTGCGATGGCGGTTCTTGCTGCACTTGAAAATTTGAAGTTGCTTGTTACCCTTTTTTTCTCTATTTTCATATAAAATTCTCCAAAAACACTACATATTATCAATATAGATTGTTTTGGAGTTTAAAGACCTCTTTTAGCTTGTTTTAGGTGAGCCGCCCGCACGATTTTGTTGCATGCGTTGCATATAGAGAATATGGGGGGAACAGGAACCATTTTTTTCCCGTTCTCTTGTCTATTTAAGCAATGATTTCGTCGCGTTCGAAGTCGTGACATTGCTGAATGTAAATCCGTCGCCGCTATAGCTCGATGACGATTGGGGGCACATGATGACTTGAACTCCGAATTCGGTTTGATACTTTACTGTGGTTCCGTCTGGAACGCATTTGCAGGGATCGGTAGAAGGGAATGGGGGAGGACATTCTTGGTAATCAGGGAGGGTGTCTCCAAATTTAAATGAGCTTGAGGACGGGCTTGACGGAACTGAGGAGGAACTGTTCGCGGATTCGGCTGTACTGGCGGGGGCTGATGCGGAACTGTTCACGGACTCGGCCACTGAAGAAAGCGCTTCGAGAATTTCGCTGCTAATGGCTTCGTGGCTTTGCGGAATGTCGAGGTATTTGCTGCTAGACGAAAAATTTTGTTGGCTGTCGGAGCTTTCTTTTGTCGGGCCGTTTGGTACTGTATCTGACGTGGGATCCGTTGACATATCCCCGTCGCAAGCGAATATTGTTACCGATGTAACTATTCCAAGCGATGTAGCGATTGCTTTTTTGGCGATGGACGAAAGTTTTGTGCGCCTCTCGACTTTTTTCTTTTCGATATTCAAAACAAAGCTCCTTCTCCCATTACGCCTCTTATAAAATACGTTACTTTTGATCTGCTAGGGGAGAATTTTGAGCTATAAATAATTTTTACGTTGATGAGGCATAAACAACAGCTTTCGAATGATTTATGCAAAAAAACGCCCGGTTTCCCGAACGTCATAATTAAAATTGTCATCCTGACACCGAAGGTGGAAGACAACTCAGAAGGCGAGTGTTGCGACCATGCTTGCATGGGCATAACCGAGCCAAAGAGTTGGGGCGTAGCCCCATCCAGTTAAGTTTTATTACAAGATATAACTGGATTGACGCTTCGCGTCCGAGGCTTCGGTTCAGAAATAGGTTTGCGAGCAACCTGCTTCATTCGCCTCGCTCTCGTTTCTTCGGGCATTGCCCTCAGAATGACGCAATATAAAAAACAATGACTAATGACTAGCCGCTACGTCTTATCTTCGCCGCGGAGCATGATGACCTTGCCCGTGCGGATGTACTCGACGATTTCGAACTTCTGCAACAAGCTCTTGAGGGTATCGACCTTCATGCTGTTTCCCGTAATCTGGATAATCATGGAAGTGGCGGTCATATCGACGGTATTGGCGTGGAAATGGTCGCAGAGCTGCAGAATTTCGGTACGCTGGTCGGGAGTGCAACGAACCTTGATAAGGGCAAGTTCCTTTTCGACAGCGTCCGTACCGGTATGGTCCTTCGCCTGTACCACGTCCACGAGCTTTTCGAGCTGCTTGATGATTTGCATCAAGATTTCGGGATTACCGTGAGCGATGATGTTCATGCGGCTGAAGTTCGGGTCGAGCGTGGGGGAGACAACGAGGGAATCGATGTTGTAACCACGGCGGGAGAACACGAGAGCGATGCGCACGAGCACGCCCGGGCGGTTTGCCACTAACAAGCTAATAGAATGTGCGATATCTTTCATTTTGAGTCCTCCTATTACGTCGATCCAGTGGGTTTTTCGAGCTGCGTCTTGGGCGCTTCCGTAAGCATGGCGGTAAGCGGGGCACCAGCCGGAATCATCGGGAACACGTTGTCTTCCTTTTCGCATTCGCAGTGGATGAGAATCGGGCCGTCCTTGTATTCGAGCGCCTTCTGGATGACGCGTTCGGCGTCGGCGGCGCGCTTGATGCGGAGCCCCGGAATTCCGTAGGCTTCGGCGAGTTTCACGAAGTCGGGGTTGCCCTGCATGTCGACGCTAGAGTAGCGGTGGTCATAGAAGAGTTCCTGCCACTGGCGCACCATGCCGAGGTACTTGTTGTCCATCACGAAAATCTTGATGGGGAGCTTGTGAATTGCAGCCGTTGCAAGTTCCGCTTCGGTCATCTGGAAACCGCCGTCGCCGCTGAAGCTGCAAACCGGCCAACCGGTTTCGTTGCCGAATGCGGCACCGATAGCAGCAGGGAAGCCAAAGCCCATGGTGCCTGCGCCACCGCTGGAGTGGAGTTGACGCGGATAGTTGATGTGGAAGAACTGTGCCACCCACATCTGGTGCTGGCCCACGTCCGTCGTGACGATGGCCTTGCCCTGCGTGAGTTCGCTCACGGTGGCGATGATATGCTGCATACGCAGTCCGCCCTGCTTGGCGTAAGTGAGCGGGTAGCGCTTCTTCCAGGTCTGGCAAGTCTTAATCCAGTCAGCGGTGTCAAGTTTGTGAACCATCGGGAGGAGCTGTTCCAAGACGAGCTTTGCATCGCCGCACATGAACACATCCGGCTGCAACACCTTGCCTTCTTCGGCAGGGTCGATGTCGATATGCATCTTGATGGCGTTCTTGCAGAATTCGCTAAGCTTACCGGTAATGCGGTCGTCCCAGCGGCTGCCAATGGAGAGAATCAAGTCGCAGTCGAGCACAGCCTTGTTCGCATAGACCGTGCCGTGCATGCCGAGCATGCCGAGCGAAAGTTCGTGGTCAGTCGGGAATGTGCCGAGGCCGAGCATGGTGCAGGCAACCGGAGCGCCGAGCTTTTCGGCAAGTTCCTTCACTTGACGGCTGGCACCGGAAATCATGGCACCATGGCCCACGAGCAAAAGCGGCTTCTTGGAATTCTTGAGGAATTCTGCGGCCTTTTCAACGCTTTCCGTAGAAGCGTAGGTCGGGATCTTGTAGCCGGGCAAATCCATCTGGTCTGTGAACGGGGCCGTGCATGGGCCTGCAGTCACGTCCTTCGGCAAGTCAATGAGCACCGGGCCCGGGCGGCCAGAACGCGCGATGTGGAAAGCTTCCTTCATCACACGCGGGAGGTCGTTCGTATCCTTCACCAAGTAAGAATGCTTCACGGTCGCAAAAGTCATACCGCTTGTGTCGCATTCCTGGAAGGCGTCCTTGCCCAAGTTCGGAGTCGTCGTCTGTGCAGTGAGCACGACAATCGGGCTAGAATCCATGAGAGCTGTATAAATGCCTGTAAACGTGTTCGTTGCACCCGGACCGCTAGTGACAAGAGCTACGCCGACCTTGCCGGTCTGGCGGGCATAACCGTCAGCCATGTGGGTTGCGCCCTGTTCATGACGGCTGAGCACAACTTTGATGCTGGAGTCGAGGATGGCATCGAACATCGGAATGGCCGATCCACCCGGATAGCCGAAAATAGTATCGACGCCTTCACGCTTGAGGCATTCGATAATCACTTCGGCACCACTTAAGGTCTTGTTTGCCATAATTTTTCCTGTCTTTTAAAGAATAGATGAAAATTTAGATGAATTGAAATATAGGAGTATTTTTTTGCGATGGCAAGAGGTAAAATTGCGATTTTGTGAAAAAATTTTAAATTTTTGATGAAATTTTATTTTGAAACGACCTGTTTTTGTGTAAAAATTGAAAAATTTTTGCAAAGTTTCGAAAAATTACAGTTTAGATAAATTAAAAATTGGTGAAATTAGACGTAAATTTGGTGAAAATTATTGCAGTGAGCAAAAATAATGACGTGTTTTTACATTCTGTTTGATTTTCGTCACAATTTTTTTGATTGTATAGTCTTCATGGAACTGTATGACAATTGAATCCTGTGTATCTGTTTATATAGTGATAAAAAACAAATTATATGAGGGCGTGAAATTCAAAATTTTCTATTTTACGATTATGATTAAAAAGATTATACTATCGCTTATTCTTGCGGCCGCCTTTGTGTTCGCCGCTGACCCTGTCACCATCGAAGGGCGTCTGACCGAAATTCCGGGAAAAATGCCAAGCAACGATTTGTACAGTTACGTCTATGTATTTAAGTACAAAGTTTCTAAAGTAGTTTCGGGTAAGCTCGACGCCAAGGAAGTTCTCGTTGGCGTCTATAACCCGTTGATTGCGCGCGGCAAAGTCAAGGACAAGATGGCCGACAAGGCGAAGGGCAATGTGGGCGAATTCAAGGCGAAGGCCAAGCACACGCTCAAGCTCATCCCGCTCGAAGGCAACTGGGACGGTGCCGTCGAAGACGAATACTTTGACGACGAATCCCCGCGCTATTTGGCAATTGAAGTGAATGAATGATTAGACGAAAGAACGGGCTTCGCCCTACAGACTAGAGACGAAAGAGTAATAATGGCGCTTCGCGCAAGATTAGAAAATTTCATTTCTCGCCTTAGGTTGTCGCTCAATAGCTAATTTTTAAGTAACAATGCAACTATCTCTTGCTTCTCGTTTCATGAAACCTACTCTCGTCTCTCGCCTCTCGTCTCTCGTCTAACCCATGGTTTTCTCTTCCCAGATTTTCCTTTTCTACTTCTTGCCGACGTTCTTGGTTGGCTATTTCGTGCTGTTCAAGCTCGGGGCGAAGCATTCGCTGTTGAACTTGTTCATCACTGTTTTCAGTTACATCTTTTATGGCTGGCTCGAACCGTGGCTCGTGTTCCTCATGTTCGGCTGCACGCTCGTGGTCTATGTGGCGGGGCGCTTTATTTCGGCTCCGGGCGCAAGCAAGTTCCAACGGAATTTTGCGCTTGGCGCTGCGATTGCGGTGAACCTCGGTGCGCTAGGGTTCTTTAAATATTACATGTTTGGAATGGGAATTGTAAACGATTTTGCGACAATGCTCGGATGCGAGCCGTTCTCGATCATGACGGTGCTTTTGCCGGTGGGTATTTCGTTCTATTCGTTCCAGTCCATGAGTTATGCCATTGACGTGTGGCGCGGTACAGCTCCTCCGGTCAAGAATTTTGCGACATTCGCATGTTACGTGGCTCTTTTCCCGCAGCTCGTGGCGGGACCGATTGTTCGTTACAATACCGTTGCCGAAGAACTTGAATCCCGCACGCATACGCTCGAAAACTTCGTGCGCGGTATCCTGTTTTTCTGCTTTGGCTTTGCCGAAAAGATTTTCCTCGCAAACCAGGTGGGCATCATCGCGGACCGGGTCTTTGCGGCGGACGCTCCCGGCGTGCTGAACAGTTGGTGGGGTGCTTTGGCGTACATGTTCCAGATTTACTTTGACTTCTCGGCGTATTCCAACATGGCGATTGGCCTCGGTCTTATGATCGGCTTCCACTTTCCGCAGAACTTCAACGGACCGTACCGTTCGGGAAGCATTACCGAATTCTGGAAACGCTGGCATATTTCGCTCACGAGTTGGCTGCGCGACTACCTCTACATTTCGTTGGGCGGAAACCGCGTTGGCGTGCGACGCCTGTATCTTAATTTGTTCCTTGTGATGTTTGCTAGCGGTGTGTGGCATGGCGCAAACTGGACGTTTATCTGCTGGGGCTTGTACCACGCCTTTTTTATGATTGCGGAACGTGCGAACAACAAGAATGCTTGGTATTACAAGGCTCCGCGTGTGGTGCAGATTCTTTTGACGCAGGTGATTGTGTTGTTTGGCTGGGTGCTTTTCCGTGCAGACAACATTGGCGAAGCCTGGCGCATGTGGAAAGCGATGCTTGGGCTTATGCCGGTGAGTGCGTTCGATGCGGTACTTGCGGCTGAAATTTTCACGCCGACGACGGTTTTGTTCATGGCGCTTGCGGGATTGCTCTCTTTCTGGCGTTTCCGCAGTTATGACTGGTGCAACAAGGTGAGCTTTAAAAAATCGCTTGTGGCGCTTGCGCTGTTTATCTTGGCGACGCTAGCTCTCTTTACCCAGAGCTACAATCCGTTCCTTTATTTCCAGTTCTAGTAGCGAAACTACAGTAAACAGTAGAAATCACTGGATCCTGCTCCTACGAACCTAATTCAACTAAGGCACTAAAGTGCCAAGTTTCATATATCACTGCGTTCAGGATGACGATTACTTCATACTGCCTACTGTCTACTAATCACTAACCGTTAATCATTTGCAAATCCTTTACTATATTATTATTCATAAATATGACGGGATTCTTGACCCTTACAGGGTCAGAATGACGGATGTGGTTTATTTGGATAAGATGCTTATGAAAACAGGTTTGAATAAAATATTCCTCTTACTTGCTCTGGCGGCGGGTGTTGCTTTTGCGGACCCGATTCCTGCGGAAGCCCTTACGCAAGGCGGACTTCAAATGCGAGACCGTCAACTTCGCGATATCGGCCTCGTGATGCGTGGTGGGCGAGGTGGCTTTATCGATATCGGCTACACTTATACGCCTTCGTCCGAGCAGTTGCAGCTCAAAAGCAAGTACGGAGTCCATAACGGTTACGCGTTCAGGCACCATTATGGCATTTTCGGTAGCTGGGTGCTCGATTCCGTTTCGCATTTCGGGTTCCTCACGTGGTTTGACCGCACTGGATGGGATTCGCAGGACTTTTTCTTTTTCCCGCATTACGGCAAGTTTGCCCACATTTCTTCGGCTTTGACTTGGGGCTTTTCTTACACGAATAAGAAATACGATGCAACGGTTGCCTTAGGCTTGCAGCACCAGAATTTGGAATTGGCCTCGCACCGTATCTATGAAGATGAATCGGATTCCCTTTTGTTCTACTGGGCGCATGCGCGTTATAAGAGCTTGAGTTTCCAGGGAAGTTTTTACCGCGGTACATTCCAGACACTCCGTTTTTCGTTAGATCTTGAATCACGTGCTCTGTACGGCGGTGCCGGAAGCGGATTTAAAACATACTTGCCCAATTTGAATGCCACAATCTATCGGCGCAAGTCGGGCGATGATGACGACAACTTTGTTCGTTTGAACTGGGAACAGAATCTTTATGAACAAGTGCTCTATGCTGATGTCACGTTCGATTTCCCGGATGACGGATTCCGTTCGGCGGCTTTGAAGTATTACCCGGACCCGTCACGTATGATTGGTTTTGAGGCGTCCTGCGTTCGCCGTCATGAACGTGCCGGTGCAAGCGACTTGCTTTGGGGTGGTGCTATTGACATTCTCTTCATTCGTCTCGGTTACAATTCCGTATTCGATTACGAAAACATGTTCCACGCAAAGGGTACTCTTATTGCCGAAATCAAGTTCCAGATTGGCGCTGCCGATGGCAAGTTCTTTGGACGCGGTGCCGCAAAGCCTGCTCCCATGGAAACGACGCAGAACAGTATCGACTTGAAGAAGTTCATGAAATCCCATGCTGAACAGAATATGGGAACGACGACTAGGGATTCCGAAGGGCGCAAGGTTCTCCACGCAAAGGGAATCCGCTACGAAAATGAAGGCGCGGCCACGACTTCTAGTGAAGGGGGTAACTAATGAAATTCTTGCGTTTATTCCTTTGTCTGGTGACATTTACTTTGACTGCTTGTATGAGTCATTTGTTTATTGATACATCGACTCGTTTGCAGGTCGAAAATAAAACGGATGTGACGATTCTTGGGCTTGATATTGTTTCCGATGATGGTTCTTCTGTGAGCCCTTGGATTCGCGATGCGATTGAACCGGGCGAAAAAAGCAAGGTCGTCGAAGAGGATTGGGTTGGAACGTTCCGCGTAAGAGTGAGGTTTGATAAGTGGGATAAGTATGAAAAGATGATTGCTGTTTCATGCGTTACAGATACTCGTGATGTTAAGGTGCGGGGCTTGAAAAAGCAGAGTGAAGTAGGGGTGACGCAAAGAGACGCTGGTTCTGGTTGCGATGGAGAAGGCGAACAGACTTATGCCGAACTTGAATTAGAATTTGAAGGCGGCAGCCAGTATCTAGTAGTCTCGCAAGACGAAAATGGCAAAGCCGTGTTTAAGTTTAAGTAGGAATATCCGCGATGGGCACGTGCTTCGCACTCTGAGGTCGCTTCGCTTTGAGCTTTGGGCTAATGCTTTTATTTCATACCTCAAAGCCCTCTTTTGCGGGCGACCACATACCTCATATTTCCTAACCACTGTTTACTAACCACCAACCACTAACCACTTCTTACTTTTTTCTTTCGTCTTTCGTCTTTCGTCTTTCGTCTAAAACCTAATAATTACTACATTTCGCTCCAGTGCAGATAACTAAGTTAAAGATTTTTGGTTTTAAATCCTTCGCGCAGAGGACGGAAATTAACTTCCCGACGAAGGGTCTTACGGCTGTCGTGGGGCCGAACGGCTGTGGCAAGTCCAATATTACGGACGCCATCCGCTGGGTGCTTGGTGAACAGAAAGCAGCCGCTTTGCGTATGGGCAAAATGCAAGACGTGATTTTTAGCGGTACCGAAGAACGCGCCGCCATGAGTCTTGCCGAAGTTTCCATCGTAATTGATAACAGCGATGGGACGCTTGCTTCTGATTATTCCGAAGTCATTGTGACTCGCCGCGTGCACCGCGATGGTTCGGGCGAATACCTCATCAATAACCAGGAATGCCGTCTGCGTGACGTTCACGCTTTGCTTTTTGACTCGGGCCTTGGTTCCAGCACGTATTCGCAGATGAACGCCGACATGATCAAGGCGGTTCTTTCGGACAAGGCGGATGACCGCCGAGTGCTTTTTGAAGAAGCCGCAGGCGTGAGTAAGTACAAGCAGCAGCGCAAGGAAACGCGCCGCCAGCTGGAACGCGTGCAGATGGATATGGAACGCGTCGAAGACAACTTGCGCAGTGTCCGCCGCTCTGTCCGTCTTTATGAAACTCAGGCCGAAAAGGTCAATGCATACAAACAGCTAAATACGCGCCTCCGCGAACTTGATTTGTCTGTCAGTTTGGACAAATTTGAGGATTACAAGGAAGGCTTGGCCACGCTGGATACGACGACCAAGCGCATGAACCACGAAGTGGAATCTTCCAAGACGAAGGCGACGGAGCTGCAAGCGAAGATTGAAGAAAAGAAACTTGCCATTAGCGAAGACGAAAATGCCTACCGCGACTTGGAACGCGAAGTGCAGGCCGCGACGATTGCCCTCAACGACTTGAACAACAACATTGTCCGTTTGCGCGACTCCATGTCGGGCCTCCAGTCTTCGAACGAAAAGGCCCAAAGCGAAATTGAACGCAGCGAACAGAAGTCGCAGGAACTTTCTCAAGAAAAATCAAAGCTCGAAGAAGAAATTGCGGTTCTCGGTAGCGAAAACGACATGGACGAGCTGAATGCGCTTTTGGAACGCGAGCGCGAAACGCTCCAGGTCATGCGCGACAAGGTCGATGACTTGCGTACGCAGTCCCGTGAACTTTCGAACGAACGCTTGCAAGCGACGAACCGCGTGAACTCTCTCCGTGGCCGTTTTGAACGCATGGATGCCGAAGTCAACATGCTCCAGTCGAACATCGCGAAGTGGCAGACCGAAATCGAAGGCCTCGACAAGCAAAAGTCCGATGCCGAAGCGAACATCGCCGAAATTCAGGCGGGCATCGAAGACACGAATCGCGAAATCGAGAATCTTGAAGAACAGCGCGCCACGCGCGAAGAACGTTTGGAAACGGAACGCGCTGAACTCACCGAAGCGCAACAGAAGTTGCAGGGCTTGAAGAACGAAGAAGCCCGTTTGCAGTCTCGAATCGATGTGCTCCAGAGCGTGATGAACGAAGCTTCGGACGCAAACCGTTACCTCAAGGAAAATAAATCGAACCTGATTGGTGGCCTTGTTTCGGAACGCATCGAGGCGACGCCGGAATACGCATCGAGCGTCGAGGCCGCTCTCGGTGAAATTCTTGATTCTGTTGTCGTGAATGGCGACAGTGCCGTGAACGAAATTGTAGATGCGCTCAAGAGCGAAAACGTGGGCAAGGTACTCATGTCGCTTGTTTCGAGTGCGGCCCCTGCTTACGATAAGCCGGTGAACAATCCGGGCGTTGTCGGTTCGCTCAAGGATTTTGTGAAGACGGATGACGAAGTTTCTCCGTGGCTTTCGGGAATTCTCTCTCGCTATTTTGTTGTAGATTCTTTGCAGACGGCACTGAATTTGGCGAAGGAATACCGTGGTGAAAACTTGAATTTTGTCACCGCCGATACGATTGTACGTACAAGCGGCCTTGTGTCGTTTGGCGTTTCCACGTCGGGCGCGCTCTCTCGCAAGAACGAAATTGCAGATGCCGAAGCGCTTTTGGAAAAAGTGCAAGGCGATATTTTGGCGGGTGAAGAGAATGTGGACCGCTTGCGTGAACTCACCGAAGAAGACGCGCAGATGCTCTCGTCCTTGGTCGATGAAATCCGTGAAAAGCGTGATTCTCTGCGTGGTGGCGATGCTTCTATCCGCATTCACCGGAATACGGTTGAAAACTGCACCCGTCGCTTGAACCAGCTCAATGGCGAAGTGACGAATGCGCAGAACAGAATTGATGCGGCGGCGCAGTCCAAGAACAGCGATGCGGAACTTGCCGAAGCCGAAACTGAAGTCGAAAAGGTCGAAGAACGTTACCAGACGATTTCGGACCAGCTGGGCGAAAACGAGACGATGCTCCGCGAAAAAGAAGAAGATGTCCGCGAACTCGAACGCAGCGCGCAAGACAAGACTTCTCGCCTCAAGCAGAATCAGAACCGCTTGGTCGCCATTGCCGACCAGATGGAATTTTTGGACAATACGATTCGCAACCGCCGCGAAGAAATCGAAAAGAACACGGTTTCGATTGAAAAGTTCGAGACGGATTGCAACAAGCTTGCTGACGAAGCCCAGGTCAAGGACAACGCGCTCCGTGAACTGGAACGCAACCGCGACCTCGCTCGTGAACGCTACGACCTCGTGAGTGGCGACCTTGAAGGTTGGCGCGACGAAGTGAACCGCCTCCGCGACGACATGATTGAAAAGATGAAGGAACTGAATGACGTTGGCCGTCGTCAGGAATCCTTGCAGAACAATCTCGACCGCCTCCGCGAACGCATCACGAACGAATGGACTGTCGATTTGGACAATCCCGAAAACGTTGAACGCGTGGAATACACGCAGCCCGAAGCCGATCGCGAAATCCGTGAACTCCGCGGAAAAATCAAAGAACTTGGCCCGATCAACATCAACGTGATGGAAGATTACGAAGACGAAAAGAAGCGCCTCGAAGAGGTCGAAAAGCAGTTCGACGACCTCGACCGTGCTCGAGCCTCACTCGACCGCACCATCACAAAGCTCGACGACATTGCACGCCAACGTTATCTTGAAACGTTTGCCCGCATCCAGAAGAACTTCCAGTTCGTGTTCAGTAAGCTGTTCCTCAATGGCGAAACGAAGATGAGCCTCGTCGAAAAAGTCGATGAAATGGGCAAGCCCATGGACATCCTCGATGCTGACATCGAAATCAACGTTCGCCCGACCGGCAAGAAGATGCGCGGTATCAAGGCGCTTTCCGGTGGTGAACACGCGCTTACTGCAACAGCGCTTTTGTTCGCGATTTACATGGAAAAGCCGTCTCCGTACTGCGTGTTGGACGAAGTTGACGGTCCGCTTGATGACGCTAACGTCGGTCGCTTTATGGCGCTCCTCCGCGAATTCAGCAAGCAGACCTTGTTCATTGTCGTGACCCATAACAAGCGTACTATGGCCGAAGCCGACATGCTCTACGGCGTGACCCAGGAAATCAAGGGCATTTCCCGAATAGCCAGCGTTCAGCTCGCCGACGCCACGAAGTTTGCGATTTAAAATAGTAGGCAGTAGGAAGTAGACAGTAGACAGAACTGTTAAAAACAATTTTTATGAATACATTGTTAACTTCCTACTTCCTACCGGCTACTTCCAACTATGTTTAAAGGCTTCGCCGCATGTTGCCGATGCTCGTAGTGCATGATACTCATCCTTCTACTACCTATGACCTGTTACATGTAACCTAATTTTTTGTCATCCTGAGCGGAGATGCGTAGCATCGTAGTCGAAGGATCTAGTGAATTCTATGGCTATGGGGTCACGCCCTTACGGGGGCTCTGAGGTAAAAGCACCGGGGAATGTTGCGACGAGGCTCTATACATTGTTGTAAATACGTTCCTTTGACTAGATGAACTTGTCTGTTTTTGGGCATTTTTTCTATGTGTTGATAAAAGTTTTTTGCGAGTTGAAAGGAGTTTGAATGAGAAAATTTTTTTTTGCGGCGTTGCTTGCTTTGGCCTTCGTCGCCTGTGGCGACGATAGCGGAACATCTGCAAATGACGGGGAATCGTCCTCTTCCGTCATCCTGAGCTCAAGCGAAGGATCCAGTGAAACACACAGTTCTTCTTCTAAAAAAGGCGATGCCGGAACCCGTTCGACAAACTCAGGGCAGGCTCCGTCCGCCATGACGAGTTCTTCTTCTGTCACCCCGGTCTCTGTACCGGGGTCGGCTTCCAGCAGTAGCCGTCATTCCGGGCCTGACCCGGAATCCAGTAGCAGCAACGAATATGTCCCCTTCGATCATTCGAAAACCTTGGCCGAAGATTGGCGTGTCGGAGAAAATCGTTACAAGCAATTCACTGACCCGCGCAATGGCCGCAGTTACTATTACATTACAGTTTATTCCGTTTATAAAGGGTATTCGGTGACGGTCATGGCAGAACACTTGAACATCGGTGAAATGGTTCTGGGCAAGGATGACCAGAAAGACGATACCAAGATAGAACGTTATTGCTACAATAACGACACCACCAAGTGTGATGAATATGGTGGACTTTACCAATGGGCCGAGATGATGCAGTTGCCTAGCCGTTGCAATACCGAAAGTTGTTCTGATTTGATACAATCAAATCATCGTGGAATTTGCCCTGAAGGATGGCGCTTGTTTACATACGATGATTTTTACATTGCTTGGCATGCCGAAACAAATGAATATGGCATAGAAGGGGTTCGCTCTGCGTATCTCTTTAATGGATACAATTCAAGTGGCTTATCCCTCACTGGTGCGGGAATGAGAAACGCCAAGGGTGGTTTTTCTGGATTGTATGAAAAAACAGCATGGTTCCGTCCTAAAGAATATGAAGATGATAAGGATATTAGAGTTCATCATGGCCTTATTAGTGCGAAAAATGAAAGTTCTCCACAACAAAATCATCGAGAACTCAAAACTAAAGGTTTCTCCGTCCGTTGCGTAAAGTTAGAATAACTTACACCTAACAAATTTTCTAAGAACTTTAATCCGTGGAATTCCCGATGGAAGGGGCTCCTATCCCAAAAGTTTCCAGAAACCCCTTCGCCTCAACCATGCCAAAAATGCGAGTATTTTTGTCGCGGTATTCGGCTTGCACGGAGTGCTAAATCGTTACACATCGGTGTGCTGAATTTGGTCTCTTTTTCCATACATTTCCTATATTTTCGTGCGTGAAAAAAACTGGCTTAGGTTTTATTTTTGCCACTCTTTCTGCCATTTGCTACGGCACGAATCCGCTGGGCGCCTTGCATTTGTACGCCCAGAATTACTCGCCAGAGACGGTCCTCTTTTACCGTTTTTTCACGGCGGCGATTCTCCTTTTGACTGTGATTCTCGCGAAGGGCTCGCATTTTAAAATCTCATTCCGCGAGGTCCTTGCGCTTGTCGCGTTCGGATTCCTCTTTGCGGTGAGTTCGCTTACGTATTACGCATCCTTCAAGTACATGGACGCAGGGCTTGCATCCACGCTATTGTTCCTTTATCCGCTCGAAGTCTCGGTGCTCATGGCCATTTTCTTCAAGGAACATATAAAGGCTTGGACAATCGCTTCTATCGCGGTCTCAATGGCGGGCGTGGCGCTCTTGTATCGCGGCGGCGATGGCTCGACGCTAAGCTCAGTGGGGTGCCTGCTGGTGTTCTTGTCATCTATAAGCTATGCGATTTACATGGTGATGGCAAACCGCATCAACCTACAGATGGGCTCCGTGAAAATGACGTTTTACGCCATTTGTTTCTGCCTATTCTTCTTGTTGCTTTATTCGGTAACGTTCGGTTCGGGCCTCCCGCCGCTCTTTACGCAGGCAAGTTCGTGGGGCTGGGGCTTTATGCTTGGCCTCGTGCCGACGGTGCTCTCGCTTATCTTCATGGTCAAGGCTGTGAAAATCATAGGCTCCACGCCCACGGCAATTCTTGGCGCTTTGGAACCCGTGACCGCAGTGACCATTGGTGTGACAGTGTTTGCCGAAACGCTGACGACGCGCATTATGGCGGGTATCGCCTTGATTCTCGGCGCCACTGTGCTTGTGGCCGTGAAAAAGTAAGTGTTGGGCTATGGGGACGCCCCTTACGGGTGCTTTGAGGTATGGGCTGTGGGGTCGGCTCTTCGAGCCTTTGGGCAATGGGGTCGCACCCTACGGGTGCTTTGGGGTATGGGCTTTGATCGTTCGAATTTGAACTTTTTGTTCATGTGGCTAGTCAATCTGAATTTTTTTTGCTTGTTACTTTAGTTGGTTTTGCATGTACATTGTCACCCCGGCCATCGTGCCAGGGGCACCTTTGGCATAAGTCATCTTGAGCGAATCGTAAGTGGAGTTGAATAATCCAACTAAGTCCTATATAATACATTTTGTACTTTTGGGGCGACAATTCCCGCAAATTTCTACGTTTTTTCCTCATTTTTCCGGAACTTTTTAACGGCCGTGTTTGTAATTTTATTTACATGAAAAACATGTCCAAAACTCTTTTGCTTTTTCCGATTGTGGCGATGTTCTCGTCGTGCAATAATTCAACGTCTGGTTTGGAATCTATTTCAGAACCGATAAGTTACACTCCGGATGGACAATGTACGATTGAATTGTTGGACTCCAAAACGGACGAACAGTTGGACTCGTTGCGCTCTTTTTGCGACACCATCTTTATCCGTAGAGTCGTGAATGTCTATAAAGATACGGTTTATGACGATACTGTAATTACGAAAAAAGAAAATTACACTAGCTTTATTTATTTAGACCGTAGTACGAATAAACGAGATACGCTTACCAATTTCACGGCTGAAAAAAGCGGGGATTCGGGTCCGTGCGATAGTGTGCCTATTTATTGCACTCTTGATTCTTCTGACGTTAAAAAGACGTTTAGCTGCACACAAGCTAGCATTTGTTATTCAACCATGCTTCTGATGAGTCAAACCGAGATCGTTAAAGCTCGGTTGCCGGATCCTGTAATAATAACGAAAAAATCTTTGTGCTCGCAACCGGGGTATCGCTGTGTGATTGATTCTGTTTATCACACATTCCATACGACATATCGAACTAAAACTCGTGACACAACGTTCCTGAATTATGGCCCAAAAGCTTGGACGGATTATGTTCCTGCCGTGAATGCGCCCGCGTTTGATACGGCTGCGTTCCGCAAAGCACTAGATACGTTGGATACGCAAAATGAAATTTTTGGAATGGATACTTTGTTTACAGGATATTCTGTTTCGGTGGAGGGTTTGCCGGACTGGGCTTCGACAAAAAAAAGGGATACGTGTATGGCTAAGGATTCTACAACGATTTGTATTATTAAAGTTACAGAAACGTTTCGACCTTACGGGCTTGCAAATACTTACCCAACGCATTATTCCAAAGTGCCTTTCTACCTGACAAATTATCTTGAATCTCCTTTGGAAAAAGACACGCTTATCACTTGGAAATTGAAATACAGATATCTTAATGCTAACAATTTCAAAGAACCTGATACCCTGACCATCACGACGCTGTTTAGGGGGATTTAGCGTAGTTTTGCCAACTAAAACTTTACTGGATCCTATCGGTCGCATACGCTCCCTCCAGGATGACGGCATGCGGTGCGTTTACAGAATCCACATTCTAAGTTTCCTCTGTATATTGCTATATTCCTTGCATGCAATCAACATGCTCCATTTGTAAAAAAGAATTCAATGACAAGGTCGGAATGTCGCCCTTGCAAGGTAACCTTGCCATTCGCGTCCGCAACAAGATTGGCAATATTTGCCCCGAATGCCGCACCGAAATTTGCAAGACCAAGCGCGGCCGCTGGAAGATGTTCTTCTACGATTTAAAGGTCGGCTTCCTGTGCTTTTGGTTCCTGGTGCCTATCGCCATTATATTTATTGCATTTACGCTGTATCTTGCGCTTTACGTGCTTTAGCGATGATGAAACGGACGTTGGCGGTTTTTGAAATTCTTGGTTTGCTCGTAGCAACGTTTTTGTCAGGGTGCTCTTCGCCAAAGAATGAAAACAGCAAGCATTTTTTGTGGAAAGTTTCTGACGAAAATTCCAGCGTCTATCTGCTTGGGAGTATTCATTTTGCGGATTCGTCGTTCTATCCGCTCGATTCCGTTATTGTGAATGCCTTTGACCGTTCCGATGAACTTGCGGTCGAATTGGATATTAGCGATTCTTCCGTCATCAAGGAAAGTGTGAGGTTGTCGTCGGAACTGGGTGCACTCAAGGATGGAAAAACTTTGGATATGGTTCTTCCTGAAGACGTTCTCAATTCGCTCGACAGTCTTTGCCTTTCGTGGTATATTCCATCGGATTTCTTTTACGGATATAACCCGTGGGCGGCAGCGATGACTTTGAGCGCAATTGCTTTGCAACGTACAAAGTTTGATGCAAGGCTTGGCATAGATTTGTTCTTCTTGACGAGAGCACATGAAAAGAAACAAATCATTTCTCTGGAAACGGTTGAAGAACAGGTATCTGTATTTACGGGTGTAGGAATCCCGGATTCGATAGGAATCTTTTATTTAAAAAATTTGATTCAAGAAATTGCGATGCTAGATTCTTCTATTACGTTGTTCAGACGAGCGTGGAAAACAGGAAATGACTCGCTTTTCCATGTGGCAATGAACTTGAGTACAAAAAAACTTGACCATTCAGATTCGCTGCTTTTGGAAGTTGTGAATGAAAACGTTTATTATTCTCGTAACAGAAAAATGTCGGAATCGGTTGAGAAGTTCTTGGCGGAAAACCGCAATGTGTTCGTTGTTGTTGGGGCCGCGCATCTGATTAGCGAAAAAGAAAATGTCATTGATATTTTGCGCCGCAAAGGCCTGACCGTTGAACAGTTGTAAATTACATCTAACTTCCTACCATCTACTTCCTACTTCCCACTCGACCCCTGTTTACATTCGTAACATAATCATTGAAAAATTGCGAAAAACTTAACGATTTTTTGTATATATTATTCTAAAAAGTTTTTCCACCGCAATGTGGCGTTCCCGCACGACGGTCTTTATGAGGTTTCATGTTCTTAGAAAAAATCAAGTCCCCTGCCGACGTGAAAGCGTTGGACATCAAGAGTCTCGAACAACTTGCTGCCGAAATGCGCGCAGCTCTCATCAAAAAACTTTCACAATGTGGCGGGCATGTGGGGCCGAATCTCGGCTTTGTCGAAGGGACGATTGCGCTCCACTACGTTTTTGATTCTCCGAGGGACAAGATAGTCTATGACGTGAGCCACCAGAGCTACAGCCACAAGATGCTCACGGGCCGCGCCCAGGCGTTCTTGGAAGAATCGCATTACGGCGATGTGACGGGCTATAGCGAACCGACCGAAAGTGAACACGATCATTTTATGGTGGGGCATACATCCACGTCGGTAAGCCTTGCGCTTGGACTTGCTACTGCTCGCGATGTCTTGCGTGAATCGGGCAATGTGATTGCTGTGATTGGCGATGGTTCCTTGAGCGGTGGCGAAGCGTTTGAAGGTCTTGATAACGCAGGCGAATACGCAACGAACTTTATCGTGGTGGTGAACGATAACGAAATGTCTATTGCCGAAAATCATGGCGGGCTTTACAAGTCCTTGGCAGACCTCCGCGCGACTGCAGGCAAGTCTGAAAATAATTACTTCAAGTCGCTTGGCTTTAATTACAAGTATCTTGAACAAGGTAACGATATCGCTTCGCTCGTTGAAATTTTCAAGTCCGTGAAGGATACAACGCGACCGGTTGTTGTGCACATCCATACGCAAAAAGGCTGTGGCTATTCATATGCCGAACAGAACCGCGAAGGCTGGCATTGGGCGGCTCCGTTCAATATCGAAACGGGCGAAATCAACTGGGGTAGTGGCGAAAATTACAGCGAAATTCTCGGCCTTTACCTCATGGCGAAAATCAAGAGCGACCCGAAGGTTGTCGTGATTCATTCCGCAGTTCCTGCGGGAATCGGATTCTATGATGCACGCCGTAAGGAGGCGGGCAAGCAATTTATTGATGTGGGCATTGCCGAAGAACATGCGGTGGCGCTCGCTTCCGGGCTTGCGAAGGGCGGGGCCAAGCCGGTTTACAGTACTCATAGCACGTTCATCCAGCGTACATACGACCAGCTTTCGCAGGACTTGTGCGCGAACAATAATCCGGCGACAATTTTGGTGACGATGTCGGGTGCAGACGGCATGAACGATACGACGCACCTTTGCATTTTCGATATTCCAATGCTTTCGAATATCCCGAATTTAGTTTATCTATGCCCGACATGCGTTGAAGAATTCAAGACGATGGCGGACTGGGCGATTGACCAGACAGAACATCCGGTGGCAATCCGCATTCCGAATGCCGTGCACCATAGGAGTGATATTTTCGAGAAGGATTATTCCAATCTCAACAAGTTCAAGGTCGTTCATCGCGGTAGCCGAGTGGCCTTAATTGGTCTTGGCGATTTTTACCAGCGTGCTGCGTCCGTGGCACTCGAACTGCGTCGCGAAGGCATCGATGCTACACTTGTGAACCCGCGTTATGCAAGCGGTGTCGATAAGGAGATGTTGCAGGAACTTGCAAAGAGTCACGATGTATTCGTAACGCTCGAAAATGGTGTTGTCGAAGGCGGCTTTGGCCAAAAGGTAGCGACGGCTCTTGCCGAGACGAATGCGAAGGTGCTTGTACGCGGGCTTTCCAAGGAATTTTATGACAAGGTAAGCTTTGCCGAACTCTGCGAAAGGAATCTTTTGAATCCGTCGCAGGTCGCAAAAGACGTTGTCGCAGCCCTTTCGTAAAATCATGGGCTTCTGATTTTTGTATTATGTAAGCATGAAGAAAACGAAAATAATCATCATGATTATTCCGCTGGTGTTACTCTTTATCGCATCGGCGGTTTATGTTTATTTTGCCAATGCCGAAGCCATGCGGGATGTGCAGTTGGACTGTACTTCGAAGATAGACGTTGACCCGGATATTATTGAAAAATCGCTGGCGCATGTCCAGACTGACATGGAACTTGGCGAACCCTATAAAGTCTATCCGATTGAGACTAGCCCTGACAGCCATCAGGTGTTCCATTCGACACTCATCGAATATCCGTTCAATAGCTCTCCGCGTGCGGATTCGCTGGATAATGTAAGCTTGCGTGGAATTGTTTTATACGTTCATGGTTACAACGATTACTTTTTCCAAAAGGAATTGGCCGAAAAAGCCGATTCAGCGGGCTTTGCATTCTTCGCTATAGATTTGCACTATTACGGTCGTTCTTACGTGTCGGATGAACCGCGTGGTGACATGCGCAATGTCAAGGAATACTATGCCGAATTGGATGCGGCTGTAGAACTCAGCAAGAAGATTGCCGTCGATGACTACGAAGAGGCGGAACATATTCCATTTGTGATTATAGGACATTCTCTGGGTGGTTTGATTTCTGCACTTTACATGCATGACCGTAGCGACGAATCTTTTACGGCACTTGTTTTAAACAGCCCGTTCCTGGATATGAATTACAACTGGTTCGTGCGTAAAATCGGATTACCTTTGGCTTCCGATATTGCTTTGTTCATGCCTGAGTTCTCGGTTGGGCCGGCTGGCGACCCGAATTACACCCACGCATTACTTAAAAGCGGTAAAGGCGAATGGGAATATAACGAAACTGTTAAAACGGACCTCCGTCCAACTCAATATCTTGGCTGGCTCCGCGCTGTAATGAAAGCACAAAGCCGGGTCCATTCTAAACTGGACATCAAGGCTCCGGTACTTGTCATGCGTAGCGATTGTTCTACTAAAAGCGATGAATGGAACGATGACTATTTGCGCTGCGACGGGGTCCTGAACGTGGAACAAATCAAAGAATGGGCTCCGAATTTAGGCGAAAACGTGACGACCCGGACGATTGCTGGAGGTCTTCACGATTTGTACCTTTCACGCAAGGATGTGCGCGATAAAGCTTACCGTGAAACATTCGAATTTATCGACGCCCAGATGAACGATGACTAAACTTTTATTTATTATTAATTTTAAAAGAGAATTCCAAGGAGTTTTATAAATGAACAAATTACTGGCTATTTCTTTTTGTGCAATGATGTTTGCTACTGCCTGCAAATCTTCCGAAGAGCCCAAGCCGCAGGCTGTTGCAAAAAAGGTAGAGGTTGTTCAGCAAGCAGCTACCGTTGTTGAACAGAAAGTAGCTCCGATTACGACGATTGATTGGACTAAGGCTTTGGAAATGCACAAGGCCGGTGCGGTCCTTATTGACGTCCGTACGCCGGCTGAAGTGGCAAAGGGCATGGCTTCTGAATCTGCCGTCAACATTCCGCTTCAGGAAATGCCACAACGCTTGAGCGAATTCCCGAAGGACAAAGATTTGTTGATTTATTGCCGCAGTGGCAAGCGCAGCATGGCAGCATCGAAGTTCCTCGTCGAGAACGGTTACACCCGCGTGTTCAATATCGACGGCGGAATCATGGCATTGCCGCAGAAGTAATTGCTTTCTGGATTCGTCATCCTGACCCCTTAGGGAATAGATCCTGTAAAGTCTTGAAACGTCATTCAGAGCGGATTCTCTTATGACTCCCGAAATCACAAACTACATGCAGTACGCCTTGCTGCAATCGTTCTTTGCGATAGGCGAGAGCCGCCCCAATCCGGCGGTAGGAGCTGTCGTTGTCAAAGACGGAATTGTAGTGGGGAAGGGACGCACGCAGCGCCCCGGAAGCGCTCATGCCGAGGTGATGGCTTTACGCGATGCAGGTGAACTCGCCCGTGGTGCGTCTATTTTTGTGACTTTGGAACCATGCTGCCATTACGGGAGAACGCCGCCTTGCACCAAGGCAATTATCGAAGCCGGAATCCAGAAAGTTTATTTTGCCCATTCCGACCCGAATCCTGTGGTGCATGGAAAGTCTCGCCAGATTCTCGAAGAGGCCGGCATCGAAGTACATGAAGGTGTAGAAGCCTGCATTTGCGCCTGCGTTGATGAAAGTACGGATGTCGAATCGCCTGTGGGCTGCCGCATTCTTGAATTTCGTAGCAAGTCACTTGAAGACCGGGCTTTACGCGAAGCCGAAGGCCGCTGCGTTTTTGCAGAAGTCGAACGCTATTTCGAAGCGTATGATTATTTTGTACGCACCAAGCGCACCTTTGTTGAAATCAAGTCCGCCGTTTCGCAAGACGGATTCATGGGCTGCATAGATGCGCAAGGATCGCATTTGCCGATTGCAATCACAAAGCAAGGCGCAAATTGCTGGAATCACGAACTCCGAGCAATGAGCGATGCTGTCCTTGTTGGTGCAGGGACGCTTCTTGCCGACAATCCGAGCTTAAACGTGCGTTATGCCCAGGGAAATAACCCTGTAAAGATTATTTGGGCGGGGCATCACGAATTTAGCGCCGATGAAATCACGCATCTGGTGGTGTTTTCGTCGAATGAATCCAAGCCGATAGTCTATTCTTGCGTGCGTCAGCCGAATGTTGCTGATTTTATCCTTCTTCCGCACGAATCTTTTGCTGATAATTGGCGCGAGATGATTGATGATTTGTCTGCTCGCGGAATGCACCGCCTGATGGTGGAACCCGGTGCAGGTCTAGCACACGAACTTTTTAATGGTGTGGCGGGCGCGCAGTCACAAAATGCTCCGGAAAAAGCGCCATCCCTCTGGAACCGCCTTGATTTATGGCGTTCGACCGATTCTGCAGTCGAAGAAAAACTGGACCAGCTTATCGAACAAGGTGCTATCAAATGCGGCCTTGAATACCCTGAATTGCCTGCAGGCGTTGTAGCCAAGGAATCCGCTATCATCGGCCCCGACGTGCTGACCGTGTATTATCCGGGATAAACGCGGTTTTTATTTTTCCATTATTTCTTCTTTGGATAGCTTGAAGTATGCCGAGGCTTCTTCAATGGTTACTTTTTTATCGCTTACCATTTTTCTAGCCGTGTTAATTTTTTCTTCAACTGCATCCTTTATTTTTTGATGTTCTTCGGCAAGTTCATCCTTAAATTGCTTGCGTTCTATGGCCATTTGTTCTTCCATTTGTTGACGTTCTTCTGTCATCTGTTGACGTTCTTCTGTCATCTGTTGACGTTCTTCTGCCATCTGTTGACGTTCTTCTGCCATTTGCTTGCGTTCTTCCGCCATTTGCTGTCGGAAATAATCGCCAATGCTTACGAAACCGTATTTTTGTCCGATGCTTACGAACGCCATGTTCAGCTCCTTTAGGAAATCTTTGCCTAAATACTCTGCTAAATATATACTTGTTTTTTCAAGCAGGCAAGAGGCCTCGTGTTGCGGCATTTTATTCAAGAATTTGCAGAACTGCGGCAAAAGTTCCAGCAACTTGTCCTTGTTGAATGCGTGCTTCAATGCGATTATACCCATGCCGGTTGCGATATCTTCGCAGGCGAGGCAGTCGCTGTCGGGAATGTCCGCCATGTTGACGAACGTACATTGGAACGGCAGTACTTTTCCGCGGAAGTAATCCGGATAGGACTTTTCGAGAATCTTGAGCGGGTTCCAGTTATCACGTCCGTTGTAGAATATTATCGCCATTGTCGGGATTCCGCTGAATATGCGATTCTTGTCCTGAATTTTCATGACGGAATGGATGTATTTGGAGATCTGGTCGAAGATCATGGGGTCGCGACCTGATTTGTGCTCCAGCAGGATTCCGACGAGAATCGGGGCGCCAGTCGAAACGTTTACGCGAAATGCCAAATCCGCTTCGCCGGTATCGTCAACTTCCGAATAGGAGTCGGGAATACGCATGAGCGTATCGAGATTGACTTGGTTTAGAAATGTGTCGACATCATAGTTTATTTTTCTCGCAAGCTCAAGCAGGTAGCGGACATGTGCTGTGTCGGCAAATAGCCAGCGGAAGTATGCGTCGTGTTTTCGTTTGGGAGTCTTGTTTTCGTTTTCCATTTGTTTCTAGGGCCAATTAATTCAAGCGAACTGGCACGCAATCTCATATAAATAAGGGATATAGAAAACGATCTAGCAAATAAAAGTTTTTGAAAATGTCTCGCATCGTCAAAAACGGATGTGCTTAATTTAACAAACTCTCCTCAGAAAAACAAGAATTTTTTTGTTTTAGAATCATTTTGCAACCAACTGTTTGCATTTTTAAATTTTAGAAATACATTAGTTGACTTTGGATTGTATTTTTTACTTTTGAAAGTATGTTTGATAAAATGTTTATGAAAACCTTTACCTTTTTAATTTTATTCCTTGTGGCTTGTGCATTTTCTGATAATACGCAATACGAATGGACTGATGAAAATGGCTGCTCGTATTGCCTTTATGGACGTATAGAAAAAGGAAAATGCGTGCATCCTTCAAAGTTCAGTTGGTGGGGCTTTTCTTCCTTTTATCATTTATTTAATTCTAGAAAAATAGATAAAAATTTTTTTGTGCTTAATTATCCTTTTAGCCCGACTTTTCACGTCTATTGTGAAAACGTTACAGATTACTGCAAGACGATAAGCGATCCTATAGCTAAAAAATTGATGCCGTCTTTGAAGGACCGTAAGTCCTTGTGTAAAGAACAACATAAAAAGACTGAAAATACAGGCATGTTTTATAATATGCCCATACCTCGTGAAGATTTAGAGTTCCGTTGCGATTTTGTGAAGTTTAATAATAAAAAATCATTCCTTGAAGTTTTGGGTACTGGACGTTGCCCGGTTCGTGTGAATATAGGTCCAATGGGAGTCCAGCCTACAACGACTTTTTTATTTGGAAATTTTCATCTGGTAAAGAGAAAGGGGGAGTTTTGGATAGAAGACGAAGAAGCCTTTCTTCAATCCATTGATCATCAACAACGCCCAATCAAAAAATTTGTTACGAGAAACTTTTTCACACTCGGCGAATGTTCCCTTTCAAATTGCGAAATTCTGAATTATGTCGGAGAACAACTTCAGGATTTCGATATCAAATGCAACTTTATTAAAAAGAAGGATAACGAGGGGAATGTGACTGTCCTTTCAGAGGGCGTATGCCCTATAGAAATCTTGGATAAGGATGGCAAAAAACAGGTATATCGCGTGCGCTCCGTTAAAGACGGTGACTCCTATAAACTGATAATGACCAATAAGCAAAAATAATCCGCCTTAAATAGCCTTCCTCTCTCGTCTCTAGTCTCTAGTCTCTCGTCTAAAATTTTATATTTGGGCTCGTATGTTTACGGGTATAATTCAAGCAACCGGCGAAATCGTTTCCCTTGAAAACAGGGGAGACGCGCTTACAATGCGCATGAAGTCGCCAGGATTCTTTAAAAACAGCAAACTAGGCGACAGCATCGCCAATAACGGTGTTTGTCTCTCGGTCGAAAACTGTACCGATGACGAAGCGACGTTCTGTCTCATGCACCAGACCGTCGTGAATACGTCTTTTAAGCAGGCAAAAGTCGGGGATCTCGTGAATCTCGAGTATCCTTGCCGTGCCGATAGCTTTATGGGCGGTCATTTTGTGATGGGGCATGTCGATTGCACTACCGAAGTTTTGCGCGTTACCCCGCGCGAAACGGGTGTGGAAGTCGATTTGGCGCTCCCGGCGGACTTGCGCCGCTATGTGATTCGCCGTGGTTCCATTTCCCTGAACGGCATTAGCTTGACTGTTGCCGAAAAAGGGGAGGACTACATCCGCGTTTGCATTATTCCCGATACCTTAGCCCGCACGAATCTCAGGAACTGGGTGCCTGGCACCGTGGTAAATGTGGAAGTCGATATGCTGGGCAAATATATTGAAAACTATCTAAAGGAACGTGACCTTGCTTAATACGATTGAAGAGGCCATTGAAGATTTCAAGAACGGAAAGTTCTTGGTTGTGGTCGATGACGAAGACCGTGAAAATGAAGGCGATTTCATTATCGCCGCCGAAAAGATTACTCCCGAAAAAGTGAATTTTATGCTTCACGAGGGGCGAGGCGTACTTTGCTGTCCGCTCCCGATCAAGCGTTGCCGTGAATTGAATTTGACTCGCCAGACTGCAGAAAACACGTCCATGCTCGGGACTCCGTTCACTGTTATGGTCGATAAACTCGAAGGTTGCACCACGGGCGTTTCTGCCCACGACCGTGCGGCAACCATCCGCGCTCTTGCCGATCCGAATTCCAAGCCTTCGGACTTTGGCCGTCCGGGTCACATTTCTCCGCTTTATGCGCAAGAAGAAGGCGTTCTCCGCCGTGCAGGCCACACCGAAGCCGCGGTCGATCTTGCCAAACTCGCTGGACTTCAGCCGGCTGCCGCATTGATTGAAATCATGAACGACGACGGTACGATGGCTCGTATGCCGCAGCTTCAGGAAGTCGCAAAAAAGTTTAACCTCAAGATTATTTCCATCAAGGATTTGATTGATTACCGTCTGAGAACGGAAAAACTCGTGCAGCGCGTGGCCGCACCGCATGTTTCGACCAAGTATGGAGACTTTACCGCTTATGCATACAAGAGTTCGACTGACGGTGTCGAACATGTGGCTTGGGTTGCCGGCAATCCGGACTTCAGTAAGCCGGTTTATGTGCGCGTCCACAGCGAATGCCTTACAGGCGATATTTTTGGAAGTCTCCGTTGCGATTGCGGTGACCAGTTGCAAGCTGCGATGAAATTCATCGGCGAACATGGAGGTGTGCTCCTTTACATGCGCGGTCAAGAGGGCCGAGGCATTGGGCTCTGCAACAAGCTCCGCGCCTATGAACTGCAAGAAAAAGGCATGGACACGGTCGAAGCTAATCTACACCTCGGGTTCAAGTCGGACCTCCGCCAGTACGGCACAGGTGCCCAAATTTTGGCAGACCTCGGTGTGAAGGAAATGCGACTCCTCACGAACAACCCGAGCAAGATTTCTGGCATTTCCGCTTACGGACTCAAGATTGTGGAACGCGTGCCGATAGAAATCAAGCCCAACAACATCAACCGTTTTTACCTGCGCACCAAAAAAGAAAAGATGGGCCACGAGCTCCATCTCGACAACGCAGATCACGGTGCAGCCGAAGTTTTAGACGAAGGAAAATAAGATGAAAGAATTCAAAAATTCCCTCAATGGTTCCAAGATGAAGGTGGCAATTGCCGTTGCCCGTTTTAACGAAGTGGTGACGGATCGCCTCCTCGAAGGTGCAGTCCGTGAACTCGAAACGCTCGGCGTCGCCTCGGATGATATCGCCGTGGCGCATGTGCCGGGTGCTTTTGAACTGCCGGGTATTTGCCGCCGACTAGTGAATTCCGGCAAGTACGATGCCGTGATTGCCCTCGGTGCCGTTATCCGTGGAGAAACGGGACACTACGACGTGGTGGTGAATTCTTCGACGGGTGGTATTGCGGCTCTTGCTGCCGAAGGCAAGATTCCAGTGATTCTCGGAATCCTCACGACGGATACGGTTGATCAGGCGATGAACCGCGCTGGTCTCAAGGCTGGTAACCTCGGTTGTAACTGGGCGAGGACCGCAGTGGAAATGGTTAATCTTTACAAACAAGTTGGAAAGTAATTTATGGCTCAAGTCAGTTATAGGCCTGCTCGCGTTTTCGCCATGCAGTTACTTTATGCAATGGAAATCGCGGGTTCTACAGCAGGCGAGGCGCTCCCGGGTGTTTTGAATGCCCAGCCGCTTAGGGACGATATGAAAAAATACGGTATGAAGCTTGTCGATTTGGTACAGGCTCACAAGGCCGAATTGGATTCAGAAATCGAAGAATGCTCCGCCCACTGGGGTATTGAACGCATGGCGATGCTCGACAGAATTGTCATCCGCATTGCGATGGTCGAACTTTTGTATGTTCCAGAAATCCCGATGAAAGTCGTCATTTCGGAAGCGGTCCAGATAGCCGCGAAGTTCAGCACTGATTCTTCGGGTTCTTTTGTCAATGGACTTCTTGCAGGTGTCATGCAGAAACGTGGTATGGTCGCTAACACAACTAATAAGGATGCTTAAGCACTATGAAAATCAACGAAAAATGGTATAAGCACATTTTTGCTGGAATCGCGGGCTTTATTGCCTTGATCGTCTATATGTTGACGATGGCTCCGACGGTCTCGTTCTGGGACTGCGGCGAGTTCGTCGCTTGCGCCAATACGCTTGGCATTCCGCATCCTCCTGGAACACCCTTCTTCGTGTTCTTTGCCCGTGCGGTCATTCTCTTTTTGCCGTTCGTAGGTGAAATTGCAAAGCGCGTAAACTACATCTCCGTGGTGAGTTCTGCGGCAACAGTTTATGTGACGGCCCTTTTTGCATGGGAACTCCTTGCGACCGTTCTTAAGACGGACTCGTTGGCTGAAAAGATTTCGGACAAGATGCGCACGTTCGTGCTCGGTACGGCAGCTCTTGTAGCCGGATTCCTCCTCACGTTCTCCGACACGTTCTGGTTCAACGCCGTCGAAGCAGAAGTCTATGGCGTCGCCATGCTCATCCTCATGCTCGTCTCTTACCTCGGTCTCGTGTGGTACAACAAGCGCGACGAAGAGGGTAGCGACAAGATTCTCATCTTCATCTGCTATATCGCGTTCCTTGGCGTGGGAGCCCACCTCTACACGATGCTCACGGTTCCCGCCGTATTCGTACTTTTGCTCGTCGCTCAGCCGAGAAAGATTGTCGAACGCATTCCTGTTTGGGTTACGGGTACGCTCCTCTGCTCCGTGATTTACATGGTCTCTGCGTTTATCGAAATTTCGCTCCTTTGCCTTGTTGCCCTTTCTATTATCGTCTTTGTTCCAGCCATTAGAGCAGCCTTTCCGGTGAGAGTGAACAATGCATTCAAGCTCTCCCTTGCTTTCGCTTTCTTTGCGTTGGTCGGCTACAGCACGCATCTTTACATTCCCATCCGTTCGGAACTCAACCCGACGATTGACGAGAACGACCCGGAATTGAACATCCGCGACGAACAGGGCAACCTCCAGCTGGGCAACCTTTTCGATGGTAAAAACTGGGACGCTTTCAATGCGTTCATCGAACGTAAGCAGTATGGCTCCGAAAGCATGATTTCCCGTGCGTTCTACCGCCGTTCGCAGCTAGCTCACCAAGTACTTGCTTTCCCGAGCATGAGCTATGGCGGCTACCAGACGGCCCAATACCTGCCTTACAAGGTGGGGGGTGTGAACTACGCAAACGGGGTCTATACATTTGACGCCTCCGAGAACGAACCGGTCGAACGTCTGGGATTCAAGTTCCCGACACAGATGTCGTTCATGGGCGACAACATCCCGTTCCAGTTATTCTTCTTCCTGCTCTTTAACGGCCTTATCGTCGCTGTGTGCGTCTATGTCTGCAAACGCAACAGGCATGTTGGCATATTCCTTTCGACGCTCTATGTGCTCTGCTCGCTCGGACTGTTGTTCTACATCAACTTTGCCGATGGCACCCGCATGGAACAGCGTGACCACGATTACTGGGTGAACGTCATGACCCGTAACGTGGCCGACCTGAACAACGCCGGTGCTGGCATTACGTCTCTCCCGGATCCTAATGAACTGATTGACCTTCGCCAGAAAATCGATTTCTCGAAAATTGCCATTGAGCGCCTTCGCATGAACAACGCTCCGGCTTCAAGAATTGCCGAATTCGAAAAAAATATTTCCGATGCCGAAAACACCACCGCTTGGAAGAACTGGCAGAAGATTGAAGAAAGCTTTGCTCGATTCGGTCAACGAGCCCCGTTCCCGGAAGCCGTCCACATGGAAGTCCGTGAACGTGACTACTTCTATACTCCGGCATTTATTTTCATGAGCATGATTTACGGTATCGGTGCTGGCATTCTCGTGTTGCTAGCCGCGACAACCGCATCGACGATGGCTTTTGCGTCTCCGATTGCAGCCGCCCTCGTGCTCGTATCCTTCCTTGTGCCATGCATTTCCAACTACAAGGAACATGACCGTTCCGGCCTCTGGGTTCCATGGGATTACGCCTACAACCTCCTCAACAGCTGCCGTCCGAACGCCATTCTCTTTACGAACGGCGATAACGACACGTTCCCGCTGTGGTTTGCGCAGGAAGTCGCTGGAGTCCGCAAGGACGTTCGCGTGGTGAATCTTTCCTTGGGCAACACGGACTGGTACATCAAGCAGATGCTCACTAACGACCCGATTCTCAAGCTTTCATATACGAAGGAAACTATCGACAACGACATGGTTCTCGATAACAGCAGCGCCAATAACCCGAACCATCAGGTGTCCACATGGGTTCGCCGTGCCGAATCGCTGAAGCCGAAGCTCAAGGAACGCATCGACCAGATGGAAGCCGCCGGCAATCTCTCTGAAGCGGATTCCGCCAAGCTTATGCAGTTCAAGGTGAATTACCAAGTATGGGACGCCTTTACAGACTGGGCCAAGAGAAACCGCAGTAGCATGATGCTCACGCAGTACAAGCTCGTGATTGACCTTGCTCTCCAGAACATGGATAAACCGATTGAAATTTCTACGACCGTCGGCATGTCGAACTTCATGGGCCTCGAAAAGTACATGGTCCAAGAAGGCATGGTCTATAACTTTGTAAAGGGCGACCTCACGCCGAAGCAGAACGCATTCGATGCGGAAATGACTGCCGCGCTTATCGACACTGTGTTTAAATTCCGTGGCCTCGGCGATGGAACTGCATTCATCAACTCCGAAACAGAACGTCTCCTCAGCAGCTACGTATCGCTCTACTTGCAGATTTCGTTCGATGCCCGTGAAAAGATTAGCACTCTCATCACGAAGAAGCCGTTTACCCCGGCAGACAAGGCCGAAGTCGAACGCATTGCGACTGATGCCGCCAAATACCTTGAACTAGGCATGTTCCAGTTCCCGAGAGAATGGCGTAACTACTGGGCAGCATCTTACGTCTATGCATCTGCCGGTATGAAGGATAAAGCTCTCGACGTCGTGAAACGTGGTCTCGACAATATCCCGTCTTATGACGCTCCGGGGCGTAGCCGTCTTGCCATGAGCCTCCAACAGATTGAAGCTATCACAGACGGTTTGAAAGTCGATGACGAATCGGCCCCAAATTCGCAGGCGGATTCGGCTCCAGCAGCTAAATAATTTCGAGGACTTGCAATGGATTTGAGCTTGGTGATTCCCGTTAAGGAAGAAAGTGAAAATCTTCCTGAGTTGATGAAGGAAATTTGGGCTGCCATCGAACCAACGGGTATGCAGTTCGAGGTTATCGTTATCGACGACGGTAGCCGCGATAATACTTGGGAAGTGGTGGAAAATCTTTCCAAGGATTACGGCATCCGTCCTGGTTCTGCAATGAGTGCTTACCGTTTCCAGTTCAACTGCGGCAAGGCAGCTGCGCTTGCTCTCGGTTTTTCCAAGGCAAAGGGCAAGTACGTCGCTACGCTCGATGGCGACTTGCAAGATGACCCGCTCGAAATCCCGAAGATGATCAAGATTCTTGAATCCGGCTATGACCTCGTCTCCGGCTGGAAGATTCGCCGCTTGGATCCGTGGCATAAGACGCTTCCGTCCAAGCTTTTCAACTTGACGGTCTCGATTGTGTGCGGCAAGCGCCTGCACGATTTCAACTGTGGCATCAAAGCATACCGCAGTTCCGTCGTGCGCTTTATCCAGCTTTATGGCGACTACCACCGCTTTATCCCAGTGATGGCGAAGTGGCAGGGCTTCCGCATTACCGAAATGCCTGTGGCTCACCGCGCCCGCGTTCATGGCGTCTCGAAGTACGGCGTTTCTCGCTTGGTGAGCGGATTCCTCGATCTCGTTTCGCTGATGTTCATGCGCAGTTTCTCTTCGAAGCCGTTACACTTTTTTGGATTGATTGGGCTTATCTTTATGCTTTTCGGTCTTGGCATTTGTGGCTATTTTGGCTACGAATGGATACAGACGGGAGCGATGCATGTGCGTCCGCTTTTGTTGGCTGGAGCATTCTCGCTTGTAATGAGCGTCCAGTTTTTCTCGCTTGGCCTTTTGGGCGAAATGATGAACGGCAACAAAAAACGCACATATCCTGTTTCTGAGACGATTGGCGATTTGTAATTTGTGTTAGATTTGTGTTATAGTGAGGTATTTAATGGAGTTCCCTAAGAGTTTGGTGATTGTTCCGACCTACAACGAGAAGGAGAATATTCTCCTGATTATGTCGGCTATTTTGGAACAGAATCAATGTCTTGAAATTTTGGTGGTGGATGACGGTTCCCCGGACGGTACGGGCGACCTTGTCCAAGCCGAAGCAGACAAGAATCCCAGAATCCATTTGCTCCGCCGCAAGGGTAAGATGGGATTGGGTTCTGCGTACGTGATGGGCTTCAAGTGGGCGCTCGAACGCGATTACGAACGCGTGTTCGAAATGGACGCCGACTTTAGCCATGCGCCGACAGACCTGAACCGCTTTTTGGAAACTGCCGAAGATGCCGACCTCGTTCTCGGCAGCCGTTACCAGAATCGCCGCATCAGCGTGGTGAACTGGGACCTCCGCCGTCTAATCCTCAGCTACGGCGCAAACGTCTATACTCGCATCGTGACGGGCCTTCCGATTAGCGATGCGACAGGCGGCTTCAAGTGCTTCCGCCGTGAAGCTTTGCAGGCCTTGAACCTCGACAAGATGAAGAGCGACGGCTATTGCTTCCAGATTGAAACGACTTTCAAGATTTGGAAGAAGGGCCTTCGCGTCAAGGAAATTCCCATCATCTTTACGGACCGCACCCGTGGCACTTCCAAGATGAGCGGCGGAATCATCTCCGAAGCTTTCTTCCTCGTACTGAAACTACGATTAGGACTTGCTTAGGTCTGCGCATCTCGTCATCCTGAACGCGCAGCGTGAAGGATCCAGTTAAGTTAGGAATGCTCTGGATCCTTCGACTTCGCCTAACGGCTTCGCTCAGGATGACAATGTTACAAACCACATCCTAAATTCAACTTCCTACCGCCTACTTCCTACTAACTCATGCTTTCCTGTTCAGTCATTATCATTGCTTATAACTCTTGCGATTTCATTCCGGCGTGCTTGAAGTCCGTGCGTGACGCATGCGAGGGCATTGATTCGCAGATTATCGTCTTGGATAACGGTTCCAACGAGCCGATAATTCCTGAAATCAAGAATTTCTTCCCCGAAGTGGAATGGCTTGATTCCAAGGAAAACTTGGGCTTTGGTAAAGGCTGTAACCTCGCCGAAAAGCATGCGACCAAGCCGTATCTGTTTTTCATCAATCCCGATACGATTATCTCGAAGAACGCTTTCCGCGAAATGCTCAAGTTCATGGAAGAACACCCGGAAGCAGGCACCGTCGGTTGCCGCATCTTGAACGAAGATGGATCGCTCCAGTGGGCTTGCCGCCGTTCGTTCCCGACTATCGTTTCTGCAGTTTCCAAGACGATTGGCCTTGCAGCTCTATTCCCCAAAAACAAGACGCTTGCAAGTTACAACATGACATTCGCGGATCCTGACGAAATGATTGAAGTCGATGCCGTGAGTGGTTCGTTCTTCTGCATTCGCCGCGACGTCTATGAAAAACTGAAAGGATTTGACGAAGACTTCTTCATGTACGGTGAAGACTTGGACCTCTGTTTCCGCACAAAACAGATGGGGCTCCACAATTATTACACTCCAGTCACGAATATTTTGCATTTCAAGGGACAAAGCTGCCGCACGCGCCGCTGGGGTTCCTATGTAGATTTCTACAAGGCGATGCTTATCTTCGTAAAAAAGCACAAGGACCTTTATTTTGTCCCGAATTTTCTTGTGTCGTTTGGTATCTTGTTTGCCGCTTTTGTGGGTATGTTCTCGCGTCTTATTCCGAAGTTCTGGAAGATGTTCCTGGATATGGGCGTTATCGCCATTTGGACGATGTTTTTCTTTAGCTACGAAACGTTCATCAACCTGCCGTGTTTAGATTGTTCAGAACGTCCTATCTTCTTCAAGAACAATATCGTTGAAGACTGGTGGCTTGCCGCTTTAGTCATCATCATGAATCTGGTGTTCCTCATGTTCCGTGGGGAATATACGGAATCGAGCCTCAAGGGCGACAAGTTCTTGCGTTATTTGATACCGCTGAACTTGCTTACTGTCGGTGGCTATTGCGCTTTCCGTTATTTTACTCAAACTCCCATTGTGGATGAAGATATCCGTATTTTACCATACGAATCCCATTGGATCGCACTTTCTGTTTGTTCTAGCCTCTTTATCCCGTTTGCCCTGCTCGCCTGGCGTCGCATTGCGTTCTGGATAAACTATTTCTACCGCATCTTCGCGAAAAAACGCCATCGCTCCATTTTGCTCGGTGGTCGCGAGGATTCCCTCAACAACTGGTTCGACAGCTACAACGTGATTCCCGGAATCGAAATCCTCGGTTGCGTGAGCGGCGAACCCGAAAAACTCTCCGAAGAAAACCGCCAACACCTTTTAGGACCGCTTTCTCAGATGGAAAACATCTGCAACCGTACAGGCTGCCGAGAACTCCTCGTTGTCTCCAATTTCTCCGGTTATCGCGAAAATTTCGACATCAACTGGCTCGACAAACTGGGAATGTGTGTGTTTTTACTCATAGGAAACGGAAAAAACGGCAATTTTGCCCTCGTAAACCTTAAATATCTTCGTTAAGTTTGCTTTTTTTGTAAAAATGATGTTATTTTTTTAATGAAATAACATCTTTAAAAGGTTTTATGCTCGATTCAAAATTGTTAAGTATTCTTTGCTGCCCAGAAACACGTGAATCTCTCGCCGAGGCTGCAGAGGATTGCATCGCTCGTTTGAACAATGCTATTAAGGCTGGCACCCTCAAAAATGTTGCCGGCGAAGTAATTACTGAGCCCTTGACTGAAGCGCTGACGACTCCCGATGGTTCGCGGGTCTATCCGATTCGTGAAGGAATTCCTGTACTTTTAGCGGATGAAGCTATTCTTCTTCCATTGGAGAAATAATGGCTGTATCGTTGGATTCTCTGAAAAAGACTATAAAAAAGAACAAAGGTCGTTCACAAGCCCTTGCTTGGCTTGCTGATATGGAACTTGCCACCGGCGACTTCGAAGCCGCTTTGAATCATGTAGATGCGGCTTTGGCTGCATCACCGTCCGATGTTCCGGCGATGTTGGTTCGGGCAAAAATTCTTACCATTCAAAAGGATTTTGCCGGTAGCATATCCGAATACAAGAAGGTTCTTGCTAAGGACCCGTTCTGCCTTTCGGCCCACAAGAAGATGGGGGAGTCTTACGATCAGCTAGGGAAAATAGCCGAACGTAACGCCTGCTTCCGCCGTGTCCACGACATGGATCCCCTTGATCCGTTCTGGAAAGACGAATACGATGTACTGACGGAAGAAGAACAGGCCGCAATGGCCGCTGCGCCGATGGAAGACGACAGTCCGTTCACGATGGACTTGAATTCCGATTCTGAAAACGCAGAATTTGACGGAGAAGAAAACGTCTTTGCGAATTTGGCTGCATCCATTTCGAATGCTGATGACGAAAACGATTCTTCGATGAACGACTTGCTGAATTCCTTGAATTCTGCATCGGGTGAAAATGCCGAAAACACTGAAGAAATCCAAGATCCAAGTTTCGATGGCAACGTTTTGAGTACATCCGAAGTGTCCTCTGCCATTACAGGTATTTTGGGTGGTGATGATGATCTTGATACAGCAGAATTGAACGGAAACGGAGCTGCCGCCGCAGCAGCAACCGGCATTGTAGCTTCGTCACTGTTCTCGTCTGTGCCGGCTCCGAGCCAAGACGAACCCCCCAAGTCCGAAGAATCTTTTAACATTGAAGACTCGAACATTGAAGATCAACCAATCGATGCCGAGAGCAAAGCAACGAACGTCGATGATGCGTTCTCGTCGCTTCTGGGTGACGATGAACTCCCCGAAGAAGCGTCTGCTGAGAGTTTATCTTTAGACGAAAAACCCTCGGAAGAAAACATTTCCATTGAAGAGTGGAGCCCGACTCCCGAAGCACCAAAGGAAGAAGACAAGGCGACAAACGTCGATGATGCGTTCTCTTCACTTCTGGGCGATGACGAACTGCCTGAAGAAACGAAATCTGAAGAAACATCAGGTGGACTCTTCGAGAAATCAGCCGATGCTGAATTTAGTTTAGATGAAACGCCTGCAACTGAGACGAGTTCTGTCGAAGATGGTATAATACCATCGACGCACATGGATTTCTCTGACGCAGAATCAGAACAAATTATCGACCCCCCAAAGGAAGAAGATAAGGCGACAAACGTCGATGATGCTTTCTCCTCGATTTTCGGGGACGATGAACTTCCTGAAGAAAAACCTGCAGAACAAGCATCCATTGAAGAATCTCCAGCAGAGAATTTGTCTGTAGAAGAAACTTCAAGCGAATTGTTAGCTGAAGCACAAGATGCTCCGTCCGAAGAACCTGCAGCAGAAGAATCTTTTGGTGGACTGTTTGAAAAATCTGCCGATGCAGATTTCAGCTTAAGTGATGAACCGGCGGAAGCTTCTTCTCTTGATTTTGCGGAACCTGTTAGCGAAGATGCCGCAGCCGCACCTGAAGAAAATACTCTTGCCGAAGAAAGCGCAATACCATCGACGCACATGGATTTCTCCGACATAGAAGACAATATTGCCGAAGAAAGCGCTCCCGTTGCCGAGGCTGAAAAACCTCTCGCAGAACCAGAAGAAATTGCTCAACCTGAAGAAGTTGTCGCGCAAACAGAAAATGTCGCCACTCAACCAGAAGAATCTTCCAGCATCTCGGAAGACCTTTCCGTGAGTGTCGATGGTGCTTTTGACGCACTGTTTGGCGGCGAAGAATCAAAGGGTGTTGCCGAATCCGGGTCAGCTACAGAATCAGCCGGAATTACTGAACCTGTCGCCGAACCGTCTGCGGAAACATTTGCAGAACCCGCCAAAGAAGACGACAATCTTGCAAACGAAATGGGGGGCGCATTTGCATCGATGTTCGGTAACGAAGACGATCTCTCGTTGCCCGAAGAAAATAAAAACGGATTCGTTGCCGCTCCTGTTGATGAACCGTTGAGCCAAGAAGCGACAAGCGCTCAAATCGAAGAAGAATCCGTCAAGGAAAGCGTCGATGAATCGTTTGACAGCATCTTTGGTAAAGACAATGATTTGCTGGAAGAAACAACTCCAGAACAAACGGCGAAAGCTGCGGCGGAACCAGCACCTGTAAAAGAAGTTGCAGCAGCAGCGCCTTCTGCTGATTTAGATTCTATTGATTCCGAAGTCTCCAATGCGTTCAAGGGACTCTTTGACGAGGACGATTCATTGCCGGAATCGAGTGAACCGAGCAACAAGGGAGTCGATTACCTGATGTCCGGTGATTCCGATGACGAAGTTTCTGCAAGTCTAGTCAATAATGCCGATGCTCCATTATCCCGCGGTGCCGCTGACTTGGACGAAAGTTTGAATACGGCTACTCTTGCGGACATTTACATGGAACAGGGCGTCTATAACAAGGCTCTAGAAATTTATTCGGATTTGGCAAAGAAGAACCCGAATAATCCGGAAATCAAATCTCGTCTGGAAGAAGTAGAAAAACTCTGCCGCGAAAAGTTTGGAGAAGCTTAAATGGCTGAACTTCGGATTGAACAGCTCTTGCGCGAAATGGTAAACCGCAAGGCGTCTGACTTACACCTCCGTGTAGGCGTACCGCCAGTTTACCGTATTCACGGTATTTTACAAAGACTCTTTGATATTCGTATCGATAGTGCCATGATGGATTCCTTCTTGGACGACATCATGAATCGCGATCAGAAACAGCGCTTTGAAGCGAATAAGGAATGCGACTTTGCCGTGGGCGCCCGCGATATGGGACGTTTCCGTGTCAACGTATTTCGCCAGCGCGGTACAATAGCTGTTGTCATTCGCCATATCAAGGCGACTATCCCTCCGTTCGAAGAACTTCATCTGCCCGAAGTTATCCGCGACTTGGCTCTTACAAAGCGCGGTCTTGTGCTTGTCACGGGTACCACGGGTTCCGGTAAATCGACGACGCTTGCTTCGATGATTGACTACATCAACCAGAAGGAATCGGTTAACGTCATTACCGTCGAAGACCCGATTGAATATCTTTATAAAGACAACGTAGCGATTATTTCGCAACGTGAAATTGGCGTGGATACGCTTTCTTACGCGAATGCGCTTCGTGCTGCTCTCCGTCAGGACCCGGACGTGCTCCTCGTGGGCGAAATCCGTGACCTTGAAACGATGCAGATTGCATTGACCGCAGCTGATACAGGCCACATGGTCTTTGCGACTATCCATACGACGAACGCCGTAGAGACCATCCACCGTGTGCTTTCGATGTATCCGCCGCACCAGCACGACGAAGTGCGTCTGTTGCTTGCGGAAGTGCTGGCTGGCATTATTTCGCTGCGACTCCTGCCGACAAAGGATGGCAAGGGACGTGTTCCGGCCGCAGAAATCCTCGTCAATACGGGTGCCATCAAGGAATATATCCAGGATAAGGACAAAATTGACATGGTGGAACAGGCGGTTGCCGAAGGCCATATTCAGTACCACAGCCAGACGTTTGACCAGGCGTTGCTTGAGCTTTACCAGAACGACCAGATTTCGCTGGAAACGGCCATGAACGCTGCTACCAACCGTGATGACTTTGACCTTAAGGTTCGCGGTATTACCGGTACCTCCGACCGCGGCTGGATGTAGTTTAGACGAAAGATCGCTTCGCTGGTTGACGAAAGACGAGAGAGGCGAATGCAGCGGATACGCTTGCGTATCCATTGCTGAGCCGACAAGTCTTGGCCTGAAGAGCAAAGACGAGAGAGGCGAATTCTGTAAAATTGAAATTTGAAAAAGGCGAGCGTAATTGCTCGCCTTTTATCTTTAGTCTCTCGTCTGTAGCCACGAAGTGGCGTTCTTTCGTCTATTTCGTATAAACACAGCGGTCGGCGCTATCGCCGAAGCATGTCTTGTTCATGCCGTTCACGCTGTTCACGATAGCGGGCTGCCCCACACTGGAAACCATCTTACTTCCGGAGAAGCTAGGCTTGAATGCAATTTCGGAGGTGCCATAATAGTTATCGGCAGTGAAATTCACGCTGTACTGCTTGCCTTCTTCGGAATTATTCGTACCGAAGCCGAGCAACTTGCCGCCAGAAATTGTCGTCGTGCCGTCGGAATCTACCATACCGCCCATACCGCCGTTCATGCGGCATTCCACGATGATGACACCGCCGGAAATATTGATACCACCGTTACTGTCTATGCCGTCCGTATCGCCAGTACCTACGTAGATGTAGTGGAATCCGCCGGTCACCTTGAGATTGCCTGTGCTTCCGCCACCGAAACCGCCGCCCCTGCCGCCTCTGCCGCCCGTGTTGCCAACCGTCGTTGTGCTAGTGCCGCCAGCAGCGTTCCATCCATCGTCCGTGGTGATGACACTTGTGATGCCACCTTCAAAGTTCATATCGGGGGATTCCATGCCTTCGTAAGACATGGTAACGCTCACATTCGCATTGTCCTTGACATAGAGGGCCTTGTCCGCGTGGACGCCGTCATCATCCGTCTTGACGGTCACTTTGCCACCGGTGAAGGTGATGCTGCCACCGCTGTGGATGCCGTCGTCGTGGCTGTTGATTTCGATGACGCCATCACTAATGGCAATGCTCGAATCTGCCTTGATACCCTTCATGCTGGAGTCCGGGGAGCAGGAGTTGCCGCCCATGCCGAATCCGCCGCCAAAGCCTCCGCGGCCGCCATTGCCGCCGCCGGTGCTCGTGCCGAGGCATTTCTGTCCGCCGCCAGTCGTAATTTTAAGCGTCGGAGCCTTGTCCTCGCCATTGTCTGCATCTTTGGCATCGCCCTTGGCAATCGTCACAGCGTTATTTGCGCTTAATCCATCGAATGCAGACGTGATGGTGATGCTGCCACCCGTGATTTCAATGGAACCCTTGCCGTCCTTCAAATCCGTTGCGTCGTCGGTATCGCTCTTGATGCCGTCGCCTTCTGTCGTGGTAATGTTGATGGTTCCGCCGCTAATCGCCACAGAGCCCTTGCCCTTGAGACCGTTATTTTTCGCATTGACCGTGATGAGTCCGTTTTTGATTCTCAAGTCGTTACTCGTGTGGATACCGTTATTGTAATTTGCCTTCACGATAAGCGTACCTTCACCCTTGATGGTAAGGTCATCCTTGGAATAAATGCAAGCGCCCGTCGTATCGGTCTTGGCTTGGCCAGCGTCGTTCGTATAAGAGTACGTTTTGATTCTCGTAGCCGCGTCGGTAAACGTATTTGTCGTGCCATTCTTCGCAACGACAAACGTCTTGTTCGACTTTTGCACGTAAATCGGGGCGTCAGCCGTATTGGTGAGCGTCAAACCCTTCATGTTCAGATAGACGGTCGTATCCGTCTTTGGCGATGCAACGAGAATCTGGGCGTCATTACCGCTGTAAGAACCACTAAAAACGTATTCGCCACCGCAAGTAATCTTGACGGTACCGCCTTTGATTGTAACACAGGCTCCGCCGTTCGCGACTGTTGCGCCACTTGACCCATAAGTGATAACGGGACGATCTGTAGATGGTTTGTCGATAACCTGTGCCACGTTGTCCGAAGAACTGCTGGCAGGCGTCAAAGCGCTGCTCGAAGAAGTGGGCGAGGTGATGCTGTTGCTGCTTTGAGATGTGATTCCAGCGCTGCTGGCCGGTATGTTTGGCGAACTCGTCGGTATGTTTGGCGAACTCGTCGGTATGTTCCCGGAACTGTTTGCTGTAGATTCTACAGAATTGCTGGATGTCGCGATTCCGTTCGGATTTGTCGCGATACTTCCGCTACTCGCCAAATCTCCAGGTATTTCCATCGAGGGAATACTATCTGGAATTTGATTGTAGAATTCATTTACGGGCGAAGTCGAGTCAGAACAGCCCGCAAGCAAAGCTAGCGAAACTGTAGCCATACCAAAGCCAAACCAATTTTTAGTTCCCATGTTCATAAATATATCTCCCATTCAATATTATTCAAAACATACAATATGATAAAAAGGGGTTAAATTTTTTTTAAACTTTTTTTTATTCAGTATATTTTTTAAACCGGAACTAAAAGTACCACTTGGAACAAAAGGGTTCATTTTTCTTAAAAACATCCATAGTGGCTGCAATTAAATATTTAATCGTCAATGGCAATTATTTAACCGTCACAGCGACAAGTCGCATTATAAGCAGTATGAAAAATGTTAAATTTTGGCAATGGATTTGAAGAAAATATTACCCCTTGTTTCTTGCGTTTTTCTTTGGACAGGCGTAAGTGAATCTTTGGCAGCTTCGCCGGTCATTGAACCAGTACGTTCATATAATCTGCGGAATCTAGAAACAGCTCCGATGTTGTTTGAATACCACCGCCAGACAATTGGTAGCGAGCCTCAGTATTTTACGTATCCTCGCAGGGATACAACATTCCGCAAAAACTTCACGAAAACGGAAGGGAACGCGCTCCTGTACTTTGATAACGTACGTGGCGCGGGCATCCTTGGGAACGGAATTCAATACAAATGCGAAAAAGGTGATTCAGCCTGTATCGCAAAGGCTATTGCTTTTGAAAATGCGAACCCGCGCGTAGGAGTTGCTGCAAGCATTGTCGGCGGTATCGACTACCGTGGCGGAGAACATATTAACGACGTTGACCACCGTGGTATGAGAACCGGAAGCAAGACTGTGGGCGATACGATTTGGCCGGGAATTGACGGAGGCCTTTATTTGCGAGGGTATATCGATTCGGTCGATTTTGTCTTGGACGCACGCATTTACAGCGAAGGTCATTCCGCCAAGAACCCGAGATCTTTTGACCGCGAATTTCTCGAAAACCAGCGCGAAGAAAACAACTCCGGCGTAGAATACACGAGCTATGCGCGATACCGCACGCATTTTGCGTTCAATTACGACTGGTTACGCCTGGATTTTGGCCGCGACGTGATGCACTGGGGCCCGGGTTACTACAACAACCTGAGTTTGAACCAGTTCGCGATTCCGTACAACATGATGAGCTTGGACTTGATGATTGGCCCACTCCGCGTCATGAGTTTCTATGCGGACCTGCGAATTTACAGCAGCATGAGCGAAAAGAACAAGGAAAATTCAAGAAACCTTTTTGGTCATCGTTATGAACTTGCCGTAGGAAACGCGACATTCGGCGTCAGCGAGCTTACGATTCTTTATGAAGACATGAAGCCTTGGCTCTTTGTTCCGACAGCGCCATTGTTCATGGAAAAGGGAAACTATTCGGAACCAAGCAACAACGGTTCAATCTCTTTTGATATCAACTACCGCATTCTCAACAAGGTTCGTCTTTACACGGAATTTTTCCTGGACGATATGGAATCCCCAATCAGTTTGATCCGGAACGACAACATCGAAGCCAAATGGGCTTGGATGGCCGGTTTCCAGGCGGGTCACAACTTTTTTTACAAGGGCCACAAAATCGAAGCAGGAACTATTTTCGAATACGCCCGTGTCGAACCCTACGTCTATACGCATTTCAAGCAGAACACAGCCCAGGTGGCTCATCTAGGGTATCCGTTGGGAAACCAGGGTGGGCCGAACAGCCGAACGATTGATTGGAACATCTATGCACGTTTGGACGGTCATATATTCGCCTCCATTCGCCAAACATGGTTCTGGAAAGGAACGGATTACGGCAGCGCCGTGAACGATACGACACCGAACAATCATCTCAAGATTCACAAGAAATTCCTCAGTGGTGCAAAGCTTCAGTATTCGCTGACGCCCGCGATTAGCTACGAAGGCCGTCGATTCTCGTTCTTGGGCGAACTGACGTTGATTGACGACCGCAAGGCATATATTAGAGCAGGATTTAAATTCTAGACGAAAGAACGGCTCTGCGAGCCTATAGACGAAAGACGAAAGAAAAAATGGTGCTTCGCACGAACTAATGCAAACAATTCTCTCGTCTCTTGCCTTTCGTCTAATGCACTTCTAATCACCGTTAACTAATCACTACTTATGACCAAACCTGAACTTTTAGCACCTGCGGGTGACCTTGTACGAATGAAGTACGCTTTTGCTTATGGCGCAGACGCTGTCTATGCAGGGCAGCCTGCATTTTCGTTGCGCGCCCGCGAAAACGGTTTCAAGAATCTGGACGACCTTGCCGAAGGCATTGCGTATGCGCATGAACACGGAAAAAAATTCTACCTCACAAGCAACGTCATTCCGCGTAACGTCAAGGTCGAATCATTCCAAAAGGCTTTGAACGCCGCTTTGGAACTCAAACCGGACGCCCTCATCGTGGCAGACCCCGGCTTTGTGGGTTGGCTCCTCAAGGAACATCCCGAAACAGAAGTTCATCTGTCCGTACAAGCAAACACGACAAACTACCTTGCCGCATCCTTCTGGAAAAATTTAGGAGTCCGTCGAATCATCTTGAGCCGAGAACTTCGTCTGTCTGAAATTTTAGAGATAAAGAAACAAGTTCCGGACCTCGAACTGGAAGTATTCGTTCATGGTGCTGTTTGCATGGCCATGTCCGGCCGCTGCATGCTCAGCAACTGGGTGACGCACCGCGACGCCAACCAGGGCGCATGCGATAACAGTTGCCGCATGCCTTACCGCCTGTATGCAAATTCTGGTCCGCAAGTAGAAGACTACCGGGAGCACGAAGGTTCCTTTACGCTTCAACGCACCGACCGCCCCGAACTCGACCCGATTGCTCTCGACGAGGACACATGGGGAACGTACTTCATGAGTAGCCGCGACCTCTGCGCCTTGGACGTGATTCCGGAGCTTGTAGCCGGCGGTCTTGATTCCTTCAAGATTGAAGGCCGTACGCGCTCCGTCTATTACTTGAGCCAGGTCGTCCGTGCTTACCGCATGGCCATAGACGCTGTCGCCGCAGGGAATCCGGTGCCCGAGGATAGCCGTCGGGCAATCCGTTTTGTCGATGGGCGAGGCTTTATGCCGGGATTCTTGCGTGGACCCTTGCCGCAGAATTATGAAGCGACACATGTAGATGCCGAGGGAGGTTGCGTGGCCGCCCAGATCAAGGATTTCGATGAAACCACTGGCGCATGCCTTGTAAACGTGAAAAATCCGTTCTCCATGGACGATTCTCTGGAACTCATGACCCCCGACGGAATGCAGCCTTGCGAGGTCGAAGAAATGCTCAATTTTCGCGGTGCAGCCGCCGACCGACTGAATCCGGGAACTGAAGGACGCGTTTTTTTGGCAAAATGTACTCTAAAAAGCGAAAAAACAGCCAAATTCGGCTTTCTTGTGAAGCGTTCCAAATCTTTCTGATTTTTAATAAAATACATTTGGGTTATGGCAGTCGATGAAGCGACGAAAAAACAGGACGAGTTGGAACTTTATCAAATAGATGATAAAGCCATCGTGCCCTTCTTCCAGAAGCACCTGGAGGAATTGCGTCTGTTCATTCACGAACATCAGCATGAACGACTTGGTTTGTTAGTCCTCCTGAAACAGTTTATCCGTACTTACCGCATGCCGTTCAACATGCAGCGATACATGGAAGTCCAAAGGACGTTCATCCAGCAGTCCCTACATGATAAAATTCAGGACCGCCAGCAGGCTGTGAGCCATTGGATTCAGGAATTTGCCGGGCGCCACCGCAACCGCATGATTCAGTTGCAGTGTCTTTATCTCGACAGGGTCAAGGACAAGCTTCTCCCGGAAATTGAAAAGATGCTTGCCAACCGTATTGACCATCTGCAAGAAAAGCTCGACGAACAAAGCTCCGAGCAGGCTCCGCACGACTCCTCTGCCAACTAAATTCTGCAATCTAAATCTTTCGTTTTACCACTCTTGTCTCTCCATTTTCATCTAACACCTAACTCGGTGAAAATCAACAAGTTACATTTTTCTCACACAAAAAAAGTGGCGATTTTAAGCTAAAAACGCCAATTTACTGTGAATTTGTATGTTTTAAGTAAGAAAAATCTTGTCAAGGGATAGTAAAAAAAATTCCTGTTGATAAATTGTGATAATGTATAGTGATAATCATGTTGCTCATGCGTTCGTAAGAATGGTGTAAAATGGAAAAAGTTTGATAAAAAGTGTTTTTTAATTTTTATTGCCCTTTTTGGACCAAAAAAGGACATTTCCAATTTTTTTCGTTCAAGGTGCTTGTTCCTGGATTTTCCTTTCTTATTTTTTCCTTGCTCTTTTGTTCTATTGATTGGTTATTTATATCGTGGAAAATATTGTTTCTTTGTTGGATATTGCAGAGACGCCCTGGCAACAGGTGCTCGACCGCGTGCGTTCGGAATGCAAGGACTTTTTTGGTGCCGTGATTCTCGACACTCTGGGTTACGAGGGTATGTGCAATGGTTATGCCTTGCTCACTGTTCCCGACGAATTACGCGAGAACTGGGTGAATTCGCACTACGGCGATTTATTGCGCAAGTCTTTTACAGATGTATTTGGTAGTGAATTTGTGGATTATCGCATTCGTCAGATTGCTCCTTCGGAACCGATTCCCGAAATCAAGCTCACGATGCCCATTATCCCGAAAGTGGCCGAGACCCCAAAGCCGAAAAAACATCCGGCACAGCCTCTTTCGCTTTATGCCCGCTATACTTTTGAAAACTTTGTAGAAGGGGAATGCAATTCTACGGCTTTCCGTGCATGCCAGGCCGTTGCCGAAAATCCGGGCGACCCGTCCTTGAATCCGCTGTTCGTCTATGGAGAAAGCGGGCTGGGCAAAACGCACTTGTTGCAGTCGATTGCCGCAAGAATCCAGAAAAACCGCCCCGAGGCAGCTATTGTCTATTGCCACGCTTACGACTTCTTGCGTGATGCTACAGCAATGGCTTCGGCACTCCACAACAAGACGGGCAATGTACGTGAACTGGCCAAGAACTTCCGCGAACGCTATGAACTTTGCGATATTCTTTTGCTCGACGACGTGCAGCTTTTGGAAAAAGGCCTGTGGACACAAGAACGCCTAGCTATCCTGATTCGCCATTTACGTGCCGAAGGAAAGCAGGTGGTGATTTCGTGCGACCGTCATCCGTCCAAGTTCAAGGTTGTCGATACGGACAACGATTCCCGCAGCGCTTCGAGGTCTTCGATACCGAGCATTTCCAAGAAGCTCCTGACTCCGCTCGAATCTTGCGTTGCCGTGGGCCTCGACGAACCTGATTTGGCGACCCGCATGCACTTGATTAGCAAAAAATCCGAAGACTTGCCTTTTGCAAAGAACGATCGCGAAGAAATCTGCCGTTACCTTTCTATGCCGCCACGCAAGAACGTGCGTCTCATCGAAGGGCTATTGAACTATCTCGGCGCGATGAACATGTTCTGCAAAGCGGACTTGAACCTGAACAGCGTCAAGCGTCTTGTAGCGCCGTCGGAACATGGTGCCCACATGGAAGTGACTGCAAAAAACATTGCCGAAGCGGTCGCCTTGGAATACCACGTCGAAGTGTGCGAACTTTCGTCCAAGCGCCAGTCTGCCACGGTTTCCTTGCCACGCAAAATAGCGATGTACCTCTGCCGTGAACTCACGACGGATTCGCTTCAAAATATCGGTGCGATGTTCTGTAGAGACTATGCCACTGTAATCGCCGCCATAAATTCCCTGAAAAAGCAGATGGATAAGGATGCGTCCCTCGCAAGGCGCGTCCAGGATATCCGTTATATGCTGGAAGCCTAGCATGATTGCTCTTTTGACGGGTGGCGCCGGCGTCGTAGGGAAGGCGTTGTGCCGGGAACTAATAGCACGTGGAGTGTGTGTCCGCGTCCTGACTCTCCCGGGCGATTCTCTGGCAAAATCCCTACCTGCTGAGGTAGATATCCGCTACGGCGATGTTACCGATTTTGATTCAATTCGGGATGCTTTCGAGAATGTCGATGTCGTCTATCATCTAGCGGCTATTCTCTTATCGACAAAACCGGGAGCGTTCGAACACGTCAATACCGAGGGGACGCGAAACGTCATTACAGCCTCGCAAAAGGCCCATGTACGCCGCTTTCTGTACGTTTCAAGCATATCCGTGACGTACCCAGTGCTCACGCCTTACGGCAAAAGCAAAAAGAAAGGGGAGGAACTTGTGCATGCGTCTGGGCTCGACTGGACGATTGTACGGCCTACGCTCGTGATTGGTGACGGCGGCGGAGTGGAGTTCAACATGTTCCGCGATTACGTAAAAAAGTTTCCGGTCTATTTTATGCCGGGCGGAGGCAAATGCTTAAAGCGCCCGGTCCGCAGTGTAGATTTGGTCAAGGGAATTGCTGTGGCGGGGCTTCAATCGAATGCCGTGGGGAAGACTTACGCCCTTGCGGGCTCGACCGTAATGACGATGGCGGAAATGGCTAAGCATGTGCTTAATGCCGTCGGAATGCGTCACATGATGATACCTCTCCCGTGGTGGCTTTCAAGACGCCTGGCGGTTCTAAAAAGCTGGATTGGCGGGGAACGAGTCTCTGCCGAGCAAGCTTTGGCTGGATTTTTGTACGATGCAGCCCCGTCCATCGAAGAAGCCGAACGCGATCTCGATTACCATCCAGGTTGCCCGTTCGAAGTGTGAAGTGCAGGTATGGGCACGGGGCTGTCGCCCCTTTGACGCCTTCGGCGTCTGCGGCTGCACTCGGTCATAAAAATATGCAAGCATATTTTTGCGACGCTCGTTTTGCACGCTACTGGGGTATGGGCAATTGTAATAAGAAAGCCCAAGCGAAGCGTGCTCATATTTATTAATCATTTCATATAATACATTTTCGCAAAAATTGAGCTTTTTTCAAGTCTATCCTGTGTAAATTGTAAACATTTGTTGGTCTAAAATGGACTAAATAAATTATATTATTAGCTATGAATAAGAAAAAATTACTTGCTTTTTTAGTGTCTTCCGCATTCCTCTTCGCAGCTTGCGGCGACGACGACAGTCCCTCTTCCCCTAAAAAGAATTCTCAAGAAATCTCATCTTCTTCCGAAGAAGATGATTGCGATGAGGACGAATGCGATGACATCGAGTCTTCTTCTTCCAAGAAATCCGACAACAAGTCCTCTTCCTCTAAAAACGACGACAAGAAATCGTCCGATTCGAAGGATGCCAAATCTTCATCTTCTATGAAGGACAAGGACGAATCCTCTTCCAGTACAAATAAAGAAGCCAAATCCTCTTCTTCTACAGGCAAGGATGCAACATCCTCCAGCGTGAACGAAGTCAAGTCTTCTTCATCCGCAGCGGTTTCTTCGTCTTCTGTTGCTGTTCCAAGCGGTGCCCGTGCAGCAAAGCTTGAAGATCTGGAAAAGAACATGGAACTCGACTTGTTTGGCGAAAAGATTTTCCTTTCGACCGGCAGCAAGCAGGGCTTTTTCTCTCTCCGCGTTCCAGATACCTTGTGGGTCACCACCTTCGTTGACTTTGCAAACGGCGAAGTCAATTTCGTCAAGGGTAACGTCGGTATGGAATACGTTGATTCCCCGAAAGCAAACAAGATTATGGGCGAGGTGGAAAAGGGCGTCAAACTGTCCTTCATTGTCGATAAAGAAGGCGTCGTCAAGTATGCCGTCAACGACTCAAAGGACTATAGCGAAGCCGTAAAGGCCCAGGTCGCAGTGGCCGCAGGTAAAGTCACCAAGGCCGAAGACATAAAGAACAAAGTCTATAGCTGCACCGACGGCGATACGACAAGGTCGTTTACGTTCTTCGACAATTCGTACATCCTGGAAAATTCAGCTTCAAACAAAGTCGCTAATTGGATTGGCGGACATTACGACATACAGCGCAGCACGTTGCTGATGCGTCCGGCTTACTACAACGCAAGGTCCATGACCACCATGTTCGGCTATACAATCGGAACCGACAATACCATTACATCGACCAGATCTAATGCCAAGGCAATGAGTTGCACTATCAAGGACCTTGGTGACATCACTTATCAAGAGAAAAACAAGATTGTCGGTGAATGGCAAGCGCTCGACAACGGAATCGAATGGCAATTCACGATAAAGGCAGACGGCACATACGAACTTGCCGCCTTCGAAAATAACAAGAATATCGAAGCCAAGAGCGGAGTTTGGGAAATCTACGGCAACCAACTCATGATGCGCAACAGGGGCTGTCTAAACAAGGATGCCTGCACGACGAGTATTTACGGGGAAATTGAAAGTAAATCCAACGGGTTCTCGTTCAAGCATTCCGACCCGGACACGCCAAAGATTCCGACAGCCTTTGAATCTGTTCAATATGAGTGATTTTTTAGTTATGAGTTCTAAGTTACTAGTTACTAGATATGTTCTTATTGCACTCTCTAGTAACTAATAACTAAATTCTAGTAACTAAATAAAAAATTGTACCGTGCAACAGCGGTACATTTTTTATTTTTCTGCCAGAGGATTATATCATGAAACTTTACGTGGTGCAGATGAAGATATTGCCGGGTAATGTATCGGCAAATATGCAAACGATGAAGGCCGCTTTTGACCGTGCCAAGGCAGCCGAAGTCGATTGTGTTGTTTTTCCGCGATATGCATTAACCGGATCCAGCAATAAGATGCTCCCTGTGGATTGGGCCGAAATTCAAAAGTACGCTGGATCGATGCCGTTTTTCTTGAGCGGAGACGCCCTTGACGAAACGCCTGTTTTGGGTATTGCTCATGTGACTCATAGCAGCGATTTTTATGCAACGGGACGCCGTGAATCCGAGAACAGGGAACTTGCGCACCTTGCCAAGGATAGCGCGAAGCCTATTGTTTGCGTGAACGGAGTGGGAACGGACAATACCGGCAAGAACATTTATGCGCTTGCAGGCGGGAGCCGCGTATTTGATTGCGACGGTCAAGTTATTTTCGAAATGCCGCTCTTTAAAGAAGCTGAAGCTGTCGTCGAATTTGTCGATGGGAATGTGCAAGTTTATGCGGAATCATCAGAACCTTATCCGAGTCAAATTGCGGAAATTCATGACGCGCTCGTATTCATGATTCGCGAGAACCTGAAGATGTTCCACATTTCGCGCATGGTGATTGGCGCAAGCGGCGGCATCGACAGCGCTGTTTCGGCGGCGCTTTATGCAGAGGCTATTGGACCGGAGAACGTGTTCCTCGTGAACATGCCGACACGCTTCAATTCCGATACGACGAAGAACGCAGCTCGCGACCTGGCCGAAAATCTGGGAACGCCTTACATGGTCGCCCCGATTTCGGATATCATCGAGTCTATTTGTCATACGCTTGAACGCTGTTCTTTCGTGCGTAACGACACCGAAATGAAGGTCGTCGGAATCAACCACGAAAATTTGCAGGCTAGGACGCGTTCTGCTTCAATCCTTTCGACCGTGGCGTCAATCGTTGGTGCCGGAGTAACTTGCAACGGCAACAAGAGCGAGGCGATGGTGGGCTACTGCACGCTTTACGGTGACACTTGCGGTGTAATGTGCGCCTTGGGCGATTTATGGAAAACTCAAGTCTATGCGCTTGCCCGTTACATCAACCGCGACAAGGAAATCATCCCGAAAGCCTCGATTGACATTCCGGCGAGCGCGGAACTTAGCGAAGCGATGAATGTCGATGAAGGCAAGGGCGACCCGATTCTTTATCCGTACCACGACAAGCTTTTTGCGATGTGGGTCGAGAAGGGTGTAAGCCTTGCATATACCGAAAAACTTTTGATGGAAGGAACTCTCTGCGAAACGCTCGGCGTTGACGATGCTTATTTCAAGTCGAAACTCCCGACAACAGAAGCCGCACTTGAAGACATGCGCCATTGGTACCGCAGATTCAAGGGACTAGCACTTGCCAAGCGCATCCAGTTCCCGCCGATTCTTTCGCTAAGCGGCCATGCTTTTGGCGGGGAATACCACGAAAGCCAAGTATAACTTTGAAGATTGTCATGCCGGACTCCGTTCCGGCATCAGTTTTTACAAATGCAAAAAGACCGCTAAACGAAAAGCGGTCTTTTAAAATATTTTTGAAAGATTAGAATGCGTCGGCAGCAGCGTCGCTAGCTTCAGCAACAGCTTCGGCAGTCGGAGCGACTTCGGCAACAGCGGCCTTAACGGCATCTTCCGTAACGTCGTTCACGCCTTTTTCGACCATCGTAAGCTTATGTTCCTTGAAACGGTTCATAGCAATAGTCGTCGGCTTCTGCGTGAGCTGGATATACCCCTGCTTGGACTGATTGTTAATGAAGCGAGCTTCGTGAGCCATCATGACAACAGCACGGAAGACCGAGCCTTGACATTCTTCACTAGCATAAATATCATCAAGATAAACTCTTTGAGATTCAGCCATAAGGTACCTCGAAAAATTTTAGAAGAGGGAGAGGGATTCGAACCCTCGTTACCGTAAGGTAAACACGCTTTCCAAGCGTGCGCCTTCAACCACTCGGCCATCCCTCCATTAGGATGTGCGCCAAATATAGGTTTATATTTTTGTTTTGTCAACCGATTTCGCCCTTTTTTGCGTAAAAAAAAGCAAAAAAATCTCTTTCATTTAACTCAATTCGTCCCATACAACCTGCATCAACGGTTCAAGCGTTTTCGGAGTGAAATCGAACTTGATGTTTGCCGTGGCGAAAAGTTCCGGAATCGGACGGCTACTGCCCAGGCTTTCGGCCTTGAACAAGTCGTCAATCGCCTTTTGCGGATCTTTCTTGAAGTTCGCCCAGACCTGCAGAGCGCCAATCTGCGCAATGCCGTATTCGATGTAGTAGAACGGACATTCGAAGAGATGGAGCTGTTTCTGCCACAGATTTCTGCGGACAGCTTCAAGACCGCTGTAATCGACGCCAGCATCATAACGGTCCATGATTTCGCTCCAGATGTCGCTGCGGTCTTCGGCGGTATGCTCCGGGAAGTTATACAGGCGGTGCTGGAAGCTGTCAATGCTCGCAACCCACGGGAACAGCCAAACCACATCGGCTAATTCGCCTTCGACGCTGCGGGCTATCGCTTCATGGTCGTCGCCGTAGAAAGGCTTCAAATTCGACATGCCGATGAGTTCCATGCTCATGCTTGCCACTTCGGCAAATTCAGCCGGCACATCGCGGTAGGCGAAAATCGGCTGGTTCGCAAGCGCAAACTGATGGAACGAATGTCCGGATTCATGCAACAACGTGTAGATGTCGCGGTCCGTATTCGCTGAATTCATGAAGATGAAGGGGAGGCGGCTTTCGTCAAAACCGATCTGGTATCCGCCAGGAGCCTTGCCGAGCCTCGAATCTGGGTCGATGAGCTTTTTAGCCTGCATCTCGCGGGCCCACTTGCCCGCCTGCGGATGGATACTCTCGAAAATGCAATCGACTTTTTCTATCAATTCGTCACCGCTATGATAAGGCTTGAGCGGCGGACGGTTAAGCGGATCGACATCCAAGTCCCATGGACGCAACCTGGAAAGTCCCATTTTCTGGGCACGGCGCTTGTACATTTCCTTCTGCAACGGAAGCACAAGCTTCTCGATGCTTTCATGGAAGTTTTCGCAGTCGGCAGGAGTGTAATCAAAACGGTGCTTGGCGAGGAATATGTAATCGACAAAATCCTTGCAGTGCGCGTTCTTCGCGATTTGCTTGCGAATTGCAAAGAGTTTGTCGTAAGATTCGTCGAGCGCTTCCTTGTCCTTGAGACGGCGCTCCCACATCGCTCTCCATGCACGTTCGCGAAGTTCGCGGTCCGTCTTTTCCATGTAAGCGCTTAACTGCTGCATAGTCTTGACTTCGCCATCGAATTCGACGCTCATGCCTCCCGTGATTTTCTGGTATGCCTGGATAGCCTTGTTTTCTTCGGTCTCCAGCGGAATGTTGTCGGGGGAGAACAAGTCCAAGGAAACTTGCACGCCTTTCAGCCATTCACCAAATTCTCCCTTGAGAGCGTCCTTGGATGGATGAGCCATCAGCTTGCGGTTCAACTTGTCGTCGTATTCAATCATTAACGGCTGGATTTTTTCGATAAAACCAGCATAAGCCTTTGCTGCCTGTTCGTCACGGGTGTCGCAGGTCATTGCGACATAGCGCCGGGAACTCTCTTCACCAAGAACCGATTCCACTTCGCTCCAGTCCATAATCCACTGGCGAAGCTTATCCATGTTCACGGGTATTTCACGCTGCAAAAGCGCTCGATACAATTTAGAAACAGCTTTTTCATCATCCGGATTCAAATCGTCCGGAACAAAGTTGCGTTTTGCCATGTTAGTCTTACTTCAGAATAAACTTGCCGAGTTTGCCGACCCATTGGTCAACAAGACGCTTCATAAGCTTCTCGCGAACAGCGCCTTCGAGTTTCAATACGTCATCAGAATCGACATCACGTCTGATTTCCACATCCTGGGAAACTGATTTGCCTCCTTCTGCAAGGGACACGTCAAGATAACCGGCAATGGCGTAGAACTTGACTTCGTTGAGCTTGAAGATGCGCATGTCAATCGGGAAAGCCGCGTTCAAGTGCATGTCGTTGTCGCCCGGAGCAAGGACCATGGAATCCTTCAGAGTAAGCGGAAGCGTGATAAGAGTATCGAACTTCAGTTCGATTTTTAGTTCGTTAATCCACAGCGTGTCCTTACCGCCATTGTTCGCGTTCAGATACACGTCGAAGTTAGCAGCACCCAGTTCTGTGTTGATGATTCCATTAGCCAGGTCCTTCACCAATTTAACGGCATCCGGATTCGGAATGAAGCCCTGGAGCCCTTTGTCAACGAGTTCGAGAATCGGCGGATCGATAACGACAGAGTCGAAAGTCAGGTCCTTGTATTCAAACTTGGTCTTGATGAGAATTTTCGCCGCCTGGATTTTTTTCATCAACGAGCAGCCAGTAAAAGACGTAACCGCAAGTGCAAAAATGCCTGCGAGAACGATGGATGTAATGCGTGAGAATTTGGTTTTCATAATATCTCCTTGTCTTTCAATCCCTATTATAAAAAATTTTATTGAAACTCTGTCACTTCGCTCTGAATTTTGTCAATGTTTGGATGAGCTTTTCGTAATCGATGGGTTTTGCGAGATGACCGTCCATACCAGCGAGCAAGGCGTTTTTCCGGTCTTCCTCGAAAGCATTGGCCGTCATGGCGACAATCGGGATGTTGGCCTTGCGGGGGTCCGGCAAGCAGCGAATCGCCCTTGTGGCATCATAGCCGTTCATGCGCGGCATCTGGATATCCATCAGCAAGAGTTCGTATGTGCCAGGGGAGGCTTTGCAGACCTTTTCAACGGCGACATCACCATCGTTGGCGGAATCGACAACAACGCCTCTTTCAATCAAGATTTCTTCGGCGATCTCACGATTCATCTCGTTGTCATCTACAAGCAATACCCTCATGCCCTTTAACGATGTCGATGTTGATTCATTCTCGACCGGATCCTCTTGTTTGAAATCATCGCACCACTTCATGGGGATGAACACCGTAATTTTAGTCCCTTTGCCTTTTTCTGATTCAATTTTAATGGTACCACCCATGAGTTCCGTAAGCTTTTTCACAATCGTCATGCCGAGGCCGGTCCCCTGGATTCGACTTACGGTGGTAGAACTTTCTCGGGCAAACTCGTCAAAAATATGATCAAGGAAATCAGGACTCATGCCGATGCCCGTATCTTCTACAGTCAACGCATAATTGCTATACCCTTCGCGGTCGCAGGGGAGTTCCTTGAGAGAGCATGTGATGGAGCCGCCTTCGTTCGTATATTTGATGGCGTTACCGATGATGTTTGCCGCAATTTGGTTGACTCGGTCGCAGTCTATACAAACGTACTTGTGATCGACGTTCGAAATGGTCGCGACAAACGTTATCCCTTTGGATTCCGCATGGGAACCGTACGTTGTCGATAGAGCCATGATGAGGCTTTCCAAGTCGCACTTCTGTTCGCTGAGAATAATCTTACCTGATTCGATGCGGGACATTTCTAGAACCTGGTTTACAAGCGACAAAAGTTGGCGGCCGGCAATGTCAATTTTATCCAAGTAGCGATTGACCATTTCGGGATTGTCGATGTGTTTTTTGGCCATGGCGGTAAAGCCAGTCACCGCATTCATCGGCGTACGGATGTCGTGCGACATATTGAACAGGAACGCCGTCTTGGCGTTGTTCGCTTCGCGAGCGGCCGACAAGGCGAGCGAGAGCCTGCGGTTGGCCTCGATTTCTTTAGACTTTTCGGCGGTGATGTTGCGGAAAAGGATAACGCCCTTCTGGACAATGTCCTTCTTGATTTCAACAGGAATATAGACCATGGTGATATATTGGGTTTCGTCCCTTGGTCCTGGTCCGCTGAATACGACACTCGGAATATCCTTCGAGACGCGCCGTCCCTTGATGATGTCATCAAAGAAATACTTGAAATCTTGTCCGTTCTGCTGGTCGTCCAAGGTCTTGATGAACCCTGTTCTCATGTCGTCAATCGTGCCTTGCTTGGGAATCGGCAACGGAATAGAAGAGAAATCCTGGAATGTCTGCTTTTCGGCATCGACAAGAACAATAGCCTTGGCAATGGCGTTTTCAGCCTTGGCGATATAGCCGGCAATCCTGTTCTGGCGCGCCTCGCTACGCATCATCAGGAACTGGACAAACACGAGGTAGGCGATATACCCGAAGAAAATGAGGATGAGCAGGAACTGCAACGTACGGCCAGCTTGGATGCCCATGGAATAAAGGCTCTGAGCAGCCTCGGACGGAAATATCGAATAAACATTCAGCGGGACCGTATGGAGCGGAGCCATGTAACCTTGAATGTCGTCGATGGCTCCGTTAAACTTGAAATTTGTCGGCGAGAGCGTCGTGTAAGCATTAATGACCTTATTCCTGTTTTCGGCATCGAACATCGAAGTGTAGAGAACGCTCTTGAAGTTGTCCCTAAACAGTCCTTGAATTGCAGACTGCTTTAAATCAAACGAAATAAGCGGGATTACAGTTCGTCCTTCCGTATTCACGATGCCGGCAGAAGCGTTTGCACCATAGACCTTGTATTCCAGTAATCTCTTGATTGTGTTTTCGTCGAAGGTGGAGGAGAGCACGCCAACGACATTTTCTTTGGAAATAATCGGCGCATAAAAAACGACCATCGCCATGGAAGTCTTGGTCGGCATGACCACAAAGATTCCGCTGTTTCCCTTCATGCCATCCGTATAGAACCACTTGTTGTCGGATTTTATTTTTTTCCCGTTAGAGGTCAACATGACTCCATCTTTATCCGTAAACTGCAAGTGGTCGAACTGCACAATCTTTTCGAGTTCTGCAAGATAAACCGTGTTAAGTTCGCCATCCCGAAGGTCATTCGAACTCAGTTTGGCTATGGCCTCGATGGACTTGAGCGAATTCATGAAAATATCATCAAGTTTATCGGCCATGGCATTGGTGATATCCTTGATATAGTCCCTGTTTCGGGTGATGACCGCATTTTTGTCTTCTTGCTGGAATGCCGCAAAAGCCTCTATGATAAAATAAGCGACAAGAATCAGCGGTGCGAATCTTATGATGGAATACTTTAAGCGTATTTTCTTGTTTTTTACCATTTGAAACTCAAATCAATTTCCAGCAACTATCCGGGATATTTTGACAGAAATATAACCTATTATTTAAAACCGATTTATTTTAAGACCGAAAAGACACCCTTTGTGACGTAAACCATTTTTTATATGATTTTTTTGTGCAAAACATTCTTTTTTTAGAAAATAATGTAGTTTTCTACTGACTTAATATTCCAACTTGGAATAATTACAATCAAGGAATTTAAATGAACCGTTACGATTTGGTATTGCTTGGACTCATATTGGAGCATGAGCGCAGCGGATATGACATCATCACGGAAATCCGTGACCGTGAGCTCGATCGTTGGGCGAAAATCAGCACATCGACTGTTTACAATAGATTGATAACGCTTGAAAAAAACGAATGCATCGTAGGGCATTCCGAACGTGACGGAAACCGCCCAGAACGCATGGTATTCAACATTACCGACAAGGGCAGGGAAGTCCTGCGCAAGGAAGTCCTCAAGCATTTGACCGGTTTCAACGACGATCCGCGTACCCTCGGTTTTGCGTTCCTCTATGGTGCCAATAACAAAGAACTTATTCGCACGCTTGAAGTTCATGAAAGACGTCTAGTGCAAGAAATCGAAAACCTCGAGAAGATGATTGCCGAGGAACCGCGCCCGACGCTTTACCCCGAAGGCCCGTTCCTCAACTGCATGAGCCGCGACCATATCCTCGTGGAGCTCAAGTACGTGCGTGCCGCTATCGGCATTTTGCGCGACCCAGTCCGCAACAAGAAACTCGACGGCTACTTCTACATCAACTTCGGTAACCGCGATTTCGAGAATTTCAACCAAAAAGGTTAGACGAAAGAACGGGCTTCGCCCTACAGACGAGAGACGAAAGATTTAAAATGACGCTTCGCGTGAAATAGAAAAGTTTTTTAGCTTCTTTCTCTCGTCTCTCGTCTTTCGTCTTTCGTCTTTCGTCTAAAAAATTTATATTTACCGCGTTAAAATTAACAACCCCCTCTCTAACGGAGATACAATGGCTACAAAACAAGTGAAGAAGAGCGCTGCAAAGAAGGCCCCGGCAAAGAAGCCCGCAAAGGCCGCTGCCCCGAAGTATGGCTACTTTGATGACGCTGCAAAAGAATACGTGCTCACCACCCCGGCAACCCCGATCAAGTGGTGCAACTACGTCGGTACTCTTAACTTCGGCGGTATCGTCGATACGACCGGCGGCACTCTCGTTTGCAAAGGCGACCCGGCTCTCAACCGTATCACCAAGTACATTGCACAGATGCCGTGCTCTGACTTCAAGGCCAGCACTATTTACATCCGTATCAAGGATGGCAAGAGCTACAAGATTTTCTCCCCGTTCTACGTTCCGACTCTCGTCAAGCTTGACAAGTGGGAATGCCACGTGGGCCTTTCCTACATGCGCTGGATTGCCGAAGTTTACGGTCTCCGCGTGCAGGTCACGATTTTCGTGCCGACGGGCTCCAACACTCTCCTCCAGGACATCCAGGTGACGAACATCGCCGGTGGCGCTAAGGAAGTCGATATCATCCCGGTTTATGAATTCAGCCACTTCGAAGCCGAAAAGCAGCTCACGAACGCTGACTGGGTTCCGCAGACCATGACCCTCAAGGGCCACTGGGAAAAGGACGGCCACGTTGTTTTGGAACAGTACGCTTACATGAAGCGCGACTACGCCGTGAACTACGTTACCGCAGACAGCAAGGTCGGTAGCTTCGATGGCGACCGCCGCGTGTTCCTCGGCCAGAACGAAATGGGTTCCTGGGCAAATCCGCTCAGCCTCCAGAACAAGGAACTTGCAAACAGCGAATGCGACCGTGGCGACAACATTGCCGCTCTCATGATCCACGCCGGCAAGATTGCAGCCAAGAAGACGTTCCGTACCTGCACCCAGCTCGGTCAGGAACAGAGCCTCAAGGTTGCAGCCAAGGCTATCAAGAAGTACCGCGACTTGAAGAACGTCGATAAGGCTTTCGAAGAACTCGCCAAGTTCTGGGAAAACTACCTCTCTACAATCCAGGTGAACACTCCGGATGCAGCATTCAACTCCATGGTGAACGTGCACAACCCGCGCCAGTGCCACACCACCAAGAACTGGAGCCGTTACTTGTCCCTCTACCAGTTGGGCTACGGCACCAGCCGCGGTATCGGTTACCGTGACTCCAGCCAGGACCTCATGGGCGTCATGAGCCACATGCCGGAAGAAGCTCTCCAGCTCGCTTTGAACCTGCTCTCTGTGCAACGCCCCGAAGGTAACGCAATGCACCAGTACGCTCCGCTTGCCCTCGAAGAAGACAACGGCAACGAAGCTAACGCCGGCGACTCCCGCGAAAAGAAGGGCGTTCTCGACGAACATGGCAAGCCGGCTTACGCTGACTGGTACGGCGATGACCACCTCTGGATCGTGCTCACGATTGCAAACTACCTCAAGGAAACCGGCAAGATGGATCTTCTCAAGAAAGAAGTTCCGTTCTACGAAGCTGGCAAGAAGCGCGCCCAGCGTGAAAAGGGCACTGTCCTTGAACACCTGAAGCGCTCCCTCAACTTTACCCGCACCCACCTGGGCAAGCACGGCTTGCCGCTCCTCGGCTTTGCCGACTGGAACGACTGCATGAACCTGCCTCTCGGTGCAGAATCTTCCTTCAACACCGGCCTCTACGCCAAGGCATTGCTCGAGATGATGGACATCTGTGAAGCTCTCGGCGACAAGAAGTCCGTGGAAATGTACAAGAAGTGGTACGAAGACGTGAAGGCCGCTTTCAACAAGAGCGCCTGGGACGGCAAGTGGTGGGTCCGCTGGTTCGACAAGCAGGGCAACGCCTACGGCACCAACAAGGCCAAGTACGGTAAGATTTACTGCAACAGCCAGTCCTGGTCTGTGATTTCTGGCATTGCTACTGGCGACCGTGCCGTGATGGGCATGGACAGCCTGAACAAGCTCCTCAACACCGCCAACGGCGTGAAGAGCTCTACTCCGGGCTACCGCGGCTTCGACCCGAACGTGGGTGGCATCTCCACCTATCCTCCCGGAGCCAAGGAAAACGGCGGTATCTTCCTCCACACCAACCCGTGGGTGATGATTGCCGAAACCATCCTCGGCCGTGGCGACAAGGCCTTCCAGTATTACAGCCAAATTAACCCGGCTGCCAAGAACAACAAGCTCGACGAGTTCGAATCTGAACCGTATTGCTATCCGCAGAACATCCTCGGTGACGAACACAAGCAGTTCGGTATGGGCCGTAACGCATGGCTCTCCGGCACGAGCTCCTGGACTTACCAGGCTGCAACGCAGTTCATCATCGGTATCCGTGCAAGCTTCGACGGTCTCGTTGTCGATCCTTGCATCCCGAGCACATGGGCTGGTTTCGAAGCTACCCGTAAGTTCCGTGGTGCTACCTACCAGATTACCGTGAAGAACCCGAACCATGTCTGCAAGGGTGTGGCAAAGATGGTTGTTGACGGCAAGGAAATCGATTCCAATGTGGCCCCGGTCTTTACGAAGGGTGTGCACAAGGTCGAAGTCACCTTGGGTTAATCTCACTCGGATGTCATTCCCGCGAAAGCGGGAATCCCCTTTGACTTTTAAAAGCACCAGTCTCTAACGAGGCTGGCGTTTTTTCATCCATATATTTTGTATATATAACGTATGGCAGCGTCTTTTAGAAATTATTTGGGTAAGTTTGCGCTTCTGGCAGTGATTGCCTTGTTGGCAAGTTGCAGCAACGCCGATAAGAATGCGGAAAAATCTACGGAACAGGAAAACACCGTATTTGAGTTTCCTGTGGACTCGAAATATGTGACATTAAAAATCCCTTTCCGTCCTTATCAATTTCAAGCTTCTCTATTTGATGCTAATGGAGTTTCGATACAAGTTTTTAAAGACTATTCTGTAGAGAGTTCTTTAGTTTATAACGAAGATGTTGAAAAAATCGCTCAAATTATTCGCAAAGAAAGCAAATCCATTTATGAAATTTTTGATTCGTTTTACAAAAAAGACGTTTGTAATGAAGTATATGGAATGTCTTTATCTTTAAATGTATCCATAGGGCGCAACGGTTTTGTAGAAGTGGCTGAAAACTCACATTCTAGTTATGCTGATGTGAGTTTTAAAAAGAAAATAGTTGAATATGTGAAGCAAATGCGTTTTGAAGGCGTTGGGCAAAATAATATTTTATTGTCTATTAATTTTTGCCGTCCCTTTATAGATGCGGACGATTTTAATGCTCTTTTGCATTATTTACAAAGGACGGAATATACGGAATATTCTATAAGGAAATCAAATGGTGCAGTGAGCGCTCCAACAGACGACGAATTGAAATTGGTGAACGGAGCTGAACATGATAAAGCTCCAATTTTAAAGGTCATTAGACAACGGACACCTGGATTGCGTCACATTTACAATAAACATTTAAAGAAAAATCGTGTTAAAGCATGTCTAAAGAATAATCACGACGACATCAAACCTGATTTTAACGGGATGATTGTTTTTAAGTTGAATGTAAATGCTGATGGCTCTGTTCAAAAAGCAGAAATACAATCTTCAAATACTGGCAATAAGGATTTTGATGACGAAGTCAAGAGAGCTTTAAACCGTTGGAAATACCCGAAGTTGAAATCAAGCGAAGTCGTCACGTTCCCAATAACGTTTTTCGAAAAATCTACACCCTTTAAGCTAACGACTTATCCCGAAATTCTCTTCTAGCTATATTTTATGCAACCGTAAATTACATTTTCATGAAACTCAATCCGAAAATTTCATTTGTTCTTGTTTGCTTGATTTTTCTTGTCGGTTGTGCAACGCATCCGCCTTCAGCAGTTGCTTTCATGACAAGCAAGAAACAGACTACGCCTCAAGACACACTTAAAACAAATGTTCAAGTAGGAATAAGTCTTTTAACGTTGGGCTCTATAAACGTAGAACAAACAAACAACAACCATAGTATCGATGACGAACTGAATGCAGAATTTATTATACAAGCAAGTTTAAGATATGGCTATTTGGCTTATGGTTTTGGGTTTCAAGTACAATGTCCTTTTGGATACATCGGTTTTGCATCCGAGCACTTTGGAACAATGCTTTGGTCCAATATATTCCCTTTAATGTCTCTTTTTGAAAAATTGGGTGATAAGAATTCCAATTTATTCAGCAAAAGCATAGGTTTCGGAGCAAGCGTCATCGAGCAATTCAAAGTGGGCAAAGAAACAACATTGGGACTGACGCAACATATTTCAAGGACCCTCGCTCCATTTACGGAGAATCGGGGTGATTTTGATTTCACATCAAGCCGTTTAACCAGTTCATACTACTATGAATATGGTGGTGGAGTGTACCTTTCATTCCCAATAAGTAATCAAACTGTAGGCATCGAAACCCGCTATAGCCGAAACTATACCTATAAAGCAAACCAATTGTCACTAATGGTGGATTTTATAATGTAATCCGAGAGATAGACTAGTTGCTCATTTCCCTAGCGAGCTCGATGAGTGTCTGCACGCCGAATCCGGTAGCGCCGAATTCCGTGTATTTCCATGTTTTACTGACAAACGCTGTGCCTGCGATATCCCAGTGAGCCCAGGCGGTATTTTCGGGCACGAATTCTTGCAAGAATAACGCTGCGGCAATGGCTCCGGCATCGCTACCCGTATTTTTGAGGTCCGCGAAGTTGCCTTTCAACGCATCGGCGTATTCTTCTTCAAGCGGCATGCTCCAGAATTTTTCGCAGCAGGCTTCACCGCAGTTGATAACCTTGAGGCCAAGGTCGTCGTCGTTGCTGAAGAATCCGGCAACGGCATAGCCCAACGCACGAACCATGGCGCCCGTAAGCGTCGCAATATCGACAATGTGCGTTGCGCCGATGAGGCCAGCTTCGGCAAGTCCGTCGCTAAGCACAAGGCGTCCTTCGGCGTCCGTATTATCGACCATGACGGTCTTTCCGTTCTTGGCCTTGAAGATGTCGCCCGGCAATACGGACTTGTTGCCAATAGCATTTTCGGCGAGGCAGCAGACTGCGCTCACCTTGATGGGGAGTTCCAATGTCGCGATAGCCTGGATGGCGGCAAGTACAGTGGCAGCGCCACTCATGTCACTTATCATTTCGGGCATGGATTTAGGCGGCTTGAGACAGAGACCGCCCGTGTCGAAGGTGAGACCCTTGCCGACAAGCACCAGGTGGTCGCTGGAACTGCGGGCATTCGCAGCCTTCGTCTTTGTCCCACGGACAGATTTTGTGCCGTCGTAGCTGAGCGTAATCATGAACGGTTCATGGGAACTGCCCTTGCCAACAGTCACAAGGCCCATGAAGCCTTCCTTTTCAAGTTGCTTCATATTACGGACTTTAATAGAAAGTCCCGGAGTGTATTTCGCAATGGTGTTCGCGTTTTCGACAAACTCCGCAGGCGTGAGGTCGCTGGAACACGTATTGATGAGATTCTTCGCAAGAACAACCGCCTTGTGTTCTACAGCCACATTTTCGGCAATTTTCTTGAATACAGCAGATTGATCCCCGGCAACAATTTCGAACGTGACCTGGAAAGCATCCTTCTGCTTGCTTTTGTAGGCGTCAAACTTGTAGTCCGCATAGTGGAGGCCATGCAAGATGCTCTTGAACTGCTCCGGAGCAGCATCGGCCAGCATGATAGAAACCATCGGAATCTGGCGTTTGCTCGCTTTCTTGGCCAGACGATAGGCAGCCATGCGCAAGTGGTCGAGGGCAGAGAGCCCGCGTTCCTTCGCCGCATCCACAAAAATCGTAGGTTGGTTGTCAATTTCCAAATATTCGAGATCTTCGAACGGTCCGTCTTCCATACCGTTCAAAACGGATTCTACTTGTTTTTCAGCGTTTTCTGAAAGCACATCGGAAAACTGGACGGATTTTTTTATGAAAAAGAGGGCACTGGCATTAGCCTTTCCCGAAGCGGATTGAACAATATTAATCTTCATATACGCCTAATCTAGTATTTTATTGCATACTTGCGTGTATTTTGTATTGGTTTTTAGGATATAAAAATACTATAATATTACATGATTACATCGGAGGATTATTATGAATCTGAAATACACCGGAATTTTAACAGCACTTGCAATTTCTGCCGTTATGGCACAAGACGCTGCCCCAGCCGCAGAAGCGGCCGCCGCTCCAGCAGCACAGGAAACAATGGATGCAAAGTTCGCCAATGTCGAACAGGAACTTGCTCCAGAAAACATGTTTGCACAGCCCGCCGCAGTCCGTGGCGCAGACGCAGCAAAACCAGTCTCCAAAAAATCATCGAAGAAATTCGTTTACCGTCCAGTCTATTCGCAAAGCGAAGTTGAACATCACGGACGTCCGGTAAAGACGGTCTATGTCTCCGAAAAGCCCACGGCACAAAACATCGACATGGACCAGCTCCGCGGACTTATCCCTTGGAACTTCACGTTCGGTCTCCAGGGCTTTGTCGGTAGCAATTTCCTTTCGGGCGACAACGGCCGTTACGAGTATGACCGCTATTACGGCTTAATCTGGAGCGTCGGAGCTTTTGCGCTTTTCCCGTTGGACGAATACAACATGGCATTCAAGACAGGCGTGTTGTTTGAACACGACAAGGTAAGCAACAGCTATAACGATGTCTTCAACGAAAAGTTCGGCGAATACCGTGTGTCGTTCAGCCAGTACCGCATCGCCGTTCCGCTCCTCCTCTCCTTAAAGAGCGCCAAATCGAACTTGTACTTTGACGTCGGTGTCCAGCCCGCATTCGCCGTTTCTGATAAGATTAAAGTCAGGTCTTCTGACAAATCCACAAGCTTTAACGAAGACATGATGGAAGAAGAATACCGCCAAGGTATGGACTGGTCGATAGTCCTTGGCTTCGGCATCCGCGCAAACCGTTATGTCGGTTTCGACGCCCGCTTCAGCTGGGGTCTCAACAACCAGTATGACAACTACAACAAGTGGCCGATCAACAACCTTTCTGCTAAGTCGATTACGGTCGGCGCTACATTCTACGCATTCTAGTACAACATGATTCTTTCTATTGCGGCTATCGTCGTAGGCCTTGTTCTTCTGGTCTGGAGTGCAGACCGCTTTGTAGATGGGGCTGTCGGCGTAGCCCAATTTTTTGGCATGAGCACCTTCCTTATCGGAATGGTGATTGTGGGCTTTGGAACATCGGCACCAGAAATGGTCGTTTCGATTTTGTCCGCAATGAACAATTCACCGCAACTTGCGCTCGGCAATGCTTACGGTTCGAATATCGCAAACATCGCACTGATTCTTGGTGCGACAGCGCTTATAACACCGCTTGTTGTCAAGAAGCAGGCAATGACACGTGACATTCCAATTCTTATTCTAACGACCATTTTGACAGTCCTTTTGCTCAAGGACGGCAACGTTTCGTTTGCAGACGGAATGGCGCTGTTGATTGCATTCGTTGTCATCATGATATTCAATATTTTGAGTGAATGGAAAGCAAAACAGAAAAGAAAAAGCGGGGGAGGCGAAGCCCTCGATTCGGATACCGAGCCCGCTGAAAAAGTTTCCATCGGCAAATCCATCTTGCTGCTTATTGTTGGCCTTGCCTTGCTCATAGCAAGTTCCCGGATGCTTGTATGGGGAGCCATCAACGTGGCTCAGGCCCTTGGCGTAAGCGACTTGCTGATTGGGCTTACCATTGTCGCTGTAGGGACTTCACTGCCGGAACTTGCGAGTTCAATCGCCGCAGCTCGCCGTGGCGAAAACGATTTAGCCGTCGGAAATATCATCGGTTCAAATATTTTTAATACACTTACCGTCGTCGGGCTTGCAGCCGTCATCGCTCCAATCAAGGCTATGGACCCCGAAGTGTTGAGTCGCGATCTGCCAATTATGTCGGCGTTGACGCTCCTGTTATTCCTTATCTGCATTCCGTTCAAGAAAAAGAACGGCAAGAGGACTTACGGTTTCGGACGTATCGGTGGCGCGCTATTCTTGAGCCTCTATGTCGGCTATCTCGTGTTGCTCGGCATCCAGACAGTTTAATCAATCAACGTCATTCTGGTGACCCGTCATTCTGGAGGCACTGAGTGCCGATAGAAACCATTATTTCTAGTATATACGTTTGGAATGAAGAATCCAATCATTTCTTGAGTTGCATAGGCTCGATTTGACTGGATCCTTCACATTCGTTCAGGATGACGAGTGTGTTGGCGCCCAGTGACGTGCTGATTAATTCCCGAACGTCCAGACGATGCCGTAAGCGAATCGCAGGCCTTCGGGCGTGTAGCCCGATTCCGGCATGTAAATGCTGTGGTTGAAGTTCTCGATGCGGTTGTAGAGTTCGAACGAAAGAATCTGCATGCGCGCTTCGAAATCCATTGCAAGGTATTTCTTAAGCTGGATGAGTTCCGGTTCGCCCTTCTCGTTGATGGTGCAGTCATAGCGGTTGTTGAACCACTGGAAATCCACGCGTACGCTTACACCGAGCCTATCCTTGACAAAACGGTTTTGCCAATGGATACTTCCTTTATAATAAAGCGATGGTGTGTCGATAAGCTTTGTGCGTGTAATCTTTTGACCTCGTTCCAAATAGAATTTCCAGTTCCCGAGGCGGAACCCCACCTGCATAAGCCAATCGAGCGTGTGGGCATGATCCAAGTTCTCGTAGCGGAACGCCGACTTGACAGAATCAGCAACATCTGCGTAAGTCGTATCGAATAACTCATCGTAAGTATAAGTCGTATCCAACCCGCCTTTGACAGCCCAGCTTGGCTTAATCAAGTTATTCGCATGCTCGTAACGCAGACCGAGTCCGTAAAAGACATCCCGCTTTTGCCATACGATGTTTGCCGTAGCGCGGTCGCGAACTTCGTGCTTGAGGTCTTCGTTAGGGAACGCGATTCTGCCAGTCTCGACAAGCTTGATGTGATTTACGTCGGGGAACTTGTTGTCATGGCGGTAAGAAGCGCTTGCCATCAAATGATAGGGGAGGAGGTACGTTCCGTCAACAGAAAAAGCCGGTGCGAAATCAACAGTATTCAAAAGCGAACTGTTGCGCTGTAATCCGGCCTGGACGCGGAACAAAGCCTTGCCGAACAACGTGTCCGAAACTTCGGCATAACCGATTTCGCGGTCCTGGTAATACCCCCTCTTTTTCTTGTCGTTTCCAGTCTCTTCGGTGTTCAGGAATTCATATTCAAAGTGAATTTTCGGATTCAAGAACATGTTGTAACGGGCATCAAAACTTCCAAGAATCGTTTCGTAGTTGCGAACCTTGCTCGTATCGTAGTAATTGACTTTAACAATCGGCACGTCATCTTCGTTGTAAGTCGTATCCAGATCGTTCCTAATTCTGGAAAGTCCGCGCAAGTCCATCTCATGGTTGCCGTAATGGATTTCCGTACCGAGAGTCAAACCCTTGACAGGGTAGAACTCGACGCCTCCGCCATAAGTACGCGTCTCGATGATGATTCTATACGGATCAGTCTGAAATTTGCGAACCGTCGGGTCAAGCGTATCGAGCAAAACCTTGTGCGTCGTATTGTCCGCATTATCAAGACTCAAATAGTTTATCTTGAAGAACGCCTTGCCAAAGCCAAATCGCCATGTCACAATAGGCTGAAGATGCATGCTGTTCATGGCTATGTTTCGTCCGCCAAACGGAATTTCCGTAGAATCGCGTCCCAAGGCAAAGAAGGGGGAATGCGTCACCGGCTGGTATTCATAAGGCTTCGAAAGCATGTCGGAATGGCTTGAAACGCCGAGGTCGAGCGTAACCGAGTCCGTCACAAGGCGGCGGAATTCAAGGCGGAGCGCGTTCCCTTCAAATGCGCCACGTTCCCAGTTGATGTCCGTAATAGGCGTATCGACAGGAATCCCATGGCGTTCTTCAAAGAGAATACCGTTTTCGCCATTCAAGGCGAGCGTCGATGCGTCATAGCTCAAACGGGTCGTGTAAATTCCGGCAAGTTTGCTGGGGTAACGTTTGCTGAGCGAGCCAATTCCAAGGGACCTCATGTGAAGTTCCGGACTGCCCAAGATGGACGTGCCGAGCACCCATTCCGATTTTTGCCCGGAAACATCGTATGTACGCTGCATCACCTCGCGTAACGGAATAACCCAGCGCCCCGCATCAGTCTCTCTCGGAGCCGGGTCGGGGCCGTTGACAGTCTCAAAAATGGAATCCTGTGGAGTCGGGAGCGTATAACGCTTGGCATGGAGAACATCGCCAAAAACGCTGGAGGCCAGCATCCAAACAAGAACGATTAATAAATATCCTCGATTCATTAGAACCATTCCGCACGAGATTTTTCGCGTCTTTCGCGAAGCGCCTGTACGACTGTGTATGGCATTTTCATACAACCTGGGGGGTAAGTCCCGTTTTCGGTATGGAAGTCCGAACCGCCAGTACCGACAAGGCCGAATCTCTGTGCCATTTCCTTGTATTTACGGCCCACCGCACCTTTCTGCGCCGGGCTATAGACTTCCATGCCCTGAATGCCCCATTCCACCATACTTTCGATGAACTGGTCGCTGAGCCCGGATTTGTACGGGTGGGCGAGGACGGCAATACCGCCGGCATTTTCGATAAGCCTGATAGTCTCCTGCGGATTGAGGCCTTTCTTTTCGACAAAGGCGATGCAGCCGTCACCGAGGTATTTCGTGAACGCCTCCGAAAAATTCGAAATGTATTCCTCATCGACAAGCGACATGGCTATATGCGGACGCCCGATGATTTTACCCTTGCAGTACGAATGCACCTTTTCGAACGTAATGCCGATACCGAGCGCATTAAGTTTCTTGATAATCGCCTTCACGCGCGCAATGCGCTGCTTCGCGAAATCCTCAAGTTCCATGTTCAGGGCGAGGTTCGTCGGGTCGCAGAAATAGCCCAGAATGTGAATGTCCTTGCCCTGCCACACCGCAGAAATCTCGATACCCGGAATAATTTCGAGTCCGATTTCCTTGGCCGGTTCTTCGGCGAGCTTGTAACTGTCCAGATTGTCGTGGTCCGTGATTGAAATGCACCGCAGTCCCTTGCGTTTGCAGAGCGTGAGCAGTTCATCGACAGCGAGCGTCCCGTCGGAAAGTTTCGTATGCAGATGCAAGTCCGCATAACCGCCGCTTTCGGTAATGATTGTCGAAGAAATTCTCTGCATGGCTAGTCCTTAGGCTCCTTCACAAAATAACGAGCCATCATCCTTGCCGGAGAAATGGTCTTGAGCGGATGGAGACTGACATTCAGGAACGGGTATTCCTTGGCACAGTCGAAACCAACGCGTAACGCGGCTCCGCTAGCCAAGGCGAGATACAGAAATTGCGGTTTGAACGGGCCAATATAGACGCAGGCGACAGGTGAATACGCTTTTACCTGGTATTCAAGCCTTTCGAAAAGGGGTTCCCCATAGCGGCATCCTTTATCGGTATAGTAAGACGCCGTCGCCTTTTTCTTCTCCAAAAGAATCTCTAAATCGCCATGAGCAATGAACAAGATGGTCTTGAGACTCTCTTCTGGGAGTTCGTCAAGAATAGTCTTTGCGATTTTCTTGTCTTCCGGTAAAAAGAATACTGTTTTTTCGTGATCTTGCAACGATTTGGGGAATGAAAACGACTTGGTGCCTTTGCTTTTTCCCACTTTCAACCTGAACCACCTATACAAAAGTGGCTTGCAGAATAACCGCATCGGAAAAAATTTTTTGCCATCGGCAAAACACGATGAAGAAAACAAAGGTGCTCCTAATTTTTATTTCGACAAAAATATATTAAATTTGCGCCATGCCCAAGCAAAAGTTCTATGCAGTAAAAAGCGAAAAAGAAAAAAAAATCGTAACAACGTGGACCGAATGCGAAAGATTGACCCACGGTGTCAAGGGAGTGCTATTCAAGTCCTTCGGTTCACGTGAAGAAGCGCAGGCCTGGCTTGACGGGATGAAAGCTCCGGCACCTGATGGAATCCGCGTATTTGTCGATGGTTCGTTTTCGCCAGGATTTGGCCCTGCTGGCTGGGCATTTGTCGTTACTGAAGACGGCAAGGAACTTGCCCGCGGTTCGGGAATTACGGCATTCGATGCAGAAAGCCGTAATATCGATGGTGAAGTGATGGCCTCGTTCCAAGCGATGAAATGGCTAGACGCGCACGATATGAAGGGCGTTATTTGCCATGACTACGAGGGAATCGCTCGTTGGGCAAAAGGCGAATGGCAGGCAAAGAGCAACATCGCAAAGATGTATGTTGCCGCCGCAAAACCGTACCTTCACAGGATTCAGTTCGAAAAGGTCGCCGCCCACACCGGCGTCAAGTGGAACGAACTTGTAGATAAACTAGCAAAAGAAGCTATCGCAAAAGCGAAGAGAAGCGGTTAGTAAGCAGTGGTTAGTAAACAGGAATGTAAAAGGACCGTTCTAATTGCAATCCTAACCACAAACCATCGTCATCCCGAGAAGCGAAGCGACGAGGGATCCAGTGAAGGATAGTGGTTAGTAAACAGTATGCAGTAGACTGTAGGCGGTAGGACGTTTTAGTAGCGCACTCGTCTAGTACCGTATGCTTGTTCTTCGAATCATATCATGTTTTTTGCCGCTGTCCTTGGTATTCAACTTTGACAATGGCACATGCGCCTCGAAAATGATTCCGAACAGAAAGTGATTGATAACGCCCCAGCGCTTGCGATTTGAAAACGGATCGTCAAAATGAACACCTTTCACAATCCATTGAAATTTTGGGGAAAGATAGAGTATGTCGCCCAAAGGAAGTTTTTTCATTATCTGAGCGCTTCCAAAGAATGACATGTTGTTTGAAGTATCTTTTTCAAAGCTGAACGATGTTAATCCAATGCCTCCCATGACATCGGCTCTGAATTTGCCGAAATCAAAAGAATATCCCAAGAAAAAATCAAAACTGGGAGACATATTTTTTGCAATGAAAAGGTCGTTTTGGAATTGGATAACGAAATTGTAAAATTGCAAACGTCCTTCAGGAAATCCCGCTGTCAAGGTTTCATCGACTTTTTTTAACGAAGAACTTTTTAAAGATTTCCCTAGAGAAAATCCAAAGCCAAAACTGAAGTAGCCGTTGTCTCTATCGTATTGGATAAATTGCTTAGAAATATTGTCGTCCATGATTGCCATAATGGCAGTCTTGTAACGGCTGTTGGGGTATTTTTGCAAGAACCTGTCGCGGATGTCCAATATCCATGAGTAGTCATAATCAAATTTTTCATGGCGTCCTAATGGGCTTTCATTCTGGAACCATAGCTCTGCCCAAGATGTTGCCAGATCCATAGCCAGTTCGGACGTACTTTTAGCCAAACTGGTAGCAATACTCATAAGTCGTTCGGTAGTAAAGAGTTTCTGGGCGATACTGGATGCGAGAATCTTTGATCCGTCCGGATATTTTTTCAGCATTTCTTTTTTCTGAAAAGCGTACTGGTTGTCGTACTTTGCAATCATGTAGTCCAAAAGCAGGTTGTACATCGCATTATCTTCGTTTGTCGCGATTCGACCATCTTCTTCTTTGCCTGCGAAAAAAGCGTATTTCGGATAAACGTTGTTGAATTCGTTATCGCCTTTCTTTTCATCATAAAGCGTATAGGCGATTCGGTTCATTTTTTCGCGTTGTTCTTTGTCTGTACAGATCTCTGCGCTTGCTTTGTGTCCATGCTCGGCGATAAAATCTAGCAGTTCCAGATGCCTTCTAGAACTGTCCGAGACCGCGTTTTCATTAAGCATTCCGAGAACGTATTGGTCAAATACGCAAGCATCAATTTCTTCGGCATAGCAAATCAGGCCGCATGTCGATAGAATCAGAAGAAAAATGAAACTCAACCGGTTCATATGCTTAAATCTCTATTAATGTATTTCTGAAAATGGTACAACGATATCGAGGGTTGCGCCTATATAGAACTGGTTGATATAGACTCGTCTCCTGCGGCCTGTTTCGGGAGATTTATATTTGAATGTTTTCAAAGTCCATTGAATCCGGGGGGCGACTGATCCGAATCCCGAAAAAAAGATTCTTTTGTAGCCCTGGAAACCGAATGAATAAGCCTTGTAAACGGTGGAATCTTTATCTTCTAAAAACTGCTCTATGCCAATTCCTGTTAGCAAATCTAATCCGTAATCGCCAAATTCGAGGTTGTATCCGAGGTGTCCGTTCAACCCTACGGCAGACATTTTACCGTTGAAATACATGTCACATTGCACTTGTGCTACGAAATGGTGAATCTGCAATCGGCCCTGTGGTATAGCGGCAGAATATGTTGCTTTTTCAGCTTCTAGACCATCACCCAACAGCGGTTTCCCGACTAAAAATCCCAGCCCGAATGCAAGATGCCTGTTGTCTTCTTTATAAAGCTGGATTTCTTGTTTTTCTTCGTTGTTTACAAGTTCCTGCATTAACGTGTCGTTAAATAGGGCTCGTAAAACGGGCGTGTATGGACTTTCCGGGTACTTTGTTATGAAATTCCGTGAAGGCGTCTGTAGCCATTCGTAATTGTTTTCGTTGTACTTTTTTAAAGGCGGAACATCAGTAATCCATAATCCGGCCCAAGAATGTTCCCATTGCGATTGGAGTTCGGCACTTGGGACTCCTTCAACCAATGATATTTTGGAAACTTGCAGTTCGTCGAGCAATGCGTCTAGTTTGGATTTGAATCCGTAGATGGATTTTTTTCCGCTGAGGGCTTCCGAAAGCATGTTCCGCTTGACGTTTGCGAAATGCTTGTCATATTTGGCAACGATGTAATCCAAGACGATGTTGAAAACCGCGTTGTCTTCGTCAGAAAATGTTTTGCCGTCCTCTTCCTTGCCAGAAAAATGCTCGTATTTTGTGTAGGCGATGTCGTATGCTTTTACATTCTTGGCGGTCTTGCTTGTGTTGTACAGGCTTGTTACTTTTGCCGAAATTGCTTGGACTTTGTATTCGTCCTTGCATATCTCGTGATTCACGGAAAGACTGTCTTGCAGAATGTAATCGAGAACTTCGCTATGGCTAGTATGAGATTGGACGCTTCTGATTAACAGGATGACGAGGGAATCGTCAAAATCGCAAACGTCATTTTCAGTTGTTTCTGCAAATCCGGTGCAAAACATAAAGAGAAGAACTGTCAACGTGCGAGCAAAACTCATTCTTGCGTCAAAAAAAATGAACATATGGATAAATTAGCAAAAACACGCCGTGAAAGCAAGAAATAGTAGGAAGTAGACAGTAGGAAGTAGGAAGAATTTTTTTTTTGCATTCCCTTCTAACTGTCTACTTCTAACTTCCTACTTTATTCGCTCTCGTGCTTGCTCATGCAGTGGAGGCTTCCGCCTTCTTCGATGACGGTGCGGCAGTCGATTCCAATCACTTTGCGGTCCGGGTAAACACTTTCGAAGTATTTTTTTGCAACAGCGTCGTTGGGACTCTTGTATTTCGGGAAGATGAGTCCGCCGTTTACGTAAATGTAATTCATGTACGATGCGGGGAGAATTTGTCCGTCATCAAGCACGCGCTGCGGCGGGAGCGGGAGCGTATCGACTTTGGCGCTTTCGTAGTGCCTCTGGAGCCATTTCTCGATGATGAACTTCGCTTCGCTTAAAATCGGGGCGTTGGGGGAGCGTTTGTTATCTGCCATGCACATGACAACTCTGTCTTTTGCGACAAAGCGTGCGACATTGTCGATGTGGCCGTCGGTGTGGTCGCCATGCAATCCATGCGGCAAAACAAGCAAATCCTTGAGGCCAAAAGCCTTGCGAAGAGCCTTTGCCACCTTGTTTAGCTGTTTCGCATCGTTACGGTTCTTGCCGACAAGACAATCCTCAGTCGTGATGCCAAGACCGTCACCGTTGACTTCGATAGCGCCGCCTTCAAAGATGTACGGGACGCTTTCAATTAGCGGAAGTCCCATTTTTGCGGCAATCTTCTGCGGGATGGCGTTATCAAGTCCCCAAGGTGGGAACTTGGCGCCCCAGGCGTTGAATTGCGTTTCTGTGATGACTTTTTTATCGCCCTTCTTCATAAAGAACGGGCCGTAGTCGCGAATCCAGATGTCGTTCGTCTTGATGACGATAAAGTTCACCGGGAATGGGCGATTTGCGAGAGATGCCTTTTCTTCGTCGGTTAAAAAGTTCTTGGTGGGAAGCAACAGATTCACCGGCTGGAATTCCGTGATATTGCGAATAAGTTCTACATAGAACTTGCGGATTTTAACACCGCGTTCACCGTACCAGTTCGTCTTGTTGTGCGGGAAAGCAAGCCACGTTGCACTCTGCTTCTCCCATTCCGCCGGGTAACGTACTTTTGCAATACTCATTCTTTCGTCTCTCGTCTGTAGCCGCGAAGCGGCGTTCTTTCGTCTAAATTAGTCCGCCCAAATTTTCAAAATATCCTTGTACAAATCGATGCGACGGTCGCGGAAATGCGGCCACCAGCGGCGATTTTCCTCGGTCTCGGCGAGGTCCAGTTCCACATAGCTTGCTCCTAGAAATTCCGGGTCGCATTTCTGCAGAATATATCCGTCTGGAGCGGCGACAAAGCTTGTACCCCAGAACGTGAGGTGCCCCTCGGTACCCGAGCGGTTTGCCGCGATGACGAACGTGCGGTTTGCAATCGCATGTCCACGCATAACTGTCATCCAGCTGTCTTGCTGGCGTGGGTAAATTTCCTTAGGTTCACTGTCCATCCAACCGATAGCAGTGGGGTAGATGAGCACGTCGGCACCCTTCAGGCTCATGATGCGGGCCGCTTCGGGGAACCACTGGTCCCAGCAAATAAGTACGCCGAGCGTACCCGCGCTAGTCTTGATGGGCTCGAAACCGGTATCGCCCGGAATGAAGTAATACTTTTCGTAGAAGGCCGGATCGTCGGGAATGTGGCTCTTGCGGTAAAGCCCTGCGATGCTTCCGTCGCGTTCAAAGACGAAAGCCGAATTGTGGTAGATTCCGCGTGCTCGCTTTTCGAAGAACGGGAACACGACAACGGCGTTCAGTTCTTTTGCGATGGCCTGCCATTCGGCGACTATCGGATGGTCTTTTTCTATAGCGAGGTCAAAAAAATCCGCGTTTTCCTCGAACGGAAAATATGGCGTGTGGAAAAGTTCCGGCAGGACTAGCAAATCGATGTCCTTGCCCTTAAGTTTGAGAGCCTCGTCCTTATACCACTTGTTATTGGAGTCGAAATCCCCAGTCCATTTGCCTTGCAACGTATAAGCTTTAATCTTTTTCATGTGCAATAATTTAGAAAAAACAAGGCCTACTCGCAAATTTTTGTAAGAACATTGTTTTGTTTGCGTAAAATCACATCCGGAGGCCATTTGCTGGTGACAAGTTTTCTATATTAACCTTGAAAATTTTTTAACAAGGATGAATAATGTCTCTTAAAATCATTTCTCGCGGTGCTGCTGCTATGCTTCTTACAGCAGGAATCGCCTCTGCTCAATTGTTGAATACGAAAAGTATGGATGTCATCCGCGTCGAAAAGACCGGTATTTCGGCTGGTAAAATCGACAGTCTTGCAACGATGCTTGGCGCCCAGCAGGCTCCAGGCCAGAAACTGACCGAAGAAATGATGACCCAACTTCGCTATGCGGTTGTGGATAACCTCGTCGGCCAGGAACTCATCAAGCTCGAAGCAAAGAAGATGGGTATCAAGGTTTCTCAGGGCAAGGTCGATAGCTTGACCGCTCTCTTCAAGAAGCAGTTCCCGAGCGAAGACGCTTTCCAGAAGGAACTCAAGAAGTCCAACACGACAATGGCCCAGTTCAAGTCCAAGATTGAAGACCAGCTCAAGAGCGAACAGATTCTCGAAAAGAAGGTTCCGTATCCGGAAGCTCCGACCGAAAAACAGCTTCAGGCATTCTGGGAACTCAACAAGACGAAGGTATCCATCAACGATACAATTAGCGGAGCTCGCATCTTCATTTCCACCAAGGGCAAGAATGCTCAGGAAATCAACGACGCCAAGGACATGCTGAAGGGTCTTGCAGCCCAGGTTCGCGCTAAGAAAGCAACGTTCGCCCAGCTCGCCGCCATGTACAGCGATGACAAGGAAGCCAAGAAGACTGGCGGCATCATGAATAAGTTCCTCGCCAAGTCCAAGGGCGCAAACTTCGCTAAGGCTGTCGGCAAGCTCAAGGTTGGCGACATTTCCGAAGTGATCGTCGATAACGATGGAGTATCCATTTTCATGCTTACCGAAAAGAATGACGGCAAGTTCGAAAGCTACAAGCACCAGATTGACTACATTCTCCGCGTGCAGGCCGAACAGGAACGTCAGGCTAAACTCAAGGCTTACCTCGACGACCTCGGCAAGACCTACAAGGTCCAGTACCTCGACAAGAAGTACGAACCGCCTCAGGCCATCGGAAAATAGGTATTTAGGTAATAGGGTTTAGGTTTTAGGCCCTATAATCGCGGCACCGCCGCACTGTGTCATGCCCGACTTGATCGGGCATCTCCTTTATTTAGCACTAACCACTAACCACCAACCACTAACTACTTATGTTCAACACTACTCATACCGGGCTTATCGAGTTGCGCGCACGCATTGATAAACTCTGGGGGTATCTTTGACTTAGAAGCAAAGACCGAAGAACTCTACGTCCTCGAAAAGGATTCAAGCGACCCGAACCTGTGGAATGACCAGGAAAAGGCGCAGTCGATGATGAAGAAAATCGGGAACCTCAAAGGGCTCATCGATTCCTGGAAAGAAGTATCCCAAACGTGCGACGACCTTGCGGAACTTTACGAAATGAGCAAGGACGAAGAGTCTGCGGACCTTTCGGCGACACTCGAATCCGATATTGCCAAACTCAGGGCGCGCGTAGAAAAAATGGAATTCAAGAAGATGCTGAACGGGCCGGACGATGCCTGCGCTTGCCTCATGTCCATCCATCCGGGGGCGGGCGGCACGGAGTCTCAGGACTGGGCCCTCATGCTTTTCCGCATGTACACGCATTTCTTCGAACGCGAGAACATGGACTTCAAGGTGGTGGATTTCCAGGAAGCCGAAGACGCGGGCCTCAAGAGCGCGACCATCGAAGTCACTTGCGAGAACGCTTATGGCCTGCTCCGTTCGGAAATCGGCGTCCACCGTCTGGTGCGCATTAGCCCCTTCGATGCAAATGCCCGCCGCCACACCAGTTTTACCGCCGTTTATCTGTACCCGGAACACGAAGATATCGAATTCGATTTGGACATGACCGAAGTCCGCGTCGATACTTACCGCAGTAGCGGTGCCGGTGGCCAGTACATCAATAAAACCGATTCCGCCGTGCGTATGACTCACTTGCCCACAGGCATTATGGCGAGCTGCCAGACGGAACGTTCGCAGATTCAGAACCGCGAAACTTGCTACAAGATGCTCAAGACCATGGTGGCCGAACACTACCGTCTAGAGGAAGAAGCCAAGCGCGATGCCCGCATGGCCGAAAAGAAAAAGGTCGAATGGGGGAGTCAAATCCGCAGCTACGTGCTTCAGCCTTACCAGATGGTGAAGGACCTCCGCACTGGCGTAGAAACATCCGACACAGCGGGCGTACTCGATGGAAAAATCAAACCCTTCATTGATGCGTACCTACTGAGTACAAGCGAAGGGAATAAATAGACGAAAGAACGCTCGCAAAGCTCGCTATAGACGAAAGACGAGAGAATATCAAATGTTTTTTTGACATAGTCGAGCTCAGCGTTTGGTACTTGAACGAAGCGAAGGCGCGAAGCAGTAGGCAGTAGAGTCTCGCATTCGTCATCCTGACCCTGTAAGGGGAAGGATCCATTAAGGTTAAAAGTGGCGGAATTTGTCCGCCATTTTCTCTTTTACTTTAAGTTGTACTTTTCTTTGATGACAATGCGCTCTTCTTCGGAGAGGCTCTTCAGGTAACTTTTCCAGCCGGGGCAGAAGTTGATATGGAACCGCCAGATACGCCCAATAATCGACTTCGGGTCCTTGTCGTAATGGGCTCGGAATTTGCAATTTGCACAAGCCATTATAAAAGTTCCTTGATGCTAGCCTCGATGGCTTCGGGGAGCACGGTGGGTTCGAATCGGCCTACGACGTTTCCTTCGCGGTTGACGAGGAACTTGGTGAAGTTCCACTTGATGTCATTGTCTTCGTGGACGGCCTTGCTGAGCTTGGCGGCCGCCGCGATGGCGACATTCTTTATCTTATTGCCTGCGTCGGTCGGCTTTGGCATCGCTTCTTTAAGGAACTTGAAAATCGGGGCGGCGGTGTCGCCGTTCACGTCAATCTTCTTGAAGCGCGGGAAGGTTGTGTGGTAGGTGAGCGTGCAGAACTGGTGAATTTCGTCGTCGCTCCCCTTGGCCTGTTCCAAAAACTGGTTGCACGGAAAATCGAGAATTTCTAAGCCCTGCTCCTTGTAGGTGTCGTAGAGCTTCTGCAGCGCTTCGTACTGCGGCGTGAGCCCGCAACCCGTAGCCGTATTCACGACCAGAAGCACCTTGCCCTTGTAGTTTGCGAGGGGAGTTTCGTTACCCTTGTTGTCAAGAACCGTAAAGTCGTAGATATTCATAAGATCCCTTTGTTGCTTTCTTTTAAACATACAATTTTTCCCATTAAAAGGATAGGGTGAAGGTGTCGAACAGACGACAAACGATTGTTTGGCGAGTATAAAACGCATTAAAAAATCCCTGCATAAAACATGCAGAGATTAAAACTTTAGACGATGTTTATCGGAGAGTGGATGCAAGGCGTCCGCACCCCGTAAAACAAAAATCCCCCGCAAAAATACGAGGGAAAAAACGATTAAGAATTTGATTTTTTAGGGAGCAGATACGAGGCGCTCGAAGCCCGTAGCGTACAAGTCGTACGTGAGGGCTTCGACAACGAAGTAGATGCCCCTAAAAAACAAATGGACGCCTTCGGCGTCCGCCCTGCGGCTCAAAAATAAAAGAGAAGTCCTTTGGACTTCTCTTTTGCTTTCGCCTTGTAGGCTATTATTACTTCACCTTGAGCGCGCCGCGTTCAAGCTTGATCGTAAAGTTCGTGACGTCGCAAACTTCGCTCGGACCCCAGTACTGGATCGGACCCGGATAGGTGTAGG
>CAMKTL010000003.1:0-159268 GCA_946415675.1 uncultured Fibrobacter sp.
AGTGCTGGTACCTGAACGGCGTGAAGCGCTTCATCACCAACGGTGATAGCGACATCCACCTGGTGCTCGCCCGCTCCGAAGAAGGCACCCACGACGGCCGCGGCCTTTCGATGTTCATCTACGACAAGCGCGACGGTGGCGTGAACGTGCGCCGCATCGAGAACAAGCTCGGCATCCACGGAAGCCCGACCTGCGAACTTGTCTACAAGAACGCGAAGGCTGAACTCTGTGGCCGCCGCAAGTTCGGCCTCATCAAGTACGTGATGGCCCTCATGAACGGTGCACGCCTCGGCATTGCCGCACAGTCCGTGGGCATCAGCCAGATGGCCTACAACGAAGCTCTCGCCTACGCCAAGGACCGCAAGCAGTTCGGCCAGGCCATCGTGAACTTCCCGGCTGTCTATGAGATGATTTCCAACATCAAGGCACGCCTCGACGCAGGCCGCGCACTCCTGTACCAGACAGCCCGCTACGTGGACATCTACAAGGGCCTCGAGGACATCGAGCGCACCCGTAAGCTCACCGACGAGGAGAAGGCAGAACTCAAGCTCTACCAGAAACTCGCTTCTGCTTGCACGCCGCTTGCGAAGGGCATGAACTCCGAATACGCCAACCTGAACGCCTACGACAGCATCCAGGTGCACGGCGGTTCCGGCTACATGCTCGAATACGCCTGCCAGCGCCTCTACCGCGACGCACGCATCACCTCCATTTACGAAGGCACGACGCAGTTGCAGACGGTTGCCGCCCTCCCGCACATCACCACCGGCACCTACAGCCAGATGCTCGAGGAACTGGAAGCGGGCGAAGTGGCCGCCGAATACGAGAGCCTCAAGGCCCGCGCGAAGGCCATGGACGCGAAGTTCAACGAAGCTATCGAAACTGTGAAGGCCGCGAACAACAACGAGTTCACCGACCTCTGCAGCCGCCACCTCTACGAACTCGCCGCCAACTGCGTGATGAGCCAGCTCATGCTCCGCGACGCCACCAAGGCACCTGAACTGTTCGAAAAGAGCATGAAGGTGTACCTGAACCTCGCCGAAGCCGAAGTCGCCAAGCACTACAACTTCGTGAAGAGCTTGAGCGTGGAAGCGATGGAGAGCTACAGGAAGTAGAAAGTGGTTTGTGGCTAGTGGTTAGGTAATAATCGCGGCTACGCCGCCTACTGAAACGCGAAAAGAAATTGCCCTGACTCATTGCGAGTCGGGGCTTTTTGTTTATGGGCGTTTCCCCTACGGGGTCAAGCCGTATTATTGCTCCTTCCATTGAAAAAAATGTATATTAAAAGCATGGCAATGGCGAATAAAATCAAGGATGTCTTCAAACAGCACGGGCTTTTGGCAAAGTACCGGTTGAAGAATGTTGGCATTTTCGGTTCATCAACAAGAAGCGACGAGCCAAACGACATCGACTTGATTATTTCCGATTTTGAAGATTACCATGACTTGATAGGTTTGAGAGAAGAGCTAGAAATGAGGACTGGCAAGAAGGTCGACCTGGTCATTCAAAAGTACGCAAGCCCAATCATTGTCCGCCACGCATTGGAAGAAGCGGTCTATGTTGCCTGAAGAAAAGAAAGACCTTTTCCACCTTTTGGGCATACTTGAGTCAGCCGGTAAAATTTCCGACTACTCCAAGGGAATTGAGACCGCGGATGAGTTTATAAGGGCTCAGAACCAGATGGTTTACAACGCTTGTCTGACACTACTTACAAATATTTGTGAAGAACTAGAAAAACTCTCTGCGGAAACCAAGTCCAAATTAACCAAGTTGGATTTGAGAGCCATAAAAGGGATGCGCAACAGAATAGTGCACGATTACCAGAACCTGGACTCCTACATTATTTTTGATGCCATACAGAAAGATTTACCCCCACTCAAAAATACTCTTTACGACGTAATCTCTGCTGGGCTGAAAAACAACATCTTTGACAGGGAAGATTTCAACATCTCCAAAGTCAGCGAATTCTACAAGGATATTGATTTTTCAAAGATTGAATGTTAAATCCAAACAAAGAGAATTCAGCCCCGGCTCTAACGAGTCGGGGTTTTCGTTTATTGGGTTTCTATCCCTAACGCAAATGCAAAGTGGTGCTTTTTTGTTCATTTCTTTATTGACTTTAAGTTGAAATTTATGTATATTATTAATGAGCTGGTCGAAAGACCCAGGTTCAACCTAATTAGGCGGGCAAACTGTCCGCCATTTTTGTTTGGAGGTGGAATGAGTTGTCTGAGCATTTTTGTGGACGAAAGCGGCGATTTTGTTATTCATACGGCTCCGCTTATTCGCAGAGAAGAAATTTTTGTCAATGAACCGCCAAACAAAAGAAGGTCCCTTTTTATAAGTCTGTTTTTCTTTGTTCTAAAATCCCCGATTTCCTACAAGACATTCGTCTTTGAAAAGCGACAAGGCGAAACGACACTGACGTTAGAAGGCCGAATGGCCCGAGAAATGTCTTTATTCATCCGACAAAACCTAGGTTTCTTTCAAAGTTTTGAAGATGTAGTCCTATATTACGACAACGGTCAACACGAGTTGAACCGCATCTTGAATTACATTCTTTCAACGGAACTATCCTCTTATACACTCCGAAAAGTGTTGCCTAAGGATTACAAACTGTTCCAAGTTGCAGATTTGATTTGTACCTTACAACTTCTCAGCTTAAAAAGCGAAAACGGGGAACTCTCTAAATCAGAGCAACTTATATTCCACAGCAAGCGTGAGTTAAGGAAGACTTTTTTAGGTCCAATACAAAAGAAACGATTTGCCTAGCCCTTGCATTTTATGATGAAATCGCTCACCTTAAGCAATCTCTTGATTAAGAAGACTATTTATAAGTTGCTTGTTTTTTAAGAGAAAACACGCTTTATACCCTATTAATTTTTGCGTTCGACTTTGGCACATAGCGCCTAATGCACGTCCATTTTAGAGAACAAATTAAGTACTGCAACGCCGATGGCGATTAGGACTAAACCGATGACAGCGGGAAGGTCGGGGGTTTGTTTGAAAAAGAAGATACCGCTGATGGTGATGAGCGCGATTCCGAGCGCAGACCAGGTGGCATACGCGATGCCGATGGGGACTGTTCGCAGGCAGAGGCTCAGCAGGTAGAGCGAGCCTACGTAGCAGACAAGCGAAAAGATTGAAGGGAGAACCTTCGTAAACTGATCCGACATTTTCAGGAGGGTCGTGCCGGCGGTCTCCAGGACAATTGCAAGAAAAAGGAATAAATAGTTGAGCATGGAAACAATATACAAATTAATACGCACATAGTTCCACACCACATTGTTATATTTTACGACAACGGAGTTTTGTAAAAATTTTCGCAAACGCCGGTGACATTTTTTCAATCTTCAGGTGTTACAGAGATATGGACTTGTTCTTGATTATTTCGTTCCCGTTCGCTTTCATCATCCATGATGCCGAAGAAATTTTCGTGCAACATCAATGGGTTTTGACGCACAAGGACGGTCTAATCAGGAGGTTTCCGAAAGCGAAACGCATCGTTCATCACTTGAGCGGCCTCACGACTAAAGCGTTTACAATCGCGGTCATCGAAGAGCTTGTCTTGCTGATTTTCGCGACGATTTATGCTATTGCCCAGGGCCCTTTCGGGGCAGAATTGTGGATTGCGCTATTCATGGCATTTGCCATACACTTTTTTGTCCATATCATACAGGGGCTTGTCATCAGGAGCTATACTCCGGGTCTTGCGACATCAATCATGATGTTGCCCTACGCGTATTACGTGATAAGCGCAATCTGTGCCACGACGCCGTGCGGCAAGCTCGCCATGTTGAGCGTAATCGGAATCGTACTTATGATAGCGAACCTGATATTCGCCCACTGGCTTGGATATCGTTTCAAGGAGAAGAGAGCATGACTTTAGTAATAAACACACTGGAATCTGGCAACTATGCAGAACAGATAAATGCGCTGCTAGCGAATAACGATTTTGATATAGAAATCATCAATACAGCAAATATGAAAATCGCCCACTGCATGGGCTGCAACCAGTGCTGGCTCAAGACTCCGGGTGTTTGCGCCATCAAAGACGATTACGAATCCATCATCAAAAAATTGGTAAAGGCAGACAATTTATGGATTGTCTCGGATACGCATTTCGGTTTCCTCGATTATCGCGGTAAGCGGGTTCTAGACCGCATCATGCCTATGCTGAACATGTACATCATGTTTCGTGACGGATGGATGCGGCATCAGTTGCGTTACCATTCGCTAAACGTTGGTGTCATTTACAAGGGCGACGGCAACCAGCAACTGCTAGAAGACTGGTGCAACCGCACGGCAGCAAATCTCGGAGGGCGTTCGCTAGGAGTCCTCGCACTTGGAGAATCTTCAAGCCAAGCTGCAACTGCCAAAATCGCGGCGGCAAGCATTTCCGCAAATTCTTCCTCCGCTCCGGAAAAAATCGAGCATGTCGTCATCATCAACGGAAGTCCCCGCGTCAAAAAGTTCAGCAATACAAACAAAATCATTCAATCATTTGCCTTGGGACTTGAAGAGGCCGGAGTAACACATAAACTTTATTCACTTTCGAGCCGTTCGGAATGGGACGAAATTCGCGAAGCGTTCATGGCCAACAACCACATCATCATCGCTTTACCTCTCTATGTGGAATGCGTTCCTAGTCTCTTACTTGAATTCTTGACAACGCTCCCCACGGAACGCGTGCGACCTGCAAACATTTCGTTTATTCTTCATGGCGGGTTCGACGAAGGACACCAACTGCGTCTTGGCGAAAAGTTCTTGCAGTCGTTACCGGCGCAGCTTGGCTGCACCTATGGCGGGACGCTCGTCAAAGGCGGCAGTTTCATGCTCCGCATGCGCGAAAACGAGTACATCAAGAAGATGACCGACAAAGTGTTAGACGCCTACATACCGATGGGCAAGCTATTCGCCCAAAACGGGAACTTCATGTTCCCCGAAGCAAAATCGTTCACCGGTCCAGAGCAAATTCCGTGGGCGGCACGGCAAATTATCGCCCTAGCACTCAAACGCATCCTCAGACGGAAATTCGACAACTTCGCCAAGGATTGGGGTTGCACCCGCCCGCTGGACGATAAAGTTTACAGCGAATAAAAAAGAAATAGCCACGATTTCTCGTGGCTATTCTTCCTCCTTACATAAACACTCTCAGACTCTTTTTACTTACCGCACTGGTCGTAAGATCCGAACTTGTCGATGATATTTTCGCCATCCGTGAGGAACTGAAGCTGAACCCTAGTAACTTTTCCAAGGACATCTTCGATCTTTTCGTTCGATTCTTCGTCGATATTCTTGAAAGCATCCCAGGAGACCTTGCCCCATACCTTGTCGTCAGAATAGTCGACATCAGCAAACCAGTACTTGTTGGCGTCATAGTCGGTGACGATAGCAATCCTGATATAGTTGTAGGTGCTGTAATGTATGCAGAAGCCACCCCATGCACTGATGTCGGCCGGTTCCATGTTCGAACTGACGGTATTGAATCCAACGGAAGCGATGCTGTCCAAATCAATAGTCCCTTCGTCCGTTTTCACATACATCGTAAATTCATGATACTTGCTCACCAAGGACGGAATAGCGTTCCCGTCAGCGTCATACTTCACATCGTCGGGGAAGTTGTAATTGAAGACATCTTCTAACTCAAAAGTATTCGTCCAAACGCCGCCAGCCGTTGCACCGGAAATACCGAGATCTACATGGTCTCCGTCTTTTGCACCATTCCACAAGAAGCTCTTTCCGGACTTGTGATCAGAAGACTTCGTCGGCTTAACATCCTTGTAGTCGCCAACGTTATTCACCGCAAGGTTTTCAGGCATCAGGTAGCTAATGCGATTAACAGTAAAGAGCGTACCGGAATTATTTTCCTTTACAAATTTCAAGCGAACAGTCGTCAATTTCTTCAGGACTTTATCAGAATTCGGCACATTCGCGAATTCGTAACATTTGTTTTCCATGTGGTCTTCTTCATCTTCGTAATAACCGTCGACGAGCGAACCTTCCACAGTGTCGTTCTTGGCGAAAGTCAGCTTGAGAATGTTGTTTTCATCTGCATTCTCGGGAACAAGCTGCATCTCGATATCCATCATGGATTCATACTCGATACAAATGCCCTTCCATTTTTCCGACACATCTGCCGAATGAATAACTTCCTTACCATTTTTGGTAGATTTTCCCGCAACAAGGAACTGAAGTCCGACATCCGGATTCGAGCTGGAGCCAGTGAAAATGACATTTCCATCATAACCGCCATCCGTGGGTTCAAATGCACCACCATAACTGAATTCAATGTAGGCTTTGGAGGAATCCCCGAAATACGTCCATTCGCCGGCTGTACCTTCGTCGCCTTCGTCGAAGCCCGTGTTTACATGGTCGCCATCCCTCTTGGACCACCACATCTCCCAGCGAACGTAAGGCGTCAGTCGCTGAATGGTGAATTCACCCGACGCACCCGATTCGCCCACAAAGACCAGCTGCACGGAGCGCACCTTTTTGACAACGTCAGATCCATCCGTTTTATCCGATTTTTTCATCTTGAAATCTTCCCAAGATGCGCAATGGCTCTCGGACCCGGAATTCTTCATATTCAAGCTGACATAAGGCACATCCTTATCTACAGAAGAACTTGCGTAGTCCGCCGTATCGAGGCGAACTTCCACCTCAAAGTCAGACTTGTACGCAATACATATGCCGTCACCATCCTGAGAAAGATCGGCGGGAGAACCGTCCGGGTTAGAAACATCATAGGCGATACCGGCACGGGCAGCACCTTTTGAACCCGACTTTTTCAGTGAAACACGGCCGAGCAATGCACCATCAGTGTTCTCCAACTTGATTTCGGAGCCCTTCATGACATTCCAATCCTTAAGATTGGCTGTTTCATTCCAGAGTGCGTTTCTTTCTTCTGTAGTGCCATCACTCACCGAAGTCGTTGATTCATTTGAACAAGCGAACAGCGCAAAACCACTCAGAAGCCCCCAGCATATAGTTCCTGCTTTTGCAAATTTATTCATATAACTCCTCATTATTTTTTTTGTGTATTTTTAGACAGCGGAAACATCTGCAAGTTCAAACGATAAACTTGACATGGTTCCTTACTCATGTTGGCAATAGCCACAATCTTTCTGCGACAGGATTCCAGTTCCCGCACAATTTGTTCGTAGGCATCCCGGTCAATCCCCATGGTCACACCGGAAACGTCACGATCATGAACATCATACTCGTCAATGGCCTTCTGTGCAAAGCCGGCCATTTCACGATGCATGGAGCGAACGACCACTGGCATCACTTCGGAATTACCGACCAAGGCCTTGTCCGTCTGCACATAGACATTCTTGGATTTGCGCTGCAAAATCCCGACACTCACCATAAAATCCAGGGATTTACGAACTTCATCTGCAGTGATTGGCTGCCAGCACATTTCGGCAACAGCCTCGGGTGTAGCCCCCGGCATCATTGCCACCAGTTCGCGCAAAACTGGATTTTTCCAGGATTCAAAATAAGTGAAGGCATCGCTATCCACCACTCGGATTTTGTTGGCTTTCGCAATATCCGTCATGCTGGCAAAGGCGTTCTTTTTCGTTTCGTCGTCCTTCGCCTGGTTATACCGTACCAAATGACGGAAATAAGCATATTCGAAGCCGCCCAAGTTCATGGCCGACGCGACTCTTTCAATCCCGAGTTCGCTAAGGCTGCTTTTTCCTTCGCACACCAACTTCAAGTAAATTGGCGACGTGAAACCAGCCAGCCGAGCAAATTCACGCCACGTAAACGAGTTTGTCCTCTTACGTTCGTCGTAAAAATCTTGCATGCAGCGGCGATAATCACGGTATTCTGTTATTGGTTTCATAATCCTCCTTACACAAAGGAATTTTCCTCTGCAATCTTAATATAGCTAATTTTGTATCATTTGACAAATTTTTAATGATACAAAAAGAAAAATTTACATTCCATACAAAAAAAACTGGCCGCCCCGCGAGGGACGACCGATTTTAACAACATTTATACCTAGGAGAAAAATGTTCTAATCGCTTGCAGTTGGCTTTTCGCTATCAAGGATACACCAGACGGAGCGGTCGTCAATCTTGGTGGGGCGGCAGAGTCTAGGATAAACGCCTTCGGGCAAATTCATGTTTCGTGCAGTACAGTCCACAAAACTGTTGCGATAGTTTTCCCAGTCTTCGCATTGTTCTTCCGGAGTTCTTGTGGCACTCTTCACATAGTCTGCGGTAGTGCAGGTTTCATTTGCAAATATCCAAGTATTGCCCCAGTCTGTGATTGTGAGGTTATACTTTTCAATGGCAATTGTATCGACGTAATCCGGGTTACGGCTTTCACCAACAAACTTCACAAGCGTATCGCCTTCAAAGACACTCTTTTTCCAAGTTTTGGTCGCAGTAACAGAATCAGGAACAACATAAGATGGATTTTTCGTGAGCCAAATGGTTATTGTCGAATCGGTCACCTGCGTCAGTTGCAATTGCTGTTCAGATTCGCTGTAATAAAAGATGTCATTGCCCACAATGATTTTTTTCGAGTAAGCTTCATCATTCCGGCAAGAACCCCAAACAGGAATGTTCCGGCAGTTTTGCGCATTCGAAAACATGAGCGAATCTTCCAGTACAACGAGAACACAATTCGAAAAACTATGAAAGCCCACAAAATCGGTCACAATCTTGCCGCTTTCATAAACATGCAGGACCGTGCAAGACGGATTACTCCATTCTTCAACTGTAATGTTATGGCCTAAATACGGACCATTCTTTGCACGATCTTCGTCAGTGTAAGTATCAGGATCAATCGTATATTTCAAAAGATTCGGCTGGATTCCCGTTGTGTCAAAGGGGAGTTTGTCCAACTTAGGTATTTGCTTTTCCGAGTCTTGAGCAGCCTCCTGAGAAGAAGACGAAACTTCTGACGAAGAACTTTCTTCCACCGTTCCAGACGATAAACTTACAACGGGCGCTTGTGAAGAGGAGCTTTCCTCAATATTTTCAAATGAGGAACTAGAGTATTTTTCTTGCGGTAAATTCGCAAAATATTGGTCTTGGGACGAAGCGGTATCATCGCAAGCGGCAAGGAACACAACAATGCTTATGAATAAAAGTTTTTTCATCTCAACATTCTCTTTTTTTTTAAAAGTAAAAAAATTGACCGCCCCGCGAGGGACGACCTGTTTTAACAACATTCATTCCTATGAAAAATACTATAATCGCTTACTGTTGGCATTTCGCTATCAAGGATGCACCAGACGGAGTCACTAACGATTCTTTCGGGGCGGCAGAGCCTGGGATACACCCCTTCGGGAGCGTTCATGTTGCGGTGGATGCAATCGATGGCACGGTTGTAATTTATCTCGTGCCCTCTGCATTCCGCCTCCGGAGAGTCTGGGACGGTATCGGGGATTATCGGATACTTGTTACAAATACGACCCCCGAAAATCCAGGTGCCTTCCTTGTCCGTAATTTTCAAATTGTACTTTTCTATGAAGATGGTATCAATACCATTGAAACGCATCGTCACTGAATCTCCTTCAGGCATATACAAGGTATCGGTATAACCGAGAATCGTCACCAGCGAATCCGCTTCGAACATGTCGATAGGCCATCCACTTCTATGGATTATTGCGACCGTATCAACATGTTGAATGTAAATCACGGGGGTATACAACGGATTCGATTTAATCCATATCGTGATTGTAGAATCCGTCAGGCGAATCAACCGGGATTCCAGCCAAGTCTTTCCCGCATCCGTAGTTATATTACCATAGTAAAAGACTTCGTTCCCTACCATAATCTTTTGAAAATACGGATATCCATTTTCGCAAGCGCCCCAGGCAGGAGACACACAATCACCGGCTTTGGAAAACAAAAGCGAATCTTCGCGAACTAGGAATGCAAACTTGATATCGTCAGACCAGCTAATTTTACTGGAGAACCGGGCTTTCCCACTTTCATAGATTTCGTCAATACTACAATATGGGCGTTCTTTCTTTTGGGCATTAATATAGCGCCCTAAAACTCCATCGGCACCTTCGGCAGCACGTTGTTCGGGAGTAAAGGGGTCCACTTCATCGTATTTATAATTGTAGAATTCCTGCTTAGCGTCCAAGGTATCGAACGGGAACGAATCCAGCACGGGGATTTTCGACTCCACCGGTTCAGACGAGGAACTCATGGTTTGCAAAGAGGAACTTTCCGCAACATTCTGAGAAGACCCCGGTGAAAGAACTAGCTCCGGAGACGAAGAGGAATTATCGCAGGCGACAAGCAAAAATGTAACTGCACCTATCGGCAGAATTTTTTTCAACATGTCTTTCTCCATTTTCAATAAATATAATTCATTTATTGAAAATGAGAAAAAAAAACTGGCCGTCCCGCGAGGGACGACCAATTTCATTTCGATCCTGGATCCTTCGCGCTGTCGCGCTCAGGATGACGGCAGAAGAACTTAGTTACCGCGTTCGAAGCGGATGAAGTTCACGACCTTCAAGCTGGTAAGGCCGAGCTGCTTTGCAACGACTTCCTGGAGGTAGTCCTTGACAGAGAGCTTCTTCGGGTTCTTGTCAGACATGAAGAATTCCTGGTCTTCGAGAACGATTTCCTTGAGGACCTTGGCGACGCGGCCATCAATCTGGCGCTGCAGGAATTCGGGCTTCGGAGCCTTGCCGGAAGCTTCGATCTGAGCCTTGGCAATTTCCTTTTCCTTTTCGATGGTTTCGGCCGGGACGGCAGCATCGTTCAGGGCGACCGGAGAAAATGCGGCGGCCTGCATAGCGATGTCCTTAGCAGCCTGCTTGAGAGCAGCTTCGTCAGAAGCGGTACCTTCGAAAGCGAGTTCGGTAATCACGCCGATCTTGCCCTTCATGTGGCTGTAAACGCCAAACACGGAGTTAGCGACCTTCTTGATTTCGGCGAACTTGCGGAAGTCGATGTTTTCCTGGATCTTGACGAGCACGTCCTGGAGCACATCGTTGATCTTCTTGCCATCGACCACGGCGTTCTTGAGGTCGTCGACAGAGGCGATAGCCTGAGTTTCGACAGCCTTCACAGCCATGTTGGCGAGAGCGACGAAGTCGTCGTTGTTGGAAACCGGTTCGGTTTCGCAAGACAGTTCGAAAGCAGCAGCCTTGTCGGCGGTTTCGATGAGGTAGATGCGGCCTTCCTTGGCGGCCTTGTCGGCACGCTTGGCGGCAACAGCAGCACCCTGCTTGCGGAGGAGTTCAACGGCCTTGTCCATGTCGCCGTCAGTTTCGGTGAGGGCCTTCTTGCACTGCATCATGCCCACGCCAGTCTTCTGGCGGAGTTCGTTAACGAGGGAAGCGGTAATCTGCATATTACTTGTCCTCGCCGTTGTCGAACTTCTTCACTTCTTCCTTGGATTCCTTCTTTTCAGCGGCGACGCGCGGCTTGACGTTAGCAGCGATGTAATCGACGATGAGCTTGAGAGACTTCACAGCGTCGTCGTTTGCCGGAATCGGGTAATCCACGAGAGTCGGATCGACGTTCGTGTCGCAGATGCCAATGATAGGAATGTGGAGACGGCGAGCTTCAGCAACAGCGATCTTTTCGTGAGCGAGGTCGGTCACGACGAGAAGGCCCGGAAGGTTCACCATTTCACGGATACCACCGAACACGTCGAGGAGCTTGGCGCGTTCACGATTCTTGTCGAGGACTTCCTTCTTGGAGAGAGCCTGGAAGGTGCCGTCCTGTTCCATGGCGTCGATCTTGTCGATCTTCTTGATGGACTTGCGGACAGTCTGGAAGTTCGTGAGCATACCGCCCAACCAACGGTTGGTGACGGAGAACTGGTTGCAAGCAGCAGCAGCGTCGAGCACGCACTGACGTGCAGTCGGCTTCGTGCCAACGAAGAGCACGGTCTTGCCAGATTCAGAAATCTTGGCAGCGGCCTTGGCGGCTTCTTCAAGGAGTTCGCGAGTCTTGGAGAGGTTGAGAACGTAGATGCCGTTCTTTTCAGCCAAGATGTAGGGTTTCATTTTCGGGTTCCAGCGCTGAGTCTGGTGACCAAAGTGGGAGCCTGCAGCAAGCAGATCTTCGACGGAAGGCAAATTAGCCATAGTATATTTTCCTTTTCGGTTGTTACTACCCGGACCGCAATTAAGCCGCAAAGCGAAGTTAAAAGTACCGCGCCACCGAAGCGACTCTTGCAAGCCGGTGATTGTTTATGCCCAGGCGATATTGTCTGAGCTAGCCCAAAGATAGAAATTATTGGGGGACACGTCTAGTGCGGGAATGCGTGCGGATAGCGGAAAAAGGGGAAAGGAGTGCCTTATTGACTTTCCTTTAGCCTCTTTATATATTTATCCTCGTATTTCGACAACCCTCGTGACAGTCGGCATAGGCCTAGGCCCGTACGTGCATCCGCGATGAGGCCCATCCACCTTCTTGTGGGTGTTGTTGGATAGCTGGCAGGAGAAACAGCCTGTTCGAGTGTGTGGCGAAAGCCATGCCAAGTAACGCCGAGGAATACCCTCGCCAACAGCGCCGCAAGAGCATCCCAAATCAAACATAAACAATCACAGATTGCGTCCGCAGTGTAGACGCAATTAAAACCGTTTTTAACGCATTTGCACATATCGTGCGAATAAAGGGGCTATCATGGAAAGAAAAAGTGATAAAAAGTTGGCCGTCGCGGAGTTTCCCCTCATTGACGAATCTTTGCTCAAATCGCGGATTTATACCATCCGTGGGGTAAAGGTCATGATCGATGCCGATTTGGCAGAAATTTATGGGTATAGAACGAAGGCCTTTAACCAACAGGTTAAGAATAATATCGAAAAGTTCGATAAAGACTTTCGGTTTCAGTTGAGTAGAAAAGAATACCGTGAAATTCTAGGGTCAAAATTTTTGACCCTAGAACAGGGAAAATATTCAAAAACAAGCCCTTATGCCTTTACCGAACAGGGCATCTACATGCTCATGACTGTCCTTAAGGGTGAGCGGGCTACCGCCCAAAGCAAGGCTCTTATCCGCCTTTTCAAGCAGATGAAGGACTATATCGTTGCTGAAAATCAGCAACTGCTCGGAACTGCGGGAATCGCCCAGATTGCAGCGCAGACGGCTCAAAATACACACGAAATCGCAGCGTTTTCTGCCGAAGTAAAGGAACTTTCCGGCGAAGTTCGCGATATCCGGAGTGATTTGGGGAAAATCAATGTGGACCTCCAGATGGTCATGGAAAACTTTATCGATCCTTCGACTTACAAGCACTTCTTGATTCTAAACGGGCAGAAGCTGGAAGCCGATATCGCCTACGCGCAGATTTACGGCATGGCGAAGAAATCGCTGTTGGTTGTCGATAATTACATCGACATCAAGACGCTGAATTTGCTCCGGAATGTGCACAAGGGCGTTTCTATTTTGATCGCGAGTGACCGGTGTGCCTGTATAACGGACGATACGCTCAACGATTTCCGTGCCGCGATGCCGGGCGTTTCGATTGACAAAGTCTCTGCCGCACACAAGTTCCACGACCGCTACATTCTTATTGATTTCAAGACCAAAAGCGAAAAGTTGTACCATTGCGGAGCGTCAAGCAAGGACGCCGGCAACAAGATTACGACCATCGTACAACTGGACGACATTGAGGCATACCGTAACATGTTCGAGGAATTGTATGACAGATATCGTATGCTCCAGACCATGCAGCAGCTTTCCGCCGATGCCGAGAAAAACAGTTCCGCAGAAATGACAATCGATGAAATCAACATCGAAATTGCCGCAGCCAGAAGCGGGAAGTGAATAGCATGTATTACAATGTGTATTGCAACATGTATTGACACATGTCTATACATTTTCTATAATAAAGAGGGTAATAGATGAATATTACAAAGCACGCTTTTGAAAGGATGCGTGAAAGAGGCTTTACCGTGGAAATGCTCGGAAAAGTTCTGCGGATGAAAACAATTCGACGGGGACCGTCTAAAGAAGAAGGATCTTCAAGGATTGTAGCCAAAGTAGATGGATCATACTGGACACTGATTGTTACAGATGATATGAAAACGTTGATAACAGTAAGGAGAGCTCATGAAGACGAAGAGCAAGAAGCACGAGAAGGTTAAGTTGCCCAAGGGGTTCAAGTTGGTTGACGATTTTCTTTCTAAAGAAGAAATCGAGGCTCTTGAAAACGATACAACCGTAAGAGAACCTATGACGATTATCACCGGTGGCCATGAGTCGGAAACAATCGAGGAATCCATAGCCCGCATCAGTCGTGCCATCGCCGAGGCAAAGGAAGAAAAGAAAATGTATTCCATAAGGCTCAAGGTCAAAACTGTGGACGCAATCAAGCGCAAGGCCGCAGCCGCAGGCATCCCATACCAAACCTATGTAAATGTGTTGCTAGACAACGCCGCCTTAACTTAGAAAATTACTGAATCGTCAGCCACGGCTGACCGAATGAGTCGACAGAATCATCCCGATTACAGCGCTGAAGGCTTAACCTTCCGGCGGGTTCCCGATTCCTTGCATTTCAACGGCCTCCAGTTCGGTCGGGAGCGGGTTCTTGTCGTCTTGCTTTGCACCGAGCTGTTTTAGTTTGTAGCAGGTCGTGAGTACGCTTTGGCCTTTGTCTGCAAATTTCGCCATTCCCTTTTTGTAGGCTTCCTGAGCTTTGTCGAGCGAATCTCCGACAGCGTTCATCTGCTTTACGAACTGTCCTACGCGGCTAAGCATCTCATTTGCAAGCTCGAAAACTTTCTGCTGATTTTCGGCCTGCTGGATTTGCCGCCAGGTGAGTTTCACCATACGTAACGCCGCATAGAGGGTCTGTTCGTCGGCAATAAAAACGTTCTTTTCCATGGCATCGCGCCATAGAGCGGGTTCCTCGTTCAAGGCCGCCCAAAGTGCAGCAGAGCGCGGGACAAACATGATTACGAAATCCATCGTCTTTTTAGGCGCCTTCACATAGCGGGAATAATCCTTTTGAGACAACTCCTTCACGTGCTTCTTGAGGCTGTCGATGTGATTCTTCAAAAGAGTTTTACGTTGTTCAACATCATCGCATGCAACATAATCCATAAAGGCAGTCATGGAAACTTTCGAATCGACGATGACGTCTTTTTTCATGTCGAGGTGTACAATGACATCGGGCCGCATGGTCTTGCCGGTTTCTTCTGAGTACAACACATTGCCACCGGCATCGCGAAGCGTCGTCTGCGTTTCGAAATGAATTCCTTCCTGGAGGCCAAGCGATTCCAGTAATTCTTCGAGGACGCATTCGCCCCAGTCGCCTTGCAGTTTGCTATCGTGCTTGAAGGCGCGAACAAGGTCATCGGCGGCACTTTTGGTCGCGGCGTTCGATTCGATGGACTGTTTCAGCACTTCCTTGAGCGAAGTGTTCGCAGCGGTCTGCTGCAAGGTCGTGTCGTTCATGGTCTTTTCCATCTTGGCGATGGTTTCCTTGAGCGGGTTCACGAGCTGTTCCATGGTCGCGTTGCCTGTTTTCGAAAGTTCCTCGCCACGTTGCTTGAGCATTTTCTCGGTTGCGATTTGCGCCTCGGCCACGAGCCGTTTCGAGATTTCATCAAAGCGGGCTTTCTGTTCTGCAAGAGACACTTGGTGGACCCGTTCCATTTCTCGTTTCATCGCGTCTAGCTGTTTTGCAGCATCCTCGCGCACTTCGGCGACCTTCCTAGTTTCCGCTTCCAACTTGCTTTGCAACACGGCCACTTGTTTTTCAAGTTCCACGCTCATCTCCCGCGCTTTGGATTCCTTGCGCGCACCCAGGACGCGGGCCACCAAAAAACCGATAACGAGTCCCGTCACGGCACATACAACAGCGGTCGCAATAGTCATATTCAGTTCTCCTTTTCTAAAACTCTACTTCGCCATTCAACGTTTACAACATATCCTAATCTATTTATCGTTTCTAAAAATACGTTTGTCAAATTTTAAAAAATTCATGGATTCCAAATATTTTTCTAAATTTGGGCGCATGGCAGAAAAAAAGAAAATTCTCGTTATGGTCGCAAGTCCCAAAAGGGAACGCAGTGGAACCCTTATCCCGACAAAGGCTTTTGTCGAAGGGCTTGAACAGGGCGGCGATTACGAGAGCGAGTACATATTCATCGACAAGATGAACATCAAGCCCTGCCGTGGCTGCCTTAGCTGCTGGGGGCGCGAGGACGGCTCTTGCTTTATCAAAGATGACGATGTTCCGATGATTCGTGAAAAGCTCATCAATTCCGATATAGTCATCTGGAGTTTTCCGCTATTTTTGTTCAGTGTTCCAGGACAAATGAAAGTCCTGATGGACCGCATTGTGGGCATGGTGCACCCTTACATGGGCCAAAAACTGAAAGACGGCGCGAACGCCATGAACTCTCCGCTACACGGGCTCCAGTTCCAAAAAGAAGGCCAAAAGATTATCTTGCTTTCGAGCTGCGCCTGGATGGACCTAGACGTCGTCTATGAGCCGGTCCGCAAGCAGTTCGACATCATTCTCGGGCACGAAGGCTACACGCTTATCGCCTGTCCGCAGATGCGCGCACTCGACCACCGTGGCGGCCCCCGCCGACTGAACATGCTGCGCGAAAAGTACCGCAAGGGCGGCGAAGAACTCGCCAAAACGGGCAAACTTTCGCAAGAAGCGATTGACCTGATGCAGAAGCCGATCTTTAGCGACGAAGCCTACGAGACCTTGGTCGTGGAATTCGTGACGCACATGTTCGACCGCGACGACAATTTTTAAGCAAGCGGTTTTAAACTAAAATATTTTGGTTCTCTAACTGCGTTTTTGGCCAAACCAGTACATAAAATAGAACCGGAAACGTAGTTCATGGATATCGACTTTTCTGTACTTTTTCGTTTCTTTATAGAAACCCAATAGTTCGTATCCACCCCTGAAACCGAACTCAATACAGCCAATCTTAAAGCCGATGCCAAGCACGGCGTCTAGCCACACATCATTACCATACTCGGGCTCGCCAGAAAAAACTTTTTCGTCTTCTATTTCGACTTTTTCGTCGAACCACGGGAACCGAATTGCAGGGCCCAAATTCACAAAGAAGTTTTCTGACAAAAACATATTCCAGAAAAGCGCGATTTCAAAACTAGATGACGTCACCGAGTCTTTGACTTCACGATGGACATACTGATACTTAGAACCGATACCAAACATTCCATCAAAACCAAGCTCAGCACGCAAGGCCATATTATCTGTAATCGGGTACGCCATTTCGAACATGATGCTGAACCCTGTCGTCTTTTCCGCATCATAATACTCTCCAGCACCCTTTAAATACGACGGGCCTATTCCAAGCATAACACCCATGCTGAACTTGGTGAAAGTATCGTCCCATCCCTTACTTTGGGCAGGCGCATTCCCGGTATCCTCGACAGCAAATGCAGAAACCGCTAGCAACATCGCCAAGACAATAGCAGTAAACTTACTTTGCATAATTCACCACCATAATACGTAACGGTTTTTTGTTTGCTCCGCCATTCAAAACTAACGAATCATAAACTCGGTATGAATTTTGGTCTGCAAAAATCAAACGCAGGAAAGGCACCGTAGTGGTATCTGGCGGATACTGCACATAATGAGGCGCAGGCTTTAGCGGTTCGAAATTGACATCAAGCGGTTTGAACGAAACGGAACCGGAATCAGCAACCCAGTAATAGTAGGTATAAGTAGAATCCTTGTATGTTTCTGAATCAAATCCCTTAACGTCCAGCGACTTGATTGAACTTGCATCATTATTCTCAAGCACTTTGCCAAAATCGACTTCCAGCGTTGCCTTGTTGCCTACTTTATCTTGAACCGTAAACTTGAGCAGGCCGTTTTTATTTGCAAACAAAGTGTCTCTTATCGAAATAACCGTATCACGCTCAACCCATTCGTCACCATCGTAATACCCCGACAGCTTATATTCCGTAGGCGCGATCGCCGCATGCAACTCCATGGCCGAGGGCACATAGGTATTTCCCTTCATATACGGGATATCGCCCTGCTTATACGAAAGCAAGGGCTTCGCCTCGCCGGAATTTTCATCTTTCACCTGAATTGAAAGAATTGAGGCATCTTTAAACGCCGGAATATATATAGTCCAGGAGGTTCCACTGGGATTATCATCAGTGCGTACTTCTTCGTTCCTAAAATCACTGAATATGGCGCCACACTTCTTTTCTTTGCCATTCACGCTACACACAGGTTTAAACACGAGGCCACACAAATCCGTGAGTAAAACTTCGTCCGTCTTTTCAACAAGCACATAATAAGTACCACCTCCTGAATCGCCACACGAAGCCAGGAGCACCGCAACAAGTAACAACAATGCATTGTATTTCATCTTAACAACAATATAAACAAAAAGAATTTAAAAATACAATAAAAAAGAAAAGCCCCGGCAGACGCCAGGGTTTGTGAGCCTCAAGCGATTCGTATTAACGAATCGTGGAGGCGAGAGTGAGGCGATATCACATTCTTGCTATTGCAATAGAGCCGAACGGTCTGTAATAAAAGGAAAACCCTGGCGAAAGCCAGGGTTTTCCATAAAAGCAAATTCGCAGATTAGCGCTTGCTGAACTGGAAGTGCTTACGAGCCTTCTTGCGGCCGAACTTCTTACGTTCAACGGCACGGGCGTCACGAGTCATGAGGCCTTCCTTCTTGAGGGCGGGCTTGACTTCGGCGTCGTTGGCGACGAGAGCGCGAGAAATGCCAAGACGGACAGCGCCCATCTGGCCGGCGATTCCACCGCCGCGAGCGGTGACTTCGACGTCCCATTCTTCCGCGTTGCCGAGGATGGCGAACGGAAGGTTGGCAATCATGTTCTGCACTTCGGAATGGAAGTAATCCTTGAAATCACGACCATTGATAGTGCGCTTGCCGGTACCCGGCTTCAGGATCACAGCGGCGATGGCGTTCTTGCGACGGCCAGTGCCGCGGTAGATCTTCTTATTCTTTGCTGTAGCCATAGTTTTCTCCGTTCTAAATTAAAGTTCTACGACTTCGGGTTTCTGGGCAGCGAACGGATGTTCGGCACCTGCAAAAATCTTGAGTTTCTTGATCATCTTGTGGCCAAGAGCGCTGTGCGGGAGCATGCCCCAGATGGCAGCTTCGAGCGGAGCAGTCGGGTGCTTTGCCAAAAGGTCGGCAAAGTTGATCCAACGTTCACCGGAAATGTGACCGGTGTGGTGGAAATACTGCTTCTGGAGAGCCTTGTTGCCGGAAACAGCAACCTTTTCAGCGTTAATGACAACCACGAAGTCGCCAGTATCGACGTTCGGGGAATAGATGGCCTTATGCTTGCCCATGAGGAGACGAGCAACTTCGCTTGCAACGCGTCCCATCGGCTTGTCAGCTGCGTCCACAAGCTTCCACTTGCGGGAGACAGTCTTCGGGTTTACCGTAATGGTTTTCATGTAAATCCTCTAGTGAGTGAAATTCCAGGGCAAAGGCGCCCCGAGAAAAGCAAGGTAAATATAGATGATTTCAAGAAGACGTCCAAGGGTAAAAAAGTCAAATTTTTGAAAAAAGTAGTGTTTTTGCGGGTTAAGCATTCTATCAATTGATATAATTGTAGTAATTAGTATAGCAAAATTTGGTTTTTAGCTGATAGAACTCAGAGCTTAGAACTTAGATTTTCATTTTTTAACGAGATGGCGATGCCCGATCAAGTCGGGCATGACATTACGAAAGCAAGTGTAAGTCCCGTCATTCTGACCCGCAGGGGAAGAATCCAGGGCGTTCCACCCTCAGGATGACGTTCACTGCCGACTATTCTTCCTCATGCTCGCAAGCGCTTTCGAACGACGGCGGGCGGTTTCCTGGAGATTCACGGCGACGTCGAACTCATCGACGATTTCGCGACCGAGAATTTCTTCAAGCACGTCTTCGAGGCTCACGATACCGGCAATCGCACCGAATTCATCAACTACGCCTACCATGTGACCACGCTGCTTGAGAAAACGCAGCAGGAGTTTGTCCGTCATGAGGCTGTCGGGCACAAGCTGCATCGGACGCATGAGCTGACGGAGTTTCACATCGCGTTTGCCTTCGGCGAGTTTGTTGTAAGCGTCACGGCGGAGCACAATTCCAATCCAGTTGTCCTTTTTGTCATCGTAAAGCGGAACTCGCGAAAACGGCCAGTTGCCGCGTTCGTCCAGAGTCTCGCCGATGGTACTGTCCGCGTCAAGCGAAAACACAACTTGTCGAGGCGTCATCACGCGACGTACAGGGAGCGACTTGAGCGAAAGGATATTCTTGATGACAAGGGCCTGCTGGTTGTCAATCACGTCTTCGCGAAGACCGAGACTCACGAGGCTATTGATGTCCTCGATGCTCACGTCCTTCTTTTCTTTATCTTCACGAGTCCAGTGCTTGGTAAGCGTAAGGCAAAGCCAGATGATTCCCGTCCAGCTCAGAATTTTCGTGATGTAATAGAACGGCACAGCAACAAGCGGTGCGCAAACTTTCGCCTGTTTTACGCCAAGCGTTTTCGGGGTAATCTCGCCAAAAAGCAAAATAAGAATCGTGAGCACAACCGGGAGCATCATCGCCGCCGAGGGGGATAAACGTTTCACCGCAAGAGCGGTCGCCAAAGACGCGCCCACAGTATTCGCGACCGTATTCACCACGAGCACGGAGGCGATGTAGCGGTCGATATTGTCCTTCACGTGTTTCAAATAACGTGCCGTGAATTTTTTTTGACGTTCCAGCACCTCCACCGTCGATGGAGGAACGCTATAGAAAGATGCCTCCGTCACGGAGCAGAACGCCGAAGCAGCAAGGCAACAAAAAACTGTTAAAGCTATTTCAAACATAATTTAGGGGTTGGTGGTTAGTGGTTAGGAATCATGAATTTGTCATTCCCCGCTCCGACGGGGAATCTCCGTTAACAATCAGGAGATGCCCGATCAGTGTCGGGCATGACAATCCACGTTTACATTTCCGCTTGCGTTTCATCGCTCACCGCTCATATCCAAAAGCATCGGTTCAATGGCCCAGAACTGGGTGCGTTCCGCATCGCGTATAAATTCATCGAGTGATTTTGCATTCAATAGCGGCACCACAAAGGAATCATCCGTATTCATTTGCACAAGCTCAATTTCAGTAGATTTCGAAATTTTTGCCATCTTGCGAACTTCTTCAAGCGCATCGTCAAAGCCACCCAAGCCTTGCACAAGCCCAGCTTCTTTCGCCTTCCAGCCGACCATCACGCGGCCGCCGCCATACGCGGTATCCACAACCGCCTGCGGAATTCCCGTCGCCTGCGAAACGACTCCCGTAAAGCGTTCATAGAAGTCGTCCATATATTCCTGCAAAGCAGCCTTTTCGGTATCCGTCCACGGACGTGCGAAAGAACGGGCATCCGCATAATCATTTGTCTTCACCGGTTCATTGCGCAAGCCAAGCTTACCCATCAAGCCGGACGCATCAATTTTTCCGCCATAGATGCCGATGCTTCCGACAATGGAAAACGGTTCCGCAATTATCTTGTCTGCACCGCAAGCAATGTAATAAGCCCCCGACGTTCCGCTACTTCCGATGCTAGCCACGATGGGTATATCATATTTTTTCAGGTTCTTGAGCGCAGCCCAGATTTTATCGGATGCAATAGCGCTCCCGCCCGGCGAAGAAATCCGCAACAACAGAGCCTTCGCGCCCATCGAAGGAAGTTTCCGCAAATTTTCGACTACCGATTCCTCCATTCGGGAATCTATCGTCCCGTTGATGTTCAGGAGAGCGACCTTTGTACGGTGGCTCCAGCTTTCGTCAAAAATCTTGGTATTCGACGGAGACCATGTCCTGAAAAACGCTTTGGGAGCATCGATATCGAAGAAAGTCTTTAGCGCATAAGACGGAACCTGGTCAATATAAAGGAGCGTATCTACAAGCCCGGCCTTTTTCGCCCCAATCGCCGTAATGACAGGCTTTTGCGCAAGCGAATCAAGCGATTGCATGTTGTCAGAAGATGTTCCATGTTTCATGCGGGGAGCCACATGCATACGGACAATTTCCCAAATGTCCTTGTAAAGAGTCTCTATGTTGCTACGCGCATTTACCGACATGGAATCCGCCGTATAAGGTTCCACCGCCGACTTGTACTCTCCGTGCTTCAGGAATTCTACCTTGACGCCTAGCTTATCCAAAAAGCCCTTGTAGAACGTGATTCCGCCACCAAGCCCTAGCCACGTAAAATGCGCCGACGGTTCTACGACAATGCGATCCACATTCGATGCAGCCAAGAGCAACGACGGGCGGACATCGTCCATGTAGGCTATTACAAGACCGCCTCGTCTTTTCAACTTTTGTACATAACGGTTGATTTCTTCCGAAATGGCGATATTCCCCTGATAGCCCGAGAAATCAAGCACCACAAGCCCTGCCGCCGGGTCACGAAGCAGATGTTCGAATAAATTGCGAACCTTCATGAGTCCGATCGACGTGGGAGCGATAAACGGATATTTTTTTTCGACTTCGGTCACGGACATATTCAAAGGCACACGGATAATCTGCGCCGAACGCGATGCATACGGATTACGGGAAGCATGGAAGCCGACACTTCCGCCCTTCGGCAAGAAATCATCATACACCTTGAGGGAAGCGTCAAAATGACCGCCGAACGAACTGGAAAGCGTGAGCGTATATTCATCGTCATCACCGTAAATCGGCATCTTGAAACCAAAACGCATTCCGTAAAGGGAAAGTTCGAAAAGCAGCCGGTGTTCCTTCCAATCTTCGACATCGTAGCTTGCGCTTAGAATATTCCCCAGACGAAGCGTCGCACCCGCATTATGGACACGCTCCATAGATTGCGGCCCAAGGTACAACAAATTATCACAAGAGTAACCAAGCGAAAGCATGCGGAAAGGCCGAATCAAGATACCGGGTGAATACGTCCACTCCGTTCCCTTGAAAGCGGCACTGCGCAGAGCCGTAATGCGACCGCCCCAAAACGCGCTGCGGTCAAAAAGCGGGAATCCGTGCGTCAAGTTCCAACGCGACTCGTCCATGCCCTCGCCATCAAAGCGGTACTCGAAACCCGCCCCGATGCGGTCCAAATTGCCACCCACGCGGAATTCTGTGATGCCGTCATCAAAATAGTACGAGGCCAGTGCGCCCTTGGAATCCAGAGCCGAAAGCCCCGCCGGGTTCCCGAATACCCCATGAGCCCCGTCAAGCGAAACAAAGCCGGATTCGCCGGGGAGGTAGGCGTAAGAAATTGCGGACAATGCGGTAAACGCAACGGCAAACGAAAGCGATTGAAAAAAATTTATCTTCATCGTCAATATTTTAGTAAATTTAAAAGAAGGTATTGATGCCAATAGGAGGAAACCGTGAAAAACATAGCCATTCTTTCCTTTCTCCTTTCGTTTTTCTTGATTTCCTGCGGAGATGACTCAGGAAGTTCTGCCAGCGAATCCAGTGAAGAATCCGAACTCTCTAGTAGTTCTAGCAGCAAAGCCAACAAAAGCGACAAATCGTCTAGCAGCTCCAGCAAAAAAGCCAAAGTTTCAAGCAGTTCAAATTACAAGTCTTCTAGCAACTCTAGCGAAAAATCCGAAACGGTCTCTACCATCAACAAGACTATTTCAGGAATGGCGCAAGGGCCTTTTGAAAAAGGGGCTACGGTATCTGTTTATGAACTTGACACAAACTTTCAGCAAACGGAAGTCCGTTACGAAACAAAAATCAAGAATGACTCAGGAAGTTACTCCATCAAGTTGAAAGACTTCAAATCACAATATGCATTGTTTAAAGTCGATGGTCGTTACATTAATAATGTTACCGGAAAAAAATCAGCCGACAGTATCACATTGTATGCCTTCACTGATTTAGACAACCATGACAAAGTAAACATCAACTTTCTTACCCATTTATCGCACAAACGCATATTGTATTTGGCCAATAAAAAAGATATTCCTGTGACAAACGCCAAAAAACAAGCAGAAAAAGAGGTTTTAAGAGCTTTCGATATTGAATACGACGGATTCGACGATGCTGAAAACATTGACTTTTTTGAGAAAGACAAGCAAAGTGCCGCGTTGCTTGCCATATCAATACTCATGCAAGACCCTTTCCTCGATACAAACATAAACAACAGTTTGACTGACTTAATGTCTGACATTGAAAAAAATGGAATTTGGACCCGTGAAGGATTTAAAACAAAAATAGCCATTTGGGCAAGTAAGTTGAGCCAGGACATCGCATTCGATAAAATCAAAGGCTTTATTATGAAATGGAACAAAACTGTTGACTTTCCAGCAATAAAAAAATACGTGGAAAATTTTTGGCAGCAGTGGCAGCAAGGTTACAATCTTGAGTCTATTGATTTCTCGGAAACGAATATCAAATGCGAATTAGACACTTCAAATTGGAAAGATACAACCGAAGGTACCTTTCGCAAAGGCGACATAACGGACATCATCTATATTTTCGACAACAAAAAATGGCGCGTAGCAACACTCCCTGAAGCATCTCTTGGTGGGTGTAACGAAAAATCTGTAAGCTTTTTTGGATACGCAGAAGAACGTTTAGAGCAAGATTTGACTGACCCTAGAACAAACAAATGTACAGAACCATATAGTAGTTATTGTTACCATGCTAATTATCATCCAGACTTTTACATTTGCCAAAAAGATTTCGATAACAAATTCTATTGGGAGCATTTAGACGCTTTTGGCTATGATTACATATGCAACGACTCCAGCTATTACGCCAACAACAACGACATCCATTGGGGCGGCATAGACCCTATAAAATGTGTAAATTGCAAACAAGAGATTTTCGATTATTTTGAAAACATTTGCAAAAAACAATGCTATAAGGGAAGATTTACAATGAATGTATTAAAATGCGCAACAGACTTCGACGATTGCACAGAATCCCTTTTAGGCACAATAAAAGAAGGTCCCACCATAAAATCTAAAACCGAGATCAAAGATCTAGGTGAAGATTGTTACAGATACCATTCATACGTGACTTCAATAGACAGCACCAATAAAACAACATACATCTGTCGAATCCGATACATCGGATACAATTATGAGACATCCTATATCAAACCACATCCATCCTATCAATGGGATGTAGCCTCAGATTTTGATCTCGATGCACTCCCAACTATATGCACTTTGGATATCGACGGTCAAATTGTTGTCGGAAAGAAAAATACATACATTTGCGAAGACGAAAGGCTAAGGTTAGCGACCCCAGTAGAAATTGATGCGGGTTTTGCATGTACTATGTACATGCGCGATAACGGAAATTGCAAGGGAGAAATCATTTCGGGAAAGAATAATAAATACGTTTGCGATGAATCCGGGTTTAGAGACGCCACCCAAGAAGAGATAGAAACGGGAATTGCTTGTTCATCATGCATAATAATTAGTGGTCTGTCATGCAACACAGAAATGGAAAAAGAATTTGGTAAGACCTGTACTGAACTCAAGAGTATTGTAGAAAAATGTCGTGCAAATGAATAGAAATTAGCAAGAGATAAATTTACCAATAGGAAGAACCCATGAAAAACTTAGCCATTCTTTCATTTCTCCTTTCTTTTATCCTCGTTTCCTGCGGCGATGATTCCAGCAGTTCCGTGAGCGAATTCAACGAAGAATCCGAAATTTCTAGCAGTTCTAGCGAAAAAGCTAACAGGGATTCCAAATCGTCTAGCTGCTCCAGCGAAAAAGCAAACAAGGATTCCAAGTCTTCCAGTAGCTCTAGTGAAAAAGCCGAAAAACTTTCTGTCATCAACAAAACAATCTCGGGCATGGCGCAAGGGCCTTTTGAAAAAGGGGCGACAGTTTCTGTTTATGAACTTGACACAAACTTTCAGCAGACGGGAATCAGTTACGAAACAAAAATTAAGAATGATTCAGGAAGTTACTCCATCAAATTGGAAGATTTCAAATCACAATATGCATTGTTTAAAGTGAATGGTCGCTACATCGACAACATTACTGGTGCAAAATCAGACTACAGTATCACATTGTACGCCTTCACGGATTTAGACAATCACGACAATGTAAACATAAACTTCCTTACCCATTTATCGTACAAACGCATATTGTATTTGACTAATGAAAAAGATATTCCGGTGACAAGCGCGAAAAAACAAGCAGAAACTGAAATTTTAAGAGCATTCGATATTAAAGACGACGGATTCGATGATGCCGAAAACATTGACATCTTTGGGAAAGACAAACAAAGTGCAGCCCTGCTTGCCATGTCAGTACTCTTGCAAAGCCACCTCCTTGATGAAAACTTAAATAACCGCTTGACAGACTTTACATCATACATTGAAACATATGGAACCTGGGACAACGAACAGACAAAAACAGAAATTGCCGATTGGGCAAGCTACTTAAGCCAGAACACTGCATTCGAGAAAATCAAGGGTTATATAAAAAAATGGAACCAAACCGTTAACTTAGCAGCATTTGAAAAATACGTGGAAAATTTTTGGCAACAAAATTACGATCTTGGAGAATGCACCGACAAACGCGAAAACACAATTAAAGAAAATAGAAATAAATTAAGTTCTTTTAGGGAAGAATATTTCATTTGCCGATCCAGCAAATGGAAAATAGCCACATCAAAGGAAATAGACGAACATCCAGATATAGATACATTAAACAGAGAAATTGCAAAAGATGGTGACGTCCGCTGGCTAGATTCTGAAAAGCGAAAATGCGAAGTTTACGATGACACGGACACAACCTGGCGCACTGGGAAATACAATGAATGCGATTACGGTTTTGGAGGCTGCACAAAGAAACGTGAAAACACGAAAGTAAACAACGGCGATTTGTATTATATTTGCAAAAATGGGATGTGGCAAGCGATCGGAAACAGTCAAACAGATTCCTACCCCATCGAATACGAATTAGACACTTTAGGTTGGAAAGACACAACTGAAGGCGCTATCCGCAAAGGCAACATAACGGATGTTGTCTATATTTTTGACAACGAGAAATGGCGAGTAGCAACGAACCCCGAAGCCTCTCTTGGAGGGTGCAACGAAAAAACTGTAGGAAATTTTGGATATGCAGAAAGTCGCAAAAAGCAGGTTTTATCTAAATTTGAATGTATACTCTATCCCGAATCCCCCGAAGATAATGATTGTTTTAGAATCGTTTATAACTCAGGCTATTACATTTGCAAAAAAAATAGACGTGAAAGCCCCCAAAATAGATATGAAACAATTTTTTCCTGGGATTGGGAGCACATAAGATATCGAGAATATACCAGCATTTGCAACAATCCAAGTGATGACGCCGACAGCAAAAAAGTCAATCCTTACTGGGGCAATTTTACCCCCGTAAAGGAAAAATGCTTAAATTGCAATCAAGAAAATATTGATCATTTTGAAGATCAATGCAAAAAACGTTGCTACGTGTCAGGAAATATAGCCCATGCGTCCGCATGTGTATTGGGTTTCGGATGTGACAATGACCTTTACGGTACAATAAAAGAAGGCCCCTCCATGGAACTAGCCTCCGATACCATATTTGAAGTAAACGAATTTAATGATGACTATTTATATTACTTATCATACCCTATTTCAATAGACAGTACAAAAAAAACAAAATACATCTGCCAAAGTTTCTACTATGGCTTAGGGGATTTACACTATGGATGGAATGTCGCCACAGATATAGACATCGACGTCGCTCCGGCCATATGTACTTCGAAGGGTGGAAATTATACCATTTCAGGAAAATCGGGAACGAAATACGTTTGCGACCACGGCAAGTTTAGATTAGCCACCCAAGAGGAAATAGACGCGTGGAATCTCCTATGACTTTAGCAAGAGTTAAATTTACCAATAGGAGGAACCCGTGAAAAACTTAGTATCGCCACCCAAGAAGAAATAGACGCAGGATTTGCCTGCACGCCCGAATTAATAGGCTCGGAAAAATGCAAAGTCGAAGAAACAGAATAAACCAAATACATTCCGCACGAGGAAAAAGCGTCAATAAGAACCCAATGCAGAAAAACTCTTCATCTCGAATCCTTTATTTTTCTAACTTAATATAGGCAATTCGGATATTTAAGGTATTATTACATGGCAGCGTCCAAGAAAAAAGAAGAAACAGACCTTTTCGACTTATTAAAGGATCTCGTCAAGAACTGGCGAATCATGCTTCCTTGCATTTTCATTGCAGGAATCATCGGCGTATTCGTCGCCCTTTGGATTCGTCCCATATACCAGGTAGATGCGTTGCTCCAGATTGAATCCAAGAGCAACAAGAGCGTAGGCATGATGGGCGGGCTTCCAAGCCTATTTGCCACGTCAAGCCCTGCCGAAACGGAAATCGAGCTTATCAAGAGCAGGCACATCATCGGCGAAGCCGTCGAGAAGATGCACTTGCAGTACAGGGCCACTCCTGTAAATGGGATTGACCGTCTGCTGCATCGCGAAGGCCGTATGGAACTCAGCCAATTCGAAGTGCCGTGGGAGAGCATACCCGCAACCGAAAAAATCGTCCCTTGGATTGCCGAAGCTGTAGATAGCACCTCGTTCAACCTTTATGACCACAACAAAAAAGTTGTCCTCTCGGGAAGTGTCGGCACAACATACCATTTCCCGTATGCGGGCGACACCGCCGTTTTCTGTGTCCACCGCATGGATGCTACTCCCGGACAGAAATTCGAGCTTCTCAAACTGGAACGTCTTGACGCTATCGCCGCATTCAAGAAGGCTTTCGACATCAAGGAAAAAGGGAAAAAGACCGGCATTCTGGAATTCAGCTACAAGGACATCTACCCGGATCGCGCAACGCTGATTCTCAACGAAATTGCCACGACGTATTTACGCCAGAACGTGGAGCAACGTAACGCCGAAGCGCAAAAGACTTTGGAATTCCTAGAAAAGCAGCTACCCGACGTCAAAGCGCAGATGGACAGTTCTCTCCTCAAGTTCAACACCTACCGTAACAAGGTGGGTTCTGTCGATATCGGAGCAGAAACACAAATCATCTTGGAAAAGCGCAACATCTTGCAGCAAAAGTTGCTTGATTTGCAACAAAAGAAACAAAGCGCAATCCGTTTGTTCCAGCCGGAACACCCGACAATCAAAACTCTCGAAGAACAGGAAAACAACCTGAAACGTGAACTCGCCAACAATACGGCAGCCACAAAGAAGCTCCCGAATACGCAGCAAGAAGTATTGAAGCTGACAAACGAAGTGGATATGAGCAAGCACATGTACACGACGATGCTCAACAACATCCAGCAGCTCAAGCTCGTATCCGCCGGCGAAGTGGGTTCCGTCCGCATCATCGATTTTGCCGAAGAAACGACCCAGCCAATTAAGCCGAAAAAGATGCTCATTGTCTTTGCAGCGCTTTTCATGGGTTTGCTTCTCGGAACAACAATCATAACGCTCCGCAGCAAGTTCAGCAACGGTGTTCGCGACGCCAGTTTCATCGAACGCGAAACGGGATTCAGCGTCTATGCCAAAGTCCCGAAGGGCAATCCCAACGGCACCAAAGGCACCCGCCCCCTTGCAGTGGTCGAGCCCGACGATGTCGCCGTCGAATCGCTCCGCGCCTTGCGCAGTTCGCTGGAATTCAGCATGGAAGAAGGCTCCAACCCGACAATCGGCATCAGCGGTCTTATCCCTGGCGTAGGCAAGAGCTTTATCTCCGTAAACCTCGCTGCCCTTTATGCAGGACTCGGCAAGAAAGTTTTGCTAATTGACGCCGACCTCCGCAAGGGCCGCCTGCACAAGGAATTCGGCATCAAGCGCGGTAAGGGCCTTTCGCAGATACTCTTGAACGAAGCATCCGTAGAAGACGTAATCAAATCTACCGAAGTCGAGAACTTGTTCATTATGCAATGCGGAATGGTGCCGCCGAACCCCTCCGAACTGCTCGGTTCCAAGCACTACGCAGCTATGATTAGCGAGCTTGAAAAATCATACGACCTAATCATCGTCGATACGCCGCCTATCATGCTCGTGACAGACGCTGCACTCGCTTGCCGTGTCGCATCCCAGATTGTCATGGTCATCGAATACAACAAGCACAGCATCGATGCTATCAAGGACGGAATGAACCAGCTTTTGAAGGGCAATACAACCGCCCATGCAAGCGTTGTCATCAACAAATATGTGCACAGCCACAGCGATGGCTACGGTTATAAATACGGGAAGTACTAGCTTTACTCCATGTCTTCCGACTTAAAAAAGAAAACGGCCAAAGGAATGCTTTGGAGCGCCGTCGAAAGATTCTCGACGCAAGGAGTACAGTTTCTATTCGGCATTCTCCTGGCAAGGCTTTTGACGCCGAATGACTATGGCATGATTGCCATGCTCACTGTTTTTATTGCGGTGAGCCAGACTTTTATTGACAGCGGTTTCGGCAACGCCCTGATTCGAAAGCTTGACCGCACTGAGGCAGACAAGGCTACAGTTTTCTTTTTCAACATTTTCATGGCCATGGCCTGCTATGGCATCATTTTCCTTTCTGCACCTTTGATAGCCCAATTCTACGGAATGCCGGAACTCACCGACATCCTTAGAATTCTTGCAATCAACCTTATTATTCAAGCGTTCGGTTCCATCCAGCATTTGAACCTGACGATTGACTTGAATTTCAAAACGCTTGCAAAGGTGACCTTTATAGGAGCCATTGTAGGAGGCACAGCGGGGCTCATTTGTGCGTATAACGGACTTGGTGTTTGGTCGCTGGTAGTGCAGCAAATGGCAACGACATCTTGTAGAGTCATTCTCTTTTGGGTTCTCGTTCATTGGCGCCCCAAGACTTTTTTCAACAAGAGCTCTTTCAAGAACATGTTCGGCTTCGGCTCCAAGCTTCTAGCTTCAGGCCTATTGAACACTTTGTACGACAACATCTACGACTTGATTATCGGCAAGGCCTTTTCCGCAGCGACCCTCGGCAACTACAGCAGGGCATCGCATTTTGCGAACTTTCCTTCGAGTAACGTCACAGGCATTTTCCAGAGAGTCACCTACCCTGTCCTCAGCAGGATTCAAGACGACCATGCGAAATTGCGGAAAGGATATTTAAAGTTCCTAAACATGGCCACGTTGGTCATATTCCCGCTAATGATTGGCCTTGCGGCGCTGACCAAGCCCCTTATACTCTTGGTCCTTTCGGATAAATGGGTTGACGCCATCTTGATTTTGCAAATCATCTGCATTGCACAGATGTGGTACCCCGTACACGCCATCAACCTGAACATTCTGCAAGTCATGGGCCGCTCGGACTTGTTCCTGAAATTGGAAATCATCAAAAAAATCGAGGGAATAACAGTCCTTTGCATTACTCTACCCTTCGGCATTATCGCCATGTGTTTTGGACAATGGTTTAACGCCATCTTTGGATTAGTCGTAAACACTTACTATTCAGGCAAACTGTTGAATGCCGGGTTGTTGCCTCAATTAAAGATGTACATTCCCACGCTCTTGAATTCTTTGGCAATGGGAGCTATTTGCTTGGGCGTTATCCAAATACTCCCCGAACAAGATTACGCCCTTCAACTTGGCCTTGGTTTTGCAGTGGGCGCAATCTATTACATAGCAAGCAATTGTATATTTAACAGAGAAACAGTCAAGGAACTGTTGGAACTTTTAAACAAGAAAAAATCGTAAATTACCATGAGCGAAAACAAAAAGATTACCGTGACTTCACCGCTTCTTCCGAAACTGGAAGACTTTATCCCCATGCTCCAGGACATTTGGGATAGGAAATGGTTGACGAACAACGGTTTCTATCACCAGGAACTAGAAAAGGCTCTCGCAGAATACCTGGGTGTCGAATACATCAGCCTTTTCACCAACGGAACACTCCCGCTCATTACGGCGCTGCAAGCATTGAAAATCACTGGAGAAGTCATCACTACACCCTATAGCTTTGTAGCAACCACACATTCGATTTGGTGGAACGGTCTCAAGCCAGTATTTGTCGATGTCGAAGAATCTACAGGAAATATCGATCCCGAAAAAATCGAAGCGGCCATCACTCCGCACACTACGGCCATCATGCCTGTCCATGTCTATGGCACGCCCTGCAACATGAAGCGCATTCAAGAAATCGCTGATATTTACGGTTTCAAAATCATCTACGATGCGGCCCATGCCTTTGGCGTGAAAAAAGATGGCGAATCCGTTCTCAAGTATGGCGATATGAGCACGCTCAGTTTCCATGCGACCAAAGTCTATAACACGGTTGAAGGAGGCGCTCTGATTTGCCACGACCGGGCCACCAAGAAGCGCATTGACTACCTCAAGAATTTCGGATTTGCCGGCGAAACAACAGTCGTCGCACCGGGCATCAACAGCAAGATGGACGAAATCCGCGCCGCTTACGGTCTTTTGAATTTGAAGCAGGTGGATGATGCCATCGCAAAGCGCAAAGCTGTTGCCGAAAAGTACCGCGCCGCACTGAAAGATGTCCCTGGCATCCGCTACCAGAACGATATCGAAGGAGTCCGCCACAACTACGCCTACTTCCCGATTTTCGTCAGTAAAGAATACGGCATCAGCCGTGATGCCCTTTACGAAAAGTTGAAAGAACACAACATCTACGGTCGCCGCTATTTCTATCCGCTTATCAGCACATTCAGTGCCTACAAGGGGCTAGAATCCGCAAGGCCAGAGAATCTGCCAATCGCCCACAAGCTCGCCGACCAAGTGCTATGTCTGCCGATGTTTGCTGGGTTAAGCGACATTGATGCTGAACGAGTGATAGACATTATCATCAACAAGAGATAATCATTAGCAAATGGAACAATCTATCAAACGGCTTAATTTTATTGACGTTGCCAAGGGTATAGGAATTATCCTTGTTGTGTTAGGGCACTGCCTTGCATACGAAAATCAAAACAAACTATTTATGATGATTTATTCGTTCCATATGCCCTTTTTCTTTTTCCTGTCTGGTTTTTTGTTCAAAGACAAATCCTATGAAACTTATCTTTCGGGAAAACTAAAAACATTGCTATTCCCGATGATTTTCTTTCAAGCGCTAAACATCATTTCCTATGGATTTCTTTTCTTATTGGGATTTGAGAAGCACCACGACACAATTGCCTTTAGCGGTTTTTGGTTTTTAGGAACTTTATTATACGTATCATGTCTTTACTACATGCTATCGGAAAAATTCTTTTCTAATTTCAGACGACGTAATGTCATTGTATTAACAAGTGCATCAATAGCAATGATATTCGGTCTAATATACGCCAAGAGAATCAGCGACCAGCCAAACCAACTTATCGCAACCTCTTTTGTCGCATTTTCCTTTTACGCTTTAGGACATATCTGCAATACAAATCAAAGTCTGCAGAATCTAGTATTGCAAAGCTCTAAACCAATGCGAGTCTTTTTTGCAATTGGATCTATAGCGTTATTCATTTTGTTAGCTTATCTAGTTGGCTTTACTAACAGAAATGTTGACATGAATACGAGTCGATATGGAAATAGTTTGTTTTTTATTTTAAACGCCCTTGTCGGAATAAGTGCAGCTTTTTTAGCTAGTGTAGCAATTTCAAAAAATCATATACTTGAATTTTTTGGCAAAAATTCACTTATGATATTCCTGCTTCATATTCCATTGTGGAAAACATTCGACTTTATCGTAAAAAAAATCTTAAACATACCAAATGTTAGTTGCAGAATTTTTTTGGTATTCCTTGCAAGCATAACTATTTCAACCGTACTCGCCATCATCATAAACAGACATTTCACGTGGTTAAAAGGCCAAATAAAATTCAACAAATAACTCTTTAAAATAGATATGAACACAAAAGGAAAAAAACTTCTTATTCTGGGAGCCAATCCCGAAACAGCCAATATTGTCAGGGTGGCCCAAGAAATGGGAGTCACGACCATCGTGACCGATTACGACCCGCAGGCACCTGCCAAGAAAGTTTCCGACATCAGCTACAACATTGATGCCATGGACGTTGATGCCCTTTACGAAATGGCAATCCGCGAGGATGTAGATGGAGTCCTTGTCGGAGTCGCAGACCCCTTGATTGCACCGTACCAGAAACTTTGCGCCCGCCTCGGCGTCCCGTGCTACGCCAACGAAGAAACAGTCAAGACTTTTACGAACAAGCGCCATTTCAAGAACACTTGCAAAAAATTTGGTATCGAGGGCATTCCCGAATATTCCATTGACAATAAAGACGAAATCAAGTTTCCCGTCATCGTCAAGCCGGCCGACAGCAATTCCGGCAAGGGCATCACGCTTTGCCGCCATCGTGAAGAACTAGATAGTAGCATCGAACGCGCCAAGAAAGAATCCCGCACTCAGACCGTCCTAATCGAACGTTACATGGAATGCGATGATTTAAGCATATACTATACCATCGTTGACGGACATGTGTATTTGTCAAGTTTGTCGGACCGCTATACATTGCGTACAAATACTAGCGCAACCCCCATTTGCGTAGGCGATGTATTCGTTTCCAAATACTACGATGAATTTGTAAAGTACGAACATCCAAAATACGTGAAGATGTTCAACGAACTGGGTTTGAAAAACGGTGTGCTTTACGTTTCCGCATTCTGCGAAGACGGTCACTTCTATGTCTATGATCCCGGTTTCCGCCTTCAAGGTGGCGGTTTCCACTTGATTCTCAAGTACATGAACGGTTTTGACCAGCGCAAAATGCTGGTGAACTTCGCCCTCTCCGGTTCCATGGACTACGCGGAAACCACTGGCGGAAACTTTGGCGAAAAGAACGACGCGAACATGCACGGCAGAAGCGCCGCCGTCGTATGGTTTCTGCTGAAGGAAGGAAAGATTGCCAACATCAAGGGCTTGGATTTTGTAAAGAACCACCCCTCTGTGGATTTTGTCATTGACCGTTTTAATGTCGGCGACGAAATTACATCAAGTATGCTAGGAACAGAACGTCAGGTATTTCTACGCATTTTCGTACACTGCGAAAGCAAAGCGGAACTTGTGACCATCCTCAAAGATTTTGAGACCAACTTGTCCGTAACAGACGAAAACGGAGCCAGTTTGGTTCTACCGTCTTTGCTGAACGTCTTGTAGGAGGAACCATGGAAATTTCACTGAGCAAAAAAATCATTGTCATTTCGGGCGGTACAAAAGGCGTCGGCAAGCAACTTGCACTACAATGTGCTGCAGATGGGGCAAGAGTTGTCATTTCTGGCCGCGATGAATCAAGCGCCGCAAGCATTGTAAGTGCAGCCAAAGGCGCCCCCGGCACCATCGAATTCAAGAAGACAGACTTGCACAGCGTTAGTTCCATCCGCGAACTATTCGCATTCGTTGCAGACAAGTACAAAAAACTGGACGGATTCGTGAACTATGCAGGCATCACTCCTGCAGCATCCCTCACAGAATGTTCCGAAAGTCTTTTTGATGACGTCTTTGACATTGACATCAAGGCTGCATTCTTCTGTTGTCAGGAAGCTGTAAAGCTGATGCAGAAAACTGGCGGCGGATCCATCGTCTTGGTGGGCTCCACGCACCATACCCGAGGCAACAAAGACCGTACCGCCTATGCCTGCGCCAAGGGTGCCCTCTACACACTTTCCAACCACATCGGCAGACACTATGCCGAAGACAAAATCCGCTGCAACTACCTCGTCATGGGCTGGACGCCTACAGATGGCGAACTCGCATTGCGCAAGTCCCAAGGCATGACCGAAAAGGAACTCCGCGAAGAAGCGGCAAAGGCAATTCCCATGGGCAGAATGACAGAGCCCACGGACATTGTTCCTGCCATGATATACCTGCTCAGCGATGTATCATCCATGGTAACCGCGACCGAATTCAAAGTCAACGGTGGAGAACTGATTTAACATCATGGCGACCGTAAGCATCATCGTCCCCATCTACAACGTCGAAACGGAATTGCGTAAATGCGTTTCCAGTATTTTAGCACAAACATACAAAGATATCGAAATCATTCTTGTCGATGACGGTTCCCCGGACAACTGCGGAGTTATCTGTGATGAATATGCCCGCAAAGACAACCGCATCGTCGTCATCCATAAAGAAAATGGCGGACTCGTCAACGCACGTAAAAGCGGCCTGGAAAAATCGACAGGACAATTCATCTCTTACGTAGATGGCGATGACTGGATTGAAGAAGACTTTATCCAAGAACTTGTAGATTGTCAACAGAAATACAATGTAGATATAGTCGCCGCCGGATTTTCTAAAGACATTGGGGATATTTCCGACGAGCACGCCAACGTAATTCCTTCAGGCTTTTACGACAAGCATAGAATGATTACCGAAATTTATCCTAGAATGATTTGCGCAGGCGAATACTTCTACTTTGGAATTTGTTCTTATGTTTGGAATAAACTATTCAAAAAAGAATTACTTTACGATTGCCAAATGGCAGTAGATCCTCGCATTTCCGTAGGCGAAGATTCATGCGTCGTTTTCCCTGTTCTGCTCAAGTCCAACTCGCTCTACATTAGCGAAAGTGCCAACTACCATTATTATCAAAAAGCGTTCTCTATGCTGAAAAGCATGGACTCCCTAGAAAAAGAAAAAGAGAAAATCAGTTGGTTGAATGATTATCTACTAAATTCCTTGAAGGACGCTCCCGCCGAATACAAATTGACGGGACAAATCGAACGCTACATCGACAGTCTAAGGATTATTCGCTATGGAGAATCCAAAGACCCTTCGCAGAACCGTTTTTTCAACATGGCTCCCACAACTCGCGTGGCCATTTTCAACAGCGGAATCGTAGGCCAAAATATCTATTCCATCTATTTAGCCAAGAAAATAGCGCCTATCACAGGATGGTTCGACAAGGATGCAAAATTTTACCAAGCCCATGGTTTAAACGTAAAATACTTTGACGAAATTCCAAACACAGAATTCGACAAGATTATCATCGCAAATCTTGATAAAAAAAGCATTCTGAGCGCTCTGAAAATTCTTGAAAACCTCGGAATCGACCCCCAAAAAATAGTTTCCCTGCTATAGCGTTTTTTGCAGAAGCATCAAACCCACCAAACGAGCCTAATTTTCAAAGGCTCTTTTTTGCACATACCGTAAAAAATTATATTTGGGATAATAACTAGATGTACCACATTTAACAAAATACGACAAGAGCGCCATGTATTACGTAAATCCCATTATCAAGAGTTTCTTCCGCACAAACCAACCCGAAGGCCGCGGTAAATACGTAAGACTAGACCAGAACGAAAATCCGGATGGAATCCCGCAATGGCTCTTTGACAAGGCTATGGCAAAAGTCACGCCGGAATATCTTTCCATTTATCCTGAAGAATCCAAACTCACTGCAGAATACGCCAAGGTTATCGGTCTCAAGGAAGAAAACATCGCGCTCACCGACGGAAGCGTCGTCGCCATGGGCTACGTCATCAAGGTATTCGGCGAACCCGGCAAGGACCTCGTTTGCGTCACGCCGACATTCGGCATGTACAAAGTCTATGCGGACATGCAGGGAATGAACACGAAGTTCGTCCACTACGAAAAAGACTATACGTTCGATATCGAAAAGCTTCTCGCTGAAATCAACGAGAACACAAGCCTTGTCTCCCTCGTGAATCCGAACATGCCTATCGGCAACGCCTACACCATGGACGAAATCCGCAAGGTTCTCGACAAGGCAAAGGCAAATAACGCGCTTGTCATCGTTGACGAAGCTTACTATCTTTTCCACAAAGAAACGGCCCTCCCGCTTCTCAATGAATACGACAACCTTGTCATTCTCCGCACGTTCTCCAAGATGCTTTCGATGCCGGGGCTCCGCATCGGTGTCGTCATTTCGAGCGCAGAGAATGCCCAGTACATCCGCAATTACAAGCCGCATTACACCGTGAATGCCGTCGCACTCGCCGTCGCCGAAGAGATGGTCGCAAACTACGACCGCGTCGTCGCCGAACTTACTGAAAAATTCGAGGTCGGCAAGAAGTGCCTGCTGGACGCCCTCGTCAAAACAGGTTATTCGTTCATTCCGACGGAAGGCTGCTTTATCTGCATTACGCCAAAGTACAAGACCGCAGAATACATCACCGACGAACTCAAGAATCGCGGAATCCTCATCTTTTGCGGCAAAGGTGATTCTGCCGGATTCCTGCGCGTCACCATCTGGGACAAGAAGTACATGGAAATGTTCATGAAGGAACTTTTGGACATCGACGTCGCCTAACCCCATAACATAACGATAGGATTTTCAATGAAGCATGTAGCAATTATTTTGGCAGGTGGTTCCGGAACCCGAATGGGGGGAGCCATGCCCAAGCAGTTTCTGTCGCTGAAGGACAAGCCTGTCATTGTTCACACGTTGGAAAAATTTCAACAAAACGAAAATGTTGACGAGATTCTCATCGTTTGCATAAAAGACTGGATTGAACATCTCAAGGAAATCCTAGACGAATTCAAAATTCCCAAAGTCAAATGGATTATCGAAGGCGGCACCACCGGTCACGACTCCGCCCGCAACGCCATCTTCTTTTTGAAGGACAAGCTGGAAGATAGCGATCAGGTAATCATTCACGATGCAGCCCGCCCCATTCTGCCCCAGCAGGCTATTAATGAAATGTTACGAGTCTCCCACGAAAAGGGAAACGCATCGCTCGCCATTCCCTGCTACGAAACGGTGCTTTTTACCGAAGATGGCGGCAAAAGCGGTCTCAAGGAGCTCGACCGCAGTTCCATTATGCGTGTGCAGACCCCGCAGGCCTACAATTACAAGCTTATCCGCACGGTCTATGAAAAAGCCGAAGCCGAAGACAAGCACGATTTCATTTACGCAGACCTTGTCTGCACTCATTACGGCGAACGTATTTACTTTTCCAAGGGATTTACAAACAACATCAAGATTACCCGCAAAGAAGACATTCCCCTTTGCAAGGCCCTCATGAAATTTAGCGACGAAGAACTGTTCAATTCCTAACCAAAGGATTAATATGATCAAGAAAATTGCAATTGGCGCAGACCACGCTGGAGTGGAATACAAGCAGTCCCTTATCCAATATCTGGAATCCAAAGGCTATGAAGTTGTCAATGTCGGTACCGATACCACAGCCTCCGTCGATTACCCCATTTACGCAAAGAAGGTTTGCGATGAAGTCTCTAGCGGACGCGTAGATACAGGCATCCTCATTTGCGGTACGGGTATCGGCATGAGCATGATGGCGAACAAGCAGAAAGGCATCCGCGCCGCCGTTTGCGGGGATACAAAATCTGCTGAATTCACCAGGCTCCACAACGATGCAAACGTCCTCTGCATGGGCGCACGCATTATCAATTTCGACCTCTGCAAGCAAATTACTGACATCTACCTTGCAACGGACTTCATGGGTGGCAAGCACAAAGTGCGCATCGACATGTTCGAAGATTAATCATGGCAGCCGTCAACATTCCAAAGCTTGTTTTTTACGCACAGTCCTCTTTGCTAGAAGGGCCAGCCTTCAACAAAGACCTGAATTTGATTCTATGCGTTTCGATTGAGCAGGAACGCATATTCCTCATCAATCCGGACGAGCAGACCGTAAAAACATTCAAGACCCGTGGACAAGTTGGCTTTGCCGTTTTCGAGGACAGCGAACATATTATCTACGCCGCCTACGAGGGCGTATTCCGCCTAAACATTTCCACAGGCGAAGAAACGTACCTTTACCATTTGATTAGCGACCCGCAAATTCGCTATAACGACGGAAAGAAGGATCCGAAAGGCAGACTTCTTCTAGGCACGACCGGCTACAAGTGCTTCAAGGAAAAGCAGAACGCGCTCTACAGCCATGACGGGCACACCGCCAAGGTTCTGGTAAGCGACACAAGCATTTCCAACGGCATCGGATTTTACAAGGACTACATGTTCTTCATCGACACCCCGACTCGCAAAGTAGGCCGATACATCTACGACGAAAACGGAAATGCGACTTTCGACAAATACATCGTATCCATAGAAGGTGCGGGACTCCCCGACGGCATGGATATCGACGAACAGGGAAATCTCTACATCGCAATTTGGGGCGGTTCCCGTGTCGAAAAGTACAACCAGGATGGTAAAAAAGTCGGAGAACTTTCGATGCCGGCCCTAAATGTCACTTCCGTGTGCATCGCCAGCGACAAGCTCTACATCACAACGGCTATGCACGACGACGGAACCCCAAGCGAACCGATGGCGGGCGGGCTCTTTGTCGCAGACAAATTCTAACGACTTTTTAAAAGCTTTTACAACCGGAACTTCAAATGACCGAAATCGAAAGAATCAAACAAGAAGGTTGGCTCCCTGAAAAATTTTGGGACGAAGAAATCAGGAACGATTATCTCGTCTCCACCGAGATGAAAAAAGTATGGGCCATCGAAATGGACCTGTACAGGGAAGTGACTCGTGTTTTGAACAAATATAACCTGCGTTACTTCACCGATGGCGGAACAACGCTGGGCGGCGTGCGTCACAAAGGGTTCATCCCCTGGGACGACGATCTCGACATTTGCGTTCCTCGTGAAGACTACGAAAAACTGCACCAGTTGGCAAGCGAATTCAAGAGTCCCTATTTTCTGCAATCGACAGTCACGGATCCTGAATACGGGTACTCGTTCATGCGCTTACGCAATTCCAACACTTCCGTGGTGGTAAAGCCATTCACGCATGCAAAATTCAACCAAGGCATCTACATCGACATCTTCCCGCTGGACAATGCCACCATGAAAGATATTGCACCTCGCATGCAAAAAATCGAAAAATTGATTCTCAAGAATTCCGCTTACATGCGCAAAGATTTTCCTGAAAAGAGCGAGAACGACTTGCAAAAAATCAAAGATTACTTTGATCCAAACATGAAGCCGATTGACGTCTGGAACGAAATCAACAAGGAAGCTACGGCTGACAACGGCACGGAAACCGGCTACTGGTCAACCATTGTCACCACGATATTTGCGCCCTCCAAGAACATATTCCCTAAAAGCATTTTCGACTCCTACAAGGATATTCCCTTCGAATCCATATCCATCCGCGTACCTGCAGGCTATCACGAACTGATGACCATCTACTACGGGAACTATATGGAATTTCCTCCCGTAGAAAAGCGCGGCAACTGGCATTCCTTGGAATTCTATCCAGAGATTCCCTATAAGCAACTGTACAAGGAAAAATTCGGGTTGGAGCTGTAATCATGATAAACAAGACCCAAGAAGAAATCACTGCTAAATGGAAAAGTCTTGATACCGAGCATCCCTTGGTATCTATAAAGTGCTTGGCATACAATCACGAAAAGTTTATCGCCCAAACCATGGACGGGTTCCTGATACAAGAAACTGATTTTCCGTTCGAAATCATTGTTCACGACGATGCATCTACAGACAAAACCGCAGATATTCTCCGGGAATATGAAAAGAAATTCCCCCTCATTGTAAAGCCAGTTTATGAAACTGAGAATCAGTACAAAAAACAGGACGGTTCCCTCACACGAGCCGCAAACGCCCCGCTGAAAGGCAAGTACATCGCCAATTGCGAAGGGGACGATTATTGGATAGACCCGCACAAGTTGCAAACGCAAATCGATTTCTTGGAAAGTCATCCTGACTATTCTACGACTTTTCATGACGCCGAAATAAAGACTGAATCCGGAGTTGATTCTGTCGATTCCGTGTATCCCCAAATGGAAGACCGCGAATACAGCGCTACAGAAATTTTCGAAAAGTGGACTATCCCCACAGCATCCTTAGTTTACAGGCGTGAAGTCATAAATTACCCCATCAAAAACATTTTCAACATTCTGAACGGAGACTTGTTCCTTGTCGAGAAATGCGCCCACACAGGCAAAGTCCGTTGTATCAACAAGAAAATGTCCGTCTATCGCATACATCCTAACGGTGTCACATGGGATCAATCAAAAAAAATCCAGAGAATAAAGGAATATCCAGCGCACCTGATGGAACTCAAGCGCAATTTTCCAAAAATAGACCGGCGCATTCTCAGCAGGCAAATCTGCACGTCATTCATCAACGCATGGGACTACGTTGACACAAAAACAAAGCTCTATTATTTTTTCAAAGGTTTGACTCTCGCCCCAAGGACGTTCCTCAGAAAACTTATCCATAAGAACTCGGGAAAAAAATAGCCCGCCAAAGCAATATGACAAAATTCGACTACCTCATCGTAGGCTCAGGCCTTTTCGGAGCAGTATTTGCGTACCGCGCCACTCGCGCCGGCAAAAAGTGCCTGGTCATCGACAAGCGTGCTCACCTGGGCGGAAACGTTTATTGCGAGAACATCGAGGGAATCAACGTCCACAAATACGGTGCGCATATTTTCCATACGAGCAATAAGCAGGTATGGGATTTCGTGAATTCCATCGTCGAATTCAACCGCTACACGAATAGCCCTGTCGCAAATTACAAGGGTAAACTTTACAATCTGCCGTTCAACATGAACACGTTTTACCAGATGTGGGGCGTGACGACTCCGGCAGAGGCTCATGCGAAAATCGAAGAGCAAAAAGCCGAAGCAGTTGCCGCGCTAAACGGTCGCGAACCTGCAAACCTCGAAGAACAGGCGCTCACGCTCGTCGGTAAGGACATCTTCGAAAGGCTCATCAAGGAATACACCGAAAAGCAGTGGGGCCGAGATTGCCGCGATCTTCCCGCGTTCATCATCAAGCGCCTCCCGGTACGTCTCGTATTCGACAACAACTACTTCAACGACAAGTACCAAGGCATCCCCATCGGCGGCTACAACAAGCTCATCGACGGACTGCTGGAAGGTATCGAAACACGCACTGGCGTCGATTTCTTTGCGGAATACAAAGACAACTGGCAAGAGATTGCAAACAAGCTAGCCTATACGGGCGCAATCGACGAATTTTTCGGTTATAAGCTCGGCAAACTCGACTGGCGCACCGTCAGCTTCAAGACGCGTATCGAAGACACGCCGAACTTCCAAGGTAACGCCGTCGTCAACTACACATCGCACGACCAGCCTTACACGCGCATCATCGAACACAAACATTTCGAAATGTTCGGCGCCGACGTCTATAGCGTTCCAAAGACCGTCGTATCGGAAGAATACTCCACCGAGTACAAAGAAGGCATGGAACCTTACTATCCCGTGAACGACGAACGCAACAACAAGCTTGCCGAAGAATACCGCAAGCTCGCCGCACAAGAGACAAACGTCATCTTTGGCGGACGCCTCGCTCAATACAAGTATTACGACATGGCCCCTGTCATCGAACAAGTCCTGAACATCGAAAAATTCTAAGTTATTCCCATGCTTGACGATTCCAAAATAAAGATTCTAGTCTGTTGCCACAAGCCCTGCGAATTGCCTCAGGACGATATATTCTTGCCGATACATGTCGGCGCGGCACTCTCTGACACGAGTCTCGGATTCCAGCGCGATGACCAGCTGAACGGAAAACCTTGCGATAACATCAGTAGCAAAAACCGCAGCTTTTGCGAACTGACCGCTATTTACTGGGCATGGAAAAACATCAAGAAACTTTATCCCGACCTGCAATACATCGGACTAAATCACTACCGCCGTTTTTTTGCGTTTAACGAAAAACGCGTCACTGGAAGCGGCATCCCCAAAGACGTAAAGAATATTTCTGGCTACAAGTTCGACACTCAAAAAGTTGAATCCTGGCTTTACGCAAACAAAGTTATCACGACCCCCAAGGCGTTTCTAAAAGCATCTGTTGCAGGCAGCTACGAGCATTGCCACAACAGTTCTGATTTGCGTATCATCCATGACATCGTTCGCGACGATTACCCTGAATTTTTAAACGCATTCAATGATGTTTTTCTTGGCAGTAACTACTTTTACGACTGCAACATGTTCATCATGCCATGGGACGAATTCGATAAATATTGCAAATGGCTCTTCAGAATTCTGTTTAAGGCGGAGAAGCTTATCGACATCAGCAACTATGACACATACCAAAAAAGAATTTACGGATTCATGGCAGAACGGCTTTGGACGGTATGGGTTACGCAAAAGCAATATACGCTCGAAAACCTGAACTATTATGTTTATACCGAAGCCCCCCGAAAAATAGATGACAGTTTTATCAAGCGTCTCAAATTCCGCAGGATGCGTCTAAAGGACGACTTCGTATTTAACTTGTCAAAAATTTGTGGCGACAAGCAAGAACGCTACTGGATTGTTCCATAAAGAGATTCACGATGGTAGATATAGTCCTTTGCACAGACGACAATTACGTTATGCCGACAGCGGTCCTGATGACATCCATCGGGCATGCCAACAAATCGTTGGACATCCATTATCACATTGTAACGGCAGGACTAAGCAAGGAATCGCAAGACGCCCTCATTCGCAACAAAGGAAGTGAACGTTCTAGCATTTCCTATTATACCATCGATGAATCCTTCTTGAAAGACTGCCCGGTTCGCCCTGGCGAGCATGTTTCGATTGCGACCTACTTCCGCCTGATGCTCCCGACGATTCTCCCGCAAAGCATTTCCAAAATTCTATACATCGATGGCGACATCATCTGCGTTGATTCTATCGAAGAACTATGGAATATACCGCTTGACGGAAATGCAGCTGCGGCCGCTCCGGACATGCGATGCAACGACATCCGCAACTTGAACAGGCTTTCACTCGGAAGCAATGACGAGTATCTCAACGCCGGAGTCATGCTCATCAACCTCGACTGGTGGCGACAAAACGATATACAGAACAAGGCCATTCGTTTCATTTCCGAAAACCAGAACGTCTGCCTTTTCCACGACCAAGACGCACTCAATGTTGTTCTTCACGGCAACATGCAGCAATTCCCCATTCGTTACAACCTGCAAGAGCACTTTTTGGAACCGTTCGAAAACCAGTTCATAAGCAAAAGCCACTTTGACGACTTACAAACAGCCTTGAAAGACCCCGGCCTCATCCATTATACCGGATTCAGAAAACCTTGGCACAGGGAATGCGTCAACCCGCTCAAATCAGCATGGCTATTCGTATATAACCAGACGGAATGGAAGGGACGCAAACTCGGATTTCGCCACAAAGGATTTCGCCTGTTCAAATACAGACTTCGCGAATTCCTTTCAAATTTTCATTTGGCAAAATCCAAGAACATCTACAAGAACATCGACTTTTCAAGCCTAGAACAAAGTGTTCTAGACAAAGTCAAAGCCTTATTTTAGTTCAAATTCGATAACAACCGGGAAGTGATCCGACGGGTAGCGCCAAGTTTTACCATCGTGATAACGGTTGTCTAAAACTCCATACTTATACACCGGAATAGACGGAGTCACCGAAATATGGTCAATCTGTCGGTCGGATATAGCGTTCACATCAAAGTTTGTAAAAGACCCAGCAGGAATGCGTTTCACCTTCGCAAGATCCTTGGCATCTTTGAGGAGATTCGTTGAATTGAGGGTAGTAACAGCCTTGCTATCCGCCTGCGTATTCATGTCTCCTGCAAAGATAACACGATTACGACCAGCAATCTTTTTCACTTGTTCCAAGGCTACATTTGCCGACTGATTGCGGGCTTCCTTGCCTGCATTGTCCCAGTGCGAATTGAACACAAAAAACCTCTTTTTATTTCTCCTCAAATTCACCCACGAGCAAAAGCGGACATGTTTTGCATCCCAGCCTTTTTCCCCAGGAACTCCGCTTTCGGAATACCAGAACTGGCCCGACTTAACCGCCTTGAATTTGTCCTTTTTGAAATATATCGGATGAATCTTGCCCGGATCCGTCTGGATATACGTGTATTCGGGCAAAAGCGCAGCAAGATCCAGGACCTGCTGGGAATCCGGCTCCTGGACTACCAGAATGTCGAAGTCAAAGTAGTGGACCATTTCCGCAATTTTTTCAGCGCGGACAGACCAAGCGTTCCCTGCGAGAGAATCTTCTTCGCTTGCATAGCGGATGTTCCACGTTGCAAAAGTGATACGTTCTGCCAAAGCCGTCTGGACGAAAGCTAAGGCGACAAGGATGATAACGAAAAGAAATCTTTTATTCTGCATAAACAGAAATATAATACATTTCGCCAATGTTATTTTTTTATTTTTTCTATCATGAACGCAAAAAAATACAAAAGGGCAATCACCTACGGTACATACGACCTGTTCCACATCGGTCATTTGCGCCTTCTCAAAAGAATTGCCGACATGGCAGACGAGCTTTACGTTGCCGTTTCCTCCGATGAATTCAATGCACTAAAAGGCAAAAAATGCATTGTTCCATTTGAAAACCGCAAAGAAATTGTCGAAGCGCTCCGCATGGTCACCAAGGTCATCCGCGAAGACAACTGGGAACAGAAAAAGGACGATATCCAAAAATATGGTTGCGACCTGTTCGTGATGGGAAGCGACTGGACCGGAAAATTCGATTTTCTCAAAGACTACTGCGACGTCGTCTATCTACCTAGGACCGAAGGTGTCAGCACCACAGAAATAAAGCAAGAAGTCAAGAACCGGTAGGGAATTTTACCTAGTGATTAGCGCACTCGTTTATCTTCTGTTTTGTGCAATTTGGTTCGTTCTCCTGATGAACGACACTGAGAAACGTTTCTGCGCGCTGTTTCTGGGAACAGTATTGTTTCCATCTTGTATCTGGATAGTTGATTCGCCTAAAATCTCGCCACAACATATTTTACTTTATTCATTCTTCGCTGTCGAGATACTCAAAAACTATCCATCATTCATACGGGCCATCAAGGAAATGCCCATCAAGATTCCACTACTGATTATCTTCATATCCTTCTGCTGCACGGTATTTTCGAACGAAGGTTTGAATCCCAAAGAATACTACGCTCTTGCAAGGCATTTTATTGAGCTATACGGTTACGCCATCGCAGCCTACATAATAGGCCGAAAAGCCGACATTTCCGAAATTCTTCGACAGCTTTTCTTTCCGCTATTGATACTCGGATGTTTGGGCATTATCGAAGCACTCATCAGCGCAAACTACCCATACAAATTCATTTGTTCAACATTTCCCTATTACGACGGATTCTATGACCTTGCAGGAGACGTCAACGCCCACGACTCTTGGAGAATCAGGACTCTTCTCACCACAACATTTCCCACCGCCTACAGCACGCTTCTTTGCAGCATTCTCGCCTTATATGTACCTCTATTCCGAAATTTTGACATCAACAAATACTGGAAACTTTTTTTCTACATCGTATTATTTGCAAATCTGTTCCTTTGCGGAAGCAGAACAGGCATTCTCTGTACAGGAATTATCCTCTCTTTTTGGATTGTCCACAAGATGCACATCATCATAAAGTTGACAATAGTATTTATTTTAGCTCTAAGCGCTTCAATCGCCCTGCAAAAAGTAATTGACAATTTTTCACAAGAATCAAGAGGAAGTTCGCTCCAGTTGCGACAACAACAGTTGATTTTTTCCATCATCCAAATTGCCAACAAGCCCCTGTTTGGCAACGGGGTTTCTTACCTGACCAAGTACATTTTCCAGACCGACGCTTATGGCGACCGCGTTCGCGATGAAGAAATTATGGGCATGGAATCCATAGTCTTCCCCAAGCTCATCAATTATGGGTTAATCGGTTTCAGCAGCTACCTGTTGCTCAGTGCATGGATATTCTTCTACTTTTATAGGCGACGTAAACTCCACCCCATGGTGCAAAGTGGCTATCTACTCATATTCTCAATCACAATGTTTTTCATTCTGACCGGAAACATGGGAAACGCATCGGCATACACCTACTTGATTCTCGGACTCCTTATGGGATGCACCCAGACTTTAGAAAAGGAATCGAAAGAAGAGGAAGACGAACCCAAGCAAATCGAGTCCGATACGGCGCAACAAGACGTAGGGTAAGAAAGAGTTTCCAAAGTATTCCGGTTTCCACTGCCGAATTTCCTGATAAGGAATTTCACGGTGAATTTTCCATAGAGCCTTTATGCGCTTAATTCCTCTCGGGTATTCTCGGGATGCATTCGCGAACAGCCTTGCATAAATCGGGCAATGGCGGCACATCAATGCAAACGATAAATCTACCCCGTTCTCGCAAGACCATTCCGCCATACGTTCCCAAGCAGCAATGCGATTCTGCACGGAATTCGTAGATTTATTAAAATTGGCGGAATCTTCGTTGACCCGGTAATAGTAAAAAATCTCATTGACAATCGCTACTTTTGCCGCATTATAAACCGCAGCGATGTTAAAAAGAACATCCTCCTGAAAGCGGAGTGTCTTATCAAAAGACAGCGCAGACACGAGCTTGCGCGAGTAGAAATTCCTCCACACACTTCCCATAAAGCGAATACCAGGAGCAAGCCGCATTTGCAAAAGAGTCATTTTTTCGCTATCCGTGAGTCGGCGGGATTTGCCAAAATCAATCGGTTGCTCCTTACCACGTCCGTTTTCAACACGAACAAATGAAGTAAATCCCAAGTCGCAACCGAAATCGACAAACTCATGGAAAACACAAGCAAAAGCATCCGCGTCAATCCAGTCATCAGCATCGATAAAGGTCACAAAGTCTTTCGTCGCAGCGGCAATCCCTACATTGCGCGCATTGCTCACACCGCCGTTTTCTAGGTGCAACACACGGACGCGAGAATTCGCTTCGGCAAGCTCGTCACAAATAGCTGAACTCGAATCCTTCGACCCATCATCAACTAGAACAAGCTCCCAATCGAGGCGTTCCCCGATTTTGAGCACGGAATCAACGCATTCACGCAGGTACTTTTCTGCGTTATATACAGGCAATATGATTGAAATAGACGCGCTCATGATCTACCCAAAATCCATTGGCACGCTTGCTCAGAGGCATTTCCTTTCTCGCAAACATGTCCATAAAAATCCAAGATGTCGCGACAATTTTTTCTTGCCGATTCAGCATCCACGTTGAGAATTTTTTTAAACAGTTCCGCTTCACTGCGTGCGTACCAGAACGGACTCTTTTCGATATCGAAATACAACCCGCGTCCAGACTTGTATTCTTCCAAGTCGGGCACATAAAGGAACACGGGGCGATTCAGCAAAACATAATCACCTACAAGCGAAGAATAATCCGAGATGACAATATCCGAAGCGAGCAAAATATCTTGCATTTCAGGGTAGCTCGAAGCGTTAATAATTCGCCTATCGCGATTCCAGTTATCGCTAACCTTCACCTTGTAATGCTGGCGAATAAGGGCGCACCAAGTTTTACCTGTTTTAGCCTCTAACTGATCCAGCAACACAGGAAAATTCAATTCTTCAACACCATCGCAAACACCCCTGAATGTAGGAGCAAAAGTCAAAACGCAGTCCGTTTCAATGTTTAGTTTTTTCCGCACATTTTCAAGGCGGGCCGAAGAATCGCAGAAGAACATGTCGTTGCGGGGCGTTCCGCAATGCATGATTTCACCCTTAAACTTCATCGCGTCATGATAAACCTTATCTGCATAGTCCGAACCCGACAAGACAACATCCATAATGCGATATGCATCTGAAAGCGACACTTTGCCATCAGCCGATTCATCAACTCGCTTGAACGCTCTGTCTCCATGCCACGTGTCCAAAAAAAACTGCCCCTTGCGTTTACACGGAAGCACGATTCCCGCATTAAAAATGCAAACCTTTGCAGTGAACATTTCAACGCATTCCGAAAGGCTCCCCGCCTTTACCGCTCTTGCATAGCTAGGAAAATCATCAATTTTTTGGGGATTCTTGAAACTCCAGACAATATCGTAATCAGGGGCCAATTCATGCAACTTCTCAGAAATAAACCGAGGATTGCACGCATAACGCAGTCCGTGATACGATTTGAAAAACACCTTTTTTTTCTTCAACGGAAAAAAAACTGAAACGGCTCCGCACACAAGCCGCAAGGCAAGCGATTTAAGATACAATTTCAGTCGGGCCATCATAGGCTTATTCCCTTATAAGCTTTTTCAAGTTTATCCAAAACAACGTCACTTCTAAAACTCGCGACAACATCTTTCCAGGCATCCTGTCCCATTTGCACACGGAGCGAACAATTTTCGACAAGGCTTTCTAGCTTTTGAGCAAGCGCATCAACATCGCCCGCATCAATCAAAAAACCGTCAACACCATCGCGCACCACATACGGCACACCACCCGAACGCGCCGAAACCACCGGAAGCCCGACACCCATCGCTTCAACAAGGCTCATGCCAAACGTTTCGGCATAAGAAGGTAGCGCAAGCAAATCGAATTGCGGCAACAAATTCAAGTAATCGTCATGCTTTAACCAATCTGAGACATGAATCGATTTCGCACGCGGCGAAGAAGCGACCACGGACTTCACCTGTTCCACCTCCCCATCGCCGTACAAATAGAGCTCTACCGGCGTCTTGAAATTTGCGCGAGAGAACGCTTCAAGCAAATCATACACACCCTTGCGATGTCCATAGCGACCCGAAAAAACAATCTTGACAGGCAACTCATGCTTTTTCAAATCCACGGGTTCCGCAGCAATCGTCGGACAAGGATTCGGAATCACGACATAATGGCACAAGCCGTTTCCGACAAATTCTTCCAGAAATTCCTGCATATCCGGCGTAATGCAAATCACCATTGTCGAATGCCTGAAATAACTCCGGATAAAATGCTGAACCACTTTGGGCGTAGTGAGGCACATCTTTTTAAATCGGCTCCCATGAATATGGGCGACATACTTTTTGCCACGCATTCTCAAGCAAAGGCTTATCAAATACTTGCGAAAAAAACTCCCGTTAAAAGAAGTATGAATCTGAAAAAAAGTTGCTGCAGGAGGATTCAACAAAAGCCTCAAGCACAGACAAACAAACAACGGTAAAGACTTGATAAACGAACCATTGTAACTAGAAACAAAATTTTCGGCCGGCAAATTGAACAAGTTCTTATAACTCACCAAAACGGAGCTGATTCCGCCTTGGACATTCAATGCAGGGCCAATATGACAAACCTTTTCGAGCATAAGGACAATCTAGAAAATTAAAGCACACGCAACTTCGTCACAAACACGGCATCGCCTTTGCATTCTGTCTTGGCATACAGATACTGCATTGGAACTTTCTCGCCAAAATGTTCCGAATACCAACCGTCATCACGAACCGTATAAGTAAGTTTTTCATCAAGCTCAATCATAACACGGCGGGCACCAGGCACATCGAGCGCAACCATGCGACCGTCAAGACGCACTGTCGTTTCTGGGTGCAAATGGAACGGAATTTCAACAGTCGCCACTTTCTCACAGCGCAACGTATCAACAATCATGAATTCGTTCTTGTCGCGGTTGAACTGAATTTTTCGCATATGGGTTACACCATCGGAAGCATAACCATTATGGGTCGCCAAGACTTCGCCAGACTTTTCATCACAGGAAACAACTTTTGCTTTGTAATGGTTCAACCACATCGTAGGCCCGGCCTGATTTGCCTGATTTTTCCCATTCACGCACACCGTATTGTGCGCAATCGTACTGACAAAATAAGCACGCAAGTCTTTTTGCGTATGGTACGTGAACGTTCCCGGATCTACAACGACCGGGAATCCATCGACATGCAAGATAAAGCTTAGCGCATCCGCATGGGCGTGAGCTGCAATACTCAAGAATCCCAATGGAGCCGCATCGAAATGCAAATACGTTTCGCAAAAACCAGAACCTGCAATACCTTCTGCTCGTCTAAAGATAAAATGTCCACTCTCGGGGAAAAACCGATTTCCATCCGTCAAGAATCCGGTATTGACCGTCGGTAACATCAAAAATTTTTTTCGGCCTTCATAACCGAATAGCAACTCGTTCTTTTCGTCCCACATCACGCCAGCGCGTTTGAACGACGCATCTTCAAAATAAACAGCAAACGATGAAAGCAAAGACTTAAAATTATTGAAATGTCCGCCCGAATCCGGTCGCAGCACAAAGCCATCATCGCCATCGCCGTACATCGGGTAATTGCAATTGCAATCCAGCATGGCGTTCATGTAATCCGCCATAGAGTGCAAACGCTTGTTATACGTCTCCGAAAACTCGACACCCGCACGACGCCCCACAACAGCTGCAATCAAGAAAAAGTCATCAATGAACTGGATATACTCCGCGGCCTCTTCACGGTTCACGCCTTCAGCCGTATTCTGTGTAAGGATTTCGCGTTCAAGCCCCGCCTTGGCATACTCCAGTCGTGCTTTGCGATTCGGGATATCCCAACCGCAGGCCGCCACAAACAGCCCCGCATATTCCGAAATCAAATGGTTATTCGCCGAAGAACAAAGCGACGGATGGTTGTAGGAATATTCCGCATGCTCGTAAATAAGCGGTCTCCAGACGTTTCGAACAAATTCCTTAAACGTTGGTTCTTTCGCAATGTCTGCACACACACCATCTACGTCCAGCACCTGCCAACAAAAGTACCAGCAAATCAAGCGCAAGTTCACCTCGATATTGCTGTACCAGTTGACACCCACCATGTACGGGTTTTCATTTTTCCAACTTGTCAAATGGTAACGAAACAAATCCAAATACTTTCCGTTCCCGCTATTTTTATAAAGCATCGCAATATGCAGTATAAACTGCATGCGATTCACTTCCCACACATGCTTGGCGCTGCCATACTTGTCACAGCGAATATCGATTTTATGAGCAAAGGACTTCGGGAATTCCCTTCCTGTCGATAAATCCAAATGCCAACAGACGGGTTTGAAAACGTCAACCGTTTTATCAAAAATCGGATAATCCAAATGTGCCGAGCAGTCCTCAATTATCGAAGACTTCGGCAATTCCACCGGAGCGGTAGATTTTTCCATCAGCCGCTTGTCGAACACGTGCGTACGTACCCGCTGGCGGATGCGATAAAAAAATTCACCTAGAGAAAAAGTTTTTAAGCGTTTAATGTACCAAGATATCTTCACATATCAAATATAATTTTATATTTTCGTATCCTAACCTATTTCTTCCATACCGCATGAAATTCATCAACATCATAAAAAGCAAGCCCGTCATATTCCTGCTAGCCACATTATTTTTCAAGCTATTGCAGCTGGCTCAACTTTACTTCACTCGAACACCATCAGGCGGCTTTTTTGTAGAAAGACCCTTACTTGGCTTTTTTTGTGCAACAATCGTCAACCTCCCCGCAATTGCGCTGTTCGGTATTCTCTTTGCTTTGGGAACACTCCTAAAAGGCAAATTTTCCACCATCATTTGTACCACCATATCCGCACTCACCTGGTTTTATTTTATCCTCTGCGCCGTCAACGATCAAATCATGCGATGGATGGGCCAACACCTGACAATATCATTCCTCAGCACCTATTCCGTTTCGCGACTAGACCCAACAATGACCGCCAACATTTTTCTGGACGGATTCTGGAGCTTTTTGCTAACGATTTTCATTATCATCCTTGCGGGATTATTTTTCACGTTCCTGAACATCGCTCCGCTAAAGAGATTCCCGCGCATTTATTTTCCACAACTTTCAACGATTCCAACTACCATATTCATCACCATTCTCGCCATTCTCTTGGTCGTTTCCGGTAACGCACACAAGAACTTCAAGCCTTGCCGTATCCGTTGGCAAACGATCCAGCCGCCCTATTCAACATTATTAGACGAATACCTCTACATACAAGCGCATAAAGTCATGCCGGAGCGTTTCGAGCAGGGAATCGAACTGCTTGGTGGCACCACACAATCGCAATACCCGTTCTATCATCACGTCACAAACGAAGATTCCCTGATGCAAGAATTTAGGGAAAAGCCGCTCGAACAAAAGAAAGATATCATTCTCCTTTCGCTCGAAAGTTTCCGTGGATGGGTTGGCGATTTTAGAATAGGTTCGAATTGCAATCGCATGCCCCATCTCTGCAAGTTGAGCAAATCCGGCACCATGTTTCCTTACACATACAGCGTGGGCTATCCATCAACCGAGGGAATGCTCGGTTTACAGCTTGGCATTTGGAGCCACCCGAACAAAGTATTCATCAGCAGCATGATGAATACGCGTGCACGCTCATTGCCAGACATTCTAGGCAAAGCCGGATACTACAAAACCGTCCTGACCGCGGCAGAACCCAGCTTTGACAATTTCATGCCGTGGTTTGAAAAATGGTTTGATTACGCAGAATACAATCCGAACGTCACAACAGACATTCCTCTTGCAAACCGATTCAAGGAACTCTATGCAGCCGCCCCCAAGGACAAGCCACTTTACTTTGAATGGATAAATTTTGTAACCCACACACCATTCAACGTTCCGAAATCGTACGCGGAACCGGCTGAAACATCGGACGAGCGCTACGCACAAGCCGTCGCCTATTTAGACAGCGCCATCGGAATCATTCTCGATGCAGTACAGAACGGGCCCAGAGCAAACAGTACAATTATTGTCGTCACGGGAGACCATTCTATAGCAAACGCCAAGGCTCAGCAGCAGCAAGGAGAACTCGGCGAAGCGAACAGCACCTACACCTGGACAACCTTTATCTGGGCCGGCGCCGGCATTCCCGAAGGGCAAATCATCGACAAACCCGTATCGCACGTAGATTACGCTCCGACAATCCTTTCGATGCTAGGACTAAACGCCACAAACAACTTTGTCGGTAAAAACCTTTTTGACAACGATAGCAAAAAAATCTTTTCGTTCAGAAACGCAAACGGAGTCATGCGAAACGATTCGCTTGCCATTTTCGCACAGGCAAACAACCGTAAATTTTCACACGCCCGCATTCAAAGCAAAGTCATTGATTGGGATACAACAGAAACCGTCGGAGGTTTTATCGCCGAAAAGAAATCAGATATCGATGTGACAGCACAAGCGGACAGCCTGCTCGACGCAATGGATGCCTGGATTTGGGTTCTCGACAATAACCTGCTACACCCCTAAAGTAGCTTTAATCAAGAAAATTCAAAATTTTTTTTATATATTAAAGATAGTTTAAACTGAAAAAATGTTTTTCAGAGCTCAGCACTCCAATAATGTTTCACGTTTTTCATCCTTTCGTAGAGTAACATGAAGCAAGCTTTTACCATATCATTATTCGCTCTGGTGCTACTCGCCTGCAGCAGCGTGTCGTCCGATTCCTCGACCGACGCCCCATTGGATGAAATCGAAGGCATGATTGCCGTTCGCGGCGGAACCGTGACTCTCGGGACAAAAGACAGCAAATTCAAGCCTTCGGAGCGCCCCGCCATGAAGGTTTCGCTCGATTACGACTATTATCTGGCCATCCACGAATTCACTTGCGGCGAATACAAGGCCCTGGCCAAGGAATACAAACTGAAAGATTTTGGCAAGTGCAAAAAAGATAGTCTCCCCCTTGCAAACGTCACCTACTACGACGCTGTACTCATCGCAAACGCGAAAAGCAAATCCGAAAAACGAGATTCGGCATATACATACACCAAGGCGACATTCGATAGCGAAGGCCATTGCACAAACCTGGACGCACTCGTTTTTCACCCGGAAGTAAATGCCTACCGGCTCCCCACAGAAGCCGAATGGGTCCATGCCGCATCCAAAGGCTGGGATCCCAAAAACAATAGCTGGAATGCCGACAACTCCGACTTCAAATCGCATGTCGTCTGCAGTGCCGGAAAAGATTCACGAGATTTCTGCGACCTTGCCGGCAACGTGAAGGAATGGGTCAACGACTGGGCTGGCCAATTCCGCGACACGACTATTACAAATTACGTAGGCTCCCTCGACGGAGGCGATCTCGGAGAACGAGTTCTGAAAGGAGGCTATTTCTCTGACAGGCCATCTGAAATGAACGTCATCGCACGAGGCGACGAATACACCGTAGAAAGTTCAACACATGCCGACCGCATTGGTTTTCGACTTGCATTCGGCAACATCCCGAACCCCATTTGGCTCGATGCCAGCGGCAAAGTACAGACAAGCGCCGTATCAGCCCTTGCCAATGCCAGCTCCATAAAAAAATTGACCGGTACCCATAACGCCATTCTCGCCTTCCGTAACGACATCAGCGGAAACCTTGCATTTATCGACTACAGTGAAGGAACCTTATCCGTAAAAGAGATTCACGATTCCATCGAAGTCTATCACCCTGATATTTCGCCCGATGGAAAACGCGTTGCATTCTGTACCAAGCCCGAAGGCATCAGCGGCACATCCAAACTTTACGTCCGCGACTTGAACGCAAAAGGGACAAACCGCGTAAAACTGGATGTCAAGAGTGCCGCCATCCCCCGCTGGCGAGTCCTCGATAACGGCGATACGGCAATCGTCTATGTAACCGACGCCGGCAACAATAAGGATGAATCCGCTTTCAAGGGGAGCGCCACCTGGCAGGTAAAATTCTCCAAAGGCAAATTCGGAACTCCGCAAAAACTCTTTGACGGAGCCTACCATGGCGGCATCAGCGAAGACAACACGTTGGCCGTTTCGGGAGCAAGGCTTCTCCGTGCACGCATTGCAAAATCCGGCTCTACAATTACAGAAAAAGCACGCGACACCATTTGGTACGACAAAGAACAAGCGTGCAATGTTTCGCTTGCTCAAGACAAAAGCAAACGCACTTTGTTCCTCGACTTCGGCGGCAAAAAAGGCCAGAAATTCGTCGGCAAATCGTACGCCACGCACGAACGCATTTTCGTCGCCGACAGCAACGGGAAGTTAATACAAAGCATTTCATCACCATCAGGCTACACGTTCGACCATACCGAATGGGCGACCGATGGTAACACATCCAACATCGTGGCAACGCTCACCAACGCAAACGGGGCCCATACAAAAATCGTCCTTGCTAGTCCCAAAGACAGCTCCATTGTCGAACTTGTCGAAGGCGAAGAACTTTGGCACCCGAATCTGTGGGTAGAACGCAAAGCAAGAAATACACAAACAGACGAAACGGGAATAGACTTTGAACTCAACCCGGATAGCGCAGGTATGTATTACAACAATTCGGGAGCCAACGATCACGCGCACCAATGGCGATACAAGATGGAATTCCTTTGGCAATACAAAGACACAGCCGATATCGCGATAATAGGCTCGTCCCATACTTATTACGGGGTGGACGCACGACTATTCAGCAGTCCACATTTCGCAGTCAATTTTGCAGTAGCAACAAATTCCAATAGCGGCGCGTATTACCACTTCACCAACTACATCCTTCCGCATTTAAAAAAACTAAAGATTGTCATTCACTCTATAGATATCGGATTATGGTCTTCAACACATAAAAACATTTTTGAGAGAGCTTACAAATCATACCCAGGATACGTTTACGACATCAATCATAATTTCTGGAAAAATTCCGTCCCCAAAAACCTGTTCAATCTAACATACGATTCTCCAGGAAATTCTTCCGCAGCAAAAAGTCTTCGTCCAACAAGAGGATCCTATGCAGCAAGAAGCGATTCATGGGGAAGCGAGAATCCCAGTGTAAATGACAGCGGTTGGATAGATTCAAAAGCAACAAATTACCGTACCAATTTCAATCAAGTTGAAGAAATGATTTCTCTATGCCAAGAAAGGGACATCATCTTTATCGGGGTCATCACTCCGCAAACACCCCATCTAAAAAATACAGGCGCATTCAGTGTACACGGCATCCGTCGCAGTGAAGCCCCTTCGCTTATCCAAGAAATAGCCAATTTACATGACAAACATCCCAACTTTTTCTTATTGGACGAAAACAAAATGGGAGAACACGATTATACAGACGAAATGGCCTACGATAAAGACCACCTTTCCCAAGCAGGCGCCGAAAAGCTCACCCACCGTCTCGATTCGCTTATCAAGACATTAGACACAAAGTCCCAAAACAAAAAAGAGAAGTGATTTGCACTTCCCTTTTTCACATAAAAAACGAAATTGGAATTACATTCCTAAAATTTTCTTGTAGGCGCTAATCAGCTTCGGCTTTTCGAAATCCCAGCTGAGTTCATTTTGCACACGTTTGCGGCCAAACGCACCCATTTCAGCAGCCTTTTCGGGATTGTCCAAGAGCCACAGGATTTTTTCCGCAAAGTCATCCGTATCCGTATTCTTTGCGTAAAGGGACGCTTCCTGTGCAGAGAACATTCCTTCCTTGAGCGTAAATTGCACAATCGGTTTCCCGAACGCCATGTACTCCATGATCTTGTTCATCGTCGATTTGTCGTTCATTTCAGAAGGCAAATCCGGATTCACGCACACGTCCGCCGTATTCAGCACATCGGCCAAAAATTCGTCACTCACGCGACCAGGGAACTCAACGTAATCCGTAAGATTCATCGTCTCGTTCAATGCCCGCAATTCATCTAAAGACGGTCCGCCGCCCATGATGCAGAAACGGATGTCCTTGCGGTTTTTCTTGTTCACGATGTAATCGACAGACTTAAGCAATAGATCAATGCCTTCCTGCTTGCCCATCACGCCGATGTAGCCCACCAAGTACTTGAAGCCCTTCTTGATTTCGGGCTTTGCCGGCCCCACCTTCAATTTTGAAAGATTCGGGCCGCTACGGACAATCGTCACGTCTTCCTCGCGCTTTTTGCCGCGACGCATGGCAATTTCCTTGTACGATTCGTTTGTCACAATCGCATGCTTTGCAAAGAAATACGTGAAGCGTTCTGCCAAAATCATGGCACGGTAGCCCAAGCCCTTCTTGCCGAACTTTGCAATCCAAAGTTCCGGATTGATGTCGTGATGGTCAAAAAGGAACTTGCAACGCGTAAAAAAGAAAAACGGGGCCGCAGCGATAAAAATCAAGTCCGGCGGGTTGCACGCATGGATGACATCCTGCACGCCCTGCTTGCGGAACACCTTGAACAAAAGGCGAAATTCATGATAAAGCGCACACAGATATTCCTTGAAGTAGTCCAAAGTTCCTTTCGCTTCCGGCAATGGATGGCGATAAATCTTGATTCCTTCCAATTCCTCGTATTCCAAAGGGTACTTTTTGGTCTTTGGACAAATTACGGTCACTTCGGCACCCGCTTCATGGAGCGACGTCGCCTCTTGCCAAACTCGACGGTCAAAAGGAACCGGGAGGTTTTCAACAACGATACAGACTTTTTTGCCTGATAATTCCTTCGATGACAGATCCATACTCGTTTACCAGCAAAAGCCTTCGTAGTTCGGCAATGTTTCTACAGACGGATCTTTCATTCGCACCAAGTCCAAGAAATGAATTTCGGGATATTTACGGACTAGCTCAGGAATCTCGGGATTACGAACAGTGATGATGACAAGCGAAGTCGATTCCACGACATCTTCGACATCCTTCACGAGAAGCGGCAGCAAGTGCGGAATACGCTTGTTGAGTTCACGCAAATTCGTTTCCGTTTCACGGGCGATATTCAGGTAGCGGTCATAAATGCTCAAGGAGCAGCCCTTCCCGAGCACGCCTTCTGCAAGACGGATTGCCGCTGAATTGCGCAAGTCATCCGTCCCGGCCTTGAACGTCAAGCCGATAATGCCCACAGAGCGCACGCCAATTTCTTGCACGCGGTTCAGCACGCGTTTGATGTGTTCGTTGTTACTATTTTCAATCGACGAAAGCACCGGAACATCCACCTGATTGGATTCCGCCAAGAAATTGAGCCCGCGCAAATCCTTCGGCAGGCAGGAACCGCCATAAGCAAATCCCGGCTTGAAATAGTACGGCGAAATATTCAGCTGCGTATCCTTGCAGAACAAGTTCATTACGCTGTGGCTATCGATATCCAGTTTCTTGCAAATAGCGCCAATTTCGTTTCCGAACGTCACCTTCAACGCGTGGTACGAATTATTGACAAACTTGATAATTTCGGCAACCTTGGGCTCGACTTCGACAATTTCACTGCCAAGTGTCGAATAGAGGTTCCTTAGGGTGTCAAGGGCGCGGCGGCTTTCGCAACCAATAACCGTCAACGGCGGGTTCAGGTAGTCCGCAACAGCCATGCCTTCACGGAGAAATTCCGGATTCGAGGCCACAGCAAAGTTGACGCCTTCGCGCTTGCCCGAGATTTTTTCAATCAACTCAGTCGCGGCAGCGTTCGTTCCCGGCGGCACAGTACTGCGAATCACAACAATGTGGAAAGTCGATTTGGAGCGAATCGCTTCGGCAATGGACTTGACCGCAGACATCAAATATGTTGTATCCAGACGTCCATCCGGAGCATTCGGCGTTCCCACACACAGAAACGAGATATTGGTCTTGGACACAGCTTCCATCGGAGACGTTGTCGCCGAAATAAGTCCAGCCTTAAAGCCTTCCTGCATGACCTCATCAACATCACGCTCGACAATCGTCGGGAGGCCCTTTGCAATTCGTCTTACTTTGCTTTCATCGACGTCACATCCAACAACCTTGTGACCGAGTTTAGCCAAACAAGCAATACCAACACAACCCACATATCCCAGACCGAAAACGCTAATAGACGCCATAACCCAAACTCTCTTAAAACTACTCCGCCTTACCTTTACCGATACTCGTCACTTCAAACCCAATCTTGCGAAGAGCATCGGCATCCAAAATATTACGACCGTCAAAGACAAACGCTGGCTTGGCCATCGATTTGTATATACGGTTCCAATCCAGTTCGGCAAAGCACTTCCATTCTGTGCATAAGACAACAGCATGAGCGCCTTCGCTGGCCTTGTACGGGTCTTCTTCGAACTGGACATGTTCAATGACATCCTTCAAGTCGCGCTTGGCGTCAGGAATAGCCTTCGGATCCGTCACGACAGGCTGTGCATGTTCGGCAAGCAAGTCACGCACGACAAGGTTCGCCGGACTCTCGCGGGTATCGCCCGTATTCGCCTTGAACGCAAAACCGAACACAGCAATCTTTTTACCGGCGATGGTATTGAACATCGTCTCGAGCATGCGATCGACAACGCGGTGCGTCTGCCACTCGTTAATCTTCACGACACTTTCCCAATAGGCAGCCACTTCCGGCAGCCCATAGTAACCGCACAGATAGACGAGATTCAGGATATCCTTCTTGAAGCAGCTGCCACCGAAACCGATGGACGCCTTGAGGAACTTCGAACCGATTCGTTTGTCCTTCCCCATCACGAAAGCCACTTCATCAACATCGGCGCCGGTACGTTCGCAAAGGGCGCTGATAGAGTTGATGGAACTGATACGCTGGGCAAGGAACGCATTCGCCGTAAGCTTCGTGAGTTCGGAACTCCAGAGGTTCGTCGTCAAGATGCGGTCACGCGGCACCCAGTGGGCATACACATCCACAAGCTTCTGGCAAGCGGCAAGGCCGGACTCCGTCTGGTGACTGCCTATAAGCACGCGGTCCGGTTCGAACAAGTCATTGATAGCCGTACCTTCCGCCAAAAATTCCGGATTCGAAAGCACCTCAAAATGGATACCCTTGTCGTTCGAATTCAAGATGCGTTCCATGGCCGCAGCCGTGCGTACCGGGAGCGTCGATTTTTCGACGATGATTTTCCCTTCGTCAGCGATTTCCAAAATGTTGCGGGCCGTCTTTTCCCAATACTGGAGATCAGACGCCTTGCCTGCGCCATGCCCAAAAGTTTTCGTCGGCGTATTTACAGAAACAAAAATAATATCGGCTTCTTTAATTGCAGACGGAATGTCCGTGCTAAAGAACAAGTTACGCCCACGGGCACGTTTTACGACGTCGTCCAGGCCGGGCTCAAAAATCGGAAGGTTTTCGCTATTCCAGGCATCGATGCGGGACTGGTTAATATCTACAACAGTCACCTTGACATCGGGGCACTTGTCGGCGATAACGGTCATAGTGGGGCCACCGACGTAACCCGCGCCAATACAAACAATTTTGGTATCAAAACTCATGATTTATAAGATAGCAATTACAGGATTTGTAAGCACATAGAATGATCAAAAAAATCCTTTTTAAAAGCTTTCTTTTCTTTGAATAGCCGCGGAGCGGCACAGCCCTAAACTTTAGGCTTTCTTCTCGGACGACGGACAATGAACAGGCATGCGCCAATCAGCACAAGCGATACGGATACAGCCTTGCCCACCGGGAACGCCTCCGAAAACACAAGCGCCCCAGCCAAGGTCGGTACAGCCGCGCCGACAGCCGCACTGAACGGAATAATGAACAAAGCGCGCCCACGAGAGAACGATATCTGCGAATACAAAAACGCAATACCGTAAGTCGCCACGTAACCGAGAGCCCTCAAATCCAAAAGCAAGTTCGCCACCGACGAGGCTTCAATATGGTCGAGGTCAAAATCCATCGCTAGACTCTTGTAGAATGCCGCCGAAAGTCCAAAACCCACACCCATGATAAGCGAATCCACCATTTCGCGATCCTTCACCAAAAAGTGCGCAATCAAAGTCACAAAGCAGAGTCCGCCCGCATACGCCCAGAGCATCCCGGTATTCTGCACGGCAGTCGATTCTCCCAGATTTTCTACGGAATACAAAAGTCCCGCCACAACAAAACAAATTGCGACAACAATGCGCTTGGTCAGCGCCTCCTTCAAAATACAGAAGCCCATCAGCGCCGTCAGTACCGGATTCAGCACCATCATCGGCTGCACTTGAGAGAGGTCGTACTGCGCCATCGCTATGTAATAGCCAATTGTCGCAAGCCCAGAACAGCCGATTCCCAACCACCAGAATTTATTTGTAACAACACCTTTAAAAAACGCCCAAGGTCGCGAAGTCCCGCCCGTGCGTTTGCCGACAGTCGAAACTCCGGACTTTTCCAAGATATTTCCACAAGCAAACAAAAATGCAGGAGTGATAGTTAGCAGTAAGAATAACATACGAGTTACGAGAAACTAAATCCCGTCATATATTTCCTTATAAATCCAATAGTTCCCCATGACGCGCTTCACGTATTCGCGGGTTTCCCAGTAGCTGATTTCCTCGACACGCAAATCCCACGGAAGGCCTTCGCTTTGGGATTGCCAGCGTTTCGTCGGCTTCGGCCCCGCATTGTAATTGCAAAGCACATACATGTAGTCATTTTTGTAATCGTCCTTGAGGTCCACCAAATAGCGGATACCCAAGCGGATATTCAAGTAGGCATTGTACAGGCGCTTCGGATTAAAGTCCGGAACATCCTCCTTTTCGGCAAGCATCTTGCCCGTCGCGGGCATAATCTGCAAAAGTCCGCAGGCACCCGCAGGAGACGTTATCTGGAAATCGAATATGGATTCCTGACGCATCACGCTATAGACAAAGAACGGGTCGATATTGTTACCGGAATAATAGACCACCGGATCCGCATACGGCACAGGATACAAATAATGCAGCACGTCAATCGGCGGAGCCATGAACAGGCGCCTGTCCATCTTGGCCTGGAACTGTCTTGCAAGCCTGTAACCGGCAGCCGTTTCGCCCATGTCATAGAACAGTTTGCCATATTCGTAAAGGAAATCCAGACGTTTGTAGTTTTTCTTCTTCACTTCGTCATAAAGTCTGAAGGCATCATCTTCGAAGCCATAAATAAACAGCTTCTTGATGCGTTCATAACGGTCCTTGCTATACGAGGGGTCCGGTTTGCCCAGCTTGTTCACAGAACGAATCCAGTCCAGCGTCGTAGCCGGGGACATTTGCACCCCATGCGCATACGGAATCTGGTCCGCCGGCATCAAGTTGTTTTCCGAAAGCTTCATACGGCTGCGGTGAGCGTAATACGAAAGCGGGAAATCCTTGATGCAGTCCAGATACGCTTCCCGTGCAAGCGAATCCTCGTGCATTTTCATGTACGTATCGCCAAGGAACATCCTCGAAGCGCTTCCGCTCCACGTAAACGGTTCCTTTGTCGCTTCGCGGAAATTGGCCGCAGCCTCCACCCACATGCCGCGTTTGAAATAGACGTAACCGATACGGAACCTCGCCCATTGACGCTTTATGTTGTTCTTAAAACGTTTGTGGACCAGTTTCATGTAGCAATCGACAGCCTTGTCGTACATCAGTTTCTGTTCGAATTCGAAACCGCGCAGCCAAAGGTTGTTCGCATTTTCGGTGCTGTACTGGCTAACATCCTGCAAAAGCGAATCGTAGGTATGGATTTCCTCGCCAAAGAGTTCCGCAGATTCCTTGCGGTAAAGTTTCAAGATGTTCTGAATCCACGACGGACGCGGTTCCACATTTTCTATCAAATAACGGTACTGTTCAATGGCTTCTTCATTGCGGTTGAGCGAGCGCAAGGCACCAGCGCGTTTTTCCCACAAATTGATGCGGGTATTCAAATCCAGCGTGCTCTTTTTCAAGCGTGCATAAGCGGGGTCTTCAAGCGGCACCACCAAAGACGGATTCTTCTGCGCCTGCTGCGCATCCAGAATCTGGATGGAATCCAACAAGTTGATGCAGTTCTTCATTTCGTCCTTCGTGCATGCCATCTTCGCATAGGCGACCTTTTCGGCAAGCGATTCGGGAGTACCGAGCACTTCTCTCAGACGACGGATAGACGCAAAAGCAGAATCCTTGTACGATGATTTGCTTGTCAAGAGTTTCATGTAAAGGCGTTTTGCCTGCTTCAACTGGTAAGAATCTTCCAGATAACGCGCATAGCGATACTTCAGCGGAACAATGTCCTCGCCTTCCGGGTTGTTTTCAAGGAAAATCATCAACGAATCCGCACGGGCGGCATCGTTAATCGTAAAGTCCGCCATCGTCGCCTCGATTCTCAAGCGGTCGGCCACCTCGCGAAAGCCCTTGTCGTTTTCCAAGTTCTTTTCCAAGCGCAACGTCTCGCGCATCTTGGCATACTTTTCCTGCTTAAAATCAGCCTGGGCCATGCGCAAAATGACACTTCCCGTCAAACCGGGTTCGCGGTCGCGCAGGGAATTATAGGCAGCATAGGCGCTATCCCACTGTCCACTGTAATAGTAATAAGCGGCACGTGCAAAATCGCGGTGGTTCTGCGTAACAGAGATATCGTTCATCATCTTCTTCGCGCGGGCAGCCCGGATGACCGCATCCTGGAACTGGTCCGGCGCGACAGCTTCCTGATCCGTAAACGGAGACTTATAAAGAGAATACACCGAACCGTCCATCTGTGCATACAAGACGGTCGTACAAGCAATCAATAAAAAACGCAATAACTTCATCTATATTCCAGTAGATTTATTTTTCAACTTGCCCCACAAAACTAGATATACCTAATTCCGTAATCGTTTGCGCATATTTTTTATATAAAAATGCATTTACAGTTTCTGCATCGTCCATTTGCAAAACCGTCAAAGCCGTATCACGGACATCTTCAAAGTTGATAGAACGTATAATCTTCTTCGTCGTCATGACGCTCCACGGCGTCATGGACAGTTCATCGACACCGAGCCCCACCAGCAAAAGCACGCTCATCGGGTCCGCGCTCATTTCACCGCAAACCGCCACAGGGATTCCTTCGCGGTGCGCAGCAACCACGGTCTGGTAAATCATGCTGAGCACAGACGGGTGGTGCGGCTGGAACATATCCGTAATCAGTTCGTTCGTGCGATCGACAGCCAACGTAAACTGAATCAAGTCGTTCGTCCCAAGGCTAAAGAAGTCCACTTCCTTAGCAAGTTTATCTACAATCATCACGGCCGCAGGCACTTCAATCATCGCGCCCACCTTCACCACGGCAGGCTTGTGCCCCTCGTCTTCAAGCTGTTTGCGCGCCTTGGCAATACACGCCTTCGCGCGGCGCAATTCGCTCATGCTCGAAATCATCGGAAGCAAGATACGCAAGTTTCCCTGCGTATTGGCAAGCAAAAGTGCACGAAGCTGCGTAATGAAAACGTCTTCGCGGTCCAGGCACACGCGGATGGAGCGCCATCCCATGAACGGGTTGGATTCGTTCACCGCCGATATACCGCTGACGAGCTTGTCCCCGCCCGCATCGAGCGTACGGATGACCACCGGGTAAGGAGCCATCGTTTCAAGGATATGCCTATAGGCACTTTCCTGTTCCGACTGCGTCGGAGCGTCTTTCTTGAGGAACAAAAACTCCGAACGATAAAGGCCGATACCCGTCGCGCCAAAATCCTTCACCTTGTCCGCCTCGTTCGGAAGTTCGATGTTCGCGTGCAGCACAATGTACTTGCCATCGCGCGTCATCGGCTCCAGCTGGCGCATCGTAAAAAGTTCACGGCGTTGGCGCTCGAAAACTTCCTGACGTTCACGGAACTTGCGGACATCGTCGTCATTCGGATTGATGATGACCTTGCCGTGCGAACCATCGACAATAATCGTATCGCCGTTCTTCACAAGGGCGGCAACATTGCGAAGGCCCGCCACCGCAGGAATCTGCAGCGCCTTCGCCAAAATGGCGACATGGCTTGTACGGCCACCCGTATCCATCACGATGGCGTTCACCTGTCCAGGCTTGAGCGTCATCAAAAAACTAGGAACAAACTCATGCGCAACAAGGACAATGCCTTTTTCGTCAGCCACGTCCTCCAATACCGGTCCGGAGTCGTCCATGGCCGACATCAGGCGGTTGTACAAGTCCCTCAGGTCTGCCGCCTTGTCACGCATGGCAAGGGAATTGATTTTCTCGAACTTTTCGATGTAGGCGCCAAAAACTACATGGACTGCCCACTTCGCATTCTTACGTTTTTTCTTGATCTTGTCGAGAACTCCATTGACGAGTCCCGGATCCTGCAAGATCATCAGGTGGGTCGCAAAAATCAGGCTGTCCTTGACGCCAGCCCTGCTCTCCGAAATTTCCTTTATCTGGGCGATTTCTTTCGCCGTCTTGGTGACGGCCTTCAAGAACATCTGCTCTTCAGCAGCAAGCCTGCTCTCCGGGAGAGTCTCCTCGACTACAGAAAACTCGCGGTTTGCAATAGGGAACACCGTTCCCATGGCAAAACCAGGAGACGAAGGAACACCGACAAGTACCGTCCTCGGAGATTTCCGAGACGCCCCGTCAGCAGACTTCTTCGCATATTCAGCAGGGTTCTTCGTTGAAGTGGTCATCAAAAAGCTTTTCCAACTGCTGGACGACGATTTCCTCATCTTCGCCGTCGATTTCGAACTTGACTTCGGAACCCGCCGGGATAGCAAGCATCATCACGTTAAGGATGCTCTTCGCATTGGCCCTCGAACCATCAAACACAATGGATACATCACTTCTTGCCTGACCCGTGATATCAACAATCATACCGGCCGGACGAGCGTGAATGCCCAGTTTGTTGGAAACAGTAAATATCTTAGTAATCATCAATCCATCCCTTAGAAGAAATCTACGTTAATATCAAGGCCATCCTGTAGGATGATTCTGAACAGGCTGTCAGCCGAATGCACCGTTTTGACAAGATCGTCATGCAACGTTCTGTCGTTCAGCAAGATGCCCACGGTATTGTCCTTGGAGTCCATCTTGGCTTGCACCTTCGCAATCAGCCCATCCAAATGCTTGGTCACGCCCTCCAGTTCCGAAATCAGCTGGTTCGCGTTCCCCATAACTTTGTCGGTCCCCGCAAATAGGCCGTCGATCGGTCCCTTGACGCCATCGACAAGCTCGTTCACCTTGACTGTCACCTTGTTCAGGTTCGCAAGGCTCTTCTTGAGTTGAGGATCTGTCGTGACCACAAGATTCGTCAAACGGTCTTCAAGACCTTCCGCCTTCACGAGGAGCGTCCTGAAGCGGTCCTGGAATTCCGGATTGGCAATAGTCCCGTTCAACGCAGTCTTGACAGCTTCAAGCAGGACCTTCGTCGAGTCGCAAACTTCGCCCGCTAGCCCGAGCGCCTCGGCAATGCCGGCATCGAACTGGCCCGTAATCGTATCGCCAGGCACAAAATACTCGTTCGCATCACCGAGAATCATGCCGATTTGGCGTTCGCCCATGATACCGATGTTCTGCACACGGATTTCGGAATCCTTCGGGATTTTCACATCCGACTTGAGCCTAATCGTCACCACGACACGATGGCCCGAAAGTTCGATGGATTCCACGCGGCCAAGCTTTACGCCATTGATCTTGACCGGGTCATCCAGAACTAGTGTACTCACCTGCGTAAATCGCAAATGATAAACGTCAAAGGTTTCGCGCAGATCCTTTTCGTTCAGAAAGAACATGCCAAATATCAAGATGAAAATGGCTAAAAGAACGACAAGACCTACAGAAAAGTATAGAGCAGTATTCTTTTTCATTGCACTAGCTAATCTAGCATATTTTATCTTCGTTCAAAGTTCGATTTTACTAGTTACTAGGCTTTTTAGCGGCTGTTTTGAGACCCATTTCGCCTCTCGTCTAAACTACTCCCCGATGCGGGTAATGGGGCTGTTCGTCTCGATGCCGTTTACATGGCGGTCGAGCCAGTCGAGCAAGAGGGCATCCCTTTCGGCCTGCGGGAGCGCAAACTTCTCACGCCCCTCTTTCTGCATGAACACGTCAAGATAGGTCATCAGGACGCCCCCGGCGACAGACACGTTCATGGATTCGGTAATGCCGTACTGCGGCAGCTTGAATTCGTAATCGGCATGCGCGAGCGTATCCGGGTGATTCCCGTGGAACTCACTGCCCAGATAAAACGCCATCGGCTGGCTCAAATCAAGGTCCAGAACGGAGTTGGTGGTGTTCGTGCTCGCCACAGCAATCTTGTACCCCTTTTCGCGGAGCTTTTCCATACAAAGCATGCGCTTCTTGTACAGATAAATGCTCATCCACTTGTACGAACCCTTTAGAATGGACTTGTTCACACTGTAGGCGTTGTCCTCTTCAATCACATGTACATCCTGAAGCCCGAAAACTTCCGCCGTGCGGATGACCGCAGAAATGTTGTGCGGGTCAAACAGGTCTTCAAGCACCATGCAAAAATGACGCGTGCGGCGGTTAACTACAGAAGTAAGCAACTCGCGGCGTCTTTCCGTAACGCGCGCAAGCAGTGATTCCAAATCCCTCGGTTCACTCATTATTTGAATCCTTTTTTATAGTAATATTTGCCTTGAAATCGGCAGTATCGACGGGCGACATAGGCGCTGCAGAATCTTTAGTTTGTACAGAATCTACAACCGTTTCAACAGCAGTTCTCGCAGAAACCGGTTCAGAGACAGGAACAACCACAGCATCTACAAAACCTGCAGAATCCATTTTCGCCGTAGAATCGACGATGACCACATGCTGCTTGGGTTCAGGAGCGCTCACCCGTCTAGGAGGCTTGTTCAGTTCCAACAGTTTGCGTTCGACACGTATAGCATCCCCGAGGTTCCACGGGCCGCCAGCAACCACACCGTTAAATTCCGCCAAGTGGCGCTCATTTTCCGGAGTATGCAATCTCTTGTCCTTCGTGATAGGCTTCTTGTTTCCGCCAAAGTACATTTTCGACGCTTTCTTGATATCGCCCACGATGCCGTCGATTTTAGAATTGACAACGCTCTTGAACACGCGCAACTGCATAATGGAATTCAGCACGGAATTGGACGGGAACACAATCGCCTTGAGTTTGTACTTAAGCGTCCGCGGAGCAACCAAATCCATGTCCAAGTAGGCAATCGCAGTCCCCTTCAACGACCACTTCAGAATCTGCGCATAGCCATAGCCAAAGAACATGTTGCGCAGCGCAGGCTTTGCCCCCGCACTGTCCTGCAGAGCCCAGTAAAAATCGCCCGAAAGGCCATGACCGTTGCCGCCGGAGAAATAGCGGCGGTCGCGGGAGGTGTACTGCAACGTATAGTCCGTTTCCAGGTAGGCGTTGACGAGGTCCGCCGTAAAAGGCATATTGTCGAACAAGTACGTAATCTCGTTCACTTCGAGCGGAATTGTCCCCTCGTTTTCGTAAACCGCCCTGTACTGGCGCCCGAGACGCAAGAATACATCCACCATCATGGGCGCCTTGAAATCCGTCGGGAACCCGCGCTTCACGATTTCCTTGTAAGGCGCACAAAATTCCTCGTTGTAATCGACCTTCGGCCACAGCTTGAGTTCCTCGCCCGTGCAGGCCTCGTACTTGATATCGAGGCACTTGTTCATGCCCGAACAGAACGCACGCATGTCATCGGCCTTGTTTTTGACCTTCATCAAGAGCTGCTTGCGGGTCACCTCCGACGCAGGGATACTCGTAGTGGCATAAGACAGGGAAGAACCCAGTGCGAGCACAACGGCAAGGCACACGCTCAAAAAAGACGAACGTATAATCTCGCATCGCATAAGGCATACCTCCTTTTTGGCTTAGGGTTACCTGAACTCCAGGCTGTCCAAAGGAATCACGGTAAACGGTTTCAAGGAATCGAACATGGATACAGGACCGACAATCGAAATCGTCATCTTGTCCTTATCAAAATACTTAGCTATCATCGCCTTGACCTGTTCCGCCGTCACCGCATTGATTTGCGTCACATAATCCAGGTAATGGTTGTCCGACTTGCCCAAAAGTTCGCCCTTCGCAAAGATAGTCGCCGTCGAGGACGGAGAATCGAACAGGCTAGGCAAACTCTCGACCAGGGACTTTTTCGCCTGCGACAGTTCCTCCGCCGTAGGCCCGTCTTTCGCAAGCTTTTCCACTTCCTCGAAAATGAGTTTCATGGCAAAACCGACCGTCTCGACTTTGGTCTGGAGGGCAATCGTCGTCATCGCCGTATCGCGGTAGTCGTTGCCGACCGTGCTATACACGCTATACGCAAGGCCCTCGTCGCTACGGACACGGTTCATGAGCCTGGAACTGAAGCTACCGCCGCCCAAGATGAAACTGGCAACCGCAGTCGGGTAGTAATCGGGGTGCGGGCGCTTGACGAACGGCTGGTTCATGGTGATGTTCGCCTGCGTGATATCCTTATCGACCACATACACGCCGGGCTTGCGGGCAAACGAGAGCGGAACCGGCGCAGACTTTTCATCCTCCGAAGGCTCGACCTTCCAGCCCGCGAAGAAATTCTTGAGCATCGTCACGGCAGAATCGCGGTTCACGTTCCCCGCTAGCGCAAAAACGATACGTTTCGACGAGAACACGCCCTTCGCGAGGCGCTTTACGTCGGCGGCAGTCACCGCCTTATACTCTGTCGCGTTCGCATTCCAAAGCCTCGGGTTCGGCGCATAATTCACCTTCGACTTGAGCGCCGAAAGCACCTTGGCCGGCGTCTCGTGACGGCGTTCGTAAGACGTCACGAAGTTCGCCTTCACGATTTCGAGCTGAGTCTTGTCAAACGACGGATCCGTAAGCACCTTCCGTGCCAGTTCGAGCATCTCCGGGAAGTACATCGAAAGGCAGTTGATGTCGAAAGCCGAAAGATACGTGCCCACGCTCGTCGAAATTGACGAACTCACGAATTCCAAAGAATCTTCAAGCGCATGAGCCGTAATCCCGCCGCCGCCGCCACGACGAATCATGGAACCGACCATTTCAAAGGCCGCCTCGTCCTTGAGCACCAAAGGCAAGTTGCTCTCTTCGAAATAGACGGAAAAATCCACAAGCGGAAGCGTCGTGTCGCTCACAATGTAGCCGGTAATCCCGTCCGCGATCTGCACACGGAAATCCTTCGGATACGGCGCCACGTACTTGTATTCCGGGAATTCAATCTTGCTGTAATGTTCCGGCAAGGCGGCAGTCTCTACCAGCGAACTGGAACTTTCCGCCTCGGCAGGGAAAAAGTCCGGTGTATGCTTGACATGGGACGACTTTTTCGGCATCATCGAACACGATGTCAAAACCACCAGGGCCGCACAGAAAGCGGCAGAAATCACATATTTCGTTTTCATCCATTAGAAAATAGTAAACTAAAATGAAACATTCCAACCTAGACCAATGATTTTAAGGTTTATCGTTCCACATTCCGGATTTTGACGTATATTAATACTTGAGCCTTCCTAGTGGTCACAACACGCGAAGTAAGTCACCTCCGGCTTCCGCACGGTTCTCCAGTCGAGACACAGAACCACCAGGAAGGCTTCTTCAATCCCTCCTATGAAAAAGGCCCGGCGCGGACGCACCGGGTCTTTTTTAGTCGCAATAGATGATTTAGTTAAAGATTAACCAAGTGGGCCGGTAGTTGACGGAAGATTTGGACCGAAGGGATTGCCTGCAGGCACTTCATCGCAGTTCTGACCACTTTCGCACAGAAGGCAATCCGGCTTATATTCCATTTCGATAACGTCCATTTCTGGGGCCTTGTATTCTTTTTTCATTGGTGTTTCCTTTTTTTGAGTGTTAAATTCTTTTTTGACCTATTACTTCATGAGCACTTTCTTGCCGTAGTAAGCGCCACGGGCATTGTTCGTGCCGTTCACGCGGCGACCCTTGAGGTCGTAAGTGTGCTTCATGCTGTTCATGCGCATTTCGCCGGTACGGGTGTTGAACTTGCCGATAACGGTCGTTTCGTTGTTATCGCCTTCAATAACAATATTCATTTCGTCAGGCAGAACGTTCGGACGCAAAGCGTAAGAAGAGTTCGCCGGAGCAATCTTCAAAGGAGATAAATAAATCAAGAAACCACGGAACGGAAGGATATAGGCGCCTTTGCCGGCTTTGACAAACTGGCCCTCCTAGTCACCTTCGGCAGCATAGCCATATACGTTATCAGGAGCTTCGTCGTTCCACGCAATATTTTTAAACACGCCGCGGAACACCCAATTGCTATTATTCTGGCACTTGAAATCAGCATAACCAGATTCCGACGGAGTTTTCTTGAGTTTTACATCACCGTCGAACTCAAGCGACGTGGCACCTTCTTCCAACTGAATGATATACGGCTTGTAAGCTTCGAGCATACCGTTCTTTGCTGGGCATTTTTCGCCAGGTTGAGCGCAATAGACCTTCTTCATAAACACGGCATAATTATCTTCATCAACTTTACCGACGCGGGTAAACTGCAAAATTTCCGATGCACCCTCAATAGCGTCCGAAGAAATATCGAACGGGAAGGCAATCGTGAAACGAGCGTCACCATTATCATTAGTAGTGAACGTACGGTCGAGATAGACGTAATCGACTGGGATGTCTGCCGGAACAGACATTAAGGTATTTTCGTCAGCCCCCCTCAACAGCAAACCATTTTTAGCTTCAGCCGGAATTTTACTCACATCTACTCCGGCCATCGCAGCTGCTAAAGCTAGCATTCCCGTTCTGTCAATACCTTGAACATTCAAGACCTGCATAGGGCCAAAATCGTACTGTTTCTGCCGCACTGTTATTGCAAATTTATTGGCTTTTTCATCTTTCTTTGATTCAAAAACGATACTCAATGCATTCAATCCGGTCACTGCATCAGAAGATTGGCAGAGTTTTCCAGCACATGTGTACATGTCTGTTTCAGGCTGAAAACTTTCCGCCGTCGTCACGTACATCTGACCAAGCCCCAAGCCCAGAGCATCAACCCTGTTTCTTATGGACAGTGTACTTTTTGAATTCAAATTAACAACAATAGGCGTTATACTAACGGTATTAAGATGATTATCACAATGTATATTGATTTTTCCAGTATTACCATCGTTGTCGCCATTATAGTTCAAATCGAAAGTCTCCAAACCCTTAGGGATGGTAATGGTCGTATCTTTAACAGACGATATGGTAAAAACGCAAATGCCAGCATTATTGACTGACCAACCTGGTTCCGTCGGGCAAGAGGAGGCCGCCCACGATGAAGCAGCAAATGCCGCCATCAGTGAACACATAGAAATTGCATGAAATTTATTCTTCACGGTCCATATTCCTTATATTGATGTTTTCTGAAACATACGACAAACTTACAATATTTTTCCAAATGTGAGGGATATCACAAATGAACTTTTACACAATTTGATACAAATTTGTGTTTTTTTTAGCCCGAACCACCCTCCCAAGTCAAAAACGCATTCGCTGTCATGCCGGACTTGTTCTCTTTGACCACTTAGAGCTTTTATACGATACTTAGTGCTTTAGCACCTTAGTAGAGTTAGGTTCGTAGGAGCAGCTCTTATATGGTCATGATCCGCGTATGGGGACGGCATCGGTTGTTCCGTAAAAAAAACTGACCCCGTGACGGAGCACGGGGTGACAAGTTGAAAAGGCCGGGGTGACAGTTGAAAAGCCCAAAAGGGCAAATGTCTCAGCTGAATCGTCCGTTCAACTGTTTGCGGCGGCGGCCGCGTTCCGAGACAACGGCCTCAATGAGGAACAGCAAGGCAGCCAGTCCAAGGAAAATCTGGTAACGGTCCTGGTAATTTTCCATGCGGTCGCTGCTCTGGTCCTTCTTTTCGAGCGTCGCGATTTCGGTCAGCACCTTCTGCAACTGAAACTCGCCCGGACTTGCGTAAAAGTAGAGCGCCCCCGTCACGTTCGCGATTTCCTGCAATGTGCCTTCTTCAAGGCGGGTCGTCACGATGTTGCCTTGCACGTCCTTCTTATAGACGCTCCCGCCGTTCTTGTCCTTGAGCGGTATGGGCACGCCTTCGCGGGAACCTATACCGATAGTATATATCTTGATGCCCATTTCGGCAGCTTCTTTCGCTGCGTTCACGGCGGCAGCCTCAAGCTCTTCGCCATCGCTCATGAGCACCATGATGGAATGCTGGCTTGGCCCACCGGAGTTTTTGAACAAAGTCATTCCCTTGCGGATGGCTTTTTCCAGGTTCGTGCCCGGCATGAGCCATCCCGGATTCAGTTCGCGCAGCACCATCTGCACCGTACCGTAATCAAGTGTCAAGGGGACCATCACCTGCGCCTCGCCACTGAACGCCACCAGACCCACGCGGTCGCCTGTCAGCGATTCGAGGAACGAGGAAATCTCGTGGCGGCTACGGACCAGGCGGTTCGGCTTCACGTCCTCGGCAAGCATCGAAAGCGAGATGTCCTGCAAGAGCACAAGGTCCTGCCCGCGGCGTTCCACGTGCTCCATTTTACGGCCCCACTGCGGGCGCGCAAGCGCAACGAACAAAAACGCAATCGCGAGGAGCAACAGCAAGACCTTCGTGAGGCGCCTCCACGGCGAAACGCTTGTCGAAAGTTTCGTCAGCATGGGCAGCGAAACAAAACGGGCCGCCAACTTTTTACGACGATGATACGCATACACAAACAAGAGCGCAAAGAGAGGCAGGGTAAAAAGCCCCCACAAAAAATTCGGTTCAGCAAATCTCATTATAGACTCCAGTAAACTCGCCCTCAATCTCCGGGCAACAAGAATATACAAAATTCGAAGTTACTAGAGTTGAGTTACTAGTTACTAGTTAATAGTTACTAGTTACTAGAGATTGCGATAAGAACATCTCTAGTAACTCAAAACTATATTACCAATTCTTTTCGTACAAAAAGTTTGCAATTATTTTATATTTTCCCATAAGGTTTAGGTTGCGAGAATGTCTTACACAGGTCTTATAGAAATCAACATCATCTGCATAGCAGTGTTGCTCATTACGCTGCTACAGTTCAAAGAAAGTGTCCTTAGGCACCTAGAAGAGCGCATTCTCGGCTTTACCATCATCGATACCATCATCTACATTGTGCTGAGCACAGTGACCAAGATGCTGTACATGATCCACGTGCAAAACGACCTTTACGGGCACAACCAGAAAATCTGCGTCGTTTATGCGGTCATGTACGCATTGAGCCTCATCTCCTCGCTCCTTCTCGGGCAGCTCTGGTTTTCCTTCATATTCCTCCGAATCCGCAAGAGCGTCTATTCCTACAAGCACTTGTTCCCGCTTTTTTCGACGCCAAGCATCATCGGCATCTTCATCTGCATCGGAATCAGCATCTACGGGTTCACCAACGACTGCCACGCGACAACGCTACAGTTCAGAAGGCTTTTGCCCTTCCTCATCGGGCTCAACCTGCTCTACATCATCGCGACGATGGTCATCGGCATCCAGAACGCCATTGCGCAAAAGAACTCCACGAACCGCAAAGAAGCGATTTATCTCTCCTTCATCGCTTTCATCCCCAGTTTTTCGTGCATACTCCAATACTTCATCCCAGATATTCCGCTCACGGACCCCATATTCGCGCTTACGCTCCTGCATGTCTATGTCACCCTCCTCAAGTACAGGATTACGTCGGACCCGCTGACCAACGTGAACAACAGGATTCGCCTGATAGACTACCTGCAATACATCACCCAGCACCAAGATCCTAGCAAGCGGCTGTTCATCTTGGTGATGGAAGTGGACTATTTCAGGGCGATTGTCCGCAAGTTCGGCTACGACATGGCTGACAACGTCATCGCAGACCTTGCCGCGTTCTTCAAGCGCCAATGCCGCGAGCGGAGGGGATTCCTGGCCAGAACCGCAGAAAACCAGTTCTCGATTATCATGGAAAGCAACGAGCTCTCCGAAATTGAGTCGTTCTGTCAAAAGCTTATCCGCGAATGCGAACGCGACGGCATGCAAGCGAACATGAATTCCTGGAAAATTTCGTTCAGCATCCATTATGCCGACATCTCGAACATTTCTTCGAGCAACATTTCCAAGATTTTCAACGAAGCCAAGAAGAACTGCTACAAACCCGAAACACCGGCACCAAAGGAGTAGCGCGGAGGAATGCGGAGTAACTAGTTACTAGTTACTAGTTATTAGTTACTAGTGGATGTAACAAGAACATCTCTAGTAACTAGTAACTTCAAACTTAGAACTGCGACGAAGTCGCCCTAGTAACTCTGAACTAGTAACTGCGCCGGCACCCTAGTAACTTAGAACTCGAAACTCACCTACGGTATTCTCACGAATCTTGTATTGGCTAGCACTAGTTCAAGCAATATGAGGAGCGCGCCAACCAAAAGCCACGGGTAGAATTTTTCTGCATAGCGGGCGTAGGCGATTGTTTCGATTTCCGTCTTTTCGAGTTCGTCGATTTCGGAGTAAATCTTTTCGAGTTCAGCCTTGTTCTCGGCGCGATAGAAGCGGCCGCCGGTCTTTGCGGCAACGTCCTTGAGTACGCTTTCGTCAATGCCTTCCTCGGGCTGGATATCGCGTTCACCCCAAGAGATTTCGCCCGTCCACGGGTTCTGCTGGAACGCCAGAATTTTGCCGTCCTTCTTGCCGACGCCGACCGTATAGACCTTTACGCCCAGGGACTTTGCCACTTCGGCAGCACGCATCGGCGGGACGACGCTAGCATTATCGCGGCCATCGGTCAAAAGAATCACCACGCGGGACTTCGCATCTGACATCTTGAGGCGGGCAAGCGCGTTCATGAGGCCGTCGCCAATGGCGGTCCTGTTGTTGATAAGCGTATCGCGGGCAAGGTCGTCACTCGCCTTCAAAATTTCGAGCAACGAGCCATAATCGAGCGTGAGCGGGCACTGCGTAAACGAACGAGCGCCAAACGCCGAAAGCCCAATGCGGTCGCTATGGCGTTTTTGAATGAATTCCGCAATCACGTCCTGCGCATAACCAAGGCGGCTGTACTTCCAGTATTCGCCGCGCTTCAAAATCTTTTCGGCGTTCATCACGCCAAGCTTTGCCTGTTCCGTGCGCGTCAGCATGTCCAGCGTCCCCATGGAACCGGAAACGTCTAGCGCAAGCATGATATCCACGCCGTCCGTCGATGTGTATTCGACTTCCATGGCGTTCTGCGGACGGGCAAGCGCCACCACAAAGCAAATGAGCGCCGCCAATCGAAGTGCAGGAATAATATGCCTAAACTTCACGCGACGGCTCGGAACCGCCTTTTTCGCAAGCGCGAGCGCCGGGAACTTGATTGTACTCTTGCGACGCTGCTGACGATAGACATAAAGCGCAATCAACAACGGCACGAACAACAACAGCCAAAAGGCTTCGGGATTTTGAAAATGAAGGGTACCAATATCCATTTCAGCTCCAAAATAACAGAAAACAAATTCTACAAGCGAGAATATACAAAATTTGAGTTACTAGATACTAGTTAGTAGTTAGTAGTTACTAGTTACTAGTTAATAGTTACTAGGGATTGCAATAAGAACATTTCTAGTAACTAGTAACTTAGAACTCGGAACTAAAAGTTCTTACAGCGTTAAAAGCATCAACCCATCAACGCCGAGGACGGTAAGGCAAGAAACCGCGGCAACAGTCACAAGGCCGCCACCCAAAAGCGAAGCGACCACCGCCGCCAAAAGCGCACAGGCGCCCGTAATGCGGCTATCCGTCGCAAAGAAAATCGCAGGGACCGTCATCGCGCTAAGCACCGTATAAGGCACATACGCAAGAAACGAACTCCAGAACACGCTCTTGAGCTTTTTACGTAACAGAATAAACGGCACCGCACGCAAAAACAGCGTCACTCCCGCCATAACGAGCAAATAAATCACGTAGGTCTGCATATCGATATTCATTCCGCAGCTCCCTCGTCATCCGCATTGACATTCTTCATCGGGAAAATCGCAGCCGCCAAGAAAGACGCCACGAGCGCACAAATGATAATCGCAAAACCGACAGAAACACAGCTCAACGCAGGAATAAACTTGAACGCACAACTGAGCGCCACGGCTACCGCGACAGCAAAGACCGTCGGCATGTGCACCTTCATCTGCGGCACGACAATCGCCACAAACATGCCGTACAGCGCGACTCCAAGGGCGTTCGTCACCAGCGCCGGGAGAATTTCACCGCAAATCGCCCCGACCATCGTCCCGAGCGACCAGCCAAAGTACGGGAGCGTCATGAGCCCAAGGAAATAAATCGGCGTCACCTTCTTTTGCGACATCGCCACCGCAAAAATCTCGTCGGTAATGCCTGTCGCCAACAGCAAACGCTTCACCGTCCCGAAATCCGGCGAAACCTTCTGCGAAAGCGAAATCGCCATCAGCGAATAGCGGAGGTTGATAAAGAACGTCGCGAGAGCCATCTCGATGAACGTGCCGGCAGCATCGGCCATAATCTGGAGCCCCGCAAACTGCCCCGCCGACGTAAGGTTCGTCATGGAAATAAGTGTCACAAGCGGCCATGAAAAAATTTTGGAACCCGCAATGCCGAACGAAAACGAAACGGCAAAATAGCCAAGCCCAATCGGGGAACCATCTTTCAAGCCACTCAAGTAATTCATGGGCGCAAAGATAGTAAATAAAGCGACTTCGGCAACGGCAATTTATGCAAATATTTAAATATATGCAAATTTAGTAGGTTGATGGACAAAAAAAGCCCGTAGCGTTTAGCCACGGGTCAAACGTTCATGAATGTTTAGCAACTAAAACTAGGATTAGTTTTCGTTGTTGTGCATTTCGATCTGTTCGCGGTCCATCGTGTGCTGCAAGTATTCCTTGAAGTCACGGTCGATGTTCACACCGTCGAAGTCGATGTCATCGTTTTCCAACACGAACACGGCGCTCGGGTTATCGAGCCAGCCCACAATGTCCACGTCTTCCAACTTCATGGACTTGTCACCGGGCTTCTGAGCAACGTATTCGACCTTAGCCTTCGGAACCCAGCCCTGACCGCAAGCACCCTTCACGAGGACTTCGGTATCGCCTTCTTTCAAGACGGTCATTTCGTCGTTAAAGCTAGCCGTGCAGACAACAGAGCCACCATCTTTATCTTTGGTGAGTTCCACGTCGCCCAGCTTGGACTTAACCTTCTTGGCTGCAAAGGAAGATGCTACCAGCAAAGCGAAGGCGACAAACATAACTTTTTTCATCATTTTCATAGCGAATCCTCAAAACAAGGGAAATATTCAACAATGCTATACGAATATACTTTTTATTTTGCCAATCCGTTGCAATTTCTTTTAAATTTTTACGCTATGAAGAAGATTTTTTCAATTACCGCCATTATCCTCGTTTTTCTCGCGATTTTTGCGTTTTTTAACGTAAATCAGCGATTAAACGCCGTTTCACACAACGAAAATACCGTCATTTTGGAGATTCCGAAGGGCAGTTCACCCACAAAAGTTTTACAAATTTTACAAGAAAAAAACATTTGGACCGACGAATTGGCCTTCACTTTGTGGTGCAAAATGAAAAAACCATCACTCAAGGCCGGCTGGTACGAGGTCCCCGCCCACCAGACTCTCGAACAGATTTCCTCGCTTTTCGAGAGCGGCAAAAGCGCCGTCCGCAAGGTGACCATCCCCGAAGGTCGGGCCTCGTGGGAAATCCCCGCCTACCTGCAGAAGAGTTTCCCGAACCTCGACACGGCACGCTGGAACAAGTTGGTCCAAGACCCGCAGTTCGCCCACGCTCTCGGCATCGAAGGCAACTCGCTGGAAGGTTATCTCTTGCCGGACACGTATCCCTTCGCCATCAACTCCGATGAGGAGTCCATACTGCGACAGATGGTCGCCGCCAACTTCAAGGTTCGCGACGAGATGAAGGACCGCAAAGGTTCCATGTGGGAAACGCTGGGCAACTGGCACCGCGTGTTGACGCTCGCAAGCGTGGTCGAAGAAGAAACAGGCATCCCGGAAGAGCGCCCGCTGATTGCAGGAGTGTTCCACAATCGCCTCCGCATTGGCATGCCGCTTGGGGCAGACCCGACCGTGCGGTTCATCTTCAAGAACTTGACCGGGCCCATCTACAAGAGCCAGTTGAACAGCAACAACCCGTACAACACCCGCAAGTTCGCGGGACTCATGCCAGGACCAATCTCGAACCCGGGACGCAAGGCGATTGAAGCAACGCTCTTCCCCGAAAAGACCGAAGCGCTTTACTTTGTTGCAAAAGACGACGGTTCGCACACGCACTTCTTCAGCACGAACCTCTCCGACCACAACAAATACAAGGATGTCGCCGCCAAGAACCGCGGAGAGAAGAAGTAGCGGCGGAGCCGCAGTGGTTGGTGGTTGGTGGTTAGTGGTTAGTAGGAAGTAGGAAGTATTTAGTTTGGCGGCGAAGCCGCGAATAATTAAAACCAAACCCCTAATCCCTATTACCTAAACACCTCTCTAGTCTCTCGTCTATAGTCCGCCATGGCGGACGTTCTTTCGTCTAAAATAGATTGTAATCGCCGATACGGATAAAGTATCTATAATCCTTGAAGCGTTTTAAATCGCCGAAAGTATCCGTATCGACAATGCGGTTCAGCCCCGCATATACGGTAAACGAGCGGTATTTATAGCGAAGTGCCGGTTCAAAAACAAACTTATTCGAATTGAGCTTGGCACTCCATTTATCTTCGAAGTCATGGAAATACGCCAGCGAAAGCCACAATCCAAAGCCATGGCGTTCAACGCCGCCGTTCATACGCAATAGCGCATAGCCGTGCGTCGATAGTTCCGGATCCAGCCAATCCTCTGACCACGGTGTCGCTGCCGCATGCAAGCGGTAACGGTCTTCCATCGCGACGCTTTTAAAGTTCTCGGGGAACTTGAAAGAGCCGCCGTCGCGGTAAGCGTCAAAGCCAAGTGCTGCACCAAAAGTCATCGAAGTACTACGAGACGGTGACAAGGAATATCGCCCGTCCAAAGTGTAGATGCCATAAATCGGGCCTCTCTGGTGGAACCCGTAACCAATCAAGTTAATGGCCACGGAGGCATTAGCCGCAAAGCCCTTCGAGGCAAACCAGTTGTCGTCAACACCGTTCAATAGAGAATAGCGGACACTTTGGGTCACAGGGGTCGTCTCGTAATTGCTGCCGATTTCAATAAAATCATCGTCGTCAAAAAAGTCCGAAGTGGGAACCGCCACTGGTGCAAGCTCAAATTCTCGGTTGCCAAACAGGAACTTGACTTCAACGGACTGCATTTTATCAATTGCATACCGAACAGACAAGAACAAGTCATTGCGTTTTTCGAATTCAAATCGGTTTTCTTCTGCAACATTGTCGTTCTGGAAAGACTTCAAAAAGCGGAGCTTCATCAAGTCATATCCAAAACTGAATTTCCAACGGTGGCTAATGAGGTTCGACAACTCCAAACGCGGGCGGAATCCATAAGATGAAGTTCCGTAGAAGCCGCCGAGTTTCAGATAAATTTCCATCTGGTTCACATAGTTGAGCGCAACCTCGCCATAGGCGTTCGCACCTATCACATTGGAACCGAATCCACCAACAGCCACATCTACCGTCGGGTGCACGCCCACGTCAATCAAAAGGTCGCCATCAGGCTGCATGTTGAACGAAACCGTATCGTAAGGCGTTTTAGACGCAATCGCATAAGCAAAGTTCACAGGAGCGGCGAACCCGGTATCTTGGGGATTCCAGTAAGATGCCACCGCCGAATGGAGCTCGGACGAAAGGCTATCGAATGTCGGGTGGAAACTGAACCACGGTTCCGATTTCTGTTTTTCGGCATAACCATTGGAGCTTTCTACCAGCGGAGCGATTTCACGCAAACTTTTTTCCACCGCCGAGAATCCGGACTGAATCAAAGCCTTGCGAGATGTATCTTTTAAAACATGCGCTCTTACAAAAACGCCCTGCGAACGGTCCAACTTTGACAAGACGTTGTCTTTAATGGTACGGGTTTCAGCATTTCCATCAAGCTGATAACGAACAGGGTCCGCAACGACAATCATCGGAACTTCTTGCAAACTGCTGGATAGCGGAAGCGCCAAGTACGGACAAAGTTCTCCGGAATTTTCGTTGCCCGGCAGCGGAAGCGACGAGATAATATCGGCATACGTCGGATTCTCGATAACGCTATCGCATGTCTGGAGCGTAAAGGGAATACGGAACGAACCGCGTTGGCGATAAAGCGATTCCTCGAAACGGAGACGTGAAAGCGAACGTTTTATAGAGGCCGTATCGGGTACAAGAGCATGCATGCTGCGATGGACTTTCCCGGCAGAGTCCGCATACAACGAAAAACGTTCACGGAGCGAAGGAATGCCATCAACCGAAACAGGAATGTCAAATGCGTTATGTTCTGTCTTTGCGTGAATCGAATTGACTCCGACAAATTCATCAACGTACGGGTCCAGCATCAGCCGCTGAATATCGTCCAACGACACACCGAGCGACCAAAGCGCGCCCATCCAGGCGCCCCAAGATGTCGCCACAATGGAATCCACTGGAATTTTGTAGCCTTCTATTGCATACAAAACACCTAGCTGGAACCACGGTGAACGTTCACCACCGCCAAGGTAAAGAACGGTCTTTGCTTTTTTCGCATACAGGGAATCCGGTTCCATCTTCATCGCACCCAAAAGCGATTCATCGACGGAATGGGCCGCCACTGATGGCGACACAAGAACAGAAGCGGAAACCGCTACCGTCAAAAAGAGTGCTTTTTTAAGCCAACAAAGCGGGATTGGAAACATACCTACCTGCATCTTCGGCAGTCACATAGCCAGAGCGAACAAGTTCAGCAAGGCAGTCGTCCATCAGGAGCATGCCTTCCGATGCGGACGCCGCAATGATGGACGGAAGCTTGAAATGGTCTCCACTGCGTATGTGAGCCGCCACGTTTTGCGTGTTATAAAGAATTTCCCATGCAGGAACAGCGCTACCGCCTTCCGCAGCCGCAGGCAAGAGTCTCTGGACGACAACCGCCTTGAGGGCCGCAGCGAGCATAGTACGTACAAGGTCACGATTCTCCGAAGACGCTGCAGAAAGAAACGCATCGACAACGCCAACCGCGTTCCCCGCTGTCACGTTCACCACGACCAAGGCGCCAGCCTCGGCAGCACGCAAAACAGGAATCAGCGTCGATTCATCGAAATCACCTATCCAGAACAAATCGGTACCGCTGCGGAGCCCTTGTTCCAGCTTTTCAGACGTTGTTCCGACTGTATTGGCAAGCATTAGGCTATCGCCCGTCTTCACAGGCAATTCGCGCCCTGCATCCAGATTGCAAAAACGCAAAATACTCGAAGAACACATCGCCGAAACGTAAGACGTCGCCGAAACCGTTTTGCCCGAGCAAGCGGGCCCTGCAAACACGACAAGTCCGGAACTAAATCCAAGCAAATTGTCAAGCGACGCCGGTGCGCCAAGCGAAGAAAAATCCGGACATTCCGCCATCAGCGGGCGGAAAATCGCCGCATTGCCCAGCGCCTCGCGAAAATACTTCACGCGCCATTTGGTATTCAGCCACGGGCCCCCGATAAACGTGCCGGATTCGCCTTCAAGCGAACCGAGAAATTCCAGCAACGAGCCAAATGGGAGAACCGGCGCGTTGGGAATCGCGCAAACGCGGCCTGCAAAACGAATCGCCGAAGGGGCGCCTTCCGTTACAATCAAGTCGCTTGCCCCGACATTCAATGCGTAATCCAAAAGAGATTCAATTTCTGATGCCATGACAACCTCCGCTATTAACCCTTGCGGTAAGAAGCAAAACGACGGCTGTCATTGGCTCGTTTCCAAGCCTCGACACCTTCGATATAACCCGAATCCACGCACATCTGCAAGGATTCATCCAAAGTAATGCCCTGGTCTTTCTGGCCAGTGATTGCAGAGACTATCTGCGAGATATCTCCCTTGCGGATCATCCCCGCGATTGCAGAGGAGACCTTCATCGATTCGGTCGCAAGGACAAGCCCCTGGTTCTGCACCACGGGAATCAAGTGCTGCACGATAACGCCCTTCAACTGGTCGGCAAGCGAACAGGCAAACGCATTGCGGTTTTCGCTCGGCACAGACATGAGGAGCCTCGAAAGAAGCGCATGGATGTTATTGCCGCTTGCGACCGCGAACACGAGCGCACCCGCGTTAGACGCCTGCATCAAAAGCGAAAGTTCGTCCATGGTTTCCAAATGGTCAAATAAAATAACATCGGCCCCCGTGCGGATGGCAAGTTCAATCCCCGCCACACCAGAACGGACATGCAGCCCGACTTCGCGTTGGGCAATGGAACCACGGGAATTGTGGAGCAGGCGTTCTATCGGTTTTTCGACCGTTTGGATAAACACGTCGCGGTTCGCGGCAATGGTTTCGGCAAATGCGGTCATCGTCGTGGAGCGACCACTGGACGAAGGGCCGGCTATCAGCACAAGGCCACTGTTCAGTTCCACAAAACGGTTGCAAAATTCCGGCAAATACAGATTTTCGAGCGGAATAGAATCCATCGGAATAACGCGAATGGCAATGCTCGGAATAACATCGTTCCACGCAACCGAAATGCGGGCGCGGCCAACGCCTGGAAGCGCAAACGTCTTGCTGAAATTGCGACCGACCACAATCTTGTAACCGTCCGAAAAGCCCTCTGCAGCCTCGCTCAAGCGATCCATCAAATGCGTCTTTTCTAGCAATTTCTCGGAAGCCGCAAACATCTCCCCCGACTGGCGCATGGTAATCTGGCGGTTCGCGTACAGATAAATGTCCGTCACGTTAAACTTGCGGGCGTACGCGATGATTTTTGCAAGTGAAGTAATCGGATGCAGTACATCGGGCGCTTCGATGGCGGTTCCTTCTCCGGTAGCTACCGCAAACAGCGACGGGAGTTCCTCCACGACGAATTCTTCGGCGGGAGTTTCACTCTCGACCGGGACCTGCACGCTCGCCATGCTAGTCATTTCGAGTCCTTCGACTTTTTCAATGACGACAGACGAAGAGGAAGCCTCTCCATAGAGGCTGCTATTGCCCTCGATTTGTATCGCAGGTTCTTCGTCCGGCAGAGGCGCGGGCGCTGCCGAGGCGGGAGACGCACTAGCCATAGGTGATGCCGGTTTCGCAGCAGGAGCGGCACTCGCAGACGACGCAGCGGGTTTTGCAGCAGGCGCGGCCGAAGCGGACGTTGCCGCCGGAGCAGGTGATGCCGGCTTCACATTTTTCGCTTCGAGATTCTGCACAAAGGCAAGCACCTTCTCGTACAAGCCCTGCTTCAAAATTCCCGCACGAACAAGCACCTGACCGATATCCATCGAATCAGTAATTTCGCCCCAATGCGCTTTAATCTGATCCTCGGACACAACCTTGTTATGAACGAGAACTTTCGCAATATACTGGTTCCTCATAAGAAGTCCCTCCGGCTAAACCACCAGCTTGCCACAGCTAGGAATACGCCAATGTAGCCCAACGCATAAACAGAATTCCAGAACAGATACATGTCCGGGAGTTGAACGCCATGCACCACGTAATTCGTCACGTTGAAACGGTAAAGCCCAGGGAACACGGCATGAATCACGACCGCTGCCTTTTCGAGAATCGCAGACGACGTGCCGTGAAGTTCGCCCATGCGGCTTGCAAAGCGCACCTGTTCCAAAAGCTGGTCGCTCAAGTGCCCGGCAAAATACACACCCAGCGTAAAGAGCGCCGAAAGGATTGTACTGCTAAAGCTACTGAACAAAAGAGCCACGGCAATAACCACCGCCATTTCGCAGAATATCAAGTAAATAGCCGTCAAGAGGCTTACCGTCGGGTTGGAATTCGTCACCCACAAGATGCAATAGTAAATGCATGTGAGTAAGCACAAGTGAACGGCAACCACCGCCAAAAGTCCAAAATACTTGCCCACGATGAACGCCACACGGCTAATAGGTTTCGACAAAAGCGTGAGTACCGTTCGTCGCTGGATTTCTTTTTGCACAAGGCTAATGCCCACGAAAATCGAAATCAAGAGGCCCGAAAGGCTCATCACCGAAAGCGTCGTCGATTTGATGACGTAGGCGCGGTCGAACACCGACCATTCCCCAAGCACAATGCTAAAAAGCGTAAGCGCAATCGCCAAAAAACCGATATTGTATAGAATCTTGTCGCGAATGGATTCGCGGAACGTATTGAGGGCAATAATGCCGATATGCTTAAGCGTCTGCACGGGCAATTTCCTCCGTCAAAATATCTTCGAGACTCGGGCGCTTGTGGTCCATCTTTTCTACAGCGATTCCGTTTGAGAGGCAATAACCGAGCAGGCGGTCACGCGCTACATCGTCAGAGCAGATAAATTCCTGCGGATGCCCCGTCAAAGAAACACCTCGCGGCAAGTCCGCTTCCAGAATAGCCTGGCGCGTACGCACGTGGTATTCGACGCCGCACGATTCCGTGATTTCATCGACTGTTCCTTCGCGTACGATTTTTCCATCGACAATCATCGCGACCTTGTGGCTGATGCTTTCCACATCACTAAGCAAATGGCTCGAATAGAAAATCGTCACGCCATCGCGGTTCAACTGCTGGATGGCCTCGCGCACGTCACGGCGGCCCATCGGGTCGAGCCCGCTCATCGGTTCGTCGAGAATCAAAAGCTTCGGTTTAGAAAGAATCGCCTGCGCAATGCCCACGCGCTGCATCATGCCCTTGGAGTACGAACGCAAGCGACGGTCAATCCAGTCCTTGTTCGCATGCAAAAGTTCCAGCGCCCAGCCGATGCGAGATTCTAGTTCTGCACCCTGAAGCCCCACAAGTTTCCCATAAAAGCGCAAAAGCTCGCGACCCGAAAGGTAATCGTAGAAGTACGGCTGCTCCGGCGAATAACCGATATACTCGCGGCTCTTCACATCACGCGGGCTAATCCCGTTCACGAGCACCTTGCCCGAATCGAACGTCAGAAGCCCCGTCAAGACCTTGATTGTCGTCGATTTGCCCGCCCCGTTAGGTCCGATAAAACCATACACTTGCCCCGCCTCGACATTGAAGCTCACGTCCTTGAGCGCAAGCTTTGGCTTCATGGTAAAGCCACTGCGGTAAGTCTTGTGCAAGTGCTCAATTTCAATCATAAAATCGCTCATATACACATCACTTTTCGTTTGAATTTACATTTGCGGATTCGCTTTTCGCCCCTTCCGTCGCAGAGTCGTCGGAATCATCATCGGAATCGTCGCTAGAATCGCCGAGACCTGCCGCCTTGTATGATTCTTCTATTTGACGGCGGCGGCGATCCGCCCTCTCTTTCTTGTTGACGAAGAAGTAAATGACTGCACCCACAAGATAGATGACGATACCCGAATAGAAAATCGGATTGATGGACATTCCCTCCAAACCCGGAAAAACATTCAAAATGATTTCATGGCCAAAAAGCGAAAGCAAAACCAGAATAAAGCCTAGCGCCTTGAGTACCCACGTGACAATCACAATTTTTTGCATCGTAAACCTCTAAACGATGCCGTACAACTCGCACGGCATTCCCATTTTGAATATATCTATTTATGCGGAAAAAAGACGGGCGACCAACAGAATATCGCCCTTTTTAGTGCCTAAACGCCGTTTTTATGGGGAAAGCACCTGGATTTCGATTATTCCATGCGCTCCAGCACAATAAGGGCACGGTCCTGCGTGCTGTTCGGGATTGTATAGAAATGCTTGTCCAAAAGCTTGTAACCGAAATCTTCCGGATGGAATACGGCAAGTTCTTCGGCAACGCCGGGGCCCTTCATGAAATAGACGCAACCGCCGACTTTCAGCGAGTTTTGCAGACGTGGCAAAGTTTTTTCCATCCATTCGAAGGCGCGGCTGATGACCCCATCGACGGGGATGGTCATGCTGCGGCTTGTGACCTTGTGGCCGAACACGTCAATCCCCTTGAGGCCCATCTTTTCGATGACCATGTTGAGGAAGTTGATGCGGTTAGGGCGCGGTTCGCACAAAGTAAGGCGGATAGAAGGGTTGACCAGCTTAAGCGGGATTCCGGGGAAACCAGCACCGCTGCCGACGTCAATCATGCGGGCGGGCCACTTGGGCACATAGGCGTTGATAAGCGTACAGTCGACGTAATGGCGTTCCACCATCGTCTCGAACGCATTGAGGCGCGTCAAGTCCTGGTCGTCGTTGTTCGCACGGAGCAACTGGTGGAATTCCCAGAACTGCTTGAGCGTCTCGGGCTGAAGTTCCACACCGTAGTAGTGCAACAACTTGTCGAGCCCGGCCAGCGAAGGCGTGACACGCTTTCCGTTGAAAAGCGGGAACTCCGTCCTCGGAGCCTTCATGTGCGGGATAAAGTCCTTGCCAAGCGCACTGGCACCACGGGGTTTGGAATTTTTTGACCAGGAAGAATTTGCCATGCGTAAAATTTAGAAAGTTTTGCATTTATTTTTGGTCCAAAAGGGCCTCTTCTGCGTGTTTATATAGAGGAGGTTCCTTTTGAACAGAATACTTTTACTTTTCACGCTCATTATATCCGCAACAACCGTCGCAGCAGTCGCGGGGGAAAATACGCTCCCGCCTTTTGACGAAGCCCAAATTTTCGAATGGTGGGACGACGGCATCATTACACCCGAAGAGGCCGATGAGATTTTCTCGCGACTCGAAGAAGAGAATTATGAAGAAGCCTGCCTGCTCGCCGAAGTCTATGCGCAGGAACCATGTGCTTTGCCGAAGAAGAAGCCAAAAAAAACGCACACGGAGCGAAAACGCAAGCCCTCAAAAACAGCGCTGGCCCCCAAATCAGCACAAGAAGTACCGTCCATCGTCCCGCACGGGCAAATATCATGGAAAGGGCAATACGATTCCGACGGCCACCTGAAAAAGCTCCGCAAAGAACTGCAAGTCCAGTTCTACTATTTCCGCTTCCGGTTCGGTTCGCAAGAACTTTTGTCATACCGTCGCGACGGTTTCGAAGCGCATTTCGGACAAATATCTACGCTGGAATTCCACAGCCACTTGCCGCTCGATACACTGTGGGGAGCCGCTTTTTCTTTTCCGGTAGGCAAGTTCCAGCTCGGTGCGTTCCTCGACACGTCCAAAGCATTCCATACGCATCTCGGTTTCCGGATGAACCGCTCAAACGAACTCAGCGCGACATTCTGGAAATTTCCGGACGAAAGCGCCCTTAACCTCCAGGCACGCACGTCGCTCGGTCAAGTTTCTGCATGGTACCAAATCGGGCAAGATTTTCCGCTCGTCAAAATCCAACTGCAAAGCGAAAAAGCACTCCTCTCGTGGAAAACGACCGCCTATTTCCATGGGGATTCAACCCCGCAAGGGCTCAACTTGAGCAAGGGCATCGTCGAAAATCGGCTGTGGGCATCGCAAACGGTCACCGCCCACTGGCCCGAAGCGATGAACACATCGTTCTCCGCCAAAGCGAGAATCTTAAGCCCCGTCGGCTCGGACTCCGTAAGCGCCCGTTTCAAGTTTTCATTTGAATCAGGCCCCGAGCATTTGCGCCCAAGCCTTAACGTGACCTGCCTCGAGGCTAGCGAAAACTGCAGCACCACCGAGTGGAAGGGAGGCGTCGAATCCGCATGGGAACAGTTCACGTTCAAGACAAGCGCCCGTTTCCGCCACAGCAAGGGCCGCACCAAACCGCCAAGAATCGAAATCGGCGCCAACTACCGGAAATCCAGCCGCACATTCACCAAACTGACAATTGCATTCCCCGAGGCAAATCCCGCCAAGTCCATTTCCATGCAAAACGAGTTCCGAATCGACAACGATTTTCTCGGTTGCGACTTCGTTTTTGCTTTCAAAAAAACAAAAAAAAGACCTTTCCAGCCCAACTACGCCCACCTTGAAGCCTCTTTAAAATTTTGAGACATTTCTTCCCAAAAATTGCTTTTAAGGGGAAATTGGATACTTTTGTAACCAACATTTTCCACATTATTTGTCTCCCGCACCTTGTAGAAATCTATTATTAATAATACCCAAACACTCTCAGACTCCTTTAGGTTCCCTCCTTTGCCTAAAGGAGTCCTTTTTATCGGGCCCATTTTTTTATCTTAGGGACATGTTTTACATTGCAGCCATTATCGGGGCAGTCGTCTTTTTGCCCTCCATCGTGCTCAACATAGCTCTCGCATGCGGAGCACCGCTTGGCATGTACGCCATGAACGGGCGCCACAAAGTCGTCCCCAAAGAAGTCCGCCGGGCGTTTGTGCTGCCGACAATCATGCAGTTCGTGGCGCTTTTCACGATTCTCTCCGCAGGGCGTGTACTCCCGGAGACGATTCCGTTCGGGATTGTCCGCATTCTCGCCTTCTTTTTCGCGGTTTACTTGACGTTTTACACGGCAACGGTTTTTTTCAGCTTGAGTTATAAAGAAAGGCATGTGATGGGGCCGCTCGCCTTCGCTTCGACCGTCTGCTTCTGGATTGTCGCGGTAGGGACGATTTAGACGAAAGAACGCCGCTTAGGTTGGTGAGCTCACCGAACCACGCGACTACAGACGAAAGACGAGAGGTGAGAGACGACAACTGCGTAAAGCGAAAGGCAATAGAAAATGGAAAAGGCAGCACCGAAACACAATTACCAAGTGGATTTGGAACGGATTATCCGGCGTCTTGAGCGTACGGGTGAAGTGCCGACGCTTTTGCTGCACGCCTGTTGCGCGCCATGCAGCAGCTACACCATCGAATACCTCTCCCAGTATTTTAAGATTACTCTTTTCTACTACAACCCGAACATTGCACCCGCCGAAGAATACCAGCACCGCGTAAACGAAATCAAGCGGTTCGTTAGTGAATTTAAGACAAAGTATCCAGTCACGCTCATCGAGGGCGAATACGACCCGAAAAAGTTCTACGATGTTGCCCGCGGACTGGAGCAGGAACCCGAAGGTGGCAAGCGTTGCCGCAAGTGTTTCGAGCTCCGTCTTGCAGAATCTGCACGACTCGCAAAAGAGCTGAACTGTGACTACTTCACGACGACGCTCACCATCAGCCCGATGAAGGACGCCCAGGTGCTGAACGAAGTTGTGCAAGAACAGTGCGATATTTACGGCATCAAGCGGCTCCCCAGCGATTTCAAGAAAAAAGGCGGTTACAAGCGTTCCATCCAGTTGTCTCACGAATACAACCTTTACCGTCAGAACTTTTGCGGATGCGTCTATTCCATGCGCGAAGCACAGGAACGCGAAGCAAAGAAAATAGAAGGAAACAGAAACACGGGTGAAGCAGTTTAAGGGGCTCCTTGCACAATTCAGCATTGCATAATGCGTCACCGGGCCAGGATGGCTATGTAGAATAAAAGGGATGACATCTAAAGCGTTATTTTATATACTTCTAGAGAATGGTTAGGACTTGGATTTACATATTCGCCGCTTTTTTATGCATCGTCGCAGCAGCCTGCAGCGATGATGTTGCCCAAGCGCACGACAATCCCGATTCATCCGATTCCATCTCGGTCATAGAAGTGTCCTCGTCCAGCGATTTTCCGATTAGCGCATTCTCTCGCTCGACAAAAGTCCCCATTTTCTTTTCTAACCAAGTTCAAATTAAAAGTTCATCCTCAATCAAAATAAAATCTTCGTCAAGCAAGGCAAGGCAATCTTCCAGCAGCTCCAAGCCGACGTCTTCGTTCACGACCTCATCGAGCAGTGAGTCTTCCAGTTCCGTCGCAAGTTCCAGTTCGAACATTCCTAAATCTAGCGCAGCGCTCCGCTTTTATGACTGCGATACATACAGCTGCGTCACCACAGATTACCTGAATCCGGACATCTCTTATGGAGAACTTTTGGATAAACGAGACAATCACGTTTACCGCACTATCGTCATCAGCAATCACGTGTGGACTGCGCAGAACATGGATTTCAACGTCGGCTCCGATTCAGCAGTCGCAAGCTGGTGCTACAACAACGACCCGCAAAACTGCGAAAAATACGGAAGGCTTTACACCTGGGACGCCGCGCAAAAAGTTTGCCCGGAAGGATGGCACCTGCCTACCACAGAAGAATGGATAGAACTCCTAAACGACCACACTTGCAACTATGAACAATTGGATGACGGCACCCACTCATTCGACTGTGTGGGCAATAAAATAAAATCAACAAGCACTTGGGATGAAACCGGTGAAGAACAAAATACTCTCGGTTTTTCAGTCACTGCCGCAGGAATAATTTTTGAATCGACTCCGATATCCCTCGGCGAAGCAACATTCTTCTGGTCTGCAACAGACACCCTTTCGCTTTACGCTTTCGCCACCTTATTACAACAGGACGAAGGTACTGTACTTTTGGGAGCAATCGGTAAAAGCAACGGTTTTTCCGTGCGCTGCATAAAAGGGTATGCAGAGTAAATAGGTTTGGTTATGTACGATCCACGATTTTTACCCATTTGCAAAGAAGACCTGGACGAACTCGGTTGGGATTATGTTGACGTAATCATCATCAGCGCCGACGCTTATGTCGATCACCCTTGCTTTGGGCATGCGGTTGTCGGACGACTTTTGGAACACGAGGGTTTACGCGTGGCGATTTTGCCGCAGCCGAACTGGCGCGACGACTTGCGCGATTTTAAGAAGCTCGGAAAACCGCGACTTTTCTTTGCGATTTCGAGCGGCATGGATTCCATGGTGAACCACTACACTGCCGCAAAGCGCCTCCGCAGCGACGACGCCTTTACGCCGGGGAACAAGGCCGGATTCCGCCCGGATTACGCGACGTACACGTACGCCAAGATTTTGAAGAAGCTCTACCCCGACGTGCCGCTGCTCATTGGCGGGCTCGAATCGAGCCTTCGTCGCGTGACGCATTACGACTACTGGAGCAATAGACTCAAGCCAAGTATTTTGTTCGATACGCAGGCCGATATTCTCGTCTATGGCATGGGCGAAAAGCCGCTGAAAGAAATTGTTCGTTTGCTCAAAAAAGGCGTTCCGTTTTCGAGCCTGAATTCCGTTCCGCAGACCGCTTATTTGGCGCCCAAGGGGAACATTCCGAAGAACAGCAATTGGGAAGACATGCGGTTGTACAGCTACGAGGAATGCCTAGAAAGCAAGCGGAACCAAATCGAGAACTGCCGCCGGGTAGATATCGAATGCAACAAGTGGTTCCAGCGCCGCATTCTGCAGGATGTCGCTGAACAGACCGTAGTGATCAACCCTGCGTACCCGCCGATGGAATATGGCGAACTGGACGAAAGTTTTGAATACCCGTACGCCCGCGAACCGCACCCGCGCTACAAGAAACGCGGCAACATTCCGGCGTTCGACATGATCAAGTTCAGCATCAACACGCACCGTGGCTGTTTTGGCGGTTGCAGCTTCTGCGCCATCAACGCGCACCAGGGCAAGTTCATCGCAAGCCGCAGCCGCGAAAGCATTCTGCGCGAAGTCGAAATCGTCACCAACATGGAAGGCTTTGCCGGCACGATTACAGACCTTGGCGGCCCCAGCGCGAACATGTACAACATGCGTGGCCGCGACCCCAGCCGTTGCCAAAAGTGCGCCCGTGCGAGCTGCCTCACGCCCAAGATTTGCGACAACATGGACACGCACCATAAAGAAATTTTGGAGCTGTACCGCGAAGTGCGCAACCACCCGAAAGTCAAACACTTGTTCATCGGAAGTGGCGTGCGTTACGACATGCTCTTGCAGGAGACGGATGACGAAGAACTCCGCAAGGACCACGAAGAATACGCCCGTGAGCTCATCGATTACCACGTGAGCGGACGCTTGAAAGTGGCACCCGAACACACAAGCGATGCGGTCTTGAAATTGATGCGCAAGCCGAGCTTTACGTTGTTCCACAAATTCAAGGAATTCTTCGACGACGAATGCAAACGCATCGGCAAAAAGCAACAGCTGATTCCGTACTTTATCAGTAGCCATCCGGGATGCACCGAAGCCGACATGGCTGAACTTGCGCTCGAAACAAAGCAATTGGGTTTCCAGTTGGAACAAGTGCAAGACTTTACGCCAACGCCGATGACCATTGCGACCGAAATGTTCTACGCCGAAATGACGCCGGACGGAAAGCCGCTCTTTGTCGCGAAAACGCCGGAAGAAAAGGCGAACCAGAAGCAATTCTTCTTCTGGTACATCCCCGCGAACCGCCCGCACCTGCGCGAAGTTCTGGAACGACTCAAGATGGGTAAGGTCAGCCGTTTGTTGCTGAGCCGCACTGCCATGGCGGAGGGCAAGGAATACTTCCCCAGCAAGGAACGCGAACAGAACGAAGAGTTCCGCAACCGCGAAATGCAAAAGCGCGACGAACGCACGAATGCATTACGCCCGAAAAAAGAAAAGGTCAAGAACCGCTGGCGAGACGAAGAGTACGAAAGCCGCGGGTTCCAGTTCCGCGAGGAACGTAATGGAGAAGGTCGCGAGAATTGGCGAAACGAGAATCGCGACCGCTTTGGCGAGAATCGCCGCGAAGGGGAACGTCGCGGATTTCACAGCGAACGAGACCGCCGCGATTTCGACCGGGGATTCGACCGCAATGGAGACCGTCGCGACTTTGACCGCCGCGGGAACCAGCAGAATGCGCCAATCCGCGAGCACCGCAATATCGAAGACAAGAACCGCTTCAACAGCGGCGAGATAAATCTCGCCAGCCGCCGCTCACACGGCAAGGGCTTCAAAAAGCCAACGTTTAAAAAGTAAGTAAACAGTGGTTAGTGGCTAGTGGTTAGGAAATCCATTGGCAAAAAAGCGTCATCCTGAGCGAAGCGCCAGCGAAGTCGAAGGATCCAGTGAATTCTTGTTTTGAGGCACTGGATTCTTCAGCCTACGGCTTCAGAATGACGAAGAAACTCTTGGCTGCAACGTTGACGCTTCGCGTCTTGTCAAACGGCTCGGCAATGACATCGCAAGCGATGTCACTTCACTCGCCTCGGGACATACTCGCCTTTTGCGTTTGTCGCCCTAAAAGGCTCGCTCAGGAGTGTGCAAGCACACTCCACCACTCTCCTTTGGTGCGTTCGACGGAAACTTTGAAGCCGGCTTCTTCGAACCACTTGAGGATGTAATCTTTTTCGGTGACGAGCTGTCCGCTGATGATGAGTTCGCCGCCTTCGGCGAGCAAATCTTCAATGTCGTCGCGGAGTGGCCAAAGTTCGCTGCGGATCATGTTGCAGAGAATCACGTCGAACTTCGTTCCGTCCTTGAACGCATCCAAGAATCCAAGCACACAGTCGCTTTCGCCAAAGCCATTGCGTTCAAAGTTTTCCGCAATGCAAGGAATCGTAAGCGGATCGATTTCCGTACCTACAGCAAGACTTGCACCCTTACGACGCGCAAACATCGCGAGAATGCCCGTGCCCGTACCAATATCGAGAACAGTCTTGCCATTAAAATCAATATTTTCCATGAGCGTGGCACAGCTACTCGTCGTCTCGTGCTCGCCCGTTCCAAATGCAGTCTTTGCCTCAAGTTCCAAGACAACCGCTTCCGGATCTTCTGGCGCAAATTCCACCCAAGGCGGACGCACCCAAAGGTGCTCGCTCACAGCCACCGGCTGCGCGCGGTCACGCCACCACTTGTCCCAATCCTTCGCAGGCTCCTCCGTCACCGTGAAATTGTACTGCGGGAATTCCGCCACAATGTGGTCGCGTTCCGCCTTATCGCCCGTGTAAAAACAGAACTCCGTGCGGCCAGCCGTCACCGGGTCCAGTTCTTCGAGCGTTGCAACACCGGCCTCAAAAAGCAGGTAGCTTGCAATTTCATATTCTTCATCGGGACAGTTGCCCTGAGCCTTGTACCAAGTATCGATTTTTTGCATAGTTTAAATTTATGAAAAATAAAGGCACCGCAAATTCGCACACAAAATGCAACTCCTAAAAAAGTGATATATTTACCATAGGTCATCCTGAGCAACGCGAAGGATCCAGTAAATTATTTAAAAGCAACTGGATTCTTCGGCTTTCGCCTCAGAATGACTAACGCGCCGAACACCAACATGCTTTACATCCACCAATTCCCAGACTGGACGCGGTTCCGCTTCGATTCTCCCAAGGTGCTCAACGCGCTTGGGCAGACACGCCTTGAAGAAGGCAAACTCATCGGAATCATGCAAGTCTGCGGGCTCAAGGACATCGAAGCAAAACTCCTCGCCGAAGATATCGTCGCGAATTACGCGATTGACGGCTACACGCTAGACTCCGCGCACACGCTTGCCGAAGTGGAACTCAAAAGCAAGGGCTCACAAAACTTTATCAAAAACTACCTCGGCGCCATTCAAAACGCCTCCGCCCCGCTCACCGAAGAACGACTTTTCAACTGGCATTCCGCGATGGGTCAGAACAAAGTCAAACACTTCCGCGACACGCCCAGCGAAGTACAGAAAATCATTGATGCGACCGCCCCCGATTCCGCCACGACACTGCGCTTTACAGGCCCGAATCCGGAACGCTTGCAAGGCGAAATGGAAAACTTTTTATCGTGGTTCGAGAGCGCAAATATAGACGGGGTGATTAAAGCAGCAATTGCACATTTCTGGTTCATCACGATTCGCCCCTTCGCCGACGCCAACGGCAGACTCGCCCGCGCCATCACGGCCATGCAACTCGCCCGCACCGAGAACACAACGCATTGCCAGTATGCGCTGAGCAAACAAATTAACAATCATAAAAGCGACTACTTCAAAATTCTCGCACGCACGCAAGCAGCAAGCGGCGACCTCACCGAATGGATTTTGTGGTTCCTGCAAATGCTGCGAAACGCCATCAAGGATAGCGAACAACTTTTCGCCGCAGAAATCAGCCGCATTCAATTCCGCAACGCCCACGCAAGCACCACCTTCAGCGAACGCGAACAACAACTCATCGACGAAATCATGGCAGGCCGCCTCGCGCAACCCTTCACCGCCAAAGAAGCAGCAGCCTTCTTCAACGCAAGCCACGACACCGCCCTCCGCGAAATCCAGAGTCTTATGGACAAAGGAATTTTGCAAACGAACAACAAAGGCGGCAGAAGCATGCGGTATAAGCTTGTGGATGCAAGCGCCATCGCAAAATAAGCGACAACCCAACAAAAAATCCCAGCGCAAAGGCTGGGACAAATTTGCAAGATTTCACTGGATCCTGCGACTTCGCTCAGGATGACTCCGCTCAGATTCCGGCTCAAAGGCCGGAATGACGTGTTCCGCGCAGTCCGGCTCGCGTCGAGCATTCCGCGCGGTTTACCTAGCGTTGTGCGGTTCCACTCGCATCGAGCATTCCGCGCGCTTTTTCAGCAAACATTCCGCGCGTTACGCTTACTTCTGCAAGTTCAAGCTAGCGTTTGCAGCACCGTACAAGCTAATGCTGTAATCCTTGATGACATATACAGGCATCTTGTTCAACAGCGGGCGAATGTTCGGGTTGTAGTTCTTTTCGAACCAAGTCATGAACAAGTTGTCGCGTTCGAGCCAGCGCAAATCCTTTTGCACCGTGCCGCCAGCGAGGTAGAAGCCGCCAAGCGGGAGGAACAGCGTCGCGGCGTCGCTTGCAAAGCGGGCGAGCATTTTCACGAACATGCGCATCATTTCGGCTGCGACTGGGTCGGTATCGCTGGCGCGGCTGATGTACTTCGGACGGTCGTGCCAATCGGTTTCTTCAATTTTCTTGAAGGCTTCGTTCTGCGGAACGCCCTTCGTATCGCGCCACCATTCATAGAGGTGGGCAAGTCCCATGCCGGAGACGAGCGGTTCGACGCCCGGCACCGTGCCGATGCGCTTTTCCATGTAATCGCGGAAATCCTGAGAATCCTTGTCGAACGGAGCGAACGTAGAGTGGCCGCCTTCGGAGCAAGCCGGGATGTACTTTTCGCCGTCAAAAGCGAGGAACCCAACGCCCATGCCAGTCCCCGGGCCAATCACGGCCTTGGTCGCTTTCTGCGGGGCAGGCGTGCTTCCGTCGGTATGCACGAGCTTGAAAATCTGTTTCGGGTCATCGACATCGAGCGTCGGGATGCCGTAGCTAATGGCCATAAAGTCGTTGATGACAAGCGTCGGGATGCCGGTCGCATTCGTAATCGCATCGCCATCGACGCTCCACGGGAGGTTCGTCATGACGCACTTGTTGTTGGCAACCGGTCCTGCGGCACTGATGCAGATATGGGACGGCTTCAAATCCGCGCGGTTTTCGATTGCTGCCTTGAGCGTTTCGCGGATGGGGGCGTCGAGCCCTTCAATGCACTGGCTCGGGCAAACGGTTTCGAGAATAAGCGTAAACTTGCCATCCTTGTAGCCCACAAGGCCGAGGTTCGTGTTTGTTCCACCAATATCGCCCGCCAACACAAGACGGTCAAACTTTGCATCGGGATTAAGCCATTTAATTTCCATAATTAAAACTCCATGTTTTACGTTGTGGAATATAGTTTTTTCTCAAGGAAATAGGAGATTCACAATTAAATCGGGAATGACAAGCGCATATTTACATGTATGTAATAAAAACAACTGTTTCAAGCCTCTTAAAAAATATACATTAAGCCCATAGGGACCCGCCAATACGGAGTCCACCCCAAAAATCAACCATTCAACAAGTAGAGACAATGCGCGCTATTCTAGCCCTTCTTTATTACGTCGTCGTTTTCACCATTATGCTCATCGCGGGCATTCCTTATACACTTTACTGTGGTCTCCGCGGTCATTGGGAAGATTGCACCAAGATTTGCACTTTCGCATTCCGGAACATCATCTTCAAGCTTTTCGGCATCAAGGTATCCGTCAAGGGCACCGAAAACATCCCGAAAGAAAGAGGCTATGTCATCGTCGCAAACCACCAGAGTTTTTTGGACATCAACGTCATTTGGCATTCCATTGCGCCGGCGGCTTTCATGGCAAAGGCTAGCCTCTGGAAGGCACCTGTGTTCGGCTGGGTTTTGAACCGCACCGGTACCATTCCCATCCACAAGAATCCGCGTATGAACGCCGGCCTCGGGAAGCACCTCAAAAAGCGCCTCGACAGCCACTACAACATCACCGTGTTCCCCGAAGGCCACCGCAGCGAAGACGGACACATGTTCAAGTTCCAGAACGGAATTTTCCGATTGGCAAAAGAACAGCATTTTGACATTTTGCCGGTTACATTTATCAATACCGGAAAGATTCTCCCGAAGGTCAAGTGGGCAATCTATTCCGGTACCGTGGAGATGGTCATCCATCCGCTTATCCGTTACGAAGACTACGCCGAAAAACCGATGGCGGACCTCCGCGACGAGACCCACGATTTAATTGAATCCGCCATGCCGTACAAGCAGGCGGAACTCGCCGCAGCAAAAAAAGCGGCAATAGAAAACAAGGAGGCTTAATTATGGCTAGAGAATTACCGAGCGAAGAACAAATTATTGCTATTCTCCGTGACGAACCCATGGTAGGGAGCCAGCTCCGCAGCGCTCTCGGCCTCCCGAAAAAACAGAAGATGGCATTCAAGCAACTCCTCGCCGACATGATCGAGCGTGGCGTTTTAAAGCGTTCGGCCCACAAGGAATACCAGCTGGGCGATGGCGAACCGCTCGAAGACAAGCGCGAGAAGCGCCGCAAAAAACTTGCCGAGCAGGGAGTCGAAGACAACCGCCGTCCGGGCGCACGCAGTCGCCGCCAGACCGAAAAGGATTCCAGCACACGCATCAAGCGCGGTATTTTGCACCAGACGGGCGACGAAGACTGGGAAGTAACCGAACTCGATACGGGCAAGGTCTATGAAATGTGCCACCGCAGGCAGGCTCCGGGCAAGGAAGGCGAAACCATCAGCTTTACACTTTATCCGCACCCGAAGCTCAAGCACAGCTACTTGGCAAAAGTCGATCGATCAGCCGAACTCAACAACATCAGTTGGGACGAAGTTAAAACAAAGTTCATGGAAGAAAGCAACTTGCCCAAGGACTTTAGCCCCGCAATCAAGAAGTACGTCGAATCGATTACGGAACCCAGTGCCAAGGACTTCAAGGGCCGCGTGGATTACCGCAAACTCGACATTCTTTGCATTGACCCCGAAGGGGCCATGGACCACGACGACGCCATCAGCGTAGAACGCAAGCCGGATGGCGGTTACAAACTCGGTGTGCACATCGCCGATGTGAGCTACTACGTGCCCGAAGGGAGCGACCTCGACGAAGAAGCGCTTGAAAGAAGTTATACGCAATACCTGCCGTGGACCGCTGTGCCGATGCTCCCCGAAAAACTTTCGAGCGGCGTTTGCAGCTTGCACGAAGGCGTTGACCGTTGCGCATTCACCTGCATGATGGAACTCGACAAAAACGCAAATGTGCTGAGTTGGGATTTCCATCGCAGCGTCGTGAAAATCACGAAGGGCATCACTTACCAGCAAGCGGTGCAGATGATGGAAGCGGGCGACGATTCCATTAAGGCTCTTGCCGAGGTGACAGCGCTCCTCAAGAAGAACCGCACCAAGAAAGGCCTGCTCGAATTCCAGACAACTGAATACGGCTGCAAGTTTGACGAAAAGGGCGAGCCCATCCAGATTGTCCCGCGTGAACACGACGAATCGAACTCGTGGGTCGAAGAGTGCATGCTCATCGCAAACAACTGCTGCGCCAAGGAACTCAAGCAGCGCAAACTGCAAGGCATTTACCGTATCCATGAAGCACCCGACACCAAGGACATCATGGAACTGTACTACATGTACCCGGACCTGTTCAAGGACGCTCCGGTGATGTTGCGAGACCTCGGCAAGCCGCGCAGTGGTGACACGAACTTGAACCCGGTTGCATTCAAGCTGTACGAGCATTTGGTGAAGCGTGCCCAAGGCGACGAGACGCTCACAAACCGCATTTTGCGCAGTATGCAGAAGGCCCATTACGATAGCAACAGCTTTGGGCACTTTGCATTGAACTGGCAAGACTACAGCCACTTCACCTCGCCCATCCGCCGTTACGCTGACCTCTGGTGCCACCGTGAACTTGCACGTAAAGGCAAGGAAATCACGGCAGACCGCGTGAACAGCGTGATTGAAGTTTGCGATTTGATTTCGGCAAACGAAATCAAGAACATGAAGGTGGAACGCATTGCAATTAAAGTATGCAGCTGCTGGATTTTGAAGAGCCGCATTGGCGATAGCTTCGAAGCTAACGTCACGGGTATCGAAGAATGGGGCATTTACGTATCCATCGACGACCCGATTGCCGAAGGCCTCGTGCGTTACCGCGACATCGCCGGCGACGACTTCTACGTATTCAATCCCGACCAAGGTCTTGCATTCGGCAAAAAGAGCGGTCGCACGTTCCGCCGTGGCGACAAGGTGATGGTGCAACTCATCCGCGTCGATCCGTTGCGCGGTCAGGCTGACTTCAGCATCACTGAAAAGCTCAGCCCCGAACCCAAGAAACGCCGTACCCGCGAAGACACCGAACGCGACATCCGCAATTTCAACGAACGCGCCGACCGCGCCGCAGCCGCCGAAGCACTCGGATACGTGAGCCAGCCGGACGAAGACGAGGAATTCGACGAACCGGAATACATGTCTGCCGGTCGCCGCAACCGTCAAGATTTCGACGGCCCCATCTTTGAACGCACCGGACGCAACGCCCGTGGACGCAAGGGACCGCGTAAAGCCCGCGAAAGCGAAGGTTTCCACGTCGCCAGCAAGCCGCGCGAAGCAAAACGCGGACGCAAATCCAGCGAAAAAGGTCACGGACGTAGCAATCGCGGAGGCCGCAGAGGAAGGTAGCCGATGGACGCAAGCAATAAAGTCGCCCTCTACGCCAGTTACCAAACCGGGGAAGACCTCCCCGGCTACGTCCGCTTTGCGCTCAAGCATCTCGCGGAGACCGACTTCAAGGTCGTGCTCCTTACGAACCACCGAACGCTTTCAAGCGACACCTACGATTTTTTGAAGGGAAACCACATTGAACTTTTCCTCACCGAAAATCGCGGATTTGACTTTGGCATGTGGCGACGTTATTTGCAAATGCAAGCGAACCGCACGGACACCGCTGGCAATTTCGTTCCCAGCGTCATCACGCGTGACGTGGAACGCTTGCTGCTCATCAATGATTCCGTCGTCTATTATCAGAACAAATTCAAAGAGTTCTTCGACCGCGCCGAAAAAAGCAACGCCGACGTCATTTCGCTCACAAGCAACGACGAATTCGCACCGCACCTGCAATCGTTCTTCTTGTACATGAAACCCGCCGCCCTCGGCGTGTTCTTCTTGCACATTTTCGAGACTCCCGAGCAGACGGAATTCTATGACGTCACCCGTAAACTCGAAGTGGGCTTAAGCGAAAAATTCACCGAAGCCGAGGTCACCATGGAAGCGCTCTACCACACAGAGCGCCCCGTGTTCTTCGCCTATGACGAACTCATCGCCCAGGGAGCCGGATTCATCAAACGCAAACTTTTGGAACGCCGCTTCGACTACGAAGAAAAGAAACATTTTGTTCGCCATCACGCTTACGATGCACTCAATATGGATTACGAATCCCTAATACTGAAAGCCGGACTCGATGCAGACTTCGACAAGAGTTGGCTCCCAAAATGCAACGAGACCAAAGTGGAACGCATCAAAGACTTTATCTGGGAAAAAGGCTTTCAGCTCGTCGGCTTCCCAGCAAAACGACTACTAGATAAGATAAAGAAATAGCGACGATTGCACGGAGATTTCCGCCTTAGTTCGACAGGCTCACCACAAGTCGCGGGAATGACACGAATGGCGCAAGTCATTCACAAACGCAAAACAGGTATATGGAATGAGAAAATTTGGTTTAACAGCGATTGTTTTTGCTGCTTTGTTGGTACCGTTATCAATGGCGGGCTGTAGTTCCGACGACAATCCTACAAACAGCAATCCTGAAAACGGAGCAAACGAAGGCGCAAACAACCCAATTTCTCTTTTCGATACTTTGATTGTCCCGAGTACAGCCAACTTGCCTGCTTGTGACGCGAGCCATGAAGGTCGCGCATTCTTTGTTCAGAACGAATATATGCCTCGCCTTTGCGTGAAAGGTTCTTGGCGCAGCGCTGCAGATTCCACCGATTTTAGCATTACCTGCAGCGACGGATTTTTGCACGCCATCGATAAAATTGCAAATCAGCCCGATTTCGATGTAGATACAGTTCGATTCAACGGGTTACTGCGAGATTCCATTCAGGGAATTGTACAGAACGGCCCATTCATTTTTGGAACTTCCGTTGTACAAAACGAAGCCAGCGAAATGAACTTCTACAGAGCCGACGGAATCGGACACACTGCAAGCACCTGCGTGCAAACCAACGACGGTCGCTACACGCTAGAAAGTGTCAGCACCAATTCAAACTACGTGAAAATTTCTGCTACGGGATTTTACAGAAACATGGTGACCGGTGGCACGTCTGCAAGTCCCGTGACACTTTCGGCTTTGACCAAAGTTGCAAACACTTCCGAAGATGCAGGCGCAACAGCACCCCTTCGCGTTCGCAATTCCGTGAACGTGAACATCCTTACGCAATTGGAAATTCCGCGCATCGAGCAGCTCGCAATGAACCACATTGATTTTGCAGAAGCCAAAGCACAGGCGGAACGCGAAATTTTTGCGGCCTTCGGCATCGACACGGTACAACTTTATTCGCAACCATACTTCACCGACGGTCGCACAGACAAACCCGTTGCCGAAGATTTGGAAATGTTCGGGAATAGCGAATACAGCGCCGCATTGTTTGCAATTTCAACAATGTTACAGGGAGACCGCAGCGAAGCCGATATGATGAGCCTCGTGAACAACCTCGCCGAAGACATCAAGGGCGATGGCATTTGGAACGACCCAAACTGGAAAATCAAAATTGCGGACTGGGTCGTCGGCCTCGACACGCTCTGGAAATACAACGACATCCGCAACAACGTATCTTCTTGGGGTGTCACCGCGATTCCGAATTTTGAAAAGTACATGCGTGCATTCATTCCCGTGGCATACGGCTTTGAGCCTTGCACCGACGCCAACGCAGGGAAGCTCACGTACGTGAACCAAGGGCAAAGTACGCTATTTGCCAACGACTACGAGCACGCCGACCATTCAACTGTCCGTTTTATCTGCGATGCAAATTCCAAGGAATGGCGTACCGCACAACCCATCGAAAAAGACACCGCCGGATTCGGGCCAGGCGCTTACGACAAAGAAGTCCGTGAAGGCCGCGTAAGCCACGACACCTACTACATTTTTGAAACCGCGGCAAACGCATGGCGCATCGCCACCCCGCAAGAAGCGGACGGCTTTACCGACCTCGTCGAAGTTTACGCCAACTTAAAGCCCGACGAAAAGGCAGTCTTCATCATCCGCCACAGCGAACGCACTGACGACACAGGCCCCAACGGGCACCTAACAGAGAACGGAAAAACGTACGCCCGCAACCTTGGAACTCGCCTTGCCGCCATTGCCAAGGAAGATTTTTATTACGGCTACTCGGGTTACACACGCACGCAAGAAACTTGCGAAGAAATCGCCATCGGCAAAGGCCAAGTGGGTTACACGCTCGATGTCCTCCCCTACATGGACGGCAACTGGTACGTCATGAACCCGAGCATCGCAAACAACTACGTCAATGCCGAAGGTGGCTGGATAGTCTATTCTAAATACGGATTTACAGGCGCCTACGAAGACGCATTCTACGATCTGGAATCGCGCAGCGAGCAACTGCTCAAGGACGAAATCCTTGCAAATATTTCGACCATGAAGCGCGTCAGCATCATGTGCACACACGATTACCTGGTGGTACCGCTCCTCGCCTACACCACGAACGGACATGCCAACGTGCGTTACTACGAGAAATGGCGCTGGGTCAATTACATGGCCGGTGTCGCAATGATTATCGCCTCGGACGGTTCCGTGCGATACGTTCCTGTGAAGGGCCTAGAATCAGGGACAATGCAATAAGCGCAAAACGCCACGACATCTAGAACGGCGTGAAAACTACACCGAGTTTAATTCCTACGGCCATTATATCAGAAACTCCCACCAAAAAATCATCATAATAAACTTTTGGGCGTTGAATTTCCCAAAGCAAATCCAATGCGACATATTGGTTGATAAACGCATGAGCACCCAAGAGAAGCGCTACATCTATCGAAGCACGAAAATCATTATCAATCAAATCAACCGACTCATACTTATCCACGATAGGGATTGCAATTTGAGCCCCAAGTTCGAACATAAAAGGACTCGTCCTCGTTTTCATGGCAATCACCAAAGGAAACGCGATGCGTCCTTGCAGAATGCGTCCCCTCTCCTTTTTCAAATTTCCAGGATTCTCCGGATCATCAAAGAAGAGATCCTTTTTGCAGAACAAGTAAGTCGATTCAAACAACACACCCATCCTCAACGCAAAATTATATTGATTCAGAGGAATCCACGCTACCGCTCCCAATTGAATCGGAGCCCCCTGAAAAAACTTTGTCGAATCTTCTACATCATTGGCAAAGTAAAATTTGCCATAATCAATACTACCGAGAATCGCCTTATACCCCACCGAAAACAAAAATCCCCAAGTGAACCTAAAATTAACCGGCTCTTTTTTCATTTCTTCGGCAATAGCCACACTATCCTTATAATCTTTCGTATTTTCCCTTTCAATACGAATAATGCGATACCCTTCAAGAGTCCGTTCATCATCTTTAGCAAAAGCAAGCGCCACATTCAAAAGGAGAAAAATCAAAAAAAATCGTTTCATTTTTTCTCCTAGAAACACAAATTCTCGTTAAGAAACTCTTTCAGTTCATCTTCTTTAAAGTACGCGTCACAGGATTCTTTAACATCTTCTACAAGATGCCCGGAATTCCAAGCCGAATCAATCAAAAAGCCGCCTGTTCCACCGACCACAGCCCCAAGGCCAATCATGGTTGCAATAAACGTCGAAGCTCCCGCGCCCTCAGATAAGAAAAACAACAATGGAGCCATGGCGAAACTACCCGCAGCAGCCGCAGCACTAAGAACAGCCGCACCCATAGTAAACCCATGTAGCGGATGGTTTCTCCAAAAATAAGAATTATTCTTAACGGCTCCGTTCCTACACAAAGTTACGTTATCTCTAGGAACAATAAAGTAAAGTCCATCACTTTCCGCATTTCTCGGCACATGTTTGTCCCTAGGGAAAACAAAATAATCGTTTTGCGGATCATAACAAAATCTATTCGCTCTGAACAACATCAAAGTATCGGACACTTTAGACTCGTAAGCGATATTTCTCGATTTCATCTTGATTTGCACGTCTTCGTACTTGACAACTTCGCCTTTGCTCTGTTCAGGATAATCCAATGGATGATAAACGTGGGTTGGATTCGTGCAACCCGTCAATAGCAGAAAAGTCGAAACAATGAGCAACAAGAATTTTTTCATAACGTCTATTGTTAATATACACAACTATCAATAAAAACGAATCAGGACGCGATACAAGTGTTGTAGAAAAATAAAATCCTTGCGGTAAAAACTGGCCCCGGAATAAATCCGAGGTGACAGTGTAAAAGGGCGTCATTCTGAATGGAGCGAAGCGTAATGAAGAATCCAGTCATGTCTCGTCACGAGAGTGGTTTTGTTACTGGATCCTTCGCATCCGCTCAGGATGACGGTGTAAAAAAAACGGCCCCGGAATAAATCCGGGATGACAGTGTAAAAGGGCGTCATTTGAATGGAGCGAAGCGTAATGAAGAATCCAGTCATGTCTCGTCACAAGAGTGGTATTGTTACTGGATCCTTCGCTTCCGCTCAGGATGACGGTGCAAAAAAAACTGGCCCCGGCACTATGGCCGGGGTGACAGTGTAAATTACTTGACGATTTCGGCGTCCTTGACGTTCTTGCCTTTGAGCTTGGAAGAAGTCTTGCCGTTGTTGATTGGCGGGAACTTGCTGTAGATGTACTTGTACTGAACAATACTCCAGATGTTACCGATAATCCAGTAAAGCACGAGACCGGAAGGCATCACGGCGCTGAACAGGAGCATCATGGCAGGCATCATCCACATCATCATTTTCTGCTGTGCAGGATCCATGCCAGCATTCGAACTCATCGTCACCTTCGTCTGGAAATAAGTAGAAGCCACCATGAGCCACGGAAGAATCGCAAGACCGGACGGCATAATGATAGGAATGCTGATTCCATCCCATACAATGTCACTGCGGCTGAGGTCCGTAATCCAGAGGAATGCCGGGGCACCGCGAAGTTCGATGGCGCGGCCAAGCACAAAGAAAAGTCCCATGAAAATAGGCATCTGGATAAGCATCGGGAGGCAGCCGCCCGTGCAGCTGGCAAGCGGGTTGATGTTGTTCTTGCTGTAGAGTTCCATCATCGCGGCCTGCTTCTTCTGCGGATCGCTGCGGTACTTGACGTTGATTTCGTCGAGCTGCGGCTTGAGAGCGGCCATACCACGAGTCGATTTAATTTGCTTTACAGTAAACGGAGTCGTAATGCCGCGAACGATAACCGTCACGAGGATGATTGCCACACCGTAGTTCGGGATGATGCTGTAGAACATGTTCAAGAGCTTGAGCAACATCTTGCAAATCCAGACAAACCAGACGTCTGCACCGCACCAGCTCCAGCCACTCACGATAATCTTTTCGTAGTCCTTGTTGAGCGAGGCAAGATCATCCCACTTGAGCGGGAGAATCATCAAGTCGTAATTGATGGACTGCGCACCGCGAACGTCGTCAGCAATCGTAAGCTTGTACGTCCCCGGATCCACATCGCTATCAACCTTCATCGGCTTCGTCTTGAGCGCCGCCGGAACAGCTTCGTCAAACTGCACTGTCATCGCGACGTACTTGCGACGCAGCCCCGCCCAAATGACCTTGCCTTCGGTCGCATTGAAAGAAACCTGTTCGCGCGGCATTTCGCGTTCGACAGAATACACGTTATTGAAAACAACTTCACTGAAGTAGTACGTGCTGCCACCGCCGATTCCCATGAACCCCTTGGACTTCGGGATATCTTCCGTTTCCTTGAGGCCGCCCTTCCAGGCGAGTTCGTATGCAGACGGCTGGAATCCGATAAACTTGTTTTCTTGACGAACCGCAGGGCCGTCCTTGGTAAAGCCGTAAGAACGAATCACCTGGTTGCCGTTAGCATCCTGGAATGCGAACTGGACCTTTGCGCTATCGCTCACGACAATCTTTTCGGGAGCGTTGCCCAGTTCGAACATCGCATCGCTGAGGTCAGCATTGTCAAGCTTCAAGTCAAAGGCGCCAAGCGTCGTATCCTGGATGAGTTCCGGGAACTTGCCCGCGGAGTCCGGCAAAGCCTTCACAATCACGCTCTTCACCTTGCCGCCCTTGTTCGTGAGCGTCATGATGAACTTGTCCGTTTCGACCGTCACCGTACGTTCCGCAATTTCTGCCGGAACCTTCACTTCAGCAGAGCTATCATTTGCCAAGGTCGGTGAGCCCGCCGAACCGCTCTCGTCTTTCGTCTCTCGTCTTTCGTCTGTACCACCCAACACCGGAGCAGCCTTGATTTCGGGCGTTTTCTGCGGAAGCACGAGCGAATTCGATGCTTTTGCAGAATCCGCAGCAGCCTGCTTTTCGGCAGTCGCCTTCGCCTTTGCAGCACGGGCAGCAGCCTGCGCCTCGGCGTTTGCGTTATTGACAGCCATCCACCAAATCACGATAATCGCGATGAGAATGGAACCAATGATTGTATTCTTGTTCATTTTTTATCCTTAGGGGGCGGAACAGGATCATAGCCGCCCTTGCAGAAGGGGTTGCATCTTAAGACTCTAAAAACCGCAAGATAGAAACCTTTGAAGGGTCCGTGCAGACGCAAGGCTTCAATTGCATAGTTTGAACACGTCGGCTGGAACCTACAGACCCCATGAAAAAAATAGGGGTGAACCAGTTGGTATAGACGAATGGGGGCGATAAGCACCGCCACCAGGGCTTGTTTAACCTTCTGCCACATCCTGTTGCCTGTCCCATTCCATCTTGTGGAAAATTTTCTGGGCAGATTCGCGGAAACGCTCGGAAGACATTTCCTTGGAATTGTCGCTTACGATAATCATCGCCCATACGGGCTTTTGGATATTCGGGACAACACCATAAAACAGAGGACGCAGAAGCCTACGGCACTTGTTACGATACACCGCATTGCCGTTCTTTTTCTTCGCAAGAAAACAAAAACGACAAAAACCGTCCGGAGCTTCAATCCATCGCATGCTAAAAGCGGGTGCGCGGACGAACTTTCCTTGGACGGCTACTTGCCGATAAGCGGGCTGGTTAGGCAGCCGATAAGAACGCAGAGTGGCTATAAGCCAACCCCGACTTATTTCTTATAGATTTCGTCGCTAACGGTGAGGATCTTGCGACCCTTGGCGCGGCGACGGCTCAAAACAGCACGACCCCAACGGTCTTCCATACGGGCCATGAAACCGTGCTTGTTAACGCGCTTACGATTGTGAGGCTGGAATGTTCTTTTCATGATAAAACCTTTCTAAAAACAGAATTTTTTGAGTTCCAAAATTAGTAAAATGTCGATAATTATCAAGGGGTTACAAGCACTCTAAAAGGCATTTTTTCGACCATAACGGGACTCAAACAGAAAGCGTCCAACGAAACCACAATATATTCACAAGTTGTAAACATGTATTTTTTTTAAGTCTGGTCAGTAGACAATAGATACGCAAGTACATGTCATTCCCGCCTTGAGCGGGCGGACAGCACTTGGAACTTTGTTCCATAGTGCGCATGGCCACCTTTAGGTGGGAATCTCCATTCCATATTGCCCAAAGGAGATGCCCCATCAAGTGGGGCATGACAGCAAAAGAGGCATGACAGCGCGCATCCTTTTTATATCTTTTACACATATAATGGAACAATAGCAGGATTATATGGAACTCACTCCGCTTGATATTAGAAACCAGACATTTCACTCGAAGAGCTTCGGCGGCTACGACCCGGACGAAGTGAAGGCATTTTTGGAAACCACCGCGACCGCATTCGAAAACATGTTCCGCGACCGCACGGACTTGACAGAACGCTTGAAGGTCGCCGAAGAACGCGTGAACTACTACCGTCAAATCGAAAAGACCATCCAGGACGCGGTAGTCACGATGCAGCGCACGATTAACGAAGTCAAGGCGTCCGCCGAAAAAGAAGCGGAAATCATCATCGCCGAAGCCAAGGCCCGCGCCATGCGCGAAGTCGAAAGTATCAAACGTGAAAGCGAAAACCTCCGCACAGAAATTGAGCAGCTCCGCCAGTTGCGCACGAACTACTTTATCCGTTGCCGCGCCCTCATCCATAGCCAAGACGAACTACTTTCCGCCATGGAAAACGACCAGCAAGACCAGAAGCCGTTCGAAGCCCCTGTCATGCCTACAAACGACGGCTATGCGCTCACCTAGTACGCCATGAGAATCAACGTCAAGGTTCATGCGCGTAGCAAACGTGAAAGCGTAACGCAACTTCCCGACGGTAGCTACAAAGTCGAGGTCAAGGCCCCGCCAGTCGATGGGGCCGCAAACGAAGCCATTTGCGAGCTTATCGCAGAGCACTTCCACGTGCACAAGCGTGACGTTTCGGTGGTAATGGGGTCAACAAACAACAAGAAGGTCATCGAAATACTGGGGAGTACAAAATAAAGACCAACTTGAGATAACCATTTTGCCATTCCAAGAACAGCTGGTCAGACTCCACGCAAATCGGGATTCCAGACAACTTTATGCAGTTGTATTTGGAATCGTGCATTATTTTGCACCATCGTTTGTTCTGAAAGCATCCATTCGACAATTTTCTGATATTCCAGCTTGCCGAAAACAGGCGAAACAAATATGTGCGGCATCGTGCGTACAGAATCTGGCGTGGTAGCCTCCCGAGATTTGACACGCGAAAGTTCATCGACAACAGCTACCGTTTCCCGGAGGTCATCGACCGTACCGACAACAAACTTCAGGACATCGTCGGCTTCTAGAGTCGCAAGATTTTCCATCCGCATTTTGGCAGACATTCCGCTGCTTTCGCATTTCCAGTCCATCGTGTAAAAAAGTCCCGGATAACGCCACCTGCATGGAACAGTACCGTTCGTTTCCACATTGACCAAATAGCCGCATTCGCTCAGCTTTTGCAATAATTCGCCGGCACCTGCATGCAGCAAGGGTTCCCCGCCGGTCAGTGTCACCGCACGGACTCCGAACGTTTTTACTGCATCCACAATTTCGTTTAAGTTCATTTGTCTATAATCATCACCTTCGACGGCATACATCGAATCGCAATAACTACAGCGTAAATTGCAGCCATGCAATCGCACAAATACAGCAGCCAGCCCTGTTCTCAGGCCCTCGCCTTCGATGCTTTTAAAAATTTCACAAACTTTCATCAGGCCCTACGCATCAATTTCGTATTCGACGATATTGCCTTCGCTTTCCTGAATTTGCACCTTATAGCAATGAGGAACTTGTTCGCAAATCCACCGGGCCATATTTTCGGCAGTCGGGTTGAAATCAACGACTTCGTTCAGGAACTTGTGATCCAGCTTTCCGTGAACAATCTCCTTGATTCGAGAAAAATCGACGACCATCCCGTTTTCGTCAAGAGTCTCGGATTTGCAGAACACCGTAATAATCCAGTTGTGCCCATGCAAACCGCGGCACTTGCTTTCGTAAGGGAGGTCCAGCTTGTGCGCTCCCGAAATTTCTATACGTTTGATAACCCTGTACATGCTACACCTCGTATTCCGTCGTGTCTTCGATTCCAGCCTCGGCAAGAGCGGCCTTGCGTTCGAGGCAAGTCGCACATTTGCCACAATGGGCCTTGCCGCCCTTATAGCAGGACCAAGTTTGTCCGTAATCCAGGCCGAGAGCTTTACCTTTGCGCGCAATATCCGCTTTCGAAATCAGCGTGTAAGGAGCGTCTATCATAATGTTCGCGTAGGTGCCCGCCGACATGGCCTGCGACATGGCATCCACAAACTCCTTGCGGCAATCAGGATAGATGTCGTGATCGCCAAAATGGTTCGCCATCATCACCTTCGTAAGCCCACGACTCTCGGCAAGCCCTGCGGCCACCGAAAGCATAATTCCATTGCGAAACGGGACCACTGTCGATTTCATATTTTCGTTGGCATAATTCCCTTCGGGTATCGCGTCTGCCCCCGACAACAGCGACGACTTGAAATAGTCGTGCATGAACTTGAGTGGAATCGTAAGGTGCTCAATCCCGAGCTTTTCGCAGTGGAACTTTGCAAAGGGAATTTCTCGACCGTTGTGGTTGCTACCATAATCGAACGAGACTGCAAGCGCAATTTCGTTTTTACGCTCGTAAAGCAAGGTCGTGCTGTCCATACCACCGGACAAGACCAGCAATGCATTTTTCATGGGAACTCCTAGTTTTGTTTATAGTCAGGATGGATTTCGAACTGACTCGGACGTAAATATAGAAAGTTATAACGACCAGGGGTAAATGTGTCCACAAGAACGAATCAAATAAAAACACCCTTTACGACTTGTTGCGATATTCCTTAGGAGTACAACCGGTATATTCCTTGAACGCCTGTGCGAACTTGCTGGAATTTGTATAGCCCACACGACCCGCAACTTCGGCAATATTCATTTTTCCTTCCAGCAAAAGTTGGGTGGCTTTTTTCATGCGGTACGTTTTGAGGTACGAATAAACGGAATCGCCGTAGGCAAGTTTGAAATACTTTTTCATTTGCGTCGGGCTCATTTCTATTTGCTTGGAGAGTTCTTCAAGCGTCAAATGTTCTTCGACATTTTCACGGAGGATTTCACGCAAGAGCTCCATTTTACCTTTGTATTGGCCAGGGATTTTGGCAGCAGTCTCGTATTTGGCTTCGGAGTCAAGACGGCTCAAGAAAAGTATCAATTCCAGCACCTTAATCTTGAAATACGGCAAGCGAATGTTTTTAGGGAGCCTGTACAATTCCGAAAAGATATGGCTCACATGTTCGCTCGACGGGAGCTTTAGCGGAAGCGTCAGCGGCTGGATTTTTTGGATAAGAGCCGCAAAGTCAACGCCTACCGCTTTGAACATGTTCATGAGTTCGCTCTGGCAGCGATCCATCGAGAATATGACAGCAATACCATGATAACAATGTACGGGAAATTGATACGTCCTGTTTGCCGGCATGTTATCCAACAGTAGCAAACCGTTTTCTTCCATGGAGTGCGGCGACGCATTTGAATCCAGCCATTCCGAACTGCCGTTATGACAGTGCAAGACAATCAGGCTCTTCCCTTGACTTTCGAAATTGAAGGAGAATTCCTTGAGATGGAAATTGCTGTAAAAAACCTGTAGGCCAGGCAGCACATTATACACTAGAAGATGTCCGGTCCCCGTTTTATTTTGAAGCATATAATGAGAAAAGAAATCTGTATTCTGGATTTGAATCAGATTTCTATCTGGGATAGGCTTTATCATATTCTCGCGCTTTCAAAAAAATTAGACATTTCCAAATATTTTAGACATTTCTAATTTAATTAGTTTCATTTAATTAAATTAGACTAATCTAAATTTAGGCAATTTTTCCAAAAGCGTCAAGGAGATTACCTAAAAGAAATACTTACCTTTTACCCATATTTGTGTATTTTTCTTGTAAGTTTTAAAGATTCCCCGGCGTCCACCAAGAATATCCCCGCCCAAAGAGAGCGTAATTTGGTCATTCAGCAAGTAATCAGCTGCAGGACGCACATAAAAACCGACATTATCCACATCAAACATCCCGTAAACGGAAAGCTTGAGCGTATTGTTCAAGAGTTCCTTGGAGATTCGCGCCGTAATCATAGAGGTATTTTGCTCCGTTCCCAGTACATCACGGTAATCCATAATGATTTTATGCATATATTGCGCCATGATTGTCCAATTGTCACCCGCATACCAATCAATGCCAATCAAGCCATTGAACGATTTTCGGAGTCTATAATCCATCGAATTTTTTAGGGCAACCGGTTCGCCGAAATAGAACGCGATTTCGCCACGAATCACGAGCTCACCCGCCGGAATCGAGACATCGCCACCGACAACGTTCATCGGCTCGTAAACGCCCTTAACCACGGCGGATTTCGTTTCTGGATTGTAACCTGCAATCGTCACGGGCGACTTGTTGAAAGTGCGCAGCGCGGTAAGCGAAAAATCGAGGTTTTCAAGGAAAAATCGGAAACGACCGCCATATTCGCTGTTCTTGATGTGTTTTGCTGGCGTGCCACTCAAATCCATTTGCATGCCATTCGGCGCTGTCATTTGCCATGGATTATCATCGCTCGTCGGAATCACGAAATACTCCGGAACCGGCACAAAGACAAGTTCGGCGGAAAAGCTTTCGCCAGGATACTTGAGGTTGATGGCATTCACAGGCTCTCGAATGTCGTCGTAATCGTTCGCCATGAATTCCGTGTAATCCATGGGCGAAATCAAGTCCGTAATGCGAAGCCCATCGGCAACGCCCCACGTGACAATTTGACGGCCCGCCTTGACTTCAAGGTATTTGCCGACGTAGTCGAAATACGCTTCGCGAAGAAACGCTCCCGTTTGCTCCTTGATGAGACTGTTGTACGCAAGATTTACGCTAGAAAAGAGCGAAGCCTCGCCGTAGTTAGCACGCATTTCAAGGCGGAGGCGCGTCCGCGAGGACATAATCTTGTGCGGGCTTTGCAACTGTAACGCGTGATACGAATCCACAAAGCCGTTCAGTTGCAGCGAAAGTTCATCTTGGGCGTGTGCGGACAAGGCGAATGCCGCGGACAATAAGGCAGGCAATATTCTCATAGATTGCTTCGTCATTTCATTCCTCGCAATGAGGTTAAAGATTGCGATGCGACAGGCTGCTTGCAGACTGGCATATCACAATCGCAGGTTCATGCACACTGTGCAATGACGTTAAAGATTGTGATGCGACAGGCTATTTGTCATTCCCGCGAAAGCGGGAATCTCCATTCCACTAAAAAAAAACATTATTCATAATCAAGGAGATGCCCTCCCGGAACGGAGTCCGGGATGACAAAGAGGCGGGCATGACAAAAAAGAACTCCGAATTATTACAGTCCTCTTTCCAGTTTGTTCACAGAGAAAATCTTGGAATCGAGCTGGATGTTGAATTTCGGATCGAGGAAGAGGAGTTCCGTAGAGTGTCCCGTTTGAACATTCTTCATTTCCATCTTGCCGACAGTCTAGAAGCCATCGACTTGTCTGATGTCCGAAGAAACCATTTGGCGATGGAGTTTGCCGAGCTTGTCATAAAATTCGACCGTGGCGACGACATCGCAATCCTTGCGAATCCAGACGAGCTTCTTGGAGAAGATTTCGCCATCCTTCTTGGGTGTCGATTCGATGACATAGTAGTCAAAGCCGCCTGCAGATTCTTCGCGCAAGAGTTTGTGCGTATCTTCATCGACATTGCGCTTGCCGATATCATCGTAAGTGAAATCGGAACCCATGAAGTAATCGGTCTTGGAGCTCTTACCGCTGATACGGCGGGTCTTCTTTAGGGCTGGCAAGTAAAGCCACTTGTCGTCTTCCTTATTGACATCGTCATAATTCACGGTCAAAAATCCCGTACCCTTCACATCATTGGGGTACTGAAAAAACATGATGGTTTTCGTATCCTCGCCCACATCCATCGCATACGAAGTAATCTTGCGGACGCGAGTGTTACCGCTCTTGTTCACGAGTTTCATTTCCATCGAAGAAGAACGCGTGTCGCCATCCGGGCGGTTCTTGACTTTCACCATGATATCACGGGCATTTTGTTCTGCGGCAAACAGGAATGCTGCCGAAAGCAACAGAGTTGCAACGAAATTCTTTTTCATTTTTAATTCTCCTTTCCACTAACATTTTCTTTTCCGAAGATATGGAATTTCTTGATTAAAAGCGGTGTCACGAACAGGTCGGCAAGCAATGCCGAAACAAGGCCCACGAACACCACAAAGCCGAAGTTGAACATCTGCGTTGCAGCCGAGGTGGTAAAGCCCGCAAATGTCGCCACCATGATAATCGTCGTCATCACAAGAGCAGGCCCTGCGGCGCGGAACACCTTGAGAATGGAATCCTTGTAGTCCTTGCAACGGTCAAATTCCACATGGCCGTGATTGATGAAGTGAATCGTGTCATCGACGGAAAGGCCGATAATCATCGGGATAAGCGTAGCCGTCATCATGTCGAGCGGGATATTGCTGAAGCCGAGATAGCCGCCCACGAAAATGCCCGGAGCGATGTTCGGAATCATACCGATAAGACCCGTGCGAACACTGCCGAAGACAATCATCAAGAGCACTGCCACAATCACGACAGAGATGAGGAAGGACGTCATCTGGCCCACTTCCAAATACTGTTGCATGGCGGTAAACTGCGGCAAGTTACCCACAGCCGTTACCTTTGCATTCGGGTAAAGTTCACGGGCGAAGTTCTGCAAATCCTCGATTTCCTTTTGGAGTTCGTTGGAGTTGTAGCTCGAAATTTCGACCATCAAGCGGAGTTTCTTGTAATCGTAATCCATCCAGTAGCTCGCTTCGGAACCGCCAGCATTTTCGTACAAGAGCAAGAGCTGCGCCACCTGTTCTTCCGTTTCTGGAACCACATACATTTCCTGACGGTTTTCATTCAAAGTACGGTCCAAATCCTTCAAGATGTCTAGAATCGAAGTGGAACGTTTTGTCAACGGATACTTTTGCGCATGATCCTGCAATTGTTCAAGCTTCTTGAGATTTTCGACTTCCTTGGCTTTGTCGTTTGCGCCAAAGTCAATCACTAAGTCGTAAGAGTAGAAGCTACCGATTTCGGATTCGGCAACGTAGAGCATCTTGTTCACATATTCGACCTTGCGGCCCATGGTGCGTTCCACGTCAAAAGCAGGTTCCATCTTGGTGACGCCATAAATCGAAATCGCCGTAATCACAGCAAACACGATTGCAATCGGCTTTCCGTGACCGAGAACAAACTGGCCAAGAGAATTGAGGATAAGGCCCATACGTGTATCGCCCTTTTTGAGTACCTTGGCATTCGGTTCCTTGTCCTTGCCAAAGCTCAATAGAATCGGCGAAATCGTAAGCGCCACGAGAAGAATGAAACCAACAGCGATAGAAGAGAGAATGCCCACAGAGCGGATAGGCTTAAGCATCACCGACAAGAACGACAAAAGAGCCACAATCGTCGTGAGGCCAGAGAACAGCACCGACCAGCCAGTTTCTTTCATGGCATAAAGCACAGATTCCTTGCGCTTGCCCGTGAGCATCATATTCTTGCGGAAGAAAGAATTGATATGGATGTTATATGCAATGGAGACGGCAAACGCCAAGATGACAGGCACCATGATGTTAGTCGCATCCATGTAAAGTCCGAGATAGCCAACCAAACCAAAAGTCATGATGACGCCTGCAAACGTGGTAATCAGCGGAGATACAATTCCGCGGAGCGAGCGCGTCACAAGGAACATCACGATGATGGAGCAGAGAATCGTAATGAGGAAAATACGGCTCATTTCTTCGCCAATGTACTTGAGTTTTTGGTGGCTCAAGTAAGGCATACCTGTGGCAAGAGGATGCAGCGGAGCATACTTTTCCTTGGCGATAATTTCAGAAGTTTCGCGGCCAGTCTTCATGTCAGGCGCTTCGGCCTTTACGCCCTTCGCTTCGCCTTCGGCTTTCCACACGGAATCTTCCGGGAACGGGCGAAGTTTGACGTTGATGAAAGCCTGTTTGCGGTCTTTAGAGATAAGTTTTTTTGCAAGTTCCGGCTTTGCAGCGAGGCGCTTTTCAATTTCAGCAAGGCCCGCTTCATCTGTCGGGATTTCTTCCGGCACAATCTGCACGATTTCCATGCCTTCGTCCGTGCCGAGCATGTATTCCAAATCGACAATGGATGTCGCCTTACCGTCAGAATACGAGAGACTATCGCGCAACTCGTTGGAAAGTTCGCGCAAAAGCTTCAAATTGTCAGGGCTAATGATGGAATGGTCGCTTTCCACCATCACTCCCACAAAATAGTCATTGCCGAACGTTTCCTTGAACTTGTCCGTTTCGACAAGCATCGGATCACCTTCGATAAAGTAACTATCCCACGAAGCTTCGACATAAATCTTTTTCATGCCCACGATAGAAATCGCAAGCAAGGCAATAAACGAAACAAGAAGCAAGGCCCTGTGCGAAATCAGGAACCTTGCGAAGTTTTCAAATTTTTCGTTCACCTTTTCGATATTTATTCGAATCCGTGACATACTCACTCCTTTTTTAATTCATTGACGAATTGTATATTGTAAATCTTTTCCATCTGGAGAACATCCAAGACTTCTGCGACTTTTTCGTAAGGAGTCTTCTTGTCGATTTTCAAGGCGACCGGCGCTTTCTTGTTCTGCACGGCGGCACTCTTGTTCTTCAAAATTTCTATGGTGACGATTTCTCCGTTAACCGCCATTTCCGTTTCGGAAAGTTCAATAAAAAATCCTTCAGAAACTTCCTGCTTGACTTCGCTCGAGGTCTCGGGCAAGAGCAATTTAAGAACGGACTTATCTTGCTTAAAGACAGACGTCACTAAGAAAAAGACGAGCAGCAAGAACACGCAGTCAATTAACGGCGTCATGTCCAGCGATATGCGACGACGTCTTTTAGCCATTGCGAGACTCCGTTCTTCTGGCATCGCGTTCCTGCAAAGTCTTACCCAAATGCAAAAGCACCTGGTTTTCGACTTCGTCCTGTTCCTGCTCCATTCGGGCGTTCAGGTAGTTGAAGGCAAGCACGTGCGGGATAGCGACCACAAGCCCAAGGACCGTTGTCACGAGAGCAAACTTAATGCCCGTCGCAAAAGCGGATGGATCATCAAGGCCAGAGGCCGCTATCACCGTAAAAGCGTTGAAAATGCCCACCACCGTACCGAGGAGGCCAAGCATTGGAGAAATAGATGCGATATTTTCGACTGTCGTAAGGCCCTTCGTGAGCGGCGAGAAAGCAAGGCCGATTTCTGTGCGGATGCTTTCCGTAATGATGTGATGGTCCGTATTGCAAGTCACTACACGGTGTATTACCTTATCCGTCAAGCGCGGTTGCACCGTTTTGTTAAAGACAATTAGCGAAATCACCTTCCAGATAATAATGGCGTAACCGATAAAGTTCAGTGCAACCAGGATGTAACCAATGTAACCGCCCTGTTTGACAAAGTCGAGAATGAAGTTCATTACGATCTCCCTGCATTAAGTTTGTACTGGATCGGGATTTCAATCCGCCAGCGTTCTTTTTCTAAAAGTTTTGGAATAGGTTGAAATTTGCCCATGTTGGCAACGGCTTCCAAGGCGCTATTATCTAGCGACGAATAGCGACTCGATTCCGAGACTTCAATCTGTTCAATCTTGCCATCCGCAAGGATGGTAAAGCGCACACGTACTGTACCTTCCTGCTTTAAGCGCTTTGCCGTCGCAGGATAATCCTTGATTTGCTCCAGCTGCTTTTTGAGCGAACGCAAGTAAGTGCGGGTCACCATTTTCACTGAATCCGCCGAAGGTTTGGGCGGTTCCTTGACCACAGGCGGCGCAGGTGGAGGCGGCGCTTCGACCACGGGAGCTGCGACAGCTACGGGAGCCGTTTCTACAGGCGTTTCCGGTATCGGTTCTGGTTCAGGGGGCTGTTCTTCAACCGGTTTTTCGACCACTTTGGGGATAATTTTAGCGCGAACGATCTTTTTTTCGGCCCGGGGCACTTCTGGAGGCGGAGGGGGCGCTATATAAACCTTTTCCGCATGCATCACGGGAGTATCTGGGCGTTGTGTCGATATTTCTTCCTTCTTGAAATACGGATTTAAAAGTGCGGCGATATGGATAAGTATTGCAACCGCAAGCCCGACATAAAAGGCCTTGTTGAAAGACAGTGCTGAATAAATCCGTTTCTGAGTCATCTTAACCACACTGGTGGACGTGGAAAAATAGCTCCAAACAGGCTTCGTTTTCTACTCTAAACAGATTTAAAATAATCCAATTAGACAAGGGTAACTTTTTTATATAAAACAAGTATGGCGCACCGTTCGGCACGCCATACCCGCTTCTATTGTAGTCTGGGTTTTAGAAGATTTTTAAAGCAGCCACAATGCTATGTGATAAACGATAAACGCAAGTCCTAGCGAAATTGCAAAGTAATACCCTGTAATAGTAAGCAACCATTTGAGAGAATGCGTTTCGCGATATGTTGTACCCATCGCAAGGACACAAGGGATATTGAACATCGAGGCAAAAATGAACGCGAGAGCTTCAGGAAGCGAAACCACAGCACGCATCATTTCGCCAAGATTCGCTCCGGCAGCATTGCGAGAAACAAGCGAGAACGCGTCATTTGTGCTTGCAAAAACAACGCTCATCACACCAAGCGACGCTTCCTTGCTAAAAACACCGCCTAAGTACGAGATAAACAGTTGCCAACGCATACCGAAAATCTGCGTAAACGGTTCAATCGCGTTTCCAATCGTGTAAAGAACGCTATGTTCTACATTGCCGTCTTTCGAATACGAAACAAGCCAGAAGATGAAGGACACTACCCAAATCACAAGAATCGCTTTCTTGAAAACCGCCCAAACATTGCGGGCCACCGTCTTCATTAAAATTTTCCAATGTGGTTTGTGATACGGCGGAAGTTCCATAATCATGCCAACGCGTTCTTTTACAGGCATCAATTTGTTTCCGAACAATTTTGACGAAAGCCAGAACGATGCAAAAATTAACGCCACGTAAATCAAGCCAAACAACGGAGCTGCAGAACCAAAGAAAACCGAAGCAAGGAACAACACTACGGCAACTTTTGAGCCGCACGGAATCGACCACAAAAGCACCATTGCAAACAAGCGCTGTCCACGTGTATCCAAAACACGGGTACCGCAAACGGCACCACCCGTGCAAGCAAGCCCCGAAACCAATGGCATAAACGCTTTACCATGCAAACCAAGTCGTGAAAGCCATGAATCGAACACGTACGAAGACCTAGCCAAATAGCCCGTATCTTCCATCAGTCCAAACGTCACGAGAATCGCAAAGACAAAGCTCATCATGGCTACAGTCACGGCAAGACCGCCAATAACAACGCCATTGATAAACGAAGCCACAGAAGGCCACCAGCCAAGCTTTTCACACACCTGGATTACAAACGGTTCTGCAATATGCTGGAATCCAAAACTACCTGCAATAACCGGGACTGCAATCATCATGCTTACCGCAAGCGTAAACACCAAAATAAAGAAAGCGACAAACTTTCCCCAAATGCGGTGCGTCGCAATTTTATCAAAGCGCGAAAGCGACATAGCCTTTTCGCAACTGGAAGACGCATCTCTGAGAACCTCGGAAACAAAGCGGTACTTCGCCTCGCCGGTCAAAAGGCCGCCATCAGTTCCTTCAGAGTCAAGAATCTCCTTGATTTCATTCCAATGTTCCGGCGTCACTGCCGCTTCAACTTCCGAGCGCACAAGCGAATCATTTTCCAAGAGTTTTGACGCCATCCAAAACTTTTCGCGATTGCCAAATTTCATGTTTGCAATCAATTTTTCAAGCTTTTTCAGATTCGCAACGCCAGCTTTATCGCCTTCACGTTCTACAATATCACGGATTTTATCCGACGAAATCGTCGCTTTTTTTTCAATCGCTCGATTCAGCGTTTCAAAGAATTTCGGATAACCGTCTAAATCCGATGCGGTAAAGCCCAGCACCGGAATGCTCAAAAGCTTTTCGATTTTCTCAACGTCAATTTTCTTGCCTTTTTGCTCGGCGACATCCATCATGTTGAGCACAAGCATCACCGGACTTTTCACGCCCGCAAAATCGGCCAGCATATAAAGGCTACGTTCAAGCTGAGCCGCATCGACAATAATACATACAAGGTCTGCGTACCCATGCTCAATGTATGTACGTGTCACAACTTCTTCGGCAGAGTTTGCAGTAAGTCCATAGCTACCCGGCAAATCGACAACGCGGTAAAGTTCCTCGCCCTGCGTAAAAAATCCTTCCGCACGTTCCACCGTTTTTCCGGGCCAGTTGCCCACATGCTGATGCGAACCCGTTAAAGCATTGAAAAGCGTCGATTTACCGGAATTCGGCTGACCAAGCAAAGCTATCGTTCTCATGCTATAGCCACCTCAATTTGAGAGCATTCCTTGCGGTTTATCGCAATCATCGTATCGTGCGAATACACAAGAATCGGGGATCGTCCATCGTTTTGCAAAACCAAAAACTGGCTGCTCGGCGGAAGCCCCATCGATACGACACGTGAAACAAAACGGGAATCCCCGTTAATTTTATGAATCAAGCCTTTCTGATTTTCCTTCATTTCCGTCAAACACATTCTTACAAACTCCTTCTATCTAAAACTGTAACGAATTTTCGTTGCAAAACTCCTACCCGGCTTGCTTTCGCCGAACTTGTCATACGAGCGAGCATCTGCCAAGTTATCGACTTCAAAGCTCCAACCAAATTTATTATCCCAAATTGAATATTCAATGCCAATATCTTGCGTAAACGAAGATTCAATTTTTCTCGTTTGGCGTGAGCTGATTTTCCAGCCATAGAAATATTCATCCGTATAATTTGCAGACCACCAGACTTTCAAGAAATCTTCCTTGCTAAACAAATCGCCGATATGAAATTCTGCGAGGTAGTTCATAAAAAAACGTGGGATATTTGGAACAATCGCATTTTTTGGAATACCCTGTTTTGCATTGTATTTTACATTACGTAAATCCTGGAATGTCCAGTTTGTCCCCAACAAAATCCACTCATTTACATCCAACTTTACATCACCTTCGTAGCCCCAGCTGCGAATCGGATTCATATTAAAGTAGGGAATCGACATTTGCGATGAACTCATATAATGAATTCTATTCTTGTAGTACGAATAAAACACATCACCGTCAAAGCGGAGTCTTGTTACAAACGGCAGTTCCTGCAAATCCACAGAAATTCCAAAATTAAAATTATTCGCTTCTTCAGGCTTGAGGTTTATCGCAGCACTCACACGAAGGCCGTCACCAAAAAGTTCTTCGGGAGTTGGCAAACGCACCGCATGTTGATACGAGGCCTTCAGAGAAAGCGATTTTGCAATTTTGAACATCAAATTTTCATCATAGCTGTAATCCGTGTAATCATTGGATTCTACCGCAGGATCTACAAGGACGCTCGTTGGCATATTTGAAATTTTTGCATTCAAAAAGTGGAATTTGAAGCCCGCAAGATTCTGGATTCGAGAATTCCAAAAAAGATTTTCAAGCGACATTCCAGTAGTCACAGAAAGCATTTCACCCGGAAGGCCTGCCGTATTGAATCCAGCTTTTTCCGAACCAATATCGTCTTCAGGATTTTCCTTGTGATATCTGAGGAGCGTATTCAAATAAACAAACTGATTCTTTGCATATTGATAATCAAAATTCAACAAGTTATTAAAATCATAAATTTCAACAGTGCGGAGTCTCGGAAGCCCCATAGACGTAAGTTCGCCTACATTTTTCTTTGCGACATCGCAGCTAAACCAGTTGCGGCAATGAACACGGCTTGTATCGATTATTTTGTTCTCTGCAAAACCAAATGAAAAATAGTCGCCGAAATTCAAATTCTTGGCAATAAAGTTTTTCTTGTCAAGACCAAGTGAAACACCGAAATTGTAGCCTTCGGATGTTGTTTCCTTAATACGATATTCGATGCCCTGAATTTCCTTGTCAAACGCACCGAAGCTAGCACTAAGCGAAACTTTATCAAACCAGGCATTCATTAAATTTGCGAAAGCCTGCACATTGTAGGATGTATAATGGTCGTGATCGCGAACGACACTCGTATCCTTGCCCGTAGAACTTTTCATATACGGCGAAGTAAATTCATAATCGTTATCGGAATGGTTAAAATATCCCGATACGCCAATTTCAAGGCTTGCCGCACCCACAATGCTGTCTATCAAATGGCTTGCACTGACCGACGCTTTGTGCGTATTGAAACTTGAAAAACTGTAAGATGCGTCAATTGAATTTGCTGGACGCTTCTTGGTTACAATATTAATGGCACCGCCCGCGCCGTCTGTTGCAAAACGTGCAGGAATATAGCCTTTATAAACTTCAATGTCCGCAATTTGGTCGATAGGAATATCGTCGAGTCCCAAATTTCCCTGCGTCTCGACAGGTACGCCGTTGACAAGCACCTTGATGTTCTTGCCTTCCATGCCGCGAATGTTTATTTTGCCTTCACTGCCCATTCCGCCAGACTTGCGCACTTTCACGCCAGATGCGGAATTAATCGCCTTAGAAATGCTCTTGCTCGTATTCTGCAATTCGGCGGCATCAATCGTAGAAACCGTTTCGACCTGTTTCGCAATTGCCGCCTGCTCCGCTTCCGATTCCGTCTCGACCGAAAGCAAATCCAGCTTCGTCACATCTTCAGAACTTGCAGATGTACTTGCGACACCGTTCACCGTAGCATTATCGCGAGCGTCGGGCGCATTAGCATTACCATTGGCACCGTCATTCGTCGCAGAACTTTCCACAATCGGTTCATCAAAATCTTCGAACGAAGTAACTTCGTCATCCTGCGCATAAGCAGAAATTGCGACAAAAGTCGCAAAAGCGGCAAAAACAATATTTTTCATTTTACGCAAATTCATATTCTACACGAATCGTCATTCTGAGCCTATAAAGGCGATATACGACACTAGCCACTTAAGTGGCTTAGTGGAGTTATGCCCTTTGGGTAAGAATCCAGGGCATTACTCTCAACTTTAAAATGCACTGGATCCTTCGTTTCACTCAGGATGACGTAGAGGGTTTACTTCAGCGGTACAATCCACATCGGAATTTGTTCCACCTTGGCAATCTTCTTGGCTTTATCCGTCTTCGGGTCATAGCGGAAGTAGGCGTTGCCATCTTTTTCCGTAGAAACCGCAAAGATTACCTTGCCATCTTCCTCGACATACTTGCCGTAACTAGCCCAGCTCGAAGAATAATCAATCGGCAAAGCCTTCATTTTCTTCTTTGCAAGATCAATCTGCACCGGCTTGCAAGTGGGATTATGGTAGCTTTCCGCATCAAGCCAACCCTTTTCCAAATCCTTCATCACGTTCAAGAAAGAATAAACGTAACCATCGCTCGGAACTGTTGACGGTGCGAGATATTTGAAAACATCTTTCTTGGTAATTCCGTCAATAGCCACTTCCTTGCTCACAAACCAAGCGTAATCCTTGTCAAACTTGGTTTCGCCCACTTTGATACGGAGATATCCGTCAACTTGTCCGGGAGCATAGCCCCAAGAAGCGTTACTGTAGCAGTAGATGTAGCCATCAAGTACTGTAAACGCTTGATTCTGTGAATCGTCCAAAGAACCCACCGCAGCGATGCGGTCGTCCGTGGCAACAGCAACGACTTTATCCTTCTTGACATCGATAATGGCGACTTCAGCTTGATCACCCGTGCGGTATTCATCTTGATTTTGGATGAGGCCTACATAAAGACGATTATCGACAATCACGCCCGTGCCAGGGCTTACCACATACGCATTCTTGTTCTTGTACTTGGAAAGGTCTATGGCTCCCGTTTTCTTCATCGTTTTAGGATTGATGATGAGTAGGGAATCCATCATACCACCGACATAAGCCTTTTCTTTGTTTACAAAATAAATATGATTCGCCCAAACTCCAGAAAGAGAAAGTTCAGCAGTCTTTTGGCCAAGTTTATTATTTTCGCCAAGGCTGTAGCGGGCTATAGAACCAACATCCAAATCAGCGATAAACAAGGCGTTATCATAATACACAACGCCTGCACGCGTACCGACTTCAACAAAGTCCTTGCCCAAATCATCCGTGTGATCCAAAGACATCGTGCCGATAAACATCGTTTCGCCGGTCGAAATGGAAGTCGCAAATTCACGCTTGTAATCGTCGTCATCCGATGCCGAAGACGAAGAATCGTTACCGCATGCAGCAAAAAGGCTCGCTGCAAAAGTAAGTGCAATCAGTTTTTTGTTCATACAAGACTCCTAGTGTTATACACCTTTCAAGTTTTGCCCGCATTTTAGAAATCCAAAAAGTCACTCTCAACTCCAAATGGACTCAAACCAATCCAAAAAGTTAGATATAACTAATAAAACCTTTAAAAAGTAAAGTCAAAAAATTAAAATTGGGGCAAAACAAACAAAAGGTTCAATATGAGTGTTTTTAGCAAATTAACGCCTTACATGCAATCGAGAAAAATACTGTTTCCCTTTGCTCTTTTATTTTCTGCATTGAGTTCCATTGCAGGAATCATCCCCTTTATATATGTATGGTTCATTGTCCGCGAACTATTCGTTTCGACAGGAATTTCATACGACAACGTAAAACACTACGCCATATTGGCGGTTATCTTTTCAGCAGCAAGCATTTTGCTTTATTTTGCAGCACTCGTCTGTTCGCACTTGGTTGCATTCCGCCTCGAAGGCAACATCCGCAGAATCACCATGAAAAAGCTGCTCAAGCTTCCGCTTGGATTTTTCGACAAGAATCCAACAGGTCGTATCCGCAAAATCATCGACGACAACGCCACAATCACGCATACGTTCGTTGCGCATGAGCTCCCCGACTTGGCAGGAACAATCATTGTCCCCATCGCATCGCTTGTTCTGATGTTCATATTTGACTGGCAACTGGGAATTGCGTCCATCATTCCAATCGCCTATGCAATCATTACACTCGGCACCAAGATGAACAAAAGCAAGGACTTTATGCAAACATACATGAAGTCGCTTGAAGAAATGAACGTCGAAGCCGTCGAATATGTGCGCGGCATCCCCGTAGTCAAAGTTTTCCAGCAGACAATTTACTCTTTCAAGAACTTTTACAACACCATCGAAACTTACCACAAGATGGTCATCGCCTATTCCGGCAGCTGGAAGTTTATCATGTGCTCTTACACGACGCTAATCAACGGTGTCGCATTGCTCCTCGTTCCGACCGCCATTCTCATCATCTCACATTCAGGCAACATCGCCGCCACCATTATCGACTTGATGCTCTACATTCTTGTAACACCGGTCTTTTCGCAGTGCATCATGCGCAGCATGTACCTGAGCCAAGCCGTCAACCAGGCAAATCTCGCCATTACAAGCATCGAATCGCTAACGGACTACCCCAACCTCGAAGAACCCACAAATCCAAAGACAATCAACCAGTTTGACATTGAATTCAAGAATGTGGATTTCACGTACCCCGGCACCGAAAATCAAGTACTCCGCAATATTTCATTCAAAATAAATGAAGGGGAAACAGTCGCCCTCGTCGGCGCATCCGGCGGCGGCAAGAGCACCATTGCAAAGCTCGTCCCAAGATTTTTCGACGTGACAGGCGGCGAAATTCTCGTCGGTGGCACGCCCATCAAGGAAATATCCCAAGAAGTCCTCATGAAAAATACATCCTTCGTTTTCCAGAATACTCGACTTTTCAAAAAGAGTATTTTGGAGAACGTCCGTTACGGGACTCCTGACGCATCCATCGAAAACGTAAATAAAGCATTAGACCTCGCCCAATGTCGCGAAATTATTGACCGCCTACCAAACGGCATCGACACCGTTATCGGAAGCAAGGGGACATACCTCTCCGGCGGCGAGCAGCAGCGAATCGTTCTCGCGCGCGCCATTCTCAAAAACGCCCCCATTGTCGTTCTTGACGAAGCCACCGCATTTGCAGACCCCGAAAACGAAAGCCTCATTCAAAAGGCTCTCCAGTCGCTATCTAAAGGCAAAACCGTCTTGATGATTGCACACAGGCTCACAAGCATCGTGAATGCCGACCAAATTCTCGTCGTGCAAGGCGGACAAATTGTAGAACGAGGCACGCACAAGGAACTCGTCGAAAAGGGCGGCACATTCGCCAAGATGTGGAGCGATTACCAGCAATCCGTCACATGGACCATTGGTGCAAACGCAGGCAGCAACAATAACGGAGGCGAAAATGTATAACTGGATTAAAAAACGTTTTGCTCTTTCTGACGAAGGCACAAAGACATTTATCAAAGGCGTATTTTGGACAACATGGCATTATCTTTCGCTCATGCTCCCGCTTTCATTCGTATTCCTATTCCTCAAGGAATACATGGCTCAGATGGAAAACCCGACTGCGACACCGCACAACATATTCGTTTACTTGGGCATCGCGGTTGCCATCTATTTGGTAATGTACTTCCTTTATGCTTGTTCCTATAGCAGCACCTACGACTCCGTCTATCTGGAATGCAAAAAGCGCCGCATCACGCTCGCTGAAAAGTTGCGCAAGCTCCCGCTCGCCTTTTTTGGCAAAAAAGACCTTTCCGACTTGACATCGACCATCATGAACGACGTGAATGCTCTTGAAATGATTTTCGCGCACGCCGTTCCTGAAATCTTCGCAGTCGCCGCAATGCTCGTCATCTGCGCAGTCGCACTCATCATTTACAATCCGCTGATGGCGGCGGCACTTTTATGGGTTGCACCATTTGCAGGGCTCCTTATTTACTTGTCCCGCAAATTGCAATTCAAAAACTTCAAGCATACCTACAATGCGGCCCGCGTAATCACCGAAGACATTCAGGAATGCCTTGAGAATATTCAAGAAATCAAGTCCTACTGCGAAGAAGAAAGCGTTTGCAAAGCACTGGATGAGCACTCCAAATTTTACGAACACTCCCAGATTAAAGGCGAGTTCATGTCAGGAGTCATCTTGAACGGAGCACAAATTTTCCTGAAACTCGGCCTTGCCTCCGTCCTTATTTTCGGTTCCATTCTCCTTGCACAAGACAAGCTCAGCGTATTTGATTACCTTGTGTATATCGTCTGCGCTTCGACCATTTACAGCCCCATTTATCTCGTCTTAAACAACATGACTGAACTATTTTTCTTGGACGTCCGCCTCAAGCGATTCAAGGAAATGGACAACATGGAAGTGCAACACGGCACCACAAAATTCACCCCCAAGAATTACGATATCGAATTCAAGAACGTTGATTTCTACTACAACGAAGAAAAGCAAGTTCTGAAGAAGGCCTCGTTCACCGCCAAGCAAGGCGAAATCACGGCACTTGTCGGCCCGTCCGGCAGCGGAAAGACAACCGCAGCAAAGCTCGCCGCCCGCTTCTGGGACATCCAAGGCGGCTCCATCACGCTCGGCGGTGAAGACATCTCAAGAATCGATCCCGAAACGCTCCTCAAGAACTTCTCCATCGTCTTCCAAGATGTCGTGCTGTTCAACACATCCATCCGCGACAACATCCGCATCGGCAAACGCGACGCCACTGACGAAGAAATCCTGCGAGCCGCAAAACTTGCCAACTGCGACGAATTCGTGCAGAAGCTCCCGCAAGGCTACGACACCGTCATTGGCGAAAACGGCGACACGCTCTCCGGCGGCGAACGCCAACGCATCTCAATTGCACGCGCCATCCTCAAGGACGCCCCCATCGTGCTCCTCGACGAAGCCACCGCAAGCCTCGACGTCGAAAACGAATCCAAGATTCAGCAGAGCATTTCGAAACTCGTGCAGAACAAGACCGTCATCATCATTGCCCACCGCATGCGAACCATCGCCAATGCAGACAAAGTCGTCGTCTTGCAAAACGGCCAAGTCGTCGAAACCGGCTCCCCCGCCGAACTCAAGGCAAAAGGCGGCCTCTTCGGCAAAATGCTCAAGCTCCAAGAAGTAAATTAAGACTCATTCTATATACCACCTACAAAATTGCCCCAGAGAAATCCGGGGCAATTTTCTTATTCAACGCTTAAAAAATCTTTCGGTAATTTTTTCGAAGTAAAAACGGCGAAATTTCGCTAAATTCAGCATTTTTACACTTTTTCGGTTGAAAAAGTGCACCATAATAGCACTAATTCAGTCGAAAAAGTGCGTTAATGCATTGACAATTCGGTTGGAAAAGTGTAGTTTTAGGACATGTTCAAGCGAAAAATCCTTAAAGAATTTGAAAACTGGAAGACCTCGGGGGGCAAAAAGAAGGCCCTAGTTGTTAAGGGTATGCGCCAAATCGGCAAAACGTCCAGCGTCCTAGAATTTGCCCGCGCCAACTACGAGAACGTCGTCTATATCAACTTTAAGGAAAACGAAAACGCAAAGCGAGTCTTTGACAGCGACCTGAACGTGGGCAGGATTACCATAGATCTTTCGGCACTCTTTCCCAACGCGCATTTTGTCGAAAACAAGACCGTCATCATCTTCGATGAAATTCAGGAATGTGCGAACGCCCGCGCCAGCATAAAACCATTTATGGAAGATGGCCGCTACGATGTCATCTGTACCGGTTCCCTGCTAGGCATTAAAGGATACAATCGTAAAAAAGGGAAAGGCGTCCCGACCGGCTTTGAAAGAATAATTTATATGAAACCCATGGATTTCGAGGAATTTCTGTGGGCGAAGGGTATCGGCGAAAACGTCATCGCATACCTGAAGAATTGCTACGAGAAAAAGGAACCCGTAAGCGAGGCGACGCACAACGCCATGCTCCGCTATTTCAAGGAATACCTTTGTGTAGGCGGCCTCCCTTATGTCGTTTCACGATTTGTCGAAACCAGTGACATGAATGTCGTTTGGCAAGAACAGCAGGACATTCTCGAAGAATACAAGGACGATTTCGGCAAACACCTTGACGAGAATGAAAACGAGGAAATCGACCGAACGCTTCTCGGACGCATCAATCGCGTATTCGATTCCATACCAGCCCAACTTGCAAAGGAAAACAATAAATTCGTTTATTCACAACTAGAAAAGAAGGGTCGTTCCGAAAATTACCAAACCGCAATCCAATGGCTCTACGACTGTGGCATCATCAACATTTGCCACAACCTGACCAACATCGCAGAACCTCTTGACGGTTACAAAATCGAAAACACCTTTAAAATTTATGTGCAGGATTCCGGCCTGTTTGTCGCCATGCTGGAGCGCAGCACCGCAGCCAAGATTCTGAGCGGGGATCTGGGATTCTATAAAGGCGCCATCTACGAGAACATCATCGCAGATTGTTTCTCCAAGCAGGGCCGTAAGCTTTTCTACTTCCGCAAAGATTCTGGGCTAGAAATTGACTTTGTAGAAAACATCGGCGGCGAAATCGCCATTATCGAAGTCAAGGCGACAACGGGGCGCTCCAAGTCGGCAAAGACCGTTCTGAGTAATGACAACTATGCTGCCAAGGTTTGCTACAAGCTTTCCGAAAACAACATAGGTGTTGCTGGCAAGATGGTTACACTGCCGTATTACATGGCGATGTTTCTGGAGTAAATTTTTAAACTGGTAGGGGAAAGTTTTCCCCTCGCTTATATTTTTTCTTTTGATCTGCGGCCATTGGTAATACTTGTTTAGGGGTATTTTTTTCAATTTTAAGAATATTGTCGTTTATATTCTGTTGTTCCAGCCAACGAACCACTTTTTGAGCAACGAGCTTCTTTTGGGCGGAAATAAAGGTTTCCATGAAGTCATAATCTATGTTTCCCTGAGCCGTGATTGGTAATGAGAAAATGTCCTTTTGAATTTTTGTTTTGGATATTGAATCTCCCCAACTATAAATGGGCTTCAAGAAATGATTTAGTGCACACACGCAGAAAAGCTGTATGTTTTCAGTTCGTTTTCCAGAATCTTTTAAATATAATATTAGGTTATGCGAGTCATTAGAAACAAAATCTTCTGGCTGATATGTTACAACAAGCGTTTTCCCACCAATCATTATTGAATTTCCGGATTCTTTCAAATTATCTGCACATGAAATCCGGGATACAACAGAATTATTACCTTCACTTGCGGTAACATACGGCGTATTGCCGCTTTCAAAGACGACGTCGCTTTTTAGGTTATTTTGACTATTCTTTACGTTGAATTTTTCAACGATCTCAAATTGTTTAAATTCTATTTGTTGATTCTTAAATCTTCGCAACGATTCTGTTTCTTTTCTTGTAAGTTCACAATTGTCTAGCCCGATGTTTTTAAAGAAAGTTTCAATTTTATTATGTTGCTGTTGTTGTAATTCTTCAATATATTTTTCCATATAGGAAAAATCAATGTTGCCATTTTTTGTCGTGGGAAGAGATACAGAAACACTTTTTAATATCTTTTCATTGAAGGATGAACTTCCCCATGAGAATAGAGAAAAAGTTTTTCTCATTGAAGCTATCAAATATGACGCTGAAGATTGTTCTAAAGAAAAACCTTTGGGCTCCATCACTTTAATTTTATCGCCAGTAAAATATGGCTGAGATTGATAATAAATTGTCGCTGTATCTTGTCCAAAAGAAATTGTATTTGCTTTACTCAAATATTTTGGATCTTGACGGGTGTAACCTTTTATACCATTATTTTCTGAGCCCCTTGCAATATAGCGAAATCCTTCACCTAATTTAATTTCATTGGCATTGAATCTTTTTTTTGGCGAATAAACCTCAAATAATTCATCTATCCTAAATTCCTTAAATCCACCCTCGTTCCCGGATATCTTAGAACGAGGGTGAGCTATTTTCCCAGGCAATCATCTCCATTTTTTATGAGATCGCTGATTTGCCATGCCATGTATTCCTTGACAACTTTTTTGAAATCATCTTCAGTTGGCCTTATATCAATTTTCTTATGCTGACTATAAGTCCAATCGTTTCCCTCCAGGGAAATGTAATCCTCGACATAGCAATCTTTGTAGTAATTCAGATTTTTATCGTCTTTGCCTTTTCCTCGAACAACAAGATTTACGAGCTCGTCATATCGTTCCTTGGCGTTGTCAACATCTCTTAGATTTACACTCTGACTTGATTTCTTGCGATTTTGGCGTGCGTAACCATCATTTGAAAAATCAATGAACTTCACGAGTTTTTCCGTATCATGCGGAATGCCTACATCGAACACATATATTGCCGTTTGGACACTAGATTTTCCAATAAACAAATCCGTACTCATGTGGATTGATGCAACAAGAGTATTGTGTTCCAAAATTCGCTTGGTGAAGCCATCGCCTTGTGAACTTCCCGCATTTTCTTGAATAAGCACCGCGGCTTTACCACTGCTCATTTGAGAAAGAGCTTTTTCTACAAAGACCATTCCCTTGCCTTGAGCGGAATAGGGCGGGTTAAGCAAGAAAACGTTTGCAGGAAATTTTTTGTTTCGTAATTCACCTTGCTGGTAATTTCCATCAAATTGTGTTAGAGAATTGCCATGAATGATGTTTGAAGATCCGTCACCCATCAAAATCATATTCAATACGGCAAGTATATATATTTCGGGCAGCTTTTCGATGCCTAGCAATTGTTCCGCTTTGATTTTTGCAATTTTAGAATTCCGTTCATCAGGGCTTTTTATTTTGCGTGTTGCATCAGCAATCATTAGATGCATTGCCGAAATTAAGAAGCCCGCGGAACCAGTTGCATAATCCCAAACATAACTATCCTTATTGACGGACGTTAATTTCGCCATAACCTCTGTTACGCATCGTGGTGTTAGCACAACATCATTTTCAGCTCCATCAGGAACATCTACCCAAGCGTTAAGAACGTTGAAAAGTCTTCCGGTAAAATCAATATTGTGTAATTCAGAAGATAGATATGGCAAAATATCATTGTGGACAATGGCGTAGACTTTTCTTAGTTTGCTTTCACCGTTTTTGGGAGTATAGAGGTCTTGATTTTTGAAAACATTAGAAAGTTCGTTCATGATAACTTCTCTTTTTTCTTCGGGAAGCTTTTTTTCACGTAAAAAATCTTCAATCTTGTCTATAATTTTTTGACCATCATTAGACTTTTTGCCGGATTCGCCTTTCAGTTCTTCGACTTTCAAACCATCCGAAATATTTTCAACGCCAAGACCAGCCATGATTAAACCGACAATGAGCATAACCCTTGATTTAACGGCAATGCCCAAATCATCGTGCATGGTTTGATTCAAACGTTTCAACTTAGTTTCGATTTCATCTTCAAGTGCAAGTTTTCTGCTTTCGAGTTCTTCTTGAGTCAATTTGAGTTCATCAATTTTTTTGAAGAATTCTTTCAAGTTTTTCTTTTTCAAAAAGCTCAAATCGGAGAATTTCTCAATTTCCTTGGGAATACCTAAGTTTTCTTTCGAGAGATAATAAACACCAATTTCTGTTTCCAAATCGTTAGTCTGCTTATAGCCGTTTACACCAACGGCTATCACTTCTTTGTATGTCTCAGTATAATCGAGAATAGACTTTGCGTAGTGAATCGCGCCATTGACCGCGTATTTTGCGATGGTTGAGTAATCCGGTTCCCCCTTTTTATTCGTATTGGATACCAATCCATTTTCGTCTGTTTTTACAAAATCGCCTTTTCTTCCCTTGCATTCAATCATTACAGGAATATTTCTAAATCCAACGGATACAAAACATTTGATGTCAGGAAGATTTTGACCAGAACCACCTTTTTTACTGGGAGCTTTTTTAAGAGCTTCGTCAATTTCAGAATTGATGCTTTCTGTTTTAGTAAAGTATTTTTCCAATTGGTCTTTGCACCAATCTTCAACTTGTTCTTCAATACTTTTGGCCATGGCGGATTCCTTGTTTGCGAGAATCTCGCCCTTATTCTATGTTCTATCGACAACTGCTTTGGATTCTATCGCCGGCGTTTCTTCCGCACTAGTTGCATGGGTTCCAGAATAACAGCTCCACGCATTTATCTAAAAAAAGAAAAAGCGTGGCGTCGAATGCACTTACCGAAATCGAGGCTCTGGTAAACCTATTCAGCAATAAGCACAAACGACCCACGCCCATTGCTGGACGTGAGTGTTCGCCTTATTCTCGCTGAATTTTGAAAATTTACCAGATTTTCGATTTCGAGAATAAGAGCTAACTCTACGTTAAACTCGCGCTCCGCACCATTCGGTGCAGAGCTATGTCAGAGGGAAATATAACATAAATATGCTGGCTAGAGATTGCTTCGGCCCCTTACAGGGCCTCGCAATGACGTTTGAAAGCTGGATTCCGGGTCAAGCCCGCAATGACGTTTGAAAAATAGATTGCCACGAGTTCTACGAACCCATGCAATAACGAAATTATCAAGAGCCAGCAAAAAGGTTAATTTAGTCTAATACCCGCAAGTAATCCATCCGACTATTCAAAATGCGGACGACAAGCACCCTCTGGACTTCAATTCGATAGAAGACCAAACAACCGGATACAGATAAACTTCTATACCGTGCAAGGGAATCGATTTTACCTTTTAAAGATGGACCAATTTCAGGAAAGATCGAAAGATTTTCGATGGCATCAAGTATCTCAAGAACCTTTTCATTCGCCGCTTTGGGGCTTCCCAATTCAGACTCTATGTAGGCCTTGATTTCGTCCAAATCCGCAGCGGCTTTTGGCGAAAATACGGCAGCAAGCATTTATACCTTGTATTTCTTTCGCACATCAGCAGCGGAAAGCCAGCCGCCCTGTTCGGCAGAATGCTCTCCATCGGCAAGCGCCTTCTGGAGTTTCAAAGCAGCAACCATCCGCTCGTATTCCTTAATGTCGATGACAACATAGCATCCACGACCGTTCTTAGTCAGAAATACAGGAGATTCCTCAGACACATTTTGAAGAACCTCATTATAATTACGCAAATCTGAAACAGGCAAGATACAGGGCATAGAATCCTCCGTTTTCAAAATACATAATTTTAAGTAAAATTTCAAGTAAAATTTTAAGAATGATTACTTTTACATTCCACGTACGCCAAATCAATTCGGCCCTTGAGCACATAGCTCATCTCAATCGTCCAGCCATTCGCTTTCAAAAAAGACTTGTATTCATCTTCCGTCCACTCATGCGCAAAGCGAACACCGACAAGGCTCAAAATCCGTTGCCACAAGTTTCTTTTGCCACCCGCTTTAAAGATAAAGTTCGGGGCAATCAGTACGCCGTCATCTTTCAAGACGCGCCGGATTTCTGCAAGCGCCTTTTCAGGATTGGGGATAATGTGAAGCGCATTTGCAATCACGACCACATCAAAAGATTTGTCCATAAAGCGTAAATGTTCTTACTCATATTTTTCTCCTAAAAAACGCACTCCCCTCATGACAAGGAAAGTGCACCCAACCGACTAAAACAAAATTTAACTATTAATAATTCCAGGCAACGACAATCTGTTTCCGCAGAACGGCACCATTCAAAAATTCAAACATCGTGCGGTATGCGTTATCGCGAACATCCTTGCGAGAGAGGAACAAGTCGTGCATGCCATCCGTAATCGTTACGGTCGTAACATCCGATCCCAACTTCGGCGCCCATTTTTCAAGGAGATTCACATCGAGCATGCAGTCGCAACGCATGTAGTCTTCATCCCACTTAATGTTATTCACAGTGCAGCCGCTACGCATCATAAGGACAGGAGCTTTAATCTGCATCCCCGCATGAATCCACTTGATGCCGCGAGTTGTCGCACGGAGATATCCAAAATACTGTTGTGGCCATTCATCGCTTTTCAATTCGCGATTGAATTCCCACTCCCCCTTTTCACTTTTCAAAAGAGATATGTTGTACTTAGGAGATTCCTGTTTCGGGGCTGGAGCATCGGGCAACAACAGCGCAATGTCCGAGAACACAGGGAAAGCCACATTACGGACAAACCAGCTATTTTTATAATCTAGGAACGGGCTATTCAAAACGAGAGCCGCAAAATCTTCGCTATTGCGTTCATTCAGGTAATTCGGCGTAATCAGCCCACCCTGCGAATGCCCGAGAATGACGAATGGGAGTTTCGCACCCGAGCCTTTCGCAGCAATACTCTTGCTAAGCGCTACAGCCGCATCAAGCTCCGCATAGTATTCCTTGACGCTACGCATATCAGAACGCGGCTCGCCGTCACGATACGAACGACCATTGTAATGCAAGTCTATCGCAAAGAACGCAAAACCTGCAGAATCCGATTTTTCCGCAAGTTCTTCCTGGAAAAAGTAATCATTGTAGCCATGCACGTATAAAATAATCCCACGCGGATTCGGTTCATGCGCCACCGCACGCGGAGAACTTCCGTAAGGATACTCAATCAACGTTGCATGAAAACCCTTGTCATACGGCTTTACGTCAATCGGGTAAACCTGATACGGTTCGCCAAGTTCCGGGTCCACCGACTTCTGCGGCAAAGCCTTATCAATAATAGTCTGTAGCGTAGCAGCCGTGAGAGGCTTACTGTACGCTTCGTCGCGTTTCTTTTCCTTGCAGGCGGCAAGGCATGCATTTGCAGATGTTGTAAAAAGAAATACGGTCGAAACCGCAATGAGGATAGTCTTTGCTTTATTCATGCGAATACGATAAAAAATCGTACAAATTTTCACTACTCCAATTAGACTTTCAAAACTCCAGCAAGTTTTAAAAATTTGCAACAGATCCATTCCGACGCAAAACGCATAAAGTCAAACATTCGTCACATTTTAATACTATCTTTTTCGCATGAATCAATCCTTTTTACCCATCGTCCAAGGTCTCACCATCCCGTTCTTAGGGACAGTTCTCGGTGCCGCATGTGTTTTCTTTGTCCGCGGCCAGATGAAGCAAAATTTAAAACGCGGACTTTTGGCATTTGCAGCTGGCGTCATGGTAGCGGCATCCGTCTGGAGCTTGCTTCTCCCTGCAATCGAGGCGAGTGAAGATTTAGGCAAATTATCATTTGCACCCGCCGCAGTCGGATTCTGGGCAGGTATTTTATTTCTATTCATTTTGGATAAAATCACGCCACATTTACATTTGGGCAGCAAAACGCCCGAAGGCCCGAGAGCAAAACTCAAACGCACCACGATGCTCACGCTCGCCGTGACGCTCCACAACTTGCCCGAAGGCATGGCCGTTGGCATCGTCTTTGCAGGTTGGCTTTCCGGAAACGTCGCCATCACGCTCTCGGCCGCATTCGCACTTTCCATCGGTATCGCAATACAAAACTTCCCCGAAGGAGCCGTCGTTTCGCTCCCGTTAAAAGCCGAAGGAGCAACGCGCAAAAAAGCATTTGCGCTCGGAGCGCTCTCTGGAGCCGTCGAACCCATCGGTGCCTTGATTACCTTAATCGCCGCCGAAATTCTTTCGCCATTCATGCCGTATCTGCTCTCGTTTGCCGCAGGCGCAATGATTTACGTTGTCGTCGAAGAAATGCTCCCCGAAGTGAGCGAAGGCGACCATTTCGATGCAGGAACAATTTTATTCGCCGTCGGATTCACGCTCATGATGGCTCTCGACAGCGCGCTGTAATCGCTACAGTTCAATGTAATGCGGATGTGAAACCTCCAGCACTATCAGGTACTGTAAAAATCGCTTTGCCAACGGCATTAAAATATCAGCCGTAATTGGGATATGTTTTAGCCAGATTCTTCTGGTTTGAGCGATATTCGTGGACATTTTCGTCCACACCATTCGAAAAAAATAATTGATAAATATACTTGGGGAATATAATTTCGTGAAATGGAGGAACCCTTATGATTTATAGAAAAAGCATCTTTATTTTGGTCCTTGCTCTTTCGAGTATGGTGTTTGCTACTAAGTACGAAGCCGAATCAGCAACTCTTTCCGGAGGAGCAAAAAATGTCAACGCATCCGGAGTTTCGGGAACGGGTTATGCTGACTTGCAAGAAGGAAATATTTCTTTTAATGGAGTCACCGCAGAAAGTGCGGGCAAGTACCAAGTAACCATCCATTACAAAGCCGGGGATTTCAAAGCGAACTATTTGAAAGTAAACGGCGCAACCGCAGGCACCATCGACTTCAACGCCACCACTTCGTGGGCGGATGTCACGACTGTCGCAACACTTAAAGCTGGGACAAACACAATCTCTATTGAGAAATACTGGGGCTGGATTAGCGTTGACTATATCGATATCGAGCCTTACCAGTCATCGCCTTTCAAAATCTCCGCAACGCCAGTTACCCCAAACGCCACCGAAAGTGCCGTCAAACTCTACAGTTTTTTGCGAGAAAACTTTGGCAAAAAAACGATTAGCGGTATGATGACCGGCGACATGAGCGGTTACACCATGGGAGCCGACTTCAAGACGCACGACGACGTGAAATACACCTACACGCGCACAGGAAAGTACCCGGCTCTTGTCGGTTTAGATTTCTTGTTTGCAAGCGGTCCGAAAGCAAACGAAAGCTGGAACAAGGAATACACGGACAAAGCTATTTCAATCGCGAAAGGCCTCTGGAAAGCGGGAGGCATCCCAGCATTCACTTGGCACTGGAAAGACCCGCTGGATAAAAAAGACGCCTTCTATATCCAGAGTGCGGCAAACGGTGGCGAATACACTGATTTCGATTTCTCTACAGGTTTCAAGCCAGGCACCACCGAATGGAACACCGAAAGCGCAGCTTACAAAGGAATCGTAGCCGACATTGACCACATCGCCGATTATTTCCTTGAATTGCAGAAAGATGGTGTAGCGGGAATCTTCCGTCCTTTGCATGAAGCGGGTGGAAAGTGGTTCTGGTGGAGTATCAATTCTGGAGAACAGTTCGCCGCCCTCTATCGCCTCGTCTATGACCGCATGGTCAAAGTCAAAGGGGTAAAAAACATGATTTGGGTCTATAACCCTGAAGGAAGCACAGTCACCTCTTGGGATCCGGGTAGCGAATACTACGATGTACTCTCCATTGACATCTACAACAGCGCAAACGACCATTCCAGTAATGCAAGCGCCTTCGACAAATTCAAAAACGCATCGAAAAGCACGAAAATTATAGCTCTCAGCGAAAACGGCCCCATTCCCGATGTGAACAACATGCATACCGACGAAGCCGTATGGAGTTGGTGGATGCCGTGGTACAGCACTTGGAGCGGAACTTGGCCAGGCCAAACAAAAGATGGTGTATGGAAGAGCAACATGAACGATGACCGCGTCATCACTCTCGAAGATATGCCTGGTTGGGACAAGTACACAGCGAATACCAACCCCGATACTTCGGTGACGAAACCCGACACTTCGATTACTAAACCTGACACAAGTACCATCAGTATCGCAACTATGCCACGCATAGCCGGGATTGCAACCACCGTCGGAATTTTTGACATGAACGGTCATTACCTGGGCATCACCACGCAAGGACTTCCGCAAGGCCGCTATGTTGTGCGTAAAAAGGTTCAAGGTCGCATTGTGAACACGGTATATTTCAAGAAATAAGATTGTTGGGCGACGTAACAAAAAGAGAATTTTGTATTGGTTAGGAGTCTTTTTTGGAGCGTCGCCCTTTTTTAATTTCGAAATCGCATGGGAAACAATTCGATGAAATACATGACTTTTGCAGCAACTTTCGCAATCTGGACTGTTATTGGACTAGGGCCTGCAAACGCCATAATCCCAAACAAGCTAGTTTCGGGCGGGATTCCGGCGCATACTGGGACAAAGACAACAGATTATCTGACTGACGGATTCCTTACCAATTGGAAAAGCAGCAGCGAGAAAGTAATCGCTTTGAACGTGGGTTCTGGCCCCTCAAAGTTGTTCGTAACCTGGGAATCTTACGGCGATTGCGCATGGGCAACGAATTTTACCAGCGGATGCAGCCACAGTGGCGTTGCGTTATCGAATTTCAAAGTATTGACTTCGGCGAATTCGACAAATGGCACCGATGGCGATTGGGAGGTTGCCGCCACCATCAAGAACAATCCTGTAATGGCTCGCGGTGTGACAATCGATTTTGCAGGCAAATCATGGTTCAAGTTCGTGAGTGACAAGGATGTCGGTCAAATCCTCGAAATAGAGGCGTTTGACATGAGCGAAGGAGGCACCGACACCTGGTTTTTTATGGGCACAAGCATTAGCCAAATGGGAATCAAACAGCAAGACACGGATTCTACCACAGCTCAGTTGATACATGCAAGGTTCCCGGAATATACGCCCGCAATGTTGCGTGGAGGTATCGGTTGCATCAACAGCACAGAAGTCGTTGCTCATTTACCTGAATATCTTGAATACGCAGGAAATGTGAAGTATTGGGCAATTGAGATGGGAACAAACGATGCATGGGGCGGCGGCGATTGGAACTTGAACACATTTGTAAAAAACATGCAGACAATCATCGATTCAGCAAAAGCTCACGATATCACACCCATTATCGCACGGATTATCGCCACGGATTCTGGCAAAGCGGGCTGGCAAGTCAACCCCGCATTTTTGAAAGCTATAGATAAATTAACAAAAGACAACAAACTCCCTGAAGGTCCGGATTTTTACAGTTATTTTTTGAAACACCGGGAGCTCATTGGCAGTGACGGCGTACATCCGAATGCAAATGGCGGAGGGCAAGCAATGCACCACTTGTGGGCACAAGCGCTTTCACCGCTATATGCCGCAAAAGACACAGTTTGCAAAGATTGCAAGGCAATTAACGACAGTACAACCACAATAAAAAAATACCACAAAGTAAATTTTACGGCACCTGTAGTCTATACGCAAGGGAAAAACCTTTTTATCGAAAAAATCTCTTCAAATTCCGCTACGGTAATCTTAATCTCTGCAACAGGACAGATTATCGCACAAAAGACTTCAGTCGCAAATCGAGTTGTATTTGAAAATATATCTGCCGGCAAATATATCACTGTCATTCGCAGCAATGACTTTAACTTCACCTACCCTATCATGGTGAAATCAATTAAATAAGTTTCAGTCTATCCCCCTAAAATATCAGACAAAATAAGATTCGCATTTAAAAATGTCGAATCTTATTTTGTTAGTAACGCATCTAGATTTGTGGACAATGTTGTCCACGAAATAAAAATTACATGTGAAAGAAACTTCATTTCGAGAATATTTTTTTTGGAGGGACAAAAAAATAAAAAAGGAGCAGCTTATATGAAAAAAGTCCTATGGAATAGATTACCATTTAGTGTAATTCTGATGATTTCTGCTATGACTGCAAACGCATTCACCCTGACAGGAACAGTGAATAACGACAGCGGCAAGGCCATTCAGGGTGCAGACATTTCACTTATTCAAAAAGGACTCAAAACCAAAACCGACGCATCTGGCGCATTCACAATCCACCAAGACGAAGAATCGCAAGCGATGACAAGCAGGATTGATGTCGGATATATTTCCGTAAACAACGGAATCCTTTCTTTTTCACAGGGGGCTAATACTCCAGTACAGGTACAAATTTTTGACATGGTCGGAAATCGCTTGCTGAACGAAAAAATGTACGGCTCGGGAATGGTTGACATGAAAGCGACCGTGAAAGCGAATGGCGTGTATGTCGCCCGCGTCCACGTTGGTTCGGCACAGCAAAATTTCAAGTTCACAGCCGACGGAAGCTTTAATACAACATTTGGCGAACAATCTAGCGCCAAGGCTCTTCTAAAAGCAGGGGACTCGGATAACCTACGCGTCGTTGCTGACGGATTCGACACTCTCAATGTAAAACTCGACAATCTCGACACGAATCTTGCGCTTACACTCAAGAAAACGGTTCCACCGCAACCGCAGTATGAATATGGATGGGGCCTAAAGAACGATCCGGTGCCGACTCGTGGCTGCGGCAAAGACACTAAACTCGATTACAAGTACCGTGGCAATAAGCCCTACATTGATTTCAGATGGAGTAAAGGCATGCGAACCGTGCGCATTGACATGCCGAAAAGTTATGACAAGAATAAACCGTACAAACTCATTTTCGGAATGCAGTGCATGGGCGGTTCTGCAAGCGCCGTGCAGGACGAAGGCTATCACGGCCTCAAGTGGATCGACAAGAACGAAACAGCAATCTTTGTCGCGCCCGAAGGCAATGGCAATCAGCTGCCCTGGGGACAAGATGATTACCTCCTGTTTGACGAACTCCTCGCATATCTCGAAGGCAACTTCTGCATTGATTCTAGCCGTGTATTCTCTATAGGATTCAGCTATGGAGCCATGTTCAGCAACGGTCTTTCGTGGAATCACCAAGACGTACTCCGTGCAGTAGCGGTTTATGAAACTGCAGAACGCAACATCTGGCTCCCGCAGCGCAAAAAAATGGGAATCGGTTGGATGGGCGTACTCGGTCTCGATGACGGCATGTGCACCCCCGAAATGGGTCGAAACGCACGCGACATCATCTTGTCGCTCAACTCCGAAGGCGGCAAGGCGAAAAACGAACGCGCCGAAGAAGCCCCGCGCAACGCCCCGCACAAGTGCTACGACTACACGACTGTCGAGGAACGATTCCCTGTTCGCTGGTGCACTCAAAGCGGAGGCCACATTTGGGATCACAAGGACCCTGGCCAGCAGCAATCCTGGGTTCCGCAAGCCACATGGGATTTCTTCAACAAATTCTAACGGACAACACAATTCAAAATCGGATGTCGAAAATTCGGCATCCGTTTTTTTATTCCACCATAGTCTTGACAAGCAGTTCTTCATTCCCAGCAGTTCGTTCTGCGTCCGATTGGAGTAGAAAAATACTATACGTTATGTTATTTTCGCGCAAAATTTTGGGGAGGAAACATGCAAGTTTCTCGCGTTAATAAAGTTTTCGCCCGTCTGGGGCGTTTTCAAATTAAATTCCGTTGGCTGATTTTACTTGCAACAATTCTTGTGACTCTCGCCGCATGCCTTGGGCTTCCGCAATTGCAAATGACCAGCAGCGAAGAAGAATGGTTTGACGACTGGGATAAAGTCAAAATTGACCAAGCACATTTCAATGATGTTTTCGGCAGCGAAGATTCATACATGGTTCTCGTCCGTGCTAACGATGTTTTTGCACCTGAAGTCTTAAGCGCCATTGACCGACTTTCCAAGCGCCTCGAAAACGAAGTCCCTTACGCCGACCGCGTCGTTTCACTTACACACAACTTATCCATCCCAATAGCAAACAACGAAGGCTTCGAAGTCATCGACCCGTTCAAAGAAGGCATCACGACAGATTCAGCACAGCTCGCCGCCAAGAAATCGCTTATCATGAGCCGAGAATCGCTGGTAAACAACATCGTCTCTGACGACGCCAAAGAAACATGGGTCATTCTCTCGTTAAAATCGTACGAAGGCGGCGTTGATTTCGGCAAAGACAGTATTGCTCCATTCGCCCGCAACGTCATTCTCTCCGATGAATTCAAAAGCGACAAGTTCGAGATGCTCCCAACCGGCATGAGCTACACCGAAATGGAAGAAAACGAAGTCATCTCGCGTGAATGCGCCATGCGCATTATCATCGGTTTTGCCGTTATGCTCGCATGCCTTATTTTATTCATACGCTCTTTGCGAGGAGTCATCGTCCCCGCCATCGCCACCGTCGGAGGAATCGCATCTGTTCTCGGCGTAAACGCTTGGCTCGGTATCGTCGGCGACGAAAGCATGGTCGCGCTCCCCATACTTTTGGGCATGGCACTTTCGGTGGGCTACTCTATCCATTACATCAATTCATTCCGCATGCACTTTAGGCGCACGGGCAACCGCCGCGAATCCGTGATAAACGCTGTCGAAGAAACCGGCTGGCCTATTCTCTTCACCGTCATCACTACCGTGGCCTCGCTGATTTCGTTCCTGTTCGCAGGCATCCGCCCGATCCGCTGGATTGGCGGCATTTCGGCAGGCATCGTCTTCATGGTTTATTTGTATGTCATCATCTTGATTCCGATTCTCATGAGTTTCGGTAAGAACGCAAAGCCCGACCCAACACAAGTGAAAGCCGCTGGCGCAACCAAGGCAGACATACTCTTTGAATTCTTCGGACGAAAAGTTTGCAGGCACAGCGGTATCGTAGCCGCCATTTCTGCCGCCATAATGTTGTCGCAAATTCCAGGCGTGATGAACATTGATGTAAACATGGACTACACAAAAACGATGGGCGAAAAAATTCCATTCGTCACAAGGCTCATGGACATGCTCAGCGGCAAACTCGGAAGTCTCTACGATTTCAATGTGATGGTAGAATTCAACGAAAGTGATGCACTGAAAAATCCCGCCAACATGAAACGCATCGAAGCCCTCGAACAAAAACTCGGCACTCTCCAGCTCACAAAAATTTCAGGCGACAAGCCCCGTGTGCAATCCGTTACGAGGCTCGTAAAAGAAATGAACCGCACGCTAAACGCCGACAGCACGGAATACTACAAAATTCCCGACGCACAAGACATGCTCACGCAACTGCTGTTCCTCTACGAAATTTCAGATGCCGACGCGCTCTTTGAACGCATGGACGAAGATTACAAAACGACATTTATCCACATAGAACTTTCCGGATACGACGCCAAGAAAATCGTCGAAGACCTCGATTCCGCAAAATCGTATGCCGCGCAAATTTTCCCGGACGCCAAAACTTCAATCGTCGGTGAAGTCGTAAACTACGCCGAAATGAACGGCAAGCTCGTAAATGGACTGTTGCGTTCGTTCGGAGGTTCATTTGTCATCATCGCCATCATGATGATTCTCGCATTCGGGAGCATCAAGGCGGGCCTCATCGGCATGATTCCAAACGTGGCCCCCGTGCTTTTAATCGGTGGCGTCATGGGCTATTCGGGAATGCCTCTTGACATGATAACGATGATCGTAATGCCGATGATTTTGGGCATCGCCGTTGACGACACTATCCACATGAATAACCACATCAAATACGGTTACGAGCGCACGGGCAGCTACAAAAAAGCGCTGCTGCTTTCTTACCGCGAAATCGGAAAAACGATGGGCATGACGACATTCATTCTCTGCGCGATGTTCTTCGTGTTCATCTTCAGCCCCATGGGTGCATTGTACAACGTCGGATTACTTTCCATCATTGGCCTTGCAGCCGCCCTCGTTGCCGACTACACGCTCACCACAGCCCTTGTATATGTCACCAAGCCGTATGGGAGAGAGAAACATTCGTAAAAGATTTCAACTACTCGATATAGCCTTCTTGGTCATAACACTTGTGATGTTTCTTGATTAGGCTCACAAGCGGTTGTACCCTTGGGTCGGTCACCTTCATATTCTCGAATTTCAGAATCTGATTATCGTAACGTTCGCGGCTACCGTTTTCAATGCGTTTTTCAGCATCGTTCGGAACAAAGAAAGCGGAGCGCTCCTCAAGTTTGGCATAAAACTCGGTAAGATAGATATTGATGCCAGCAAGATCAAAGTCACCGAAATGCACATAATAATTGCCGTTTCCACAGAGCCAGCGAATCAAATCACCAGACTGCGGGTAACGTGCTACAAAAAGCAACGGCTGAGGCTTTGTAAAAGGAACAATTTGTTTGAAAAGTATTTTTTGCCGTCCGATGTAGCGGAAATTTTCCATATTTTCAATTCCCACAACAGTCACATTTTCAGGGATAAAGAAATTTTCATAGTCCGCAATGAAAACGTATGAACCATCAGGCGGATTCAAATCAAAATGTTTCCCGTTGAGACTCACTGGAATCGGTTCATAGCAGTTTACCAAGAACCCCTTGCAACTACGGGAAGTTCGAATTTTTGAGTTGCCCGTTGATGCAGCCTGTTCTTTCCGCATGGCGAACGGCCTAATGCCGCTTTCCGCCCCCAATAGCCTACGATACATCTCTTCGCTTTTTTCTAAATCTTTGAATGCATCATCACGCATGGCTAGATAAGCTCGTAAAGCATTTCCATTTGGTGCTTTGCAAAAAGAACCTCTTCCTTTTGGGAAAGAAATCAGCAAGCCTTCCTTCAGCAATTCGGCAAAAACAGCACCTTTACAGTCGCTCGCAGGGAGTTCACCTCCGTTGACAAGAACAATCAGTTTATTTAATAACACTGTTGTAATATTATACGCCATATTACATTCCTTGAGTTCTTGTCATCAGCAGTCTTACCACGGTTTGTGATTTTGCATTCTTTTCGAGCAAATACGTGTAGCGGTATTCCGATACGCTCTGCGTTGTAGGTGAACCATTCACCAAATAGATGTTTCTGCTATTCGCAAATTTCAAAATGCCGTTTGCATTTTTCGGGTGGAGTTTTCCGATTTCATCCATCATGCAGTGGAGCTTAAATTCGCCGAACTTGCGAGAAGCCTGCGTCTTGAAAACATTGATGAGCATGATGTTCACCATTGCTTTCACGAGTACATCTGTACCTTCGGAACCCACATTAGAAATTTTGTCAATCCATCCAGTATCGTTATCGTTTTCTTGTACGCGGAACTGCAAGCGGAATGCATCCGAAAGTTTTAACGTATTACGCGTCGGTTCGTCATTTAGTGACTTCACAAATTGCAAAAGCAAATCAACCGCTCCGCGATTCGCACTTTCCGTATCGCCCATTGAGAACAAGTTTAATTCACCCAATGCATACTGATTTTCTGCATAGAATCTCTGCATCGCAAGCATCAAACGCATCAGCTTGTCATTCGATTCTTCGGTACGCAAAGCGATACTCTTGATTACGCCTGCAAAATTCTTTTCGACAAAATCGCGATTAATATTCAAAACAATTTTCTCGATTTCAGATTTTTGACGCGTAACATCGCCAACTTCTTTTGCAACGCGAGCTAAAATGTCGGAATAGCGACCGCTTGTACGCTTGCGATATTCCTCAATCTTTTCATTCAACATAAAGTCGCTCAAGTTGTCCGCAAAATCCATGAAATCGCTTTCGCTATTCAATTCCATCTTGAACTTGAACGTATTGCGTCTGGAAAAACGTCCCTTAAACTTGTTGATAGACATCTCAAGTTCCTTGCTACGCTTTTGAGCGTTCATCAGCGATTCCTTGAGTTCAGTCAAAATTTCAGTGCAAAGGAGTGCATTCGGTGTTTCGCCAACGCTCTTTACATTTTCGGGGCAGAAACTTGAAACGAAGAATTTATCCGTTTCTTCAACGGACTCCTTCAACTTGCGTTCCGTTTCGCGGTTCTGCTGCAAAATTTTATTTTGTTCCGCTCGCTTCGCTTCAAGGCGTTCCTTGCGGGCATTAAACCTCTGTTGTAAATCGCTCAATCGGCTTTCTATATCACGTTTTTTATTTTTGAATTCGTCTTCATGGTCGAAGAATTCCTGCTTGTCGTATCGATAACGAGCGACCAAATCGCGATTCTGTTCTATTTCGTTTAGCTGTTGCTGTACATTATCAATTTCCGCTTCGCATTCCTTCAAAACGCTGACATCGACATTCTTGTTTTTCAGTTCTTCGTCACGCTGTTGCAACAACAATTTACGCTCGTTTTCCGCTTCGTTCTTGCGTGTTTCAATTTCTGCATGAATCTGCACGCGGAAATCATTAAACGCATTTTGAAGCGATTCATTTTCTTGCTGTTTCGCTTTTTCGTTCGCTTTCAGTTCTCGATTTTTATCTGCGACAATTTTATTCTGCTGTTCCTCGGCATTCAACAGCTTTTCAGAGATTACACTCTGTTGCGACTGAATTTCATTCTTACGTTTTTCAATTTCCGCAGCATCATTGCGAATCCATTTTTCGCGTTCATTTTCCAAACGTTTACGCTTTATCGGAATCTGCACGAGTTCATTTTCGGCGTTCCTGATATTTTCCAAAAGCGGCTTAATCTTAGGGGCATACGAGCGTTCTACCACCGAATTTTTCTTTTCAAGGGCATCCGACAATTCCGTCTGTTTTGACTTGTTGTCTTCAACGGACTTCAAAATTGCTTTTTTCTCGACCGCAATTTCTTCGGGAGTTCGCACACGAATCGGCAAATCTTCGAGATTGATTATCACGCCGAAAAGAGCGTCACCTTCTACAAGTTCCGGCGAAAGATCCGTATTGTACAGAACCGATTCCTCATCGACTACCTTGCCAATAGAATTTTCCCAACCCGGTTTATTCTGGCTAAGCCATTCATAAAGCGAACCCTTTTGCCGTTCCAGCAAATCGTCAAGGCTTTTGAGCTGAGCGACAAAGCCTCGATTTTCCGCAACCAAGGCATCATTCTCTTTTTCGTATTCAACGCGATTGCGTTCCAGCTCGGCATCTCGTTGAGCAGAAAGTTTGTTCAACTCCGCTTGGCATACAGACTTCTGCACCTTCGTTTCACTTTCGTGAATATTCAATGATTTTAGTTGTTCATCGCATTCATTAATTTTATCTTTAAACGGATGTTCATACTGAAGCCTTAGCAGCTCCTTTTCGCAAGCGACACGATCTGCATTCAAGGCATTAATTGTATTTTTTACGCTTACCAGTTTTTCATCACACCGAGCAACAATCGCTTCTCGCATTTGTTCGTATTTTGCGAGCACCCGCTGCCGCTGTTCCAATAACTCCGCATTTTTATCGTTCAGGCGAATGTTCTGATTTTGCTTAAATTCTTCCAAAGCCCGCGAAACTTGTTTCAGCAAATTCTCAAACTTTTCGGCGACATCTTCATATTCACGAGTCAGGAGGCGGCGACGTTCTTCCAATCGTTCTTTCTCGATTTTCAAGGAGCCTTCGCGTTCCTGTTTTTTCAGAATCTCATCAATATTCTTTGCTTGGTATTCCTGGAATTTATCGCGACACTTTTTCAAATTATCCCTAACAAGCGTCAAGTCCGCATTTAACCCATCGCGTTCCTTGTTAAACTTTTCACTTTCTTCACTAATCAGGCGAATCGTATCGTTCAAGGCTTCATTCGATTTTTCAATTTCAATCACAATCGACGGGAGTTGCTCTTTAGCCACGCGATAAGAATAATTCAGTTGCTTGCCACAATCCTCGATATTCTTCTTGAGTCCCAAAAGCGAATGATAAATTTTAACAACGCGGTCGGCATCAAGCCGCGTCTCGCATTCGCCTCGCTTGTTCGTCGTGAACCAAAGCCCGATATCGTTATATTCCTGCTCGAACTCCGAAACTTGATGCCTGAAATATCCCAAGTCGATAAACGAACTTTCGCTATCCATCGACTGGATTATCGTTTCCTTGATAAAATCCGCATCGAGTTTAGAGTTGAGGAAAACATTCTGAATGCTTCGCGGAATGTTCTGGTAGCGGCTACTTTCCGCAATCGAAAACTTGAAAAATTCCTTCCGCATCACCGCCTGATGGTTGCCGTAAATAATGTCGCGGAACATTTCGTAGCGATCGACAATCGGGCTCATATAGCAACCGTTCAACCGAGTGCGAACAGTCGCCATTTCAGCAGTCACTTCGCCATTATCGTCAATCAGCCATTCCTTTTTGTACGGCGAATCGATAAAACGGAATACCGCACGACCATTCGATTTGCTTACCAACACGCAGAATGCCGACTCATCGCGTTCCACTTCATAGACAACATAAGAATTTGACTGTTCAAAATAAAAATCGTCAAAAGACTTTTTCTCTTTTGGGATTCCAAGCTTTTGCTTGTCCGCATTGTAGAAAAAGAGAATTGCACGCAAAAGTGTACTCTTGCCCACGCCCTGCGTACCAATCAAATGAACATTACCGTTCAGGCCAATTTCCGCATAACGCACATGAGCACTGTTGATAAAGACAATCTTGTTAAGGGATCTCATTTTCCGCACCCTCCACAATATTCAAACAATTCACCAATTCTTCGAGATAATGGAATGCAGATGTCACTTTGTACAATCCTTCCAAGTCGTTTTCCAGTTCCACAAAGCCCGCTTTCATCAAATCATCGGTCAACCTGTCGATTACATCTGCAAAAACTTTCTTGTCGGCATAAAGCTTGACCGCTTTATCCTTCAGTTCCATGTCGCATGAAATCCGTTCCAGAATTTTCGCTTTGGTAAAAACGAATCCTGAGCCGAACGCAGAATTGAAAGTTTTCAAAAAATCCAGACGGTCAATCCAGTCACAAAAACGCAAGAGCTTGTCAACCGCATTCACCCTCTGCTCATGCCGCGAAAAGTAAAAATACCCGTTACCACTCTCCAGCACAAAGCCGATACCTTCGTAATATTCGCGGTAGCTTTCAAAATCATCTTCAATCTGGTCGAAATATGCACGGTTCGCCTGCGAAACGCTGTTCATCGAAATGAACGAGCCCTTGCTCAAAATGTCAAAAATTTCCTTGGAGTATTTCAGCATAAAACCTCCCATTAAAGACACCAAGTCATATAAGGCGGAATTTTCAAAACATCGCCATCAACTTGCAATGATTTTGGATGTATTATGATACTCCTGCCAACTCGCTTTTTAAATTTGTCCTTAAATTTGCCGAGTGAATTTGTGGTATAATTCTTTGAAGATTTAACTTCTACAGGAAAGACCTTGAAATTCGTCTTGCTTTCATTGGATAGCAAAAAATCAATTTCTATGGAATTGCGGTGTGCCGAAGCATCGTATTCCGTATAAAAAAACAATTGCCGCCCCTTAGCACGAATCATCTGCGCAATAACATTTTCATAAAGCATTCCCTCATTCAGCGAAAGTTTGCCGTTCATAATAGCTTTGTAAAGTTGATTCGAAGCAATTTCATTTTCGCTAAAAGCAAGGCTCACCAATAGCCCCGTATCGCCCATGTAACATTTGACTGAAGATTCATTTTTGTTGAGAGCAAAACCAACATTCGGGTCATTACATTTATAACACAAATTACAAATCATGGAGTCGTCAAGCCAAAAGAACGGTTCGTCGTACTTGGAGAATGTTGCTGCACCTGAATCATCAATTTCAGAAAGCACAATTTTTTTTTCATGCGAAGAAAGACTGCCGGGGATGTTTTCAAATACTGCAGAAACTTTTGAACTATACCGTTTAGCCGCTTTTTTAATATCGTCACGATAAAGGTCCAAAATTTTTCTTTTTTCCTTGTCGCTCTTAGAAAAATCACGATCGTTTTCCATATAAGAAACAATGCTCTTAGGCATACCGCCCACCAAGATGTATTCTCTAAAAAGATGCATCGCACGCTTGTGGAAATGATCTTCCAACGGAACTTTATCCGTAAAACATTTTGCAATATACTCAAGGAGGATATTTTCACCCAAGGCCGCAGCAAATTCTTCAAAATCGCAAGGATGCATTTTCAGCTTTTCCTCTTCCGAGGGAAGAGTTATACTTTGCACATTTTCCTTGATAGAAATCAGCGACCCCGTTTCGAGGAAATCGTACCGACCATCTGCAACGAGATATTTTATCGCCTCACGAGCCTTCGGAAATTTTTGGATTTCATCAAAAATGATTAGCGACTCGCGCCTATGCAGAGGGGTATTGTATTCCAAAGAAAGAGTCTGGAAAAAAACATCCAGATTGTTCAGATTCGTATCGAAGTTTTCGAGAATCTTGCGTGAAACCTTGTTGAAATCGACTAGAATATACGTTTTATATTCGCGTTCTCCAAAACGCTTCGCTATCGTGGATTTGCCAATCCGTCTGGCCCCTTCGATAAGCAAAGCACTTTTCCCTTGGGACTCATTTTTCCAAGCCCTTAGACGATTATACGCTTTTCTTTGGATCTCCATCAATCGGCCTCATATTAACAGTGCGCAGAGTAAAATATACATAATTATTTAATAATACGCAAAGTATTTTTATAAAAAAAACTCGATAATACGCAGAGTAAACTATTTCGCATATATCAGCGGATATTCGTACCCATACGCTTCTTCGTACTTGTCCGTAATTTCAAATTCGTCCGAGAACTGCGATGCAAGCTGGCAAAAGAGCACCAGTTTTCCTTCCAAATCAATTTCGTAGGGATAACTGTAATTCATGACATAGTAAAACAAATCCGTACTCGTCGCCATGAATCCGTTTTTCATCTCGGTCTGATCGACCATCGGGATGACGATATTCTGTGCGGCAATTTCACTTTCGTCAAGCGGGTCTGCCAATTTTTTTCGAAGGTTGTTGCAGTTCTGCTTTCGGCCACGCACTTCACGCAATACAGAGAGTCCGTCGTCGCTTCCTCTCAGCCAATCGAGCGATACCTTGATTCTGTAGCCCACATTCGGTTCCATCCAAACAGGGTTTCGACTCGCAAGAACGTTCGTAACATCAGTATTCGTTTCGAGCACTTGCTGGTCGCGGAAATATTTCACCAAGCGAATCTTTTTCAATAGTTCGCTTTGGTAATCAATCAAGTTCAGATATTCGATAATCTGCTTTTCGATTTCTATTAAGTTGTGCGAAGACTCGTTCAAGTCATACCGCAAATCATCAACCACAATTCGCAGATCCGCATCCATCGCAATTTTAAAAAATGCAGCCTGATTGTCTATCACTTTTTCCGCTTCAATTATCTGCAACTTGATACCGTCGCGCTTTTCATCGAGATGCTTGAGTTTCGCCTTTTTGATTTTGTAATTTGGTTCGTTCTTGTAAGTGTTATCGACATTACGCTTCAAGTCAATGACGTTACGCTTTGTATTGAGTGCAATGTTTTTCAAGCTTCGACGCACTTCGCGCAAGTAATTGTACTTTTGCGATTCATTCGTTTCTTGCAAGTAATATTCGATAGTTTCGTTCAGATGGTCAATATTCGCCTTGACGCTTTCGACATTGATTTCTTCGTTGACTTCAAGAACCTCTTCGAAGAACTTGAGATAAACATCTTCAAGTTCCAAAAAATTTCCGTTGTCACGAATGATGCCATAATCCACCAAATACTGAATACGCGACATTTTGTAATCGACAAGTGGCTCCGCCAGATCCATGCGAAACGAGAGCGTTTTTCGCTTCGCAAACATTTCTTTTAGCAAAGCCTTCTCGCGAGAAAGAGCCTGAATGAGTTCATCGATGGAGCGAAAATTATTCATAGTCAGAAAATTATAAAAAAATCGCCCCAGCAAAAAGCTAGAGCGAAACTTAGCGTTATCATTCCCGCGACCTGCGAAGCAGACGTAATGCAAAAATTTTCTTACTCCACTTTCAGCTTGGTCATGCTTTTTGCACATATCCCCATCGTTGAAACATTATGCAAGAAGGCTGACGTTGTTGGCGAGAGGATTCCGAGAAAACCGCCTACAAGCAAGCTCGTATTGAAAACAACTATAAAGCGGTAATTTTCAGAGATGCGCTCCATCAGCTTTTGGCTTAAGAGGCGCAATTCCACAAGGTCTTCGAGATTCTCGCGACGGAGCGTCACGTCGGCAGTTTCGCGGGCAATGTCCGAAGCATCGCTCATCGCTACAGAGACGTTTGCCGCGGCAAGTGCTGGAGCATCATTGATGCCGTCGCCCACCATAATTACGCGTTTGCCTTCGGACTTCATTTGTTCCACATAACGATGTTTGTCTTCGGGCAGGACTTGGGCAAAGAACGTATCAATCCCTAAACGTTCCGCCACGCGTTCTGCCGCATTTTTGCTATCGCCCGTAATCATCACAACATTCTTGATGCCACTTTCACGCAACCTGCGTATGGCAACAGCCGCTTCTTCGCGAGGCGGGTCGCTAATGCACAAGGCGCCGGCAAGTTCACCACCGATGCCAAGGTAAATCACAGACGCAGCCCCCGCTTCTTTATCGATGATGCGCTGGTTCTCTTCGGACACAATCACCTTTTCGTCTTCGATGACAAAATGCTTGCTGCCGATGACTGCTCGTTTCTCGTCAAGCGCCGTTGCAATGCCATGCGCCACAATGTACTTGACATCGGCATGTTCTTCTTCGTGAGCGATTCCGCGTTCAAGCGCCGCTTTCACAATCGCACGTGCCATGCTATGCGGGAAATGTTCCTCGATGCATGCCGCAATTTTCAAGATTTCGTCTTCGTTGCGACCGCCGAACGGAATAATCTTTTCAAGTCGCGGCTCCGCCTTCGTGAGCGTTCCTGTCTTGTCAAATACAATCGTATCAGCAAGCGCAAGTTCTTCCAAGTACTTGCCGCCTTTCACCGTCATGTCCATATCCGCGGCTTCGCGCAATGCAGAAATCACGGAAATCGGCGTCGAAAGCTTTATGGCGCAAGAGTAATCCACCATCAAGATGGAAACCGCACGTGAGATGTTCTGCGTAAACAAAAGCGTAAGCCCAAAGCCGAGGAAACTGAACGGCACGATGCTATCGGCCAAATGTTCCGCACGGCTCTGCACGCTCGCCTTCAAGTCTTCGCTACGGTCAATCAGTTCCACAATCTTCTGAATCTTCGTATTGCTGTTCACCGCCTGAACCTCAACAACAATTGAGCCTTCTTCAAGAACGGTCCCCGCAAAAACGATTCGACCAGCAGTCTTCATCACCGCCTTGGATTCGCCCGTCATCGTCGATTCGTTTACGAACGCTTCTCCTTCAACAACGCGGCCATCCACAGGAATCATGCTCCCGGAACGCACACGCACCAAATCGCCTACCTGGACGCTCTTGAGTTCAACCAAAGTATCTACGCCATTTTTCACGACCCAGACTTTATCGACTTTTACGGCGAGGCTCCCTGTAAGCGCCGTACGCGTACGCGCCTTGGTATAATCCTCCAGCAAGCTCGAAACGCCCAAAAGGAACATGACCGTTCCGGCGGATTCGTAATTGCGGCGCAACAGTGAAGTTCCAATTGCAGCACCGTCGAGTACATCGACCGTGAGTTTTCCACTCGCAAGCGTCGAAACGCCACGCGCCACATAACGCAACCCGCGGACCACTGTAATCGCCGTACGAATCGGGAGCGGAACAAACCAGCGCAGCAAATAGCGCCTAACAATCATCATCGTAAGGTTGTTTTTAAACCCGTCGTCCAAAGCTTGCAACTGGTATTCCGTTTCGCCATCGCATTCCGGCAGCGCTTTGGGATTCAGCGATTTTGCAAATTCAAGAATTTGGCTACGACTTGCACCGTAATCGCCGTTCAGCGGCTCATATTCAAGCAGCAGCCCGCCATTCTCGCTGTGCACCACGGCTCTTTTTACGCAAGGTACGCCAACACACGCCTTGTGAACACGCGCTTCATACTCACGATCAAAAGCATACGCACCGGCACGCAAACGCAAACGCCCCGGCCTGTCATAGACGATTTTGAATTTCATAGCGATTAAAAACCTGCAAAAATAAACTGTAAGCTATGGGGTATGGGTTCGTTCGCCTTCGGCTCACTTTGGGCTATGAGCTTAATGTAATGGAATAGCCCAAGCGTAGCGACCTCAAAGCGAAAGCGTGCTGAGAGGAGCTTTAGCTCCGACCCCATCGCTCAAAGCCTACTTAATCCCCGCTTCGGCCTTGGCGTCGTTGCAGATGTCGCTAGCTTCGTCCTTCATATCCTGGAAAGCGGCCTTGGCATCAGCAGTAAACTTCATGCCATGAGCAAGTCCCTGAACAGCGAGTTCGCGTGTTTTCTCGGCCTTGAGCACTTTCTTTGCGACTGCGGAACCCACCGCACCGGCAACAACGAGCCAGAATTTTTCGTTTTTGAACATAGACATATCATTCTCCTTATTAAAGAAAAATCAGCGGAGCACTTGCCCGCTTTTAAAAATTAGATACTCTTCCCTCCGATCGCAAGTTACAAACAAACTAAATATACAACTTGCGCAACCCCGCATCGCAGTTGAGTTTCACGCGACTAACGCTAACATTGTTAGTGATTTTCTAACATTGTTAGACTCTCTAATTTTGTTAGACTCACTAACATTTTTAGAGAGTCTAAGTTTGCACAAGGAGATTCCCGCCTTCGCGGGAATGACAAAGGTCACGGGAATGACAACATCGTAATTTTTACGACAGTGCAAGAACCTTGCCGAGTTCACGGCACTTTGCCTTGCCAGCATCATCCGGAGCACCTTCAATCGCAAGCGGATCATCAGCAAGAACGAGGCCCGCATTAGCAGCATCTTCTTTCCATGTATTCATCCATTCGCCGCCGCCCCAGCCGTATGAACCGAAAAGCACAACCTTTTTGCCTGAAATTTGCGTTTTCAACTGGTCATAAAGCGGCTGGAATTCGCTATCTTCAAGCTCTTCGGCACCCATTGCCGGACATCCCAATGCAAACTTGTCAAATTCCTGAGCTTTATCAGCAGAAAAAGCAGACGTATTGAAAAGCGTCGCTTCGGCACCCGCTTCTTTAGCGCCTGCGACAACTTCATTCGCCATAATTTCGGTATTACCAGTACCTGTCCAGAAAATAACAGCAATTTTATTCATTTTTGTTCCTTTTTGTTTTTCGGTCGCCTCTAAAAACTCATTTTCAAAAATTTGGCTGCGACACATCGTGCAGTTTCGTCACTCAAAGTGGTAAAGACCTCCAGTATTCACCACTTTTCGTTCCTGCCTGCACTCGGTCTCGCTCAAATTTTATTAACCAAAGCATTTTTTAGAGGCTCCCTTTAGATTTTTAACTAAATTAACATGCCACGATTAAATTCGTTAAAGAATCCCCCTGTTCAAACCGTTCATTAAAAACCTTGTGGCATTTTTTATAGACATCAAAGATGTGCATCGAATTTGGCACATCGTTATAAACTTTCCAACATCCGATCAACTTGTAATTTTTTCCACCATACGCAATAAAATCTTTCACATCTTGTAACGGATAACCTAAAAACACGCCTACTTCATGAGGGAAGCAAACGGAATGCGTCATGCGTTTCTGGAAAAAATTCAACAAGGAATCTGCATCGAAACCCATGTAGCCAAAGCCCTTCAAAAAATCTCTGACTTCGCAACAATTCCCCAAATTTTGTAAAGCGTTATTACGATAGACGTAAATAAAATAACGCCCATGACGTTCCGCAATAACACGCGCTAAAACCCCCTTCGGGTTCAGAACCTGGTTCCAGTGTGCTAGAATATCGCAAAGCACAACGCCCTCGCACAAATCAAGACAAAATAAGTTTCCCGTTTTAAGTCCAGCAAGCGTTGGAGCGCAATGCCGCACCAAGCACATATCAAGTTTCCGAGTCATCAAAATCCTTTGCAGATTTACAACAATTAAAAACAAAAAATCCCGCCTACGATTTCTGCCGTAGGCGGGGTAACCTATCTAGCATATACGAAGTAACGATTCCTATACGCCAGTGGAGGTTCTATGGCAAATTCTCTAATAACACTTTAGAAAAAAAATATAAGCCCATCCACTCCAAATAGACTTAAACCAATCCAAAAGTTAGACAAATCTAATTATTTAAAATCCCGCATACAACATAAGTCGTAGCGGGATTGTCTCTATGGGTAATTTCTAGAATGCGAACACAGTCTCAAGACCGAATCTGAGAGCCGTATCGTCGCCAGCGTCGTCCCCGACAGGAATGTCGAACATCGCGAAGCCAGTGATTTCAAGGCCATCCACCGGAGTAGCATAAGCACGGAGGCCTACGTCGAACGTAGAGACGTCATCGTCCTTCTGCAATGTCCTGGTGTGGTATTCCAGCGGAAGCCCCATGGCAAACGCATCAGAGAAGCGCACGCTCGGTTCGCCATACACAAAGAAGTATTCCGGAATTTCTTCGCCGTGAACCGTCGGATCCTTCTTGTCGATAGCGGCGTAGAACACGGAAGCCTTGACATTAAACGTGCCCAAATCCAAGGACGGTTCGGCAAGAATCGCGTGTGTCGCCTTCGGGGAATCTTCGCTGAGATTGTCCGCATGCAAACCATAGACAAAGTGGAATGCGAAAGCGTCGAACTTCAAGTTCGCATCGAATCCCACATGCATTTCATTATGTTTCGGTTCCTGATAAGACTTGTAATCAAAGAACGGGCGCAAGGTGCTTTCGCCAAAGCCAAACTCGTAAGCGAGATGGAGGTCATAGGCAACGCCTACACACGTTTCTTCACCATCCTCTTCAACGCACACCTGATTGTCGTTGTCGCCGCGACCAAAGCCAATCCCAAAAACAAGCCCACTATAGTCAAGTTCAACTCCTCGGATATCGTGTTCTGCCATACCGGCGGCGTTATCAGCCGGATCATCGTAGTCGTAATAGTTGAGGAACGCACCTTCCAAGAATGTCAAGTCACCGAACTTCACGGCAAACTTGTCGTTATGGGTGTACTGCACGAAGGCACCGTTATAAATGGCAGCCGGTTCCGTCGTTTCGCCATCAGCTTCAAGCTGCACGGACGCAGACCACTTTTCATTAAATTTCACATCTACATTCAAGTCAAATGTCGATGCGTATTCATGGCTCTTGATGTCTTCATTGATGACATCGCCCGTGTAGGCGTCAAATTCCACTTCGCCGGAGAACTTGACTTCCGGGCCTTTAGATGCGGCTTCAGCTTCCTGAGCGAGTGCCGGAGCAGCGAGGAAAGCAGCGGCAGCAATACCGAACAAGAGATTAGAGGTAAAACGAGTCTTCATAATTCACTCCCATGACGAGTTTTTATTCGCTTTTGTAACACATCGTCATGACTTTTACAGTTTGTGTTACAAAATCTTAGGCATTAGCCTCTTTATTCCTCTTAGAGCAAAGAGCGTGCCAATTATTTTTAAGTTCAGTCCATTCAGAATCATTTTCTTCCACGCCCATATGTTAGTTTCTCCTATCTTTGTTAGTTTAGTCTAATTTAAGGCGTTTAATTAAGGGCTGACGGCTTTCGGGGCCACCAGCCCTTAATAATGATTCTTGACTCAAATAAGGTTAGTCTTCAAAACGCCTTTTCTTGTTTGCGTCCATACCAAAGAGTTTGAGGAACACGAATGTCGCCACAAGCACAATGATTGAACATACAATCCAGAACA
>CAMKTL010000004.1:0-120152 GCA_946415675.1 uncultured Fibrobacter sp.
GCAAGACCACCGCTGTGGATAACGAAGAACTCATCAAGGTGAACAAGAACATCCGTCAGCATCCGGTGGAAGAAGTCGGTGCTTGGCTCCGCGAAAGAATGAGTGGTATGACGAAGGTTGTGTAATCTTCGCGTAACGACTTAGTTCGCTTTTAAAATCTCGTCAGGTGACCCCTGGCGGGATTTTTTTGTACGGAATGAAATTGAATGTGGCGGGTTACTTCCCGCCGACGGGGAACATCGCGAATTCCAGCTGGAACACTTTGTCGCTGTTCTGGTCTTCTTCGGCGATGAGCGCGATTTCTTTGCGGAAGGCATTGATGCGTTCCACGATGCGGTCGTAGCCTTCTTGGCTGATGCCGAGGGTGAGTCCCGAGATGTGGCGGCGGCCCGGCATGTCGCGGTCGATGGAGTCGGCGGCGAGCTTTAGGCAATGCTGGTGGAATCCGCGGAGGGCAAGTTTCGATGTGCGGTCGCCTGTGGTGATGGCGCTTTCGGTCAGTACGTATTTCCCGTTTTCATCCTTCTTGATGAGCTCGCATTCTTCGAGTAGCTTGACGGATTTTTTCGCCTCGTCTGCGGTGATGTGCGGGCGTACTTGCTTGGCGAGCGCATCGTAATCCCCGTCAAATCCGAACATCCCGATTAGACTGCGGATGGTGAGGTGCCGCCAATGCGAATACACCATGTACTGCGCATGCCCGAGGACGTGCTGCTTTTCGGCGAAGCGCGCGACCTTGAGCGCGGCCTGCATTTCTTCGAACGCGGTGTTCCGTTCGTCGGTCGTTTCTGCCTGATTGAACTTCACGAGCCCAATGAAAAATTCCGTCTCGTGCTTGCCGAGCCTGAGCCCCGATGCGACTTTGGGAATGCTCTGGTTCGACAGATTCTTGTCGCCGTTCATGACGCGACTGATAAAATCTTTCGCCTTGAAACCGATTTTGTCCGAAAACACGCGAAGCGAAAAGGCGGGGTTCGCCTCTTTCTTCCCGTTGTAATAGTCTCTCAAAAATTCCCGGTAGTCCAGGTATTCGAAGACTTTTCGTGTCGGTTTCTTATCGGCCATGCTTTAAATGTAAGAAAATAATTCATTTTGGGGTATTCCCGCGCCACTTTCCCGTTGTCCAGAAACAACGATAAATGGGGGTGTTGTTTCAAAGAGTTTTGAAATTGCGGTCTTCTGATTTAGATTATATAAAGGGGGAATAATCCCCCTGATTGCAGCCCGCGATGCGGTCTTCCATCACCCCCAATGCGGGCTTCAAACGCCAGCCCGCAACGCCTGGCTTAATTGCCTCAAGGAAATGGGACGAACCAAAAGTTGGGCCAATGCAACCAAAAGTGAGGAACAATGGGTATGAAAGGTTTTGGTCAAATAGTGCTTGCGGGCGTTGTCTCGTTTTTCGAAATTTGTGCAGTACACGCGGCAGAGGCTTCTGCGAAAATTCCGACGACGGAAGTCGTAAATCTTCCGTCCGATGCCGCTTATGGTGGTGGCGATAAAATTGGTTCGCAGTTGGTTGCTGCGACATATAATGCGGGCGAAGGACCGGGCGTCTGGATTGTGGCCGATGGTGGTTACAGACTTTATCATAACGGAGCGCTTCTGGCCGAAGATAACCAGGCGGGACGCGTGCGGTTCGTTCCGATGACGTTCTTGCCGGGCGAAAATGCGATTTCAGTCGTGGGCGTGAACGGCAAAGGCGCCCCTGGCGTTATGGTGCAGATTGACGACCTCGACAAGTCTTACTATTCTGGTGCCGACTGGAAATCGAAGCCGGTCGTCGGTAATAATTCCTGGAAAAATAAAGGCCGCGACCTCTCGCAGTGGGGCGGCGCTACGACGCTTTCTTATGCGAACAACAAACTTCCGAGCGGAGGCTCCCTGAACGGCTTTGCCGCGAATACGCAGGCCAAGTGGATTTGGACGAGTGCTGAAACGGATCCGACGGCGGTGCTACTTTATACGTTCTATGTGAAAGCGGAAGGCTTCGGTGCTTCTGCAACTGGCGGCGATGATGGCAAGATTGTTGTCGCAAGCGATTCTGCGAGCATCCGAAAGTATTTACAAAGTACCGATGCGTTGACGATTCTCGTGCCCGAAGGCACTTACGATTTCAGGCAGTTCCGCAATGCTGTTACCGAGGCAAAGAAAAAGAGCCGCACTTGGTGCAAGACGACTTGCACGGAGAAAAATCGCGTGACAGGCAAGACGAATACGTTCTACCGCATCACTTTCAAGGCGAACAGCTGCAGCGATTTGACGGAAGCGGGAGTGCAGATTGTGCAGGAAAGCGAAAACCTGCAACAGTGGGAAAATTGGATTACCACGAAGTCCAACAAGAGCTTGATTGGCATGGGCCGTGGTGCGAATCTGCGCGGTGCCGCTATCGCGGTGCGTACAAACGAAGGCTCGGGCAACCATATTTACCGCAATCTTGCCATTTATGATGTAAATCCGCATTTGATTGAAGGCGGCGATGGCCTTGAAACGGTGGGCACAGCCGATAAGCATGTGAAAAAATTCTGGGCAGACCATATTAGCTATAAGTGGATTAGCGACGGCATGGATATGGAATTTGTCGATGAAGCGACCATCAGCTACTTGGATTTTGACGGTGCGAATGAACACAACTGCTGGGGAACGGACCCGTACATGGCACTTGTGGAAGACGCTCACTTGACTTACGCGAATAACTACTGGCACAATACTTACGGTCGCGTGCCGAAAGTGACCGGCGAAAACAACGGCTCGCAGGTTCATCTGTACAACCAGTACGTGGATTACAACCGCTTCTTTGTCGCAGGAGCCGACGGTCACAGTGCAAATGCCAAAGCTTACGTGCGTTACGAGAACAGCTATATTGATAATGGTCAGGGGTATTTGGCCGAATGGGGCGATAACGGCTACGTGTATTTTAGCGGTGTAACTTTTGGCAATGGAACTAAGCAACAGCATCGTTACAAGGGAACGGTGACGCAGGGTGTCCCGAATGCGGCGACGTTCAATCCGAGCTACAGTTTTGAAAAGCGTACGGTTGCAAATCTCCCCAAGGAAATTCCGAACTTGGCTGGGGTGGGTGGCCGCTACGGCAAGATGCCGGAATACAATCAGAAGTTTGGACAGAGCAATAAGGCGGCAAGCGTTATCATGACTGCTCCTGTGGCGGGTGCGAAGCTCGATGCCTCCGCGACAATAACATTGAAAGCCGACGCAAAAGACAATGACGGAACGGTCAAGAACGTTGCGTTCTATGTGGGCAATACGTTGGTGGGCACAGCAAATGCTGCTCCGTACCAGGTGAGTGTCGAAGGCGTGGAGCCGGGAACGCATTCCGCTGTTGCTGTGGTGACGGACGATTCCGGACTCTCGTGGATGAGCGAATACGTGACTTTTGCCGTGGAGGGTGCGGTTGTTTCGTCTTCTTCGAGTGTTGTCGAAGGTCCCGTGGCATCTTCATCTTCACATCATTGCGAAGAACAATCGAAAGATTGTGATGCGGCAATCTCTAGCAGTTCGGGCTTTGCTTCCGAAACAAGTAGTTCGGCAATGCGAATCGTATCTCCGGTACGGCAAGCGACTGAAGCGGAAGCTGGGTTTTACCGCGTTTTCGACATGCAGGGGCGCCCGCTGTTCGCAGGCAACCGCAAGCCTGCGAAGATGCCCGCTGCGCGGGTCATCGTGGTGGAATACACCACTGCGGGCTCCGTAAAGCGACGCTACGTGCAATAAAGTTTTCTTTTTGAGGTAAATCTTATATATATTGGTAGCAATGAGGTCCTGTAAAAACATAAAGGCTGTATCGCTTGCTTTTAAGGCTGCATCTGTGGCGGCCTTTATGGCAATTTTGGGCGGATGCTCTGACGACCAAGTGGCAGGCAACAGTGCCGAGACGGGTTCTCCGGAACTCGCGGGTGTTTTGATGCTTGACGATGGAAAACCGGCCTCTAATGCGCATGTGCAATGCGTACCACGGAACTTCGATGCAACTTCGGAATCATTGTCGCCAACCTTTACGACGGAGGCCGATGACGACGGATATTTCCATTTGGATTCCGTGCCTGCCGGTGTCTATGCGCTTGAAGCTTACCATGAAGAATCAGGCAAGCGATTCTTGATGCAAAACATCAAGGTGGTTGAAGATGATTCTGTTGCTGTGAACGAAACTTTAGTTGCTCCAGGCTCTGCGGAATTGTATTTGTACGACTCCATGGATGATGATGCGGTTGGTGTTGCTACCGTTCTTGGGACGACGATTGTCCGAAAAGTTGTTGTGCGCAATAGCCGAGTGCTTGTCGATAGCCTCCCGACCGATACGCTTTCGCTGTTGGTCTATTTTGAAAAAGATACCGTCGATTATAACAAAGTATTTGTCTCGTCGGACGATACCGTGCGAGTGGCAAAAGATTCCGTGACGAAAACATTCGTGGCTCCGCTTGCGCTCCCAAAGGGTTCTGATTCGCTGCAATCCTTTATCAGCGATATTCCTCTGGCGCTTAGGCTGACTTCTGAAAACTGCGATTTCGATTCGCTCGCGAAGTATATCGCCGATGATTATGGCCGCTGGGAAGTTGTGCGTATTTCGCATGACGGCAAACGTAGCAAAAAGCTCCCGATAGCAAAACCGTCTGTGGATACGCTTGCCAAAGAAGCAGTCTTCTGGGTGAGCGTCGATTCGCTGAATGTGGCAGATTCGCTGGAACTGTTTTTCGACAGTTCGGTTGAATCCGCGTATGCGTTGGACGTGTTCCCGACGAATCATGACTATGGTGTTGTTTATCATTTCGATAGCGGGCTTTCGCCTGTCGAAGATGCTGCGGAGAAAAGTTATTTTGTAGGAACATCGACTAAGGCGTCCATGACGGATGGCGTTGTCGGGCGTAGTGTTTCGTTTACGGCAGAAAGTGACGTAGTGGTGGAAAATTCTGCTTCGCTTGATACTACGCGTAAATTGAATCTGGTTTTCGATATCGAAGATTATTTCGGTTTTTCCGTGTGGGTCCAGCTGAAATCGCTCGACAAGGAGCAATATGTCTTTGAAAAGTTCAGGGAATATGCGCTACGCTATGTGCCTGAAATGGGCTTTGTCGTAGATGTTTATCATATTGCGGCCGAAAATGCAAAGGACAAGGACGCCGTGGATACCGCCAATTACAAGATTTCCTGGGCTTCGGGAGAAAAGGACATTCGCGCTGGGGAATGGGCTTATGTTGCCTTCAGTAAATCGTCTTCGTCCAAAATAGTATTCTATGTGAACGGCCGGAACGTCTCGGTCGATGGCGTGCGTAACGATTGGGTTGGCGATTACAAAGCCTCGAATCTTAAGATTGGCGGCTTTGCAGGGAAACTCGATGAATTGATGCTTGGTGGTGGATACCGCAATGCTTCCTGGAACTATTTGACGTATCTCAATCAGCGTCCTGAAAATTACTGGCCGGTACTTAAGGCTCGGTAATGGAATTCATTCCTTCGAAAACGATTTCGTCGATTTGCAGGAATGTTCCGCTGCTGACGAAGATGGAGAATAAACCGATTTCTTTTGCGATTTCACTGAAACGGACTTGATAGCTTTCGCTTTCCAAGGTCTCGTTGCCGGGGCGGATTACGATTTCGTGCCAGTCCTCGCTCGCCTTTGACTTCCATAGTGCCTTGCGGAACTTGTTGTTACCGATATCCTTGAAATGTTCTAGCGCTACTGAGAATTCGCAATCGCCACGTACTTTCAGACGGACTGCCGTGAGCTTGCTTAAGTCATAGTATCCTGTGTCAAGTCCGATGTGGGTCCCGAGCAATACGAATCCGGAATCTCCTAACGCAAATTTTAATGAAATGTATTTCCCGTGTTCGTCGCTGCTGATTGCTGTTGCAAATTTATTTGAACTGTCGGGAGTAATCCATTTGGCGTCGTTGCTTGCGTTGAAGTACCAGCCGTAATTCGGAACCGTTTTGGCGATGTTGTTCAGGCTGTCGCCGTCCTCGAAGTCTTCGAATACAAATTCCTGCGTGATTCCCGGCATGCGGAACAGTGTATCGGCGGTAGTTCCATTTTCGAGTGAAACGGTTGCTATAAGCGAATCTCCGGCGACAATGCCGAATGTGCCTGCGGGCACGCGGGAGAATACGTATTCGTTACCGTTGCGGGTGGCCGCATAGGGAGTGGATTGCAGTGCGATAGTTTCGTAAAGCTTGGCATAGTCTGCTTCTGCAGCGCCCGTGCGCACGGTGATGCTCGCTGCGGGTAAAAGCGAAATTCTTGTCTGGTTGGTGTCGAACGGTTCCCAGACCATCAGCGAAGAATCATTACCGGCGATTCCTTCGATGAACCCGTCCGAAATAACTGTATCAAAGTGCGCTTCGCCCAAGGAATTTGTCGCGGCAGAATCGATGACGGAAATAGTTTCTTTGGAATATAGCTTGATACGTGCATTTGGAACTGGTGTGTGGGAGGCATCGACGACGATAAACGCAATTCCGTTTGTGGTCTCGCTAGTCGCTCCAGTTAATTCTGGATTCGATTCTGTACACGCCCAGAAGAAGGCTGTCAAAAGCATTGTCGCAAAAAAACGTTTCATCATCAATCCTTTTTCTTCATCATCGGGAACAGTTGAAAATTTAATTGATAAACGCTACCACAGATTTGGGAGGGCATCGCATTGACCATTTTTACGATGTCTTGTCTCGTCTCGGCAATGATTTCGCGGATTTTTTGAATCTGCGAGGAATCAAGCGCCATGGTGAGAGTACTGATGTCGCGTTCATTTTTCGGGGTTTCTGCAATGGAGCGCTGTGCGAGCTCGGTGATGCTCTTTTGATAGTCGCTGATGGATGCGCTCAGCCAATGCTCCTTCGTCTTGATGTGAGCCTCTGTCGGTGCGATGCGACCGTTGTTCTGCTTGTATGCAAGGCCAAGTTGCAATAATGCATCGACTGCATTTTGCACCTGCGTTGCGGTGAGCTTTGGAATGCATAATTCCCCAAGGGCGGCGGCGTTTTCTGGGCCTCGATAATCGAATACGTCCAGTGCCGAGCGGATCATGGGGTAGTACCATTGCTGGAAATAGCGGTAGCGGGCTTCGTCAAGTTCGCGGCTTGATGCGGGACGCAGTTTCTGGAGCGTTTCGAAATGCTTGCGCACCTGGTTGTCTGTTTTTGCCTTGCAGTACGCGACCATTTCGCGGAAATACTCCGCTTTGCTATCGTTGTAGCGGAAAAAATGCACGAAGGATTCGATGCCGTTCGTCGAAATGTGGCGTTTCCCTTGTAAAATCTTGAGCAGTAGGCTTGCATCCATGCCAATCGCGGAAGCGAATATGCGGTAACTGAACGTCGGATTGTGCGATTTTTCCAATTCGTAAAAATCCAGCAAAAACTTGCGGTAATCGGAATAGTCGTATATGTTAATCTTGTTCTTTGCAAACATGGGCAACCTGCATTCAAGGATACATGTCTGTTTATAAGAAATATTTTTTATATGTAATACATCGTTTTTTTTTGCAATTCTGTTGACATTTTTGTCCACACATGGAATTCTTTCTCGGGTCGAAAACAAAGGAAATCGCTTTTTTAGGTCTAGCGTTTGCCACGACATCGCTTGCCGACAAGTACGAAGCCGAATCCGCAATGCTTACAGGTGGCTCTGGAATTGTCAACAGTAACGATGTCTCGGGAACGGGTTATACGACGTGATATCCATCGATGACATGCCCGGCTGGGACAAGTATAAACCAAGTGTGATTTCCGACACAAATATTACACGCGATGTCGAAACTTTTCGCCTTGGCGGGAATGCGGTTACCACGGGAATTTTCGATATGAACGGTTAATACGTGGGCCTTACGGAACAGGGGCTCCCGCAGGGACGCTACATAATCCGTAAGAAAGTGGAAGGTCGTACGCTGTTCGTGCCGTATAAAAAGGAATAGCTGTTTTTGAATGCCCCCGAAGAGTCGTTTGTGTAATGTAAAAAAAAGGTTTGTTTGGGGACCTTTTTTAATATATTTACACACACTGATTGGAATATGGAGTGTAATGGGAAAAGTTTCCTTTAAAAATGTAATTGCCGCGGCTGCAATTGTTGCATGCAGTGCGGGTGTTGCTTTCGGTATTACCCCGAATACGCTTGTTTCAGGTGGATTGCCTGCACATACGGGCTTGACGACAACAGATTATCTCACTGACGGTTACCTGACCAACTGGAAAAGTAGCAGTGCCAAGGAAATCGCTTTGAAAGTGGGCGAGGGTCCTAAGAAGCTCTTGATCAACTGGGAGTCTTTCGGTGATTGTGCCTGGGCGACTAATTTCACTTCGAATTGCGGGCATAGCGGTGTCGCTCTTTCGAACTTCAAAATCTTGACATCGGCAAATTCCACCGATGGTAGCGATGGCGACTGGGTCGAAGCGGCGAATATCAAGGACAATCCTGTGATGGCCCGCGGCGTGGAAATTGATTTTGATGGAAAATCATGGTTCAAGTTCGTGAGCGATGGCGATGTCGGCAAACTTCTTGAAATCGAAGCGTTCGACATGACGGAAGGCGGAACGGATACTTGGTTCTTTATGGGCACGAGCATTAGCCAGATGGGAATCAAGCAGCAAGAAACGGATTCGACGACGGCGCAGCTGATCCACGCTCGTTACCCGGATTATACGCCGGCCATGCTTCGCGGTGGCATCGGTTGCATTAACAGCACCGAAGTTGTGGCGCACTTGAACGATTACCTGAAATATGCCGGCAATGTGAAGTTCTGGGCAATCGAAATGGGAACGAACGATGCCTGGGGCGGTGGCGACTGGGATCTCGATGCATACGTCAAAAACATGCAGACGATTATTGATTCGGCGAAGGCTCACGGAATCACTCCGATTATTGCTCGCATCATTGCGACAAATCCCGAAAAGTCGGGATGGCAAATCAATTCGGCGTTCATTGATGCCGTAGATAAACTCGTTGAAGATAACAAGCTGCCCAAGGGTCCTGATTTCTACAGCTACTTCTTGAAACATCCGGAATTGCTCGGCAATGACGGTGTCCATCCGAATTCGGAAGGTGGCGGACAGGCTATGCACCACTTGTGGGCGGAAGCTTTGGCCCCGCTTTATGCGGTCGGTGACACGGCGAAAAAGGATACGTCCAAAGGGAACAAAACTACGGGGCTTGTACGCCGCAACGGTGCTGCAAGACTTGTGTTGCCGATGGTTTATACGCAGAAACGTAATGTTTTCGTCGAAAGAATTTCTGGACAAGCGGATATCAGCTTGGTTACTGTGACGGGGCATGTTGTTGCCTCGAAACGCAAGTTGGGCGCTGTTGGCGAATTGCGCTCTCCGGTTGTGTTTGAAAATGTTCCCGCCGGTCGATACATTGCTGTGATACGCGGCGGTTCCGCGCGGATTGTCAGGCACGTGCGAGTCTGGTAAGTTCTTCCTTTTGGCCGTTGTCTGCGGACAACTCTACTTTTTATGAATTCTACCTTCAATGTAAAATTGAAGGTATTTTTATATGTACAGAAAGATGTGTATGGATGAGTATGGGATGTTTCGGTTCTTTTTTTCGAGTTGGAGTGTTGAGTCTATCCACCTTGGCGCCATCGGCATTTGCCGCAACGGTTGTCAAGGTGGATTTTGACATGAGTGGCCGGAATTCGAGTGAAGTGACCGAGCCGAATTACGTGCCGTGGGTCGTTTCGGGGGCTGCAAGCAAGGATACGACCCTGAACGGCGTAAAAATCACGGTCGCGAAAGGTAGCGCCGGCACGAACCTTAGGGCTAACTGGTACAAGGCTTCGGTGCAGTCGCCGAGCTACGCCAAGTTGGTGGGCGACGGCGTGATGGTCGAGGATGGCAATTCCGGTGGCGAAATCAGCCTTACTTTTTCGAACCTTTCGGCGGGAACGCATTCGCTGCTTGCTTACCTGAACAATGTGGACGACCTGAGCAACACCACTTACAGCAACATCGATGTCTATGTGAACAATGTGAAGCAGACGACGGTGAAGCCTACGGTGCGAGCGCTCTCGACGGCGGAAGCGGCTACGGCGTACGTGACTTTCAGCGTGAGCGGCACGGGTGCATCGACGGTGATTGCTTTTAAGCCGGGAACGAGCGCAACCTTCAAGAACGTGACGCTGAACGGATTCGAACTCGATGTTCCCAATGCTGCGGCGCAGGCGAAGAATCCGTCTCCGGCGGACTTGGATATGCACGCTTCGCATGAAAATGGCGCCTTGACGCTTTCTTGGACGGCATCAAGCAGCGCGAAAAAGCACCAGGTTTACCTCGGAACGGATTCTGCTGCGGTGGAATCTGCGACAGCGGCGATGACTGCGGTGAAAGCTCTTTATTATAAGGGTGAACAGACCGCAACGACTTACAAGGTAACTGGCACGAACGTGCTTACGGCCTATTACTGGCGCGTTGACGAAGTGGACGGTAACGGCAATGTAACCAAGGGCAATGTGTGGAAATTCCAGCCGGGGCGCATCGCGTTTGACGGAGCCGAGGGCTATGGCCGCAATGCGGTCGGTGGCCGAGGCGGGAAGGTCGTTTACGTGACGAATTTGAATGACGATGGTGCGGGTAGCCTGCGCGAAGCATGTACGGCCGACATTGGCCCTCGCACGATTATGTTTAAGGTCTCGGGCATGATCCAGCTGAAGTCTCGCCTAGTCTGCAATCACGATTACACGACGATTGCGGGGCAGAGTGCGCCGGGCAAGGGCATTACCATCAAGAGTGCGCCCATCGGCTTTACCGGCAGCGACATGATTGTGCGCTTTATGCGAGTTCGCTTGGGTTACGGTGCGACTTTCGACGGCATGGGCCTCACGGGCGGCAACAACAGCATCTTGGACCACGCAAGTATCAGCTGGACAATCGATGAAGCCTTCAGTAGCCGCGGTGGCAAGAACATCACGCTGCAGCGCACGCTGATTTCGGAAGCGCTCAACATCGCAGACCACCAGAATTATTCTTCGGGAACGGGGCATGGATATGCGGCGACCATCGGCGGCGACATAGGAAGTTTCCACCACAATTTGCTTGCGCACAATGCGGGCCGCAACTGGAGCATGGGTGGTGGGCTTGATGGCGACGGCTACTATGCGGGGCGTTTGGATATCTTCAACAACGTTGTCTATAACTGGTATAGCCGCGTAACGGATGGCGGCGCACACGAGGTGAACTTTGTGGGCAACTACTACAAGGCGGGTGCCGGAACCAAGCTGCTCGACCACGTGCTGAGTGCGGACCTCGAAGGCACCGGCAAGGGCACGCAGGAATACTACTTCCACAATAACGTGTTACAGCTGAACAATGGCAGTTTCAAGTGCGACGGAACGAACGACGAATGTGGCCGCCGCTATACCTTGAGCAACGGGCAACAGCTGACCTGGAACGTGTGGCATAGCGGGCCGTATTTCCCCTCCTATGCGACGGTGCAGTCGGCGAAGGCTGCCTACAAGGACGTGCTTAGCGATGTGGGCCAGCGCATGCCGGTACTCGACAATCACGACCAGCGCATGATTAGCGAAACCAAGAACGGGACATACAGTATGAAGGGCTCGGTGGGCGGCATCGCGGGCATTCCCGACCGCGAAACCGACGTGAAGGATACCGCGGACATCAAGGGCTGGGAACCGTACCCGAGCACGAGCTGGGCTGCCGATTACGATTCCGATATGGACGGGCTCCCGGATTGGTGGGAAAAGATGTACGGCTATAATCCGAATTCCAGGAGTGGCGACTTTAGCGATGCCAACAAGGATCGCCTGGGCGATGGCTGGACGGAACTCGAACGCTATTTGGAATGGATGGCCCGCGCCCATTACACCTTTGCGGAGGGCGAAACGCAGGTAATTGATCTTTCGCAGTTTACCCGCGGTTACGATGGCGGTTCTTACGCTGTGTCTGCCCCGAGCGGCGTGACTGCGGCTGTTTCCGGTTCCAAGATGACTGTGAAACTCGCCGATAACTTTGCGGGTGTGGGTTACGTGCAGTTCACGCTCAAGGACAACGCGGGCGACACCTTCAGTCGCATGATTGGCGTGACGCAGATGCTTGCTGAAAGTGCCGCGACACCCACGAGCAGTTCTTCTGAAGTTGGTGAATCGCAGTCCAGCTCCTCAACGCCTCCCACGGGCATTACCTTCGCCGAAAGCACCATGAAGCCGTTCCACATGAGCGTCAATGGCAACGTCGTGCTCCTCGCGGGAATCCCGAACGAGGCTAATATCACCGTGATGGACATTAGCGGCAAGAACGTGATGATGCAAAAAACCGTCGTGCAGACCCGTGGCACGGCGACGGTTGACCTCCAGCCCTTCGGCTGCGGAATCTATCTCGTCAATATCCGCGGAATTGCTACGAACGGCAAAAAAATGAATAAGACCGTCAAGGTGATGCGGAGGTTGTAACCAATCTTGAAATAGTTTCGTTGTAGTCCATAGACAACTCTTTATTTGCTTGTCTATGAATTATTCGAAAAAATAGAATGTATTTTTTGTAGGGAATTCTCCTAAAAATGGTGGACGATATGGGCATGTTGTTTGGTTCTCGCAAGAGTGTTTCGGTTCCTGTGCTTTGTCTAACGCTTTCTGCGTTCGTTTGGGCGGCTACAGAACCTTTGGCTTTCCCTGAAGCGTTAGGCTTCGGTGCGCATGTCACGGGTGGCCGTGACGGTACGGTTTATCACGTTACCAACCTGAATGATGATGGTGCGGGGTCTTTCCGCGATGCAGTCAGTCAAGGGAACCGCATTGTCGTCTTTGACGTGGGCGGTATCATCAACATCAAGACGGCTGTCTCCATCAAAAGTAACATCACGATTGCGGGGCAGACGGCTCCGGGCGAAGGCATTGCCATTCACGGTGGCAAACTCAGTACTGGCAAGCAGAACAACATCATCATCCGCTATTTGCGAATACGCCCCGGCGAAAAAACCGCTTCTGAAAAGGATGACGGCTTGAACCTTTACGATTCCAAGAACGTCATTGTAGATCATTGTTCGGTGGAACTTGCTCCGTGGAACAACTTTGGCGGAAGTTCTGATAATAAAGATTATCGCGTAACGGGCATTACCGTGCAGAATTCGCTCATTGCAAACCCCATCGGCCAGCAGTTCGGTGCACATATCGAGTCGGTGGATGGCACTTGGGCGTGGTATTACAACGCGTTCGTCAATTCGCATAACCGTAATCCACTTGACAAGATTAACGATGTGTTTGTAAACAACATTCTTTATAATTTCGAAGCGGGATACACAACGCATACGAGTACGCATTTCAATCACGATATTGTGAATAATTACTTTGTCTATGGTCCTGCGGGTAAGAATGAATGGTTCCAGGTGGATAAAAATCAGAGTATTTATGCCAATGGCAATATGCTAGACAAAAATCGTGATGGCGTGCTCAATGGTAGCCCTACGAGCATTTATTACTATCAGGGCGTGGGTGAGGAACTGTCGAAACCGTGGAACGAACTCACGACAACTGGGCCTATGCTGAGTGCGGCGAGTGCGTGGCGTTACGTGACATCGCAGAGTGGAGTTTTGCCTTATGATGACATTGATTCGCTAATCTGGTATCAGGTGAATACGCTCGGCAAGGCTGGTGCGCTCGTGAAAAGCGTTGGAGCCATGGGACTCAAGACGAATAACGGTTGGGGAGAAGTAATTGCGGGGAAGGCTGCCACCGATTCCGACAAGGACGGCATGCCGGATTACTTTGAAGAGGCTATGGGCTACGATGTGGATAAGGATGATGCGATGACCAAGGAAAGCGATGGTTATGTGCGCATCGAAAAGTATATTAACTGGCTCGGTGCCATGCATACGCAGATTTCGGACGAGGCTTCGCGTGACTTTGATTTGCGAACTATTACGCGCGGTTTTTCGCAAGTCTCGCCGAAGTACAGTGTTTCTGCAGCAGAAAACGGAGAAGTTGAGTTGTTAAGCGATGGCTACACGGCTCGCTTTACGCCCAAGGCGAATTTCAATGGACTTTCCTCGTTCAAATATACCGTTAAGGGCAACGACAATACGGAATATACGGGTCGCGTTGAAGTGCTGGTGGAAAAGGTCGTTGCTGCGCAAGATTCTTTTATCACGCACATTACCGACTCGTTCCGCTTGCGCGGGGAAGCCGTTACTATAGGCGTATTCGACATGAACGGCCATTATTTGGGCCATTCTACGCAAAACCTCCCCAAAGGTCGCTACATCGTGCGCCAGAAAATTCAAGGCCGCATGGTGAATGACGTGTATCTGAAAAAATGAATTTATCCGAAAATATCGTGATGTTTGATATGACGATATTAGAATTTATGGAATAAATTGGGGTGATTTGAGGTAAAGTCAAATCTATTCTATAGAGTTTATCCCTTCAAATACAATGTCGTCGATTTGCAGGTTGGTCCCGCTTCTGATGAATACGGAGAAGAATCCTATTTCGGTTGCAATTTCACTGAAGTGTACTTGGTAGCTTTCGTCTCGCAGGGCTTCTTCGCCGGGGCGGAATACGAATTCGTGCCAGTCCTTGTTTGCTTCGGCTTTCCACAAAGCCTTGCGGAACGTGTTGTCGCCAATTTCTTTGTAATGTTCCAGCGCAACGTAGAATTTGCAGTCTCCGCGCGCTTTTATGCGGATGGCGGTAAGGCGGGAGATGTCGTAGTATCCCGTGTCGAGACCGAGATGCGTGCCGAGCATTACATAGCTGGAGTCAGAAAGTTCGTAACGGAGTGAAAGGTATTTTCCGCGTGTTCCGTTTTTGTTTGCGTCGCTTTCAAGTGCGCCGGTGAAACCTGTGGTTGAATCAGGACGGGTGAATTTTGCTCTGCCGACGGTGGCGAAATACCAACCGTAATTTGGATACACTTTTGCTAGGTTGTTCAAACTGTCGCCATCGTTGAAGTCTTCGAATACGAATTCCCGCGTGACATCAGGGATGCGGAACAGCGTGTCGGCGGTGGAGCCTGTGTCGAGTTCGACTGTTGCGATGAAGGAATCGCCCGCGACAACATTGAATAAGCCTGCGGGCACATGGGTAAATGTGTACTCGCCACCGCTGCGGAGTGCCGAATAGGGCGTGGAGTCGAGAGCGAGAACTTCAAATAGTGTTGCGTAGTCCGCTTGTGCGGCGCCTGTGCGTACGGTAAGGCTAGCCGATGGGAAAAGCGGAATTTCTGTTTGGTGCGTGTCGAGCGGAGCCCATGCCATCAGCGAGGAGTCTTCGCCTGCGATGCCTTCGACGAATACGTTGTTTGTAACGAGGGTGTCAAATTGCGCAATACCTGCGGTATCGGACTTGGACGTCCCTAGAACGGATAAATTTTCTTTAGAATAAAGGGTGACGCGGGCGTTTGCGATGGGTGTGCGAGAGGCGTTTACCACAGTGATTGCAATTCCGTTTGTGGTTTCGCTAGTTGCTCCAGCGGAATCTATATCGGAACAAGCCCAAAAAAGGGGGGCCAAAAGTATCGCTGTAAATAAACGTTTCATGGTCAATCCTTTTTCTTCATCATCGGGAACAACTGAAAATTTAATTGATAAACGCTGTCGCAAATTTGTGAAGGCATCGAATTTGCCACTTTTACGATGGATTTGCGTGCGTCGGCGAGTATGTCGCGGATTTTTTGTATCTGTGAAGAGTCAATTGCCATGGTGAGCGTGCTAATGTCGCGTTCCTCTTTCGGGGTTTCGGCAATTGAGCGGTGTGCCAATTCGGCGATGCTCTTTTGGTATTCGCTAATGGAGGCGCTTAGCCAGTGCTCTTGAGTTTTCAGGTGCGCATCCGTCGGGACTATGCGTCCGTCCTTTCTCTGGTGTGCAAGCCCGAGTTGCAGTAGCGCTTCGACTGCTATTTCTACCTGATTTGCTGTGAGCTTGGGGATGCAGGAGTCGCCAAGTGCGGTCGCATGTTCAGAATTACGGTAGTCAAAAACGTCCAGTGCCGAGCGGATCATCGGGTAGAACCATTGCTGGAAATAACGGTAGCGAGCCTCGTCCAGTTCGCGGCAACTCGATGGTCGCATTCTCTGGAGTGCTTCGAAATGCTTGCGGACATCTTCGTCGGTTTTAGCTTTTGCATAGGCAATCATCTCACGGAAATATTCTGCCTTGCCTTCCTTGTAGCGGAAAAACTGCACGAAGGTCTCAATATTCTTTGAAGATACGTGCCGCTTGCCTTGCAAAATTTTCAGGAGGAGACTTGCATCCATGTTGACCGCCGTGGCAAATACGCGGTAACTGAAAGTCGGGTCGAACGACTTCTCCAACTCGTAAAAATCCGACAGAAACTTGCGGTAGTCGGAGTAGTCGTAGATGTTTATCTTGTTTCTGGCAAACATAGGCAACCTGCAATCAAAGATACATTTTTTCTATAAATAAACATCGTTTTGTTGTGCTGTGGGCCTGCTTTTTTTTAATCCGTTGACATTTTTGTCCACATCTAATGATGATTTTTGTTTGTTTTAGCCAATAAAAGGGAATATAAGGTTGATTTTGTAAATCCTACCGATGGTATAGAAAATGTCAACAGTAAAAGAGCTCTTGAACCCCAATTTTTTTTTGTGTGCGGGGTGTTGACATATTTGTCCACAGTAAAAGTAATTATACAGTTTGGCCCAATGTATATGAACATATATTTATTTTGGGTTTAGGTTTTTTGCTCGATGAAGGTGCCTATGTATAAACTTTCCTCGGGTGTTTTAGCGGCAACGGTTTTGACCGCTGGGATGGTTTGGAGTTGTTCGGGTGATTCCTCTACAGCTGTTGCTTCGGAGTTTCCTGCGTCAAGCGATTCACAGATCGTTAGCATGTCTTCAAGCGAACAGTTTGAAGCAGGTTCGTCGAACAGGCTTAACGACATTTCTTCGTCTTCGAACAGGTCTTCTGCTGCAACTTCTGCTGCAACTTCTGTTGCCTCTTCAGTCGTATCTTCTCCAGCCGCAGTTTCTTCCTCCGCTACAGCTTCTGCGCTGTCTTCTGCAACAACCCTTGCGAAATCTTCCGCTTCGGTTTCCAGATCTTCTTCCAGCGCGGTTGAGTTTGCGTATGTTGCTCCTGCAAATTTTTCGGATACGGTAAATGCTTCCGTATTTAACATGGTGTATGTGCCGGGCGGTACTTACACGCGGGGCTGCGACAATTGTGCCGAACAGGACAAGATTTACGAGACTCCATCGCATAAGGTGACGGTCGATGCGTATTATATCGCGCCCACCGAGGTCACTATCGGACAATGGAATGCCGTGATGGGTGGCAAGAAAAACGCTTGGGAATCGGACAAGGCTCCGAAAATTGGCGTGAGCTGGTTCGATGCGAATAGTTTTGCTTGTAAATTGGGCCAAGCGACAGGCCGTCAGTATCGTTTGTTGACGGATGCCGAATGGGAATTTGCGGCACGCGGCGGCAAGGATGGTGTTGCAGACAATTTCAAATTCTCGGGCAGCAACACAGTCGATGACGTGGCCTGGTATTCCGAGAATAGCGGGGGCAAGGCGCACGATGTGGCGACCAAGAAGCCGAACAAGCTAGGGCTTTACGACATGAGCGGCAATTCATGGGAATGGGTTTACGACTGGCTTGTGGGCTATACTTCGGGCGATAAAGTGAACCCGGTACAGCTTACCGGTAGTGGCAACAAGACCCGCCGTGGAGGCAGTTATGGGGAACCGGCAGAATTTGCGCGTGTGAGCCGCAGGGCTATCCGTAGCCGTGATGGTGCGGCAGACATGGGATTCCGTATCGGAATGTCCACTAAGCTCCCGCCAGGCATGGTGAGCCCCTGCGAAGCGGCGAATCCTTCTGCTGCTGCATGCCAGGGGGACAAGAACCGCGACTGTCGCTTGGTTACTGCAGCTGATGAGGCTTGGATAAGCGATGACTACACCGTTGTTATCGGCGAAGATGGTGTCGCTGCGGTATCGGGATTCCCGAACGTTTCGGGCCAGTGGTACACGCTCAACAACCGCAGTTTCAATGTGGTTACCAAGAGCGGCACCAAGACGTACGCCTACTATGTGTTCAGTCAGGACGAACTCACCATGATAAGCAATGACGGCATTCCGTACCGTTTGTATCGTCGTGCCTTGAGCGAAGCGAAGAACAAGGTGACGCTCTCTTCGGTGGCGAACCCGAAAACGCTTGCGCAATTGATTGCCGCAGTGGAACCCGAGCGCCTCGTGACCGATGAACAGTTGGCACATCCTGATACGAGCGTACGTGACCCGCGCATTGCGGCGGCCAGCGGATACACTTGGTTCTTTGACGGGCGCTGCTGTGGAGGTAACCACAAGTATCGTTTCCACCTCGACAAGAGCGGCGACGCGGAATTCGTGGTGATGGATTACGATGACACCCACCATGAGAATATCCTTGCAAAGGGCCGCTGGTTCACTGTTGGCAATATAGGTTTGCACATTGTTCTGAATGGCAAGTATTTCAATTACCTCTATACTGCGGGCGAACGCACCATGAGCTACAGCGAGTACATGCCGGCAGGCCCCATTTTCTGCCACATATCGTTCCAAAGCTACGAACGCGGCGACTTCCGCATATTCAACAAGACGGTATTCGACGACAAAATCAAGCGACCACGCGGATTTAACGGTGAAAATCCGGTGTACGAGGCTGGTGATTACCAGTGGGGGTCGTAATGTTCAAATCCTTGTTCAACACATTTTGTGTGCTCACGGTAGTTGTCGCTTTTCTGTTGATTCTTTCATCGTGCGGAGATTCTCCGAGCGGAATCTCCACGGATTCGTCTGCAATATCTTCAAATATAGAATCGAGCTCATCTGACCTTGTACTTCCTTGCTCTGGGAGTTGGTTTGGAGGGTCATCTGCGCTAGATTCTCCGGAAGGGCCGTCAGCGACATCGTCGTCAACGGCCTTTCCGGTTTCTTCCAGTGTACATCAGCATCACGGACAATCGTCCGCAAAACTCGAGTCGAGTTCTTCGGTTTCGACGCATTATCTGCCGAAGTCTTCTATGGTGCAAAATTCCTCCTCGGCAGCATATTCCTTTTCGTCAGTGAAATCTTCTTCGTCAGTGCAATCTTCCTCGTCAGAACGGTCTTCTTCGTCAGTGCAATCTTCTTCGTCTGCAAATGCGCGTAGCATCGCACTAGATAAGGACGGATTCGCAACCGTTGCAGACGTCTATAATAGCCTCTCGCCCGAAGAAAAAGCGGTGTTCATCATACGTCATTCCGAGCGTGAAGATGCCGTGGCCATGGAAACAGAACTTACCGCAAACGGTGTGAAGATGGCGCAAGATTTAGGCAAGTCCATCAAAAGTGATGAGGAAATATCGTACATCACTTCGGGATTCGTACGCACGAATGAGACCGCAAATAACGTTTCGATTGGACGAGGCGAAAAGACCTTGCCCAAGCTCATCACGAATTACGACATAACTGGAAATTGGTTCCTAAAAATTTCTGCTGATTCTCTCGCAAAACATGCAGATGCGCTTGGCCTCAAAGGCAGTTCCGTAGAACTCATGGCGCGTTGGGCGTATGAGGGCGGTTACCCTGAAGTGTTTTACGAATTGGAACCCCGCGCAGAAGAATTTATGAAAAACGTTGTCATGAAAAACTTGCCTAAGTGGAAACGCGTGAGCGTCATGGTCTCGCACGATATTTTAGTAATGCCCTTGACGGTTTTCGGCTCGCAGCGGAAGGTTGCACTCAAGTACCACGAAGATTATCACTGGATTAATTACATTGCGGGTGTTGCCGTCATTATTGGTGCGGACAACAGCATACGCTACATTCCCATCAAGGGAACTGATTCCGGTGTAATCGATTACTTGGCTATCTACATGCGCCGTCTCAATTAATTTTGTATTCCTTGTTTGAACCGTAGTCCATGGCTGCTCTTTATGGGGTTGTCTATGGACTTTTTTTGCGTTTATTTGCCGATTCTTTTCCAGAACTTCTCTACAAGTATAGAGGCTGCATAGCTCATTGCGAACAGTACGATTAGTGCTAGTATTGCGTATCTGGGGGCGGCGACGATTTTTGCGGTTATGCCGAAATAGTAGCAGAAGAACGTGTGGATGAGCCACATGTTCGTGCTTCGTTTGCCAAGTGAAGATAAACTTTTTTTGAGTATGCTTAATTTATTTATGAAATTAATGCTTGCGATTGTTAAAATCGGAACGAAGAAAATGTCGAGTTGTTCGCCGATGACTTTTAGCCTCAGAATTATGACGAGAAGCCAGATTAATATGTCGGAGACTGGATTGAGAAATTTTTTTGATTTAGCGAAATCACTTAAGCTGTCGAATAAACGGTGCTTTGCTACTATAACGCCCATCCCGAAACATACCGCATAAGATTCGGATTGGAAAACGTTTGTCAGTAATACGCTTATGATGATGACGATGAATAAGTTGAGGTAAATGGAAAGATAATCAACGATTTTTCGGATGAGCGGGAATAGGATTAGCGCGATGGCATAGCTCAATAAAAACCACCATTCCCTGTTGTAGGTCGAGACAAAACCGAAGAAGTTTAAGACGAACTCTTTTATCGAAAATTCGGAGAATGCGGAATAGACGCCTACGTCTTGGCAGTACGCATTCTGGTTTGAGAAGAAGATGAACCCGATGGGAACGAAGATGAGAAAAACTTTCCAGTATGCAAAGTACAGTTTTTTCAGCCGCTCGGCGATATTGTAGCGCTTGCCGAAATATTTTTTGTACAGACCGTAGCCGCCAAGAAAGAAAAACATCGAAACGCAAATTTTCCCGAAGACGCCCAGATGGACTGTGAGCGGCAGGTTTGAAAACGAAATAAGACTTTCGAGAGGACCGCCTGCGATGCGCTCCGGGAATGTCCAAAGGTGATGCGAGAGCATCAATAGAATGGCGATAGCCTTCATGACCGTTGAATCGTCGATGGACAGATACTTGTCGGGTGAGGCTATGCCTTTTTGCATGCTTGCTCTACTTTGCTTGCGCTTTCTTTGTTCGCACGAAGATGAACGCGCCAAAGGCGATGAGGAGGACTGCGGCAAGCAGGCTCACCTTGATGCAGGCGTGGAGCGGCTTGCTGCGATATTCCATGCGGACTTCGGACTTGCCCTTCGGAATTTCTACAGCGCGAAGCGTGCCGAAAGCCTTGTAAACCTTGGCTTCTTTTCCGTTGACGGTTGCTTTCCAATAGGGATGGTAGTTGCCGGCGACGACCATGAATCCTGCGCGATCGCTCTCGACTTGGAATACCTGCGTGTCCATCTTGGGGCTTGCGACAAGCTTTGCTTTGCCCTCGGCCACTCCGCCTTCGCCTTTGTTTTGCGGTTCTTCGGAGAGGATGACTTTTTCGCGGTATTCAAATCCGTTCTTGAGTGCGTCAATGGCTTTTGCGTCTTCCATTGTTGTCGATTCGCCGTAGATGTAGGCTTCGCCCATGGCGGTCGGAATCGGCATGTAGGTGGTGCCGCGTTGCGTATCGAAGATGATAGCACCGATGTTCATCAAGTCGAGGAACGGGTGGGCGGCTTCTGGATTGTTGATGTTCAAGAGGTAGTTCGCATTGCCTTGTCCGCCACGGAATTCTCGGTAGCTGGCGAGTTCGTTGTCGTGGAAACCGTCGGCGTTGCGCAAATGATATTGCGGGAAGATGTTTCCGCTGAGGGCCTTGTTGCGCGAGAGCGAGAGTACACGTGGCGTGCTGATGGAATCCGCTTTGAAGGGAGCCTTGATGGCGGTGACGACTCCGTTTTTCGGCTGGATATATTCGTTGGCGGCGACGTTCTGGATAAATGCGCCGTTGATTGTCATGAGTTCGATGCCAGCGATAAGCGCAAGGATACCGACCTTGGCGGGCGTACTTCCTTTCCACTTGAATACGGCGATGCTTACGCCAATCACGACGAGAATCAAGATGAAACTCGGGATAATCTTAGAGGCGGTCATGCTCATCACCACTTCGTTCAGCGGCTTGAAGTACGGGGCCGTAACTGGATCGTTCAAGAGCTTTTGCCCGCTCATGAGGAACATGCCGATGACTGCAAATCCGATGACGACAGAGGCTTGTACACCTCTCGATGTTCCTGGAAGTTTTGCTTTAAAAGCGTCAACAAAATTCTTGACGTTAATAGCCTTGTTTTGGTCGTCGAGACTCATCACGCCGAGGCATGCTGCCGCGTAGGCGAGGCAAACAACGAATCCGAACGGGCTGATAAAGAGCGTCCAGTTGAAGCGGGCGATGACGACGAGCAAGAGCAAAATGACGAACATCGCGGTGCCATGCAACAGAGCCTTGCGGTTCTTGGCTGTATCCTCGTTCGGGTCGCTAACGGCACGGAGCACGGGGCCTGCCATCATTACGAGCAGGAGCGGGAGCCAGAAGAGCGCCATGCCCGGAGCGCGGAAGTTCTTGACGCCTGGTAATACGTTGTACCAAAACTTGAATAGCGGAGAGTGATCCCCCATGCCGTAGCTCAAAGCGACAACGGCTCCGAGTCCCCAGAAACATGCCCAGCGGCGCTTGCCCGGGAGGAACAGGCAGAGGAACCCGAGGAACGTGAGGAGCGCACCTGCGTTGTTGTGGTCGAGCTTGAAGCTGTTGTGGCCCCAGTAGAACGGACTGCCTTGGTTGCCGGACTCAGCCATCTTGCGGTATTCGTCCATGGTCACATCGATGAAGGAACTGCCCTTGAACGAATTCGAATTTGCATCCTGTTCATAGACATCCACGCCGATGAATCCCGGAATAAGCATTTGCGCCATTTCTTCTTGGTGGAACGACCAGCTCACGGCGTGACCGTAATTGGTGTGGTCGCCTTCGCCACGAACGGACTGTGTCGTGGTGTAGAGGTACGGCGGTATAACCTGGAAACAGCTGATGGCGAGCCCGAAAGCGAGCGCTGCAGCGGCAAGCCCGATGCGCTTGCCACGAGTGGCAAGCGTGTCGCAGTGGAATGCGGCCTCGTAAAGCGTGTAAAGTCCGGCGCCCCAGAGGAACAGATAGGTGAGTTGTAGGTGGCTCCCGAGAATCATCCATACGATGCTCAGAGCAAAGACGATGAGATAGGGGAGGCTTCCGTCGCGGACAATCTTTCTGATGGCGAGGAGCGCCAAGGGGGCGATGGCGAATACCATCATCTTACCGTCGTGGCCACCGTAGATGTACGTGAAGTATTCTGGTGAAAACGCGTAGAGGAATCCGAGAAGCGAACCCCACCACTTGTTGCCCGTCAAGTTCCAGGCGAGGAGCATTGCGCTCATGAAGGCGACCCAGACGGTGAGGATGAACTTGAAACCGACAGCGCGTGCCGGATCCATGATGAACTGCGTCCACACCAGCGGGTGGTAGGCGTCGGCGAACAAAGCGTCCATCGTCGGGATGCCGCCGAGGCGGCTGTCGTCCCATTCCGTGAGGATGACGTCGAACGTGCGCAGAATGCGGCTGCCGATGCCGTTCAGCTGGTCGCTGTTGAGCATGAGTTGACTGGAATCGAATGCGAAATTGTGAAAAACAATCATCAAAATCGCGAAGAAAATTGCGGCCATGGCCACAAAGAAAGCGGGCTTCTTGTTGAGAAAATTCATGAATGGAAATATAAAAATACCGCAGAGGAAGCCCGCTACGGTTTGTTAAATTGTTCGGCCTAGAACGAATTAGCTATCAAAAAAATTTATTCGAGCGTGTTTTCGTCGGTCTTTGCCGTTTTGATAAGGCTATAAATGCCGAATGCAGAGATGATGCAAATGGCGGCGAATACAATGTACTTGATCATTTTCATAAGGTTCTCCTTGGCTTTTCTATAAAGATATTTGTTTTTTGGAAAAAGGTCAAGAGGTATTTTTAGTTATTGGTCATTAGTTGTTAGTCAATAGTCGTTAGTCATTAGGTTCGGTGAACACCGTTAGGTGTGAACCAATCCGTGTGGCATCTTTTATCAGACTGGTCACCTTGAAGCGCTCCCCCAAAACTGTCACCTTGGAGGGAGTGCAACGACCGATAGGGGCTATTCTATGGATTCTATCGCCTTTGCCTCCAGAATGGCAATTCTCCAGCTTTTAATCTCTCGTCTTTCGTCTGTAGGACCGTAGGTCCGTTCTTTCGTCTAATTCACTCCTTCGTAATAATCATGCAAATAACAGGTAGCTTCTTGTCCACCTCGTTTTCGCTGGGGATGATTTCGCTTTCCAGCACCTTGCAGTTGAGTTCCTTCACGAAAAATTCGAGCTGGCTCCTTTCAAAACCGAGCCAAATGTGACCGTGCGTCGTGCGGAAAGATTCTTCCTTGTGCTGGGCGAGGTCCAAAAGCGCGAGCCTTCCACCCGGTTTCAGGATGCGTGTCGCTTCCTTGAGGGCAAGTCTTGGGTCGGTGGCGTGGTGCAAAACCTGGCTCATCAAGACGAGGTCCGCGTAATTGTCGGGGAGGCCTGTCTGCGCCATGTCGGCGACTTTGGGCGTCACGTTCTCGATACCTTTTTGCTTTAGAATCTGATGGAATCCGCTGATGATTTTCGGGTCGTAGTCGAGCGCTGTTACGTTCTTGCAGCGGCTTGCGAGCATGAGCGAAAGGTCCCCGCCTTCGCCGCACCCGATATCGACAGCGTTTTCGAACGGCACCATGAGCTTGCTGAATAGGCTGATTTGCGCCTTGAGGCTACCGCCGGCTTGGTCGAGCTTGTGGATTTGCCCTTTTGTCTTGTCGGTGCGTTCTTCGAGCGCTTGTGCGGCGCGGCATTTCAAAATGTCTTTGTCCTGGAGTTCGTCGTAAGCTTCGCGGATGATTTGCAGCAGGCGGTTGCTCAGGTAAAGTTCTTCGCTCAGACGGTAATAGGCCTTGATGCCGTCGCGCCTGTCTTTGACGAGTCCGCATTGCGAAAGCTTTGCCAAGTGGCGGCTGGCGTTACTCTGGTGGATATCCAGAATGTCCTTGATTTCGTTGACCGTGAATTCGGACTGGTCCAGTAGGAGCAGAATCTTGAGGCGCATTTCGTCGGAAATAGCTCCAAAAAGTTCCATGTTCGGGATGATGGGTTCTCGGTTCTGGTTAAAATTCGAATTTATCACGTTGTCCGCCAATACTTTTGTATGTTTGTCATTGTGAATATAATTTTTTAATGGAGTTTTGATGGATAAGTGGCGTTTTAAAAACTTGTTTCGGGTGTGTTTTGTGGTGTTGTTGGCGGCAACGCTTGCTATGGGTGCGTCCGAGAATTCGTCGGCAGCGGAAAATTCTCGCCATTACGAAACCTCGGTTCGTCTCGATGTCCCGCTTGTGCTTGGTATTTCGTTGATAGCGGCGTTGGGCGTTTCGCGGTATTACGGCATGGAAAAAGGTTCCGTAGATAATTTGAAACCGAAGTCTGAACTTTTGCCGTGGGACCGTCCGCTTGCTGGGCGTTACAGCGGATGGGCTACGACGGTGAGTCATTATTCCGGGGCGTTGGCGGTTGCTCCGCTGGCGTTGGCGGGTCTTTCGCTCTACAAAGGTGATGTTGATGCTCACGATTTCGGTGCGTTTACGCTCATGTTTGCGGAGGCGTTTGTATTACAGAATGCGTTGAACCAGATTGTACGCTCCACGCAGCTTTGGCCACGTCCGTTCATGTATTCGAAGAGTGGGGAAGGCCGTGAAAAGGCGGAGTCCGCCCGTGCGGAAGCTTACGGTTCGTTTTATTCAGGGCATTCTTCGGCGGCATTTACGGTTGCCATTTTTACAGGCAAGTGGTTCTCTGATGTTTACCCGAATTCCAAGTACAAGAATTTAGTGTGGGCTACGTCACTTTCGTTGGCTGCCATTGTTGCCGCGTTGCGTGTCATAGCCGGTAAACATTATATTACAGACGTGGTTGTTGGCGCTCTTGTAGGTACAGGAGTGAGTTTTGGAGTCCTAAAAATGCACGAAGTTTGTAAAAAGAAAATTTCGTTTTGGGCAAATCCGGGCAATATCGGCGCTGTTTTATACTTTTAAAACATTTTTATAACTTTTTTCGAAAAATCCGTATATATATTACGTGAGAGCTCCTTTGAGGAGCTGCAAAATAAGGATGAGGTTTTTCGATGTTGGAAGGATTGAGGCGCGTTTGGTGCGCTACCATTTTATTGACCGTGTCAGTGGTCGCAAATATTAGTGCCGATGAACTCAAGGATTTTAGAGACGGGCATATCTATCGGACGATTAAATCCGGATCGTTGAATTGGTTCAGCCAAGACCTCAATTTCCGCAAGACAGCAAATTTTTCTGATGACGAGGGGCGCTCTTTTTACCGTAACGAACGGTGGGAACTCTCGTGTCCTGAAGGCACGCGCCTGCCCGATGCAAGTGATTGGGATAAATTAATTCATGATAAATTCATGGGGCCGCGCAAAGTACAGAATATGAAATCGTTTGTGAGCGGTTCTTCGATGGGCTACTACAAGTTCGAAGAAGATGACGTTGTGAACAAACGAGAATATGCGGCTTATTACGCAGCCGTGGGTGGCGTCGGAACGCAAGTCATGATGCTCGATACGAAACGTGGCGTTGCGAAGCTTGTTCAAATTGAAGATGCCGATGCCGTGCAGGTGCGCTGCATTTACGACCGCGACTTGTTGGCCGAGAAAGGTGTTGATAAAAATACGATGCAGCTTACGGACAGCCGCGATAACAAGAAGTACAAAGTGGAACTCCGCGCCGGTAAAGTCTGGATGAAGCAGAACCTCGCTTTTAGCGTGACTACTGAAAAACAGTGCTACCTGGAAGACAAAAAGTTCTGTGAAATGTACGGACGTTATTACACGTATAGCGATGCTCTCAGAGCGTGCCCCGTTGGTTGGCATTTGCCGGATGACGGCGAGTGGCGCGATTATCAGAAAGACCGCACGACGCTGGATTGGGAAGGCTTAGGACGTGGCGGTTGCCAGGACTGGGACAACTATTGCGATGGTGCAGGCTCTGGCCATTATTGGTCGTCAACGTCTATATTGAAAAATTCGGCGCGGTCATGGGAATTCCGGCGCTTGGTGCGCGACATCGACCGCTCGGATGTCAGTGTCCATAAAGGTCTTTATGTCCGCTGCGTCGCGAATCTGGAAGAATGAAAATAGGTTTTAGGTAGTAGGTTTTAGGTGGTAGGTTGTCATCCCCGACTAGTTCGGGGATCTCCTTACACGGCACTTGTCGCATTATCTCCTAATCACTAATCACTAACCACTGTTTACTGCGGCTTTGCCGCCCTTACAGTTCGTCGTCGCCTTCGGAAACGTCTTCGAAGTGGCTCCCGTATTCATCGAAGTTGATTTCTTCGGCAATGTCGTCGTTATCGAAATCTTCGTTGTCTAGGCCAAGACCCAGTCTTGCGCAAATGCGATCTAGGAGAATGAGATCGACATCTTCTGTATCGCCGCCTTCGCGTTCGTAGGCTTCGATAATGAGTTCCTGTTCATCCGGTTTGTACTTATCGACGACTTCAGTGATTTTCATTTTTTTCTCCTTTGCGAATCGTTTTTAAAAAAAGTTCGCATCACTGCTTGTAATATCGTCTATCTGAATTATATTGTCAATGGGTTTTACTAAATTTTTTTTTATGAATAGCAAATTTTCTTTTATTGCTCTAGCTTTTTTGTTGGGAATGTCTCAATCTTGGGCTGTTGACCCCCGTGTTGAACAGGGTGCCCGTTTCGAGGCTAAGGGTCAGTACGAAAAGGCCCTCGGTGAATACCGTTCTATGTTGGCCGAAAACAAGAAGAATACCGAAGCGTACATGCTGGCCGGTAAGGTTCGCATGAAGATGAAGGATTATAAGGGCGCTTTGGCTAATTTCCGTTTGGCGTATCAGTACGACCCGAACTTGAGCGAAGCGTACGAAGGTGCCGCCAAGGCTTACGAGGCCATGGGGCAGCAGGCGAATGCCAATGCCGAACGCGCAAAGATTAAGGGAGCGAAGACCGCCCAGGCTGCTCCGGCAACGACTGCACCGAAAGAAACGGCAAAGACCGAAACTCCGAAGGCTGCGGCCCAACCGGCCCAGACTGCGAAAGCGGAACCGGCAAAGACTGTGACGACAACGGCAGCTTCCTCTGAGGACCCGTTTGAAAAGGGGAAGGCTTTGCTTGCCGCTGGTCGCTATGCCGAAGCGGCTCCGCTGTGGAGAACGGTTCTCTCTAAGAAGCCCGGTGATGCCGGTGCGTACTTCTATGCTGGTGTAACCCGTTATGAGATGGGCGAATACGACAAGGCCGAAATCAATTTGAGGAAGGGACTTTCGTACAAGGTCTGCGGTAATGACGCCAACTATTACTTGGCGAAAATCAATCAGAAGAACAACCGCACCGAACATGAGAAGAAGTATTTGTCTGCGTACTTGAAGAAGGCCGCCCCTGATGGCAAGTTCCGCAAGGCTGCCGAAGACCGCTTGGCGGAAATCAGCGCTGTTGCCAAAGCCGCCGCCGATGAAAAGGCGATGAAGGAAGACGAAGCAAAAGCATTGAAAGAGGCGAAAAAGACGGGCAACGACAAGGCGAAGTCTGCCGAACCGGAGTCTGTACCGAAGACTGAAGTTGTCGCTCCGACAGCGGAAAATTCCATCGCGAACGCGAATGCCTTGTTTGCCGATGGCTACAACGAAGCAGCGCTTCAGATGTACAAGGCTTTGCTTGAAAACGAAATCACTCCGGACGAACGTTACTTCGCGATGCTCCAGATGGGCAATATCTACCGTGAAATGCGCGACTTCCACAGTGCTGTGACTCGCTACCGTGATGTTGTTCGTGAATTCCCGGATTCCGATTGGGCAACCGAGGCCGAACGGGCATTGGAAGACGCCGTGTGGCTCGAAAAGCACGCTAGCGAATTGCCGAGAAATAAACGATAGCAGATGTTAAAGTTTAGAACGCTGCGCTGCAGGGCTTGAAATGCCATGTTGCGTTTAGCCGACTAAGCGCCTGTCGCTTTTTACTTTGTCTAGATATTTCTTGTAGAATTTATTGTAAATCTCGTGAGTCTCGGGATTCGGCTCGTATTTGTTTGTAATTTCGATGTAGTTGTGGATGTCTTCGAACTTGAGCTTGCCAAGGCCGATGGCCGCGATGGCGGCTGCGCCTAACGCCCCGACGTATTGCGGGTGCTTGACTGTTTCTATCGTGTGGCCTGTGATATCTGCAAGAATTTGTCCTAAAATGTTCAATCTGGCGAGTCCACCTGCAAAACGGATGGTGTCAGAAATTTTGCATTTTTGGGCTTGACTTTCGAGCATCCAGCGGAAGTGAAAGCAGATTCCTTCGACAACGGCACGCAACAAATCGCCTTTGTCTGTTTCAAGGCTAATGCCAGAAAGCGAACTGCGGATATCGCCATTTTCAAAAGGTGTTTTGCACCCGTGCAAGAACGGCGTGAACAAAAGCCCTCGTGAACCAGGTGCTGCCTTGGAAATCAACGATGCGCATTCTTCGTAGGTGTATTGCGATTCGTCAATTTTTCCGATGAGGTGCCTTGCCCAGGCAAAGCATTTGCCGGCAGTTTCCAGTTCGCCGTAGAAGTATTTCTGCGACGGATTTGGACCTCTGATGGTAATCATCATGATATCGGAGGATTGCATCTCGCGCTTTACTACAGTGCAGACCGAGCCTGATGTTCCGCAGTAGATACCGGTGAGATTCTTTTGGGTGTTGCCGCTTCCGATAGCTACCATGGAAACGTCTCCTGCTCCGGCGATGACAGGCGTTCCTTCTTGCAAACCCATCTGTTCTGCGATGCTTGCGGATAAATGCCCTACGATATCGGTGCACTTGACGATTCCAGGTAGATGCCTTTCGTTGATGCCATAAGCTTTAGCCATGGCGTGGCTCCAGCCGAAATGTTCGTCACGGCAGTCGTTGAGCGCAGAGCAAAATGCGGAATCTTCAGTGCGGACGAATCTGCCGGTAGTCTTGTAGAGCATGTAATCGCCAACGTCGAGAAAATGGCGGACTTTTTCAAAATTTTCGGGTTCGTTATGTTGTACCCACTTGTATTTCCAGATGGGACTGTAGGCCCCGGCCGGTACCATTTTGGTGTGGTGGATGGCCTTGATGAGCTTCCAAAGGTTCAGTCCGTGTAAGCGCAGGCCGTTTTGAAAATATTTGCTGAATTCTTTTTCGGCGCGCCTATCGAGGAACGTCATGGGCGGACGTACTACGTTCCCCTTTCCATCGACGAGAACGGTTCCGTTCAACTGAGAACAAAAACTGATTCCTTTAATTTGGTCGCTGGAAATGCCGTGGTTCTTCAGGAGTTCTTTTGTACTGCGGCAGATGGTGTCCCACCATTCGTCGGCGTTCTGTTCGTCCCCTTTGCCATCGTTTGTCGTGGTGTTGTGGGTCCCAACTACGGTGGCCCCGACGAACTCAATCTTGTCGGTTATGTTTGTGAGGGCCGTTTTTATAAAGGACGTACCTATGTCGTAAGTCATTAAATACATTGTTCCATCCTTTATAAATCCTTTTTTCCTCTTATCTCCAATAGAAGTATATAAAAATTATGGGGGAAGTGTCAGCAAAAAATATACCTTACGTAAGAAAAATTAAACATTTGTGGATTTTGTCACTATTTGGCTACACCACCTGCACGAGCAGCCCCTTGAGGTACTGCCCTTCGGGGAAGGCGGTACTCACAGGGTGGTCGGCGGGTTGGCCGAACCGTTCAATGATTTGAACGCGCCGTCTCGCATCGGCGGCGGCATCCGCGACGATTTTCTGGAACAAGTCCATTTCCATGAGCCCGGAGCAGCTGAATGTCGCGAGCATGCCGCCTTCGGCCAAAAGCTTCATCGCAAGCAGGTTGATGTCCTTGTAGCCGCGGGCGCCTTTCTGCAGGTTGTCCTTGCTTTCCACGAACTTGGGAGGGTCAAGCACAATGAGGTCGAAGGTCTCTGCCTTGTCGCGGCACCTGCGCAGGTACTGGAACACGTCGGCTTCCACGTGCGTGGCGTGTGCAGTGCTGAGCTTGTTCCTCATGATGCCGTCTTTTGCGAGTTTGAGAGCGTCCTTGGAAACATCCACCTGATAGACTTTCTCGCAGCCACCGCGGAGGGCGTACAGCCCGAATCCGCCGGTATAGCAAAAGCAGTTCAGCACCTTCTTGCCTTTTGACAGTTCACCGATGCGGCGGCGGGCGTCGCGCTGGTCGAGGTAGTAGCCGGTCTTGTGACCGTTTTTGACATCGATGGGGAAAAGTATGCCGTTCTCGTTGATGATGACGGGTTCGTCTGGCACTTCGCCGAAGACTGTTCCCGTGCGGAGGGGGAGCCCTTCCTTTTTGCGCACCTCGGAATCGCAACGCTCGTAGATGCCACGGCAATGCGTTTTTTCGGCCAAGAGTTCGTAAATCGTCTGGCGGTGGACTTCGGGGCCTGCAGCGAGGATTTCGACGGAGTAGATGTCAGCGTACTTGTCGATGATGCAACCGGGAATTCCGTCGTTTTCGGCATTAATCAGGCGGAATGCGGATTCCTTGTCTTCGATGTCGAAACCGCGGCTTTTGCGTGCGGCGATAGCGCGGTCGAGCAAGTCACTAAAGAAATCTCGATCGATTTTTGTCGTTCTTCCTTCGCTCCCGAAGACCCAAAAACGTCCGCGAATCTGGGATTTCGGGGAATACGAGGCAAGGCCTAGAAAATCGCTTTTGTAGCTATAGACTTCGACTGTGTCGCCGAGTTCCGGGTCGCCGACAACTTCGTCGATGGCGCCGCTAAAAATCCAGGGATGGTAACGGAGAGCGGACTTGTCGCGTCCGGCTTTAAGTGTTATCGCTTTCATGGGTGTAAAATTAGAATTTTTTATTATATTTCTTTTTGTCGCTTATTTTAGCTTTTGTTCAAACGCGTGTAAAAACGCATGGCTGTGTTTGTTTATCGAGGGGAAAAAGTGATTGTAAATTTCTTTTTTGAAATTATAATTACTAGATTGAAGCGCATGTTTTGTGTGTATCGGTTGAAGAGGTGTCAAGAAGGACTGCTGAATGTAGTACTAGTTCTTTTCTTGTCCTTGGTGTTCTCGGCTTGTGGTGATTCTGATTCACGTAAAAATGACCGTGTCGGTACAGCAGAGCGTATTTTTAAGGGAACCGTTCGCGAAATTGTGGGCGAAGTGCAGCTCAAGACGTTTGACGGCGAATCCAACCGTCTAGAAGTAGGCCAAAAGATTTTCGAAAAAAATAAGGTCGTGGTGGAACCGAAAGCTTCTGTCGTTATTTCGGTGTCCGATGGCTCGGCCCTCATGGTGGACGGAAAATCCGAAGTGGAACTGGACGCAATTGTTTTGGAATCGCTCAGGCGGAAAATTGCGATATCGGTTCGTCATGGACGGTTGATGTTCGACATACAGAAACAGACGGTCAAGGACGAATTTGAATTCCGTACGGACAATCTTGTGTCAACGGTTCGTGGTGCGGCTGGATTTGTGGAAAATGTTGATGGCCTAGAAATTTCATCGCTTAAGGACGGCGGCTTGGATGTTGTTCGCGAGAATGATTCGCCAATGACCTTAACGAGTGGACAGACGTTGCTTGCCAACGACAATGGCGTTAGGGTCATCTCGCTTTCGAGTTCTGGAACTTTGATTCTGGCACGGGCGATAGACTCCATTGCGAACGAGGCTTCATCGCAGCTAGGAATTCGCGCCTCTCGTCTGGCTCTTAATCAACTCGAAAAGATGCTCCAGACTTACGATGACGTTTACAAGAAAAAGATCGAAAACTTTGTCAAAAAAACGCGGCCGCAGTTCAAGCCGAGCCCGTTGAACGAATATATTGGCAAGCCCGAGGCTACTTTGGAGGCTTCGTTTGTTCCGGGAACATTCGTCATTGTTTTGGAAATTCGCGATTCGATTCCGGAAAGCGGGCTTTACAAGCATACCTTCGAATGGGAAGATTCTACGGCTTACGGTGCAAAACGCTTTATCGTGAATTGCAGTAATGGCGATGTGGAATACATCTGCCATACGTGGAATACGAACTTTGTTTCTGCCAAGATGGCGGAAATTTTGACAAAGGCTAACGAACGCAAGGCTGTTGCTGTCAAGGATTCTTCGCAACAGTCTAAAAAACTGAAAAAGTCGATAGCCATCGAAGGCTCCGTGCGAGAACGCATCCATGTGCTGCCCGAAGAACGGGATATTCCCGCAACGCTCCGATTCAGCGTTACAGGGCTTGCAGGCGCTGATTTAAAGCAAATTAAAAAGATTGTCGTCAAGCGCAAGAAGGCTGTGATTAAGACATTCAGCGGTGATGAACTTTTGACAAATTCATTTAAGGTCCCGCTTCGCTTGAAACAGAATAGAATTGCCCGCATCGAAATTACCGCATTTTTGGCGAAGGGCAAGAAAATCACGGCGAAAAAGATTTATGAGACTTACTGCTACTTCGACAATTACGAAGGCGGTAAGAAGAGCAACCGTGTCAACGACATGTCGGCAGAAGAAGAGTACAAAAATGTGGTCGCAAAGCATTTGCTCAAGAACGAATAGCTTTTGAAAAAGCTAAATTTGGCCGCATGTTTGAATCATTGTTTGATAAATACCCGTTTTTTAGAAAGGTTCCCGCCATCCTTTGCATGGCGATTATCTTCAAAATCTCATCGATGACTTCTGCGGAACTGGAAGGATTTCCGCATGTGTGGGACAAGCTGGCGCACACATGCGAGTACGCGACCCTGGCTGGTTGCTTTTGCATGTGGTGGAGTCGTCGGCAGTGGGCCTTGAAACCTTGGCTCAAGGTTTTGATCGTGGGTGGGCTTGCTCTTGCTTATGGTTGTACGGACGAATACCACCAGAGTTTCGTGGAAGGCCGCGACTGCAGTGCGTTGGACTTGGTGGCGGACTTGACCGGCGGGCTTATAGGCGGTGCCGTGTATGTGCTTATCGTTAAAATCTTGAACAAATTTGACCCGCTGGATAAGTTGGCCGTTTAAAATTCCCCGAGTAAAATTATTTCTCGCTTCAGTTGGATGCCGAATTTTTCGGCGACGACTTTTTGGACGTGTTCGCTGAGGGCTTTGATGTCTGCAGCTGTTGCGCCGCCTGCGTTTACGATGAAGTTGGCGTGGACTTGGCTTACTTCTGCACCGCCTATGCGGTAGCCTTTTAACCCGGCCTGTTCGATGTAATAGCCCGGTGCGATTTGCGTGGGCGTTGTTGCTGCGCCTGCGTCTAGACGCTTGAAGGTGCTGCCGGCGTTTGGCATGGAGAGCGGCTGCGAATTGCGGCGCTTTGTCATGCATTCCTGCATTTCGCTTTCGAGATTTTTGGCGGTTTTGCCGAGGTCTGCTGCAGGCGTGAGTTGGAATGTGGCGGAGAGGACTGTTTCTGCGCTTTCGCGGGATGCGGCAAGTTCTCGGAAAATGCTGTGGCGGTAGCCGAAAGCGCATTCTGCGGCGGTTCTAGTGCGCACGTTGCCGGCGTTGTCAATCGTCTCGACTTCGATGCATGTTTGCGAAACGTCTTGTCCGTAGGCGCCTGCGTTCATATAAATCGCGCCACCGAGGCTCCCGGGGATGCCTGCGAGTTTGTGGATTCCGGCTAGGGATTCGTTGATGGTGTAGCGGGCGAGGCGGGCGAGCGGCGTGGCGCCTTTGGCGCAAATTTTGCCATTGCCGAGGTTCGTGATTTCCGAGAAAAATTTACCGAGCTGGACGATGACGCCGTTGTATCCGTTGTCGGAGACGAGCAAGTTCGTGCCTTTGCCGAGAATGAATGTCGGGAGAGTGCGTTCTTTTGCGAATAGCAACGCTTCCTTGATATCGTCGGTAGATTCGGTTTTGATAAAATATTTTGCGGGACCTCCTACTTTAAAGGACGTGTGCTCGCACATCGGTACATTTTCTTGAATAATCATAACGAAAATATATATATTCTTTCTGCGATGACTGAAGAGGAACTGAAACAATTCAAGGCGGCGCTGTCGATTACTGCTGTAGCGACTGCGCTTGGCGTGCCTGTGGTGCACGGTCGTTGCCGTTGCTTTTTCCCGACGCGTCATGCGCATGGCGATAGGACTCCGTCTGTTTCTTTTTCCGAGGAACGTGGAACCTTCCGTTGTTGGGTCTGCGACGATGTCCGTGGTGATGTAATTTCGCTTGTCCAAATTGTCAAAAATTGCTCGTTCCTGGAAGCTTTGAACTGGCTCAAGGAAACGTATGCGTTTTTGGTGCCGGGGGCGTCGAACGCAGCCCCTGCGCAAGAGCGTTCTTCTGGGCAAAATCGAACGATGGAACCAAATGTGGCGATGTCGCGTGTGGCGAAAGAGGCTGTGCGGGAGGCAGCTCTTGAATACCAGCCTCCGGAACCGACAAAAGAACTTGTCAGTGAAGATGAACGCAAAAAGATAATCCTCTCGTTTTTGAAGATGCTCAGCCCTGTCGATAAGACGCCTGCTGCGGCGTATTTGGTACGTCGTCGCATTTACAAACCGATTTGGGACAAGATGCTTTTGCGCACAATTACAGATTACGGTGCGCTGAACAACAAACTCAAGGAATCTTATGATTTGGAAGTCCTCAAGTATGTTGGGCTTTTTAACGAAAAAGGAAACTTGAGATATTACAAGCATCCGCTGTTTTTCCCGTATCTCGACTCAAAGCGGCGTTCGTGCTATTTCCAGGCGCGAGCGATTGACAGTTCTGTCGTTCCCAAAGAGTTGAATTTGCGGGGAACGGTTCCGTATCCGTACAACGTTTCGGCGCTTGATCAGAAACCGGGTTGGGTTTATCTGTGCGAGGGCGTTGTCGATACGCTTACGTTCTTGGGCCAGAAAATTATGCTTATGGGTCAGCAGATTGCTGCGGTCGGCATTCCCGGTGTGCGTTCGTTCAAGACGGAATGGCTTCCGCTTTTCAAGAACAAAAGTGTTGTACTTTGTCTGGACAAGGACGAGGCTGGGCGCAGTGGCACGGAATATTTGCAAACCGTGTTTGAACAGGCGAAAATTCGCACGGTGGTGCTCGGCGAGGGCTTGGAACATTTGAATTCAGCCATGAAAGAAGGCGAAGACATCAACGATTGGTTCGGCGGGAAAAAGTGATGAGCCTACGGCTCAGTTTCGAGTTCTGAGTTACTAGTTACTGAGGCTACTTCGCAGCAGTTATGAGTTCTGAGTTACTAGTTACTAGAAACGTTCTTATTGCAATCACTAGTAACTTCTAACTAGTAACTAGTATCTAGTAACTAAAGTTCATTTCACCTAAGCTTCTTGTTATTTCCTCCTCATCTGTAATTCCTTGTTGTACGAGTTTTCGTGCGCATTCTTGCATGGTGCCGTCGGCGTAGGTGCCATTTGGCAAAAGCAGTTCGCAGACGACTGTTCTGCCATTGTAATTTTGCGCGGTTGTTGCTTTGCTTAGCGTGTTTGCATCCGCCCATTTTGCTTTTTTTCTTACGAGGCGCTGGGCAAAAACGCCAAGCAATGTTTCGTCTAAAACATTTTTCGGAATGCCGAGGTCGATGAGCCGCGCGGTTGCCGCCATTGCGCTATTCGTGTGTAGTGTGCTCAAGACGAGGTGCCCCGTTTGGGCGGCGCGGAGTGCAATTTGCGCAGTTTCGTTGTCGCGGATTTCGCCGACGAGAATCACGTCCGGGTCTTGACGCAGTATGGAGCGCAAGGCGACAGCAAATGTGAAACCGCATTTTTCGTTTACGGGAACTTGATTGGCGCCATGCAGTTCATATTCTACCGGATCTTCGATGGTCGTGACGTTGATTTTCCGCTGGATGATTTCGCGGAGGCCGGCATAAAGCGTTGTCGTCTTGCCGCTACCCGTTGGGCCTGTGACGAGGAACAGCCCTTGCGGAGCGCTAAAAATGCGGCGGATTTGCTTGAGTGTCGCATCGCTGAAGTTGAGATTCGCCAATGTTTCTGCGGTGTCGTTTGCGGGGAGCAATCGCAGTACGCATTTCTCTCCATTGCTAATCGGGATTGTGCTCAGTCGCACGTTGACCTTTTGTTGAAAATCCTCGAATGCAAAGCTCCCGTCGTGCGGCAAACGGCGTTCCGTGATATCGACGTTCGCCATGACTTTGAGGCGGATGAGTACGGGCTCGGCAAGCCATTGCGGAAAAGAGCGGTATTCCGTCAGCATGCCGTCGATGCGGAACCGCACCCGGAGCGCATCAGCCATTGGTTCAAGGTGGATGTCGGTCGCTTTTTTTTGGAGCGCTTTTACGATAAGGCTATCGACGAGATTTATGATGGGCTCCGATTCCCAGGATGAAGTTCGCGTGATTTCCAAGTGCTTGAGATCTTCGAGCAGGTCTTTGTCGTTCATGGAATCATCACTGCTGTGCATAAGCCTGATTTCGGCGGGGGAGTGCTGTTCTGGAATAATTCTTTGTTGCGTGACGAAACGAATTTTTTCGAGGAGGAATTCGTCGTTGGAGTTTGGTACTGCGATTTTCAGGGACTCGGCGCATTCGGCATCCGACATTATCGCAATTCCGTTTTTCAGACACCATTTTTTGGATAAGTTTTTTGCATTCATCCCTGTAAAATACAATCAAATTCATTGAGAAATCATAACTTTGCAAATTTTGCAAACTGTTGTTTGCAAAAAAATAATGGTCCCTATCAGTCGCGATGCTCCCTCCAGGGTGACAGAGTTACAGGTAGTCAATGGTCAATAGTCATTAGTTAAAATTTGGCGGCGGAGCCGCGTTTATAAATGACTAATAATCAACAACTAATAACAAAAACGCAAAAAAGTCCCCCAGAAGGGGGACTTTGCGGAGTTCTCTAAATCGATTGAACTAGTTCCTGCTGAACTTAGCCTGGAGTTTCTTGGCGCCTTTCTTGGCCTTGCTTGTAATGGCGTTAGGCAACCAGAAGAACGTGGGCACAAGGAACATGGTAAGTATTGCAGACACAATCAAGCCACCCACGGATGCAATACCCATCGGCTGGGTCATGGCGGCGACGTTACCACCAAGAGCGAATGCGAGCGGGAGCTGAGCAATCACAGATGCAAGCGTTGCAAGCACAATCGGTTGGAACTTGGATTTCGCTGCGGTCAAGACTGCCGAACGGCGGCCCATGCTTCCGCTACGCAGCAATCGGTTCGCTTCGTCGAGCAATAGAATAGCGTTGTTCACCACCACACCAATCAACATAACGATAGCCATGAGGGCAATCATCGAAAGCGCCTTGCCTGTAATGATAAGGGCGAGGATAACGCCGATAGCACCCATCGGGACGGTCGTCATGATGATGAACGGTTGTGCGAAGCTTTCGAGGAGGGCCACGAGCAAAATGTAGGTGAGGAGAATTGCCATGATGATGGCCACCTTGAATTCCGCCACCATGTCTTTTTGCATGTCAGCCTGAGCACCGAAACTGAAGCTGATGCCTTCTGGCAGCTCATCCTTCATGCTTGTGGTCAGTTCGGTCAACTTACCCATGATTTCGCCGGTCGTGTGTCCCGGGAGCAAGTTCATCGAAATGTCAACACGTCTCATCTTGCGCTTACGGTCAATTCGCGTCGGACCGGCACCATCCTCGATGTAGAAGAGCTCGCGAGCACTCACGTAGCCCTTTGGAGTCTTGATGGGCAAGTCTTCGATATCGGCATGGCTCTGTCTGTCCTTTTCCTTCATGCGCACATATACGTCGTATTCTTCGCCGTCTTCGGTATATTGGCCTGCTTCGTAACCGCTCACCGCAATGTAGTTGTAGTTTGCGATAGTCTGGAGCGTAACACCGTAGTCCGCCATGGCGGCGCGGTTCGGAATCAAACGGATTTCTGGTTTACCAGCTTCGTAGCTCGTCTTGATATCCACGATACCGTCAATCTTATGCTGCACTCGGTCGAGGACGATTTGAGATGCCTTGATAACGGAGTCCGCATGGAGGCCGCTCACTTCGAGCACCACGTCACCGGCGGAGTTGTTCTGCATTTCAGAAGCAGATGTCGATTTTACGGAAATGTAGGCGTCAGGGATGTTGGCCAAGTACGGGCGGATAGAATCGACGATTTCGTCCGTACTGCGATGTCTGCCCTTCCAGTTAGGCATGTTCTTCTTTTCCCAGTCCTTCAGGAGCCTTACACGCATGGTGGCCTGGTTTACGGTTGTAAAGCCGTTGGAACCACCCACGTTCATGCTGTAATGCACGATTTCAGGAATGTCCTTGACACGGGATTCGATAATGCGTGCGACACTGTCTGTCGTTTCGATGTTCGTACCTACAGGCATTTCGAGCTTGATAGACATCATGCCCTGATCTTGCCTCGGAGAAAGTTCTACGGTCAAGTTGTTCTTGGCAAGAAGTCCCACAAAGAAAATTGCGGCGCCAAGGGCGACAACTTGGAAAAGAACACCTGGAATAGAAAGGCAGAAACCGAGGAATTTGAGATAAACAAAACGAATTCCGTTCAAAATCTTCGGGAAAATTCCCAAAGCGCTTGCTATAATGCCCGGCTTTTCTTCGATAATGTTTCCGTTTTCGTCTTTCTTTTTCCCCTTGAACAGGTAGGCTGCCATAAGCGGCGTGAGCGTAAATGTCACGAGAAGCGACACGAACGTTGCAAACACCATGGTCATACCGAACGTGCGGAAGAAAATACCCACGATGGATTTCATGAATGCAATCGGTACGAACACGCAGACGTTAGTAAGCGTCGATGCCATGATGGCGATCATGATTTCGGAGGTTCCTTTATACGCCGCTTCTTTTGGATCAAGACCTTGGTTCAGCTTGTTGTTGATGTTTTCAAGCACCACGATGGAGTTCGTCACCAACAAGCCCACTGAACTCGAAAGTGCCATGAGGGACATCATGTTGATGCCGAATCCTGCAAAGTACATGAGCGTGAACGCGCCAATCACGGAAATAGGCATCGTGAGGGCTGCAATAATCATCGTCGAGAACTTGCCGAGGAACAGGAGCAAGAGGCCTGCGGTAAGCGCGATGGCGATAATGATATTCTGGATAACGTTATCGATGGATTCGTTCACGGCTTCGGACTTGTCGTAAATCAAAGTCAGCTTGAAGCCTTCGGGAAGCGTCTTGTTGATTTCTGCCATGCGCTTGAGAACGCCCTTGGATACATCGACCACGTTTGCGTCGGAACGCTTCTTGATATCGAGAGCGACGGAATTGCGACCGCTGAAGCGAGATGTAGAAGTAATCGTTTCGATGGTGTCCTTGACTTCAGCAATTTCGGAAAGTTTCACGACGCCAGTTGCCGTGGGAATTTCCATGTTGCGCATTTCATCGAGACTTCTGAATTTACCGGCGGTACGAACGGAGGTGTTCTTGTGTTTGCCGATGACTTCGCCCACGGGGAGGTTCACGTTGGACATGCCGTAGAGGCCCATCATCGTGCCGATATCGACTCCACGGTCTTTCATCTTTTCTTTATCGACTTCAATTGAAATTTGGCGGGTCGTGCCACCGAAAATATCGACGCTTGCCACACCGGAAACGGAGGTGAAGAGCGGTTCGATTTCGTCTTCGACTTTCTGGCGGAGTTCCGTAGAATTCAGCGGGCCAGTAAACGAAATGGCCATGATGGCGGCACCGTTAATATCGACCTTCGAAATAATCGGGGCCTGCACGGCGTCCGGGAAGTTCACGGATGCAAGTTCGATTTTGGAACGGACGTCGTTTGCGGCAACGTCAACGTTTATGCCCATGTTAAACATGGCGACCACGATACCGTAGTTTTCCAAGCAGATGGACTGCACGTAGTCGATACCGTCAACAAGTTCCACCTGTTCTTCAATCGGCTTGATAATCGTGGTTTCGATTTCTTCAGGGTTTGCTCCCTGGTAGATGATGGTGCCGGTCACAACCGGGACTTCGAATTTCGGCATCAAATCGACGACCATCATGGAATAAGTATAAAGACCGAACACCACCACGGTCAAGATGACCATGAGCATGGTGATTGGTTTGTAAATACTGGCTTTAATCATTGATATTCTCCAGTGTCGATTATTCGACTATCAGCACCTTGTCGCCGTCGTTCATGCGGTTCTGGCCTTCGACCATGACGATATCGCCTTCGCTTACGCCTTCGATAATCTGGATTTCGTTCTTGGTCTGCACGCCGAGTTGCACAATCTTGCGCTTGGCCTTGCCTTCGCCATCGACGGTCCAGACGGCGTTCACGCCGTTACTATAGACAACAGCTTCGGTCGGGACGGTAACGCCGGTGACTTCGCGGGCATCAAGCTTTGCCGTGAGGTACATGCCCGGGAGAAGTTTTTTGTTCTTGTTGTTGAACGTGACCTCGACCGGGAAGAATCGCGTTGTTGGGTTTGCTGCGAGCGGAATGAGGGTTACTTCGCCGACGAGTTTTTCTCCGTTCAGATCGATAGTTGCCTTGGCTCCCTTCTTGAAGAATCCGATTTCAGAACTTGTGACGTTGAGCTTGAGAATAACCTTGTCGAGATTTGCGATGGTGAACATGGCACCACCGACACCCGGGACTTCGCCGACTTTATGCATGACTTCGGTGATGGTGCCTGCGGTGGGGGCGAGCACGAGTGTTGCACGGCGTGCTTGTTCAACCTGCATCTTGGTTACGTTCAGCTGGGTTTCGAGCTGATCGACGGTTTGCTGGGAAACACCGCCCTTGGCCTGCACTTCCTTGGTGCGGGCGAGTGTCTTTTCTTGCATGGCGATATTTGCCAAAGCTTGCTGGTAACTGGAGTTGTCACCCGTGAAGAGGAATTCTGCGAGAACCTGGTCCTTCTTGACTTTGGAACCCACGCGGACGTGTATCTTGGAAATCGGGTCGCCGAGCTTGGCAACAGCTGTTGTTTGCTTGCTTCCCTCGACTGTGCCGCTGAAGGAGCGGACATCGGTGAGCTTGACGGTTGCGGCCTTCACCACGCGGGCGGGCTTGCCGTTGACCTTCTGGATTTCTTCGATGGTCGAAACTTTCTTTTCGGACTTGGCGTCTTTCTTGGCATCGCCGCATCCAGCGAGGAGGAGCGACAGGGCTGAAATAGTAATGATTGATTTTGTTATGATGTTCATGGTTGTCTTCCTCTTAAATCTTAGTATTCACCGGTGGCCTGGAGTAATGCGTTGTAGGCTTTGTTCCAGTTGAGCACGGCCTGCATGTATCCCATTTTTGCCTGGTGCAGCTTGAGGTTTGCGTCAAGCAGGTTAACTTGTGTTTCTTGGCCAATCTTGTAGGCTGCGTCGGTCAAGTCGTAGTTGCGCGTGGCAAGTTCGATTTGGCGCTTTTGCAAATCAAGCTGCGTTTGTGCGTCTTCCAGCGTATTGGCGCAGGCTTCAATTTGCATGCGGAACCCGCGTTCTGCATTTTCGCGTTTTATTTGAGCCGAGCGAAGTGTCGATTTGGCCTGGGTAACGCCTTCACGGGATTGGAAACCCTTGAAGAGGTTCATTGACAGTTTTAGTCCGACAAACTTGTTCAACTTGTCCCACTTGGGTGCATCCCATTCGTAGAAATTGTTTTTGTTATTGCTATAAACGATTCCACCATACAAAGCGATTGTCGGCTTGTATTCTGCTTCTGCAATGTTGATTTTGTTGGCTTCGATTTCCTCTTGAGTCTTGAGAAGGGCTATTTCTTTACGACGTTGCAGAACATTGGACATCGCTGTGTCCGGATAGGAAATGTTTGATTCGGGGTTACGGAGTTCTCCAACGAATTCTACGTCAGAATCCCAATTAAGACCCATGGTGTTGAGAAGCTTGTTCCTGGCGAGAATGCGTTGCTTCTTGCTACTTTCATAAGTGGATTTGAGCTGGTCCAGAGCGAGTTCCGCACGAATTTGGTCGAGTTCTGTGCCCATACCGCTTTGGTAGCTCTGTTTTGCAGTTTCCAAGTGGGCTTCGGTCAACTTGATGGATTCTTTGGTAATGGCAATGGACGAATCCAGGACGATGAGTTCGTCAAAGGCTGTTTCGACATCATAGCGGACCGTTATCTTTTGGTTCTCAAGTTGGGTTTCTGCTAGGAGTTTATAACCTTTTGCGATGTTGATTCCCGTTCCGATTTGTCCTGCGGCATAGAGCACTTGAGATACTGTTAAACTTACGGAAGATTGCCAAGGATAAAGCTGGGAACTCATTCCGTTCATCATTTTATCAAGAGACGGGGCCAAAACGTTCTTGTCGAACTTGTTGGCTTCCATGGATGAATCCCCGGCTAAATCTGTGATCGGGGTACCAACATTGACATCATCACGACCCAAAAGCCATTTTATATCGGCGTTTAAGTCCACTTGCGGGTAGGCTGCTCCATAGCCGCCTTCGACGACAGAAGATGCCTTAACAAGGTCTTCTTCGGCAGATTTTATATCGGCTGAATTTTCCATGGCGGTCTTGACCGCTTCATCTCGGGTATAGACTTTTGCCGAGGCCGGTACAATCAACCCTAGCGCAAGGGCGGAAAGGACTAAAAATTTCCTTGACATTCGCTCTCCTGAATATAATTAACGCGCCAAATGTAAAAAAAAAGAGCCCATTATATAAGGGGACTCTTTTCTGTTTGTGATGAAGTGCAAAAAAAGGGGATGAAATGCAAAAATTACATCAAACCGGGAATTTTCATGCCGCCCGTGATGTCCGAAATACTTGCCTGCTGCGCTTCGTCCTTTTTCTTGACTGCGGCGTTGATGGCTGCCATGATGAGGTCTTCGAGGGCTTCGACATCGTCCTTATCGACGGCGTCAGGGTTGATTTTCACCATCGTGAGAATGCCTTTACCGTTCATGGCGACCTTCACCATTCCGCCACCGGCTTCTGCGTCAAAGCTTTGGGCCTTGAGGTCGCTTTGAGCTTTGAGCATCTTGCTCTGCATTTTTTGAAGGTCCTTAAGCATCTTGCTCATGTCCATGAATATATCCTCGCTTTTTGAGTGTATTAAATGTTACTGGATCCTTCCACTTGCGTGTCAGGATGACCGTTTTCCGCTTGTAATTATAGAATTTTTTTTCTCTGTCACCCCGGTTTTATGCCGGGGTCGGCTTGTTATATTTTACAACTGATCCCGGCATGCTTCGGCATGCTCAGCACAGGCTCTGGCCGGGATGACGTATCGTGCTGCGTTCTGCTAACTCATTTACGCATCGCAATCCTCTTCGTCGGTCTGTGCGACCATTGCGGCTCGTTTCAGCTTCTTGGTGAAAACGAGTTCTGTCGCGAACATTTGTTGGAGTTTTTTAAGTCCCGGTTCCTTTTCCAAGTCCAGTTCGTACGGGCTCATCTTGGCGGCGCGCTGTTCGGCAAGCTCGCTTTCGGTGAAGGCTCGGGTACGGATGGAAAGCGCAATCTTCGTCTGTAAGCGGTCTTCCAAAATGCGTGTCACGCGTTCGACGTATTCCGGGTGGTCCATCATCTGGCGGTAGCCCCAGTTGTCCGCATTCTCGGTGGTGCCCGCATAAGTGAGCGCAATCGGGAACGGGGTCATTTCGGGGTCGCCCGTTTCTAGCGTCGTGTTCGCAATCGCTGCGGAAAACACGTAGTCACCGTCGTTTGCGATGCTGGAGAGGATGGAAGGCCATGCGGCTGAAATTTCGTAATGGGAAAAGCCCTGAACGCCGTTCTGTTCGTAGCCGGCAAACGGATCGTCGTAAGACGCCTGGACTTCTTCCTGGGCGTCTATCATGGCGGCAACTTCAGTTACTTTTTTTTTTACCGCGTCGTTCTCGGCGCTTTTAGGATCGTTTATCGCTGCAAGAGCTTTTCGCAAATCGACCAATCGGTCGAGCCACGCCATTCGGGCAAACGTCGTCTCTACGAGGAGGCGCGGGTTCGTGCTATAACGGAGCGTGCCCTGCAAGTCGATGAGCATCTTGCTTATGCGGAGGATGTCTCCGTTGGTGAGATTTTGGGCGCAGCTCTTGTACTTGGTGTAGAGTTCTGCGGTGATGTTGAGGGCGTCTGGCGTGAAGGCGTCGAGACGAGCATAGAGCAAGTTGCGGAGGAACTTGCCAAAGCCGTCGAGCAGCGGGATGAACTCGATACCGATTTTCACGGCGTCATCCACCATGCGGAAGCAACCCTTGATGTCGTGGTTCTCGATGGACTGGATGAGTGAGAAGAAAAGTTCTACAGGCGGGATGCCGAGGACGGAGCGGACAGATTCCGCAGTCATCTCGTTCCCGGTGAATGCGTATGCCTGGTCAAAGTAGGTGAGACCGTCACGCATGGAACCGTCGGCTTTTTCGGCAAAGATGTCGAGGGCTTCGTCGGTGGCCTTGATGCCTTCTTGTTCGCAAATGTAGCGGAGGCGGCTGCGGATCTGGTCAACCGTCAGGCGCTTGAAGTCAAAGCGCTGGACGCGGCTCAAAATCGTCTGCGGAACCTTGTTGACTTCGGTCGTCGCAAAGATGAAAATCACGTGGGCGGGCGGTTCTTCGAGCGTCTTGAGGAGAGCGTTGAAGGCGCCGGTCGAGAGCATGTGGACTTCGTCGATGATGAAAATCTTGTACTTGCCGATGACGGGCGGGTACTGCACACGTTCAATCACATCGCGGATATTATCGACGCTGGTGTTGGACGCCGCATCGATTTCGTAAATGTCCATCGGGTTTCCGCCGGCGATATCTTTGCAGCTGTCGCACTGCCCACACGGGTGCAGCGGGTCCGGACCCTTGCAGTTGAGCGTACGGGCGAGGATACGGGCACTAGTAGTCTTGCCCACACCACGGGTGCCGGTAAAAAGGAATGCATGATGGAGACGACCGCCTTGGATGGCGTTCTCGAGAGTCTTTGCGATATGTTCCTGCCCGACCATATCGCTGAATGATTGCGGGCGCCACTTACGCGCCATTGCGATGTATGCCATGGCTAAAGTATAGTAAAGTGGTTAGTGGTTGGTGGTTAATGGTTAGGATTTTTGTGGGCAAGTGGGCGGTAGGCAGTAGGAAGGATCCAGTGAAGGTGTGGGGAATGGGCTCGGCTAAGGTTGGTGGTTAATGGTAGTGGTTGGTGGTTATGAATGAAAAATTAAAAGTTAAAAATGAAAAATGGTAAATTCACTCTTCATTATTCATTTTTCATTCTTCATTTTATTATCCTGTTTACTAATCACTTTTTTTTCGTATTTTTAAAACGTAAATATTTAAAATTTGTCATATCGCTTTTTAAGCGGATGACTATGCAAACAGAGGTACTTATGAATTCCAATATGGCGCTTTTGATTTTGTGCTGGCAGACGGCCTGCCTTTCCCATGAACACGAAAACGGAAAACTTTTGCCGGGAGCGTCATCGGCGACGGAAGCTGAAAGTGCGGAACTGGACAAAATTCATGACGAGGAGACTCCGAACGCCAGTTGGGATGAATTCAACAAACTCTACGGAAGTTTCAAGTCGGCAAGTGAACGTACCAAGGCTTGTGTCAATGCGCTTCAGTCGGCAACCAACGATTTTAAAATACTGGTGACGAACTGCATGACGCGTATCGCCAATGCTTCTCGCGAAGATGACAACGAAACCAATATGTCTCCCGAAGAATATGAATTTATTAAAAATGTCCGTGCTCAACTGGGACTGAACTAATTTTTGTTTTCTCAAAATAAATTGAAGGTCATGTGAGAAAATATGCTATTGGGTACGCCGTCAGAAAACTGATTTGAAATGTAGCGGATGTGTTCTGAGGATACATTCTTTTTTACTGAATTCATCTGATTTTTTTACAATAATTTAGATGTAAGTTAGTATTATTTTATTATTTTTTATCAAACTAATAAAAAATATTAATAGTAGAAAAGGAGTTTGTATGAGAAAATTGAAACTTGCTTTGGCGTTCGCTTCTGCCTGTGCGCTTTTGGTAGGTTGTGCTGCACCGCGTTCTGTGATGGATCAGGGTTGGACGCAGAAACCAGCGAATGTCAAGGTCGTTTTCACGGAACCGTTTATTGCAAACCCGGATGATTTACAAGACGATTTGCCTGATTATGTGAATAACTTCTCGGATTGGTACAAGGCTCAATTGGAATTTAATTTTGCTTCCCAGACGACTGGCGTTCAATATTCCGTGGAAAAAATTTCTCAGGATAAGGTTAAGTTCGAAGCTGCCGCTGTGAATGGTGTGAATATCAAGGTCCCAAAGATTGAGGAAATGGACAATCAAGCTGATGTCTATCTTGTTATAAATGATATTTGGATTGGTCGTGTTGAATCCGAGACGACGTGCTCAACGGGTGGCTTTAATGCTGGTGGTGGTTTTGGTATGGGCACGACTTGTACACAAGATAAGGATTTTACAGGCAAGGGTAATTTTGCTTACTTTGACGCTAAGACTGGCAAGAGGCTTGGATATGGAGATATTGAGGCTAAATCCAGCTACACGTTTGCCGTTTCGCAGAGTGATTGGCTGAACGTTATGACAAAAACTGTTGCGACGATGCTGGAAAACACGCCGATTAAAAAGTAATTCTGGAGGGCTGCTGCTCCTCAAAATGATATTTAAGAAGCAAAAAGAGTTGGTCGCGTGACCAACTCTTTTTTGTGAATTTAACTGGATGACGATGGGGGGCGCGCAGTCGCAACTAGCGCAGCACGATGTCGCCGTTGGCAACAATCTTGTCGCGGAGCTTGTTGTGAGCCTTGTTGACTTCGTCGTCGGTGAGCGTGCGGTCCATGGCTTGGTAGGTGAGGCTATAGACCATGTTCTTCTTACCGGCTTCGATCTTATCGCCTTCGTAGATGCTCTTGAGCGTAATCTTCGCGAGGTTCTTCGGGTTGAGTCCCTTGATGCGTGCGAGGACGTCTTCGTGAGTCATGGTCTTGGCGACTTCGATAGAAATGTCGCGGGTCGAAGGCACCTGGCGGCTGAACGGCTGGAACACAATCTTCTTGTGGCTTTCGTGTTCCATCTTGTCCATGTCGGCTTCCATCACGTAAGTCTCATAGCTGATTTCGTTAGCCTTGAGGCAGTTCGGGTGGAGTTCACCCATCGTGCCAAGCACCGTGCCGTTGCAGACAATTTCTGCCTGCTTGCCCGGGTGGAGGAAAAGTTCCGGCTTTGCGGCGGCGCGGAATTCCACGACGAGGCCAAGACGCTTGAAGAAGCTCTGGACTAAGCCCTTGAAGGCGGCAAAGTCAATCTGCTTCGGCTTGTCGTTGAGCGGGTCTGTGTCAAAGTTACCAGCGATGGTGAGGGCGACAAGGTTGGATTCGTCAAAGCCCGGATCGCGTTCGTCCTTGCGGGCGCGCTTGAACTGACCCTTTGCCACTTCGAACAGACGAACAGAACCCGGACGGTTCTTTTCGTTTTCGGCAACAGCCTTGAGCAAATTCGGGAGGAGGCTCGTCGGCACGGCACCGAGTTCTTCGGAAAGCGGGTTCAAGAGGAGAGCCGGCTTGCTGCGACGGTCATCACTTTCGGGGCCAAAGAGGGCTTCGGTGCGGGCCTTACTCGTGAAGCGGAGGCTCAAGCATTCGTGGAGGCCCATAGCAGAAAGCGTCTTGCGGATCTTGCGGTTCAAAACCTCGATGGCCGGGAGGTCGTTCGGCTGCATCGTGAACTTCGGCAAGCTATACGGAATGTTGTCAAAGCCGATGAGACGAGCGATTTCTTCGATGAGATCAACTTCGCGTTCAAGGTCCGGGCGGAAACTCGGAATCTTGAAGGTGATGGATTCTGCGTCTTTCTTTACAACTTCGAGAGCGATACCCGTGAGGTAGTTTTCGACCTGGGCTGCTTCGAGCTTCATGCCGATGACTTTTTCGGCGCGGGCGATGCGGAGCGTAACAACGTTATTTTCTTTCTTGTGGTCTTCGCCGGTGTATTCGACACTGCCCTTGAGGATGCGGCCGCCAGCGACTTCCTGAATCATGGCGCAAGCATACTTGCTGTATTCGTCCTGTGTCGCAAAGTCGATTTCACGTTCGAAGCGGTAGCTGGAATCCGTCGAGATGCAGAGGCGCTTAGCCTGCTTGCGGATGACGGTCGGATTGAACCATGCGCTTTCGAGGAACACGTTCTTCGTAGCATCGACGATTTCGGATTCGACACCGCCCATCACGCCAGCGACGCAAGCCGGACGGTCTCCGTCGCAAATCACGAGATCGTTTTCGATGAGTTCGTGTGCAGTGTGGTCGATCGTTTCAATCGTTTCGCCCTTGACGGCGCGGCGGACCTTGATCTTGTTCCCGTGGAGCTGGTCCATGTCAAAGCTGTGGAGCGGCTGACCGACATCCATCAAGATGAAGTTCGTAATGTCAACGACGTTGTTGATGCTGTTCATGCCGACAGCGTGCAAGAGCTTGGCGAGCCATGCCGGGGATTTTTCAACCTTCACGTCCTTGATGACGCGACCCACATAGCGGGAGCAACCGCAACCCGGAACGACTTCGAGGCTAATAGCAGAGCTGGCTGCTTCGGAATCTTCGTTGAGGGTGTAGGCGAGGGGCTTGAGTGGGCGGTTAAACTTGGCGGCGAGTTCGCGTGCGACACCGCGGTGGCTAAGAGCGTCCGGGCGGTTCGGCGTGACGTTCAGTTCATAGCAAACATCGTACATGCCGAGGCTTACGAACGGCGTACCAGCCGGGATGGAATCGTCGAGAACCATGATTCCACCGTGGTCGTCAGAAAGTCCGATTTCATCTTCGGCGCAAATCATGCCGAAGCTTTCGACGCCGCGAATCTTGGATTTCTTCATCTTGAGCTTGGTGCCGTCGGGGAGCGGGAGTTCTGCGCCAATCGGGGCGAGCACAACCGTCTGGCCTGCAGCGACGTTCGGGGCTCCGCAAACAACCTGGATGGTGTTCGTGCCGTCGTTCACGGTAGTGATGTGCAAGTGGTCGCTATCCGGGTGCGGATCGCAAGTGAGAACCTTTGCGACAAGCAACTTGTCATAGACCTTGCCCGGTTCTTCCATGCCTTCAACTTCGAGCCCGATGGAGGTGAGCGCCTTTGCGACATCTTCCGCAGATTCCGGAAGGTCAACGTGACGTCTAAGCCAATTCAAAGAAACTTTCATTTTTTATACCCTTTGTGGCACGAAACTTGCGAAGCTAAAATTAATTCTGCGCAAAACTCATGCCTGCTTAAATTTTCGAGCGTAAATATAGAATTTAGAGTAGAGACGAGAGACGAGAGACGAGAGAAATTTCATCCCAATGCGCTGGTTACTTTTGTGCAATGCGGCTTGCGAATACAGCGAAGTCCTCTGGCGTGGTGAGTTTGTCATTTGCTGATTCGCCTTTGACTATGTAAACGGGCTCGCCGAAGAATTCGAGGATGCTTGCTTCGTCGGTCGGCGTGAAGTAGAGCGGTTCTTTAGCAATGCGCGAGTATAGCTGCTTGAGCAAGTCGATGCGCGCTGCTTGCGGCGTCTGCGCGAGCCAGACTTTGTTGCGGTCGATGGTATTTTCGACACGGCCGTTGCTTGCAATTTTGATGGTGTCAATCGCAGGCTTTGCCACAAGGCAACTGCCTTTGTTGATGAGAGTTTCGCATACATCGCGGATGATTTTTTCGCTTATAAACGGGCGTGCCACATCGTGTACCAGGACGTATTCGGCGCTGCTTGTGAGTGCGTTTACGCCGTTTTCGACAGACTGCCAGCGTTCGGCACCGCCAACTACAATTTTTAACTTTGTTCTAAATTTTTCGATGTTCTCGCTTGATGCAATCCATGTGTCAATTTCTTTTTCGAAATAGTCTTTCCAATCGGCAGGAACCGCCATGACGACTTCTGCAATCTCGTCCATCTTGAGGAATGTTTCAAGAGAATATTGATAAACGGGCTTGCCACCCAACTGCATCAACTGTTTGGGAATGGTTCCGCCCATGCGCTTGCCGAGGCCGCCAGCGGGGAGTACTGCTGTAAATTTTCCGAAAAATAATGAGTTTTCCATAGGCAAAAATTAGAAAGATTTTGTGATTGCAGTCACCGTGATTTAAAAGTAAGAACTAAAAAGTCTTCTAAAAATGTGATTATTTTTAATTTTGTCGCTCGGTGTATTTGGGATAAAAATATGGAAAAAGAAAATATCAAGACAAGAAATCGGACTACGATGGCGATTACCGCTTGCGTTGGTGGATTTTTGGGTATTCATAATTTTTTGCTTTTGAACGATGTCTCCGGTTGCATCAAGATTTACTTGACTTTAGTTGCGATAGTCGCGCCCGGTCGTATTGGACTCAGTATTGCAATCGTTGATTTTGTGTGGATTCTGTTTGACCTTTGGCAGATTTGTTTTGCAAGTTCGCTTCCTGAAATACGCTTTGAAGGAAGTCGGAAAAACGCCGCAATTTTTGTGATGGCCTTCTTGATGGTAATCGCTCTTGTTGCGGCTTTGTTTGTTCTAAATTTTGGCGTACGGTTTTAATTATTTCTTAAAGCGGACTGCCGTGCCATATACAATAACTTCTGCTGCGTTTGGCATCACATCGCTTGTGGTAAAGCGCACGTTTACAATGGCATCGGCGCCGATCATTGCGGCTTCCTCCATCATGCGTTCGGTTGCCTTTTGCCGAGCTTCGTTCATCATTTCGGTATAGCCTTTGATTTCGCCACCGACAATAGTCTTGAGTCCTGCAAAAATATCACGGACGACATTCTTTGAAAATACGATGTTCCCTTTGACGAGTTGGATGGTTTCAATCTCTTTGCCGCTGATATAGTCTGTGTTGACGATAATCATAAAATTCCTCCATACGTGAATGAACGTTTACTGTAAAAATATAGTAGAATAATGGAATGGTATCTAGAGACGTTTTTTACGGCCTACAAATGCTTGATGCTGGCGCGCTTGAGACGGTCATTCAGTGCCATGCCGACGCCTGTATTCGGAATCGGATCAACGAGAATCAAGTCATATTCGGGATTGTCGAGGTCGTGCATGAATGCATAGAGCTTTGACGTGGCCTCGACCATGTCGCCCGTTTCAGACAAGTTTACTTTTGCAGGAATGGGGCCATGTTGTGTGCCGAATGCGATGCGAACTGTGTGTTTGGGGAGCGTGTAGCCGGTCGGAATCTCGCCATAGAAAAGCGGTACTTGCGGGCGGTAATGCGTGTCGCATTGACCCGGTGCAAGCATTGGCTGGCCCGGCTTGGATGTGGATTCCTTGATTTTGACTTCGCCAAGGACGGCGCGGAACATCTCGGGGGTTATCGCGCCAGGGCGGAGGACTGTAGGTTTTTCACCTGTAAGCGAGATGATGGAACTTTCGACGCCAACGGAACAGGGACCGCCATCGACAATGCCTGCGATGCGGTCGGCGAGCTGTGCTGCGACGTGTTCTGCTGTCGTGGGACTCACGTGCTTAAAGAGGTTTGCACTTGGGGCTGCGAGCGGGAGTCCCGATTCCTTGATAATCGCCTGCGCTATCGGATGGCTCGGGAATCGTACGGCTACGGAGGGGAGGGCGCTTGTGCAAAGGTCGGGGATGCAATCTTTTTTGGGAAGGATTATAGTCATCGGGCCCGGCCAATAGGCCTCGGCGAGTCTGTAGGCGCTATCGGGAATGTCTTTCGCGATGTCGGTAAGCTGTGCTATATCGGCGATGTGGACAATCAACGGGTCGAATGTCGGGCGTTCTTTGGCCGCAAAAATTTTTGCGAGAGCTTTGGGCTCGAATGCGTTGCCGGCGAGCCCGTAAACCGTTTCAGTCGGGATTGCGACGACTTCGCCTTCTTTGAGGAGGCGGGCTGCTTCGCTTACACTTGTCCATGGCGGAAATTTCATGACATAAAAAATAGAAAATGCAGAATGATCTAGTCTATTTGTCATTCCCGGCTTGACCGGGAATCTCCATTCTCTAGTGTATAAAAAGGAGATGCCCGCTCGGTGGCGGGCATGACAAGGTTGCGGAGGCTTTCTCCGTTTCGCTTAAGCTTCGGTGGCTGCGACCGGAGCGGCTTCTTCCTTCTTTTCGTCCTTGCGGCCGAAGGCGAATACTTGGTCGCAAGCTGTATTGAAGCGCTTCCAGATTTTTTCGGAGTGCTCACGGGGAACCGCTCCGACTTCTTTCCACAAGCGGCGGAAGTGCTTGACCTTGTTCATCGAGGCGACAACCGTCTGGTCGTTCAAGTCGGTGAGCAAGTCTTCGGCCTGTTCGCAGAGGAGAATCTTCTTCTGGAGGTTGTTCTGGCGAGCCTGTTCCTGAATGTCGAGCTGGTCGCGACGACGGGTAAAGAAGTCATCACAAGCGTCGCGGAAAGCCTTCTGGAGTTCGGAATCGTCGTTACCGCAAGAACCGAGCGTGACCCATTCTTTCTGGAGATCGCGGACGGCATCGGCGAGCTGGTTGGAGCCTGCGCTTTCGGCAAACTGGCGAACCTTCTCGATGGTGTCTTGCTTCTTCTTCTTGATGTCCGCAATTTTTGCCTGGAGTTCCGGATCGTTCTCGGCCATCTTGGCGACAATCTTGTTGACGATGGCGTTGTAGCGGTCGTTGATGCTTTCAATGGCGTCCTTTGGAACCATGCCGATGGCTTTCCATTCGGTTTCGACGGCTTTGTAAGCCTCGATTGTTTCCGGCGTGATGTTCTCGATATCAAATGCTTCGAGCTTTTCGCAAAGAGCCTGCTTCTGTTCCAGGTTCTTCTGCTTTGCGGCATCCATTTCTTCGAAGTGGCTGCGCTTCTTTTCGAAGAACGAATCGCAAGCGGTACGGAAGCGCGTCCAAATCTCGTCGGACTTGCTCTTGGGTACCGGACCTGTAGATTTCCAAGCGTCCTGCAACTGCTTGAGCTTGGTCGATGTGGCGTTCCAATCGGTCGAATCCTTGATGGCTTCGGCTTCGATGCAGAGTGCGACCTTTTTTTCGTAGTTCGCTTCGCGGCTATCGTCTTCGCGCTTGACGTTTTCCTTGTGCTGAGCGTAGAAGGCGTTTACGGCGTCCTTGAAGCGCTTGTTCAAGTCTGCAAAATTCTCTTTCGGAACCATGCCGATGTTCTTCCAGTTTTCCTGGATTTCTTGCATGGTCTTGAACTTGTCCTTCCAGAAAATTTCGGTGCTAGCCACCAGGTCTTCGACCTTCTTGCAGAGGCCTTCCTTTTCGGCGAGGTTCTTTAGGCGTTCTGCGTTTTGTTCTTCGATAAACGGAGCGCAGTTTTCCTTAATTTTATCGACGAGGGCCTGGAAACGGTCCTTGTAATCCTGGAACTTGGCTGCAGAGATGGGGCCGATTTCGCGCCACTTGCCACAGAGTTCGCGGAACTTTGTGAGAACAGCCTGACTTGGAGCTTCCTTCGAGAGCGCGTCCATTTCTTCGATAATCGTGTCGCGGTCTTTTTCGTTATGCCAGTTTTCCCATTGCTGCATTTCCTGGAAACGGGAGGTCGCAATCTTATATTCTTGCCAGAGATCGTGATACTTGAATTTGTTTTCGCCAACGATTTCCTTCCATTCCTGGTAGGTGTCGCGGAGAATCTTATGAATTTCGCGGAATTCCTGGTTCTCGTCGATGTTCTGGATGCGCTCGATAAGGCCGCGGAGTTTCTTCGAATTTTCTTCGATGACCTTCTGGGATTTTTCGTTGAACGCGCTGATGAGTTCGTTCAACTTGGTGCGAAGCGCGTTATAGGATTGGAGAATCGGGTCATCCCCTTCGAGGAGCGGCAACTTTTCCCATTCGCGGACTATGGCGTGCAGGTGCTTGCCGGTATTTTCGTCAATTTCTGTTTCGGAAAGTGCCTTGAGACGTTCGAGAAGGCTCTTGCGGATTGCAATTTCTTCTTCGCTGGCGTTCTCGGTTTCGGCTGTCGGAATAACAATCTTCTTTGCTTCTTCCGTCTTGAAATAGGCGTTGTTAAAGCGCTTCGTCGAGGCGGCATCCATGATGGACTTGTTGGCGGTCCAGTCTTCGACGATGGCGTTCACGCGTTCTGCATTTTCTTCGGTCGTGCCGGCTTCGAGCATGGATTCAAGTTCGGCAAGCGTTTCTGTCAAACGCTGGATCTTGGCCTGCTTTTCGGCTTCGGCATTCTCGGCGGCCTTCTTTTCGGCGGTTGCTTCGTCGTAGAACTTGTTGAAGCTAGAATAAATCTCGTCAAGTTCGGTGGCGCTGTCGCCCATACCAAGAGCGCTTGCTTCTTTCATCAAGTCGTCGAATTGGGGCTTCGTGGCAATGGCGTCTTTTTGAGCGGCAAGGAAGTGAGCCTGCTTGATGAGGGCTTCGCGCTTGCTTTGCAAAAGCTCGGCAGCTTTCTTACCATTGTCTTCGGCTTCTTTCTTGACGCGAACTTTATCCGAAATCTTCTTACGGACGGCGCTGTGCTTGGAGTTCTTGATGAGGTCTGTTTGCAATGACTCAGATGTGACGCGGTCTGCCGCATCCAGTGCGATTTCTTCACTTGTGTCGCGTGTAGCAATCTGCGCAAGCAGGGATTGCTTGCTGCACTGCTTGACAAGTTCCTTTTTGAGTGTTATGTTGTTCGTTGCCTTGAGAACATCTTCGGTATAGCGAGTATCTTTAATTGTATCGATGTATCCACGAATCTCGTCGGTCAAGTTCGAATCGCTAAAGTTTTTCAGCTTTTTGACGATTTCCTCGAAAGCTCTAGTTTCTGCCAAACGACGAACGCCGGCATCGCTGTCTTTCGTAGAAATATCCTGAAGTGTCTTAATAATTGCAAGTTTCTTGATTGCAGCCAATCTCACTTCGACATTATCATCGGAAAGGGCTACTCGTTCGACAATGTCTTGACTACTGAGTTCATCCAACTCGTTAATCGCTTCGATGCGCTTTGCAGGGTTGGAATTTTGCCATTTCGGTTTAAATGCGTCAAAAAAGCTCATAATTTCTCCAAAGGTAGGCGGGGCTTTCACTGCTCCGTATAGCATAATCTAACTAAAAAAAACTTGTAGTCAGGAAATTTTACACGAATTTAGGCCCATTTAAGGTTGTATCAATAACTATCTTTGCCCCGTGGCAAAAAGAATTCCAAAGACGACGGCTCCAGAGATGGTCAAGGAACGCTGTGATTCGGCGCTTGTTTCTCGTTTTTGCGAAGTTTATATCCCTTTGGCTCCTTCGATTTTCACTTATGGAGTGCCAGAAGGTGCAAAAATTGTCCGAGGGAGCGTCGTCTGGGTTCAGCTCGCCCGCCGCAAGCCGACTTTGGCCTTAGTGAGCCGAGTCCATGGAGAAAAACCGGATTTTGATGTCCGCTATGCGTGTTCGCACGAGTCGGGTTACGTTTTTTCCGAACGTTATATGGAATCGTTGGAGTGGGTCGCTAAGTATTATGTAAGCACGCCCATGCGCACTTTGAACGTGTTTTGGCCCGCCGATTTTGACAAGTACCTCGATGCGTTGTTTGCCGAAAAAAACGCTGAACCTCGGGGCGAGGCTTTGCCGGATGGACCCGAAATGGCGGTCGGTTCGGACTTGCCCCCCTTGACAGACGAACAGGGGACGGCGCTTGCCAGTCTTGTGGAAGATTTGGACAAGGATGGTTTCCGGGCAACGCTCTTGCATGGTGTTACTGGTAGCGGTAAGACGAGAGTTTATCAAGAACTTGTGCGGGAGGCGCTCAAGCGCGATAAACGCGTGTTGATTCTAGTGCCGGAAATTGGGCTTACTCCTCAGACGGCGGCCCGGTTCGCGGATTACCTGAAGATTCCCGTGGTCGTGCTGCATTCGGCTTTGTCGGCGCCCAAAAAACGCGAAGGTTATTTGTCTGTACTGGATGGTTCTGCCAAGGTTGTGCTCGGAACGCGCAGTGCGATTCTTTCGCCGTTCGAATTCGATGTCGTTATTCTAGATGAAGAACACGACTCCTCGTTTAAACAACAGGACCCGGCTCCGCGTTACCATACACGCGACCTGGCGTTCCACTTGGCGCAAAAGCACGGGGCGCTTGTCGTGCTTGGCAGTGCGACGCCTTGCCTTGAAACATACCGCAATGCGAAGGCTGGGAACCTCAAGCTCTTGACGCTCAAGAAACGTGCGACATCATCTCCGCTTCCTGAGGTGACGGTTGTCGATATGGGGAAGGTGCGCCAACAGAAAGACGTCCTCATGTCGCCTGCTTTGCGCGATGCTCTTTCGGAATGTATTGCAAGTGGAAACCAGGCGGTTATTCTCATGAACCGCCGCGGGTACTCCAAGATAAGAGTTTGTTCTAAATGCGGCGAGACGCTTTATTGCAAACATTGCCACATTCCGCTGGTGTATCATAAACAGTATCATGCGTTGCTGTGTCATTATTGCGCAACGCTGTATCCTGTTGATACGCCGTGCCCGTCATGCGGTGCGGATACGTATGAGTTTGTCGGTGGCGCCATTGAAAAACTCGAAGAAGAAATTCAAGAGTGGATTGCCGATGCCAAGGTGATTCGCATGGACCGCGATACGACGCAGAACGTGGGGGCTGTCGAAAAAATCTTGACATCGTTCAGGAACCGTGAATACAACGTTTTGCTCGGAACGCAGATGGTCGCGAAAGGGCATGACTTTCCGGGCGTTAAGCTTGTTGGAATTGTCGGGGCCGATTCCGGGCTTGGCGTTCCCGATTTCCGTTCGACTGAAAAATTGTTTCAATTGTTGAGCCAGACGGCAGGCCGTGCGGGGCGCGCTGGGGGAGGCGGTCGCGTGTTCATCCAGACGCTCAATCCGGCAGAACCTGTGATGCAGTACGCTATTCATCATGATTTCGAAGGTTTTGCCAACCTTGAATCTACAAACCGTCAAATGGCTTTTTATCCGCCATTCTGCAAACTTGTCGAAATCAGTTGCGGTTCGCGAGATGAATCGCTTCTTCGCAATACGGTGAAACGCCTTGAAGGCATTCTGCGCAAGGAATCTGCCTTGACAGTCCTTGGACCTGTCGATGCTTTTGTCCCGAAAGTGCAGAATGTTTATTGGGCCAAACTTTACGTCAAAACTCAAAATCTTTCGGCTGTGCGTAAGGTTCTTGCTCCGATTCTCAATGCCGCAAAGCCGTGGGTCGCCGGTGTCGAAATCAAAGTTGAATTTGAATAAAGTTTAGTATCTGATTCGTCATCTAGATTGATGCCTTCGGCATCCTAGAACCAATAGCCCAAAGACGAATTGACGGTAAGATAGACGTCATCGAGATACATATTGCTAAGTAATGAACTTCCTAGGGATAATTTCCAATGGTCGGTTATCCATTTGGAAATCCCGATGTACTGGCTGAGTATAAAGGGTTGATCGACGCGAGTATGGAAACCGTCGTAGATGGTCGTTTCATGTTCATGCGATTCTTCTAAATCGTATGCCTGCAAACTGGCGGGAACATAAATAAATGGAGCATAAGACAAAGCGAAACCGTGCATATAGAATGATACATAGAATCCGCCGCCGAGACGAGATTGCCTTACATTTTTTTCTTTAAAATGTTTTTCTTCGGAGGTGTTTAAGCAACCTTTTTCTTTTGTATGTGAAGTACACTCGTAATAAGCGAAATCGACATCTCCAAAGTTTACAAACTCGATATCTAAATAGGCTCCGACTTCGAAATGCTTCTTGTTTATCCCTCCAGCAATACGTGCGTAGAGCCCCGGATCCAAGCCGATGGAATATCCCCATGTGAAGTCGGTTTCATTTGCTTTGAATAGATGCGTGAATGCGAAAGAAACAGGAAAACGGTTACGCTTGTACCTAAAATCCTTTATCTTTGTTTCGGACATAATCGTGTAATCACCATCGCTTCCAGAAATGAGTGGATCGTAGTCGCTTTCTTTGAGTTTTGCGTTTTCTACGTTCCTCATTTTCATTTCTTTAGACGTCGTATAGTCCAAGGATAAAGAAAAACCTTTGATTGAGGAATTGCGTGCAAGTTCTTTGCCGATGCCGGAGAAATTTTCAGGGACGTTCGCCTCGAATGTTCCTTGAGTCAAATTGCCTTGCCTATAAATGGGATTTGAGCAGCCCGTAAATAGGAATACTGCGGCTGCTCCGGCAAGTAGAAAAAAACGACGCAACATGAACATAAGCAAAGTTTCCCTAGATTTAATATATCTATTTTTGCTTGAAATGGGAAAACCTATTTGCCAATTATATGCCATGGCTTTTCTTGCGTTGCAGATTTTTTTGCTTTTATGATTCTTTTCCAAGTAGTGCTTGATAGAGTCTGAAAAGTTCTACAACAATCTCCTCTTCAGTCATCTTTGTGTTAAATCCGTAGGCTTCTATAACAGCCCTGTCATTGTCTGTATGGGCATTGCGAAGGTCTGTGGGCATTGTCAACTCGTCGTAAAGATCGGCAAGACTGCTGTCAGTATACTTTGCACGTATGTCAAGAATTGTTTGTGCTGTTTTTTCAATAGTTGCTTTTTGTGCATCAGTCGGATTGCACCACGGAAAGTTGTTGTAAACGATGTCTTTGCTGTAGCGATAACGGCTTTCTAGTTTACCGCTAACGGTGCGCATCCATGCCATGTGAACACAGGAAGTGAGAATGCCGAAATGATAAAGTGTTGCATCGGGGATAATTGTGACGAGGTTTGTCGGAATTGTATTTTTATCAAGCATTCCTATTGGAATGTAACGACGTTTTTCTGATGAAACTGCTGGCACGACGATATAGTTTTCGGGATTGTTTGTTTCTCGGAAAAGAGCAGGTCTTAAAGCTAGCTTCTGCCGCCCTGCATCGGGAGAATTTTCTCTGTCAAGCTTGCAAGCCTGAACGCGCTTGTAAATTTCACGCATCCCTTTGATTTGTGCTGGAGTTGCATCGACAAGCCATAAACAGTAACGTGGTTTGTTATTGATGAACTCTTCAGAACCGATAAGACGTTTGATGAAAGGCTTTGCATTGGGTTCTTTGCTGATGAAATCTTCGTATTCATTCGCTTCGATAATGAGATGTCCACCATCGGCAGGACGGTTGCCTGTTGTCATTAAAGGAACGTTACACAGCGGATTTTTTCGACTTTCTACAAAAATGTTCGGTGCGTCCATCAAATAGGGATTGATAGATTTTGCTTCGCAGGTTTTCCCGTTGGCAAGGTAAATTCGTTTGGGGTGTTGCGGAGTATCGTTTGCCGAAAAGCCTATAATTACGCAATGAACGTGTGCTTTTTGCTCGGATTCGCTGTCCCAACGGAATGTTCGGTAAGCAAAATCAATTTGTAACTTAAACCTGTCAAAAAGAGGTTTCCAAATGCCTGCAACTTGTTCACCTTGTGTGATGCTGTTTGTGGAAACAAAGGCACATTTTGTATTTGTTCCTTGAATCAATTTTGCTGCTTTGAAATACCAGTTGGCAACATAGTCAATTTTGCCAGCTGAACTGTAGGACTTGCCTTTTTTATCAACGAAAATGTCTAGAGTTTCTTGTTTTTGTTCTTTGGTTTGTAGACCATATCCCACAAACGGCGGATTACTGATTAAGTAATCGTAATGATTTTTCTTGCAAGGTTGTTCTGTTGTTTTTCCGATGTGCAAGTCTTCTGTTACAACAGTTACGGCATCGTAGTGTTTTCCTGGTTCGGCAAGAATCATTTTCTTCGGATCAATATCTTTGGGAGAAACTACATTGACCTTATTTGCCCACAGAGTGAGTTCGGGATTGCTCTCTTGCAAATATTCCCAATCCATCTTTAGGGCGTTGCCTTCGACGATGGTTGCGTTGGTCTTGAGTGGCAAAAATTCCAAATTGCGGTGGAGTATTTGTGAGGTTTCTTCCATCATTTGGTTCTCGGCAATCCAAAGTGCCGCCTTGGCTACATTTACCGCAAAGTCGTTGATTTCAATGCCGTAGAACTGATTGATATTCACTTGAGGCTTGAATTCGTCTCCATACACGTCAAATGCGGGGTCTGAACCGAGACGAAGTTGAACACATTTGTTTTCTAGCTTACGAAGGCTTGCGTAGGTTTCTGTAAGAAAATTACCGGAACCACAGGCTGGGTCCAAAAATTTGAGTGAACCAAGTTTCTTTTGGAAATTCTCCAATTTTTCGTTGCGAATTTTGGCAGTCTTTGTTTCGCAAATTGTTGAAAATTCTGCGTTTAAATCGTTCAAAAATAGTGGATCGATGACTTTATGGATGTTTTCAATGCTGGTATAGTGCATTCCGCCGCTTCTGCGGGTTGCGGGGTTCAACGTACTTTCAAAAACTGCACCGAAAATCGTAGGGCTGATTTCAGACCAGTCAAAGTCCAAACTTCCATGTGTCAAAATAATTTCGGCGGTCTTTTCTGAAATGGGCGGGATCGTTTCGCCTTCTTTTTCGTGGAATAACGATCCGTTTACGTAAGGAAAATCCGCAAGCTTTTCTTCCATAAAGCGGTCGCGGTTCTGGGGTTTTGTGTCAAGAACGTGGAAAAGTTCACGGAGTGCAACGCGCATATTTTCGGCACGGAAACTCTTGAGATAGCTATAAAACTGCTCTTTTTTGAAAATCCCTGCGTCTTCAGCGTAAAGGCAAAAGACGAGGCGTACGCACAAGACGTTCAGTGCGTGTAGGTCTGCCGCTGTTGGATTTTTGCCAAATTCGGGCAATAATGCATCGTAAATTTTTCCAACGATTTCACCGGCCTTGATGGAAACTTCGACTTCTCGTTTAATGTTTTCGCTGCGAGCATCCACCAAGAAATTCAAGCGGTGGTATTCTTTACCCAAATTTTTCAATAAAATCTGTTTGGGTTCTCCGCTTGGATGCTCCATGTCGTATATCAGAAATTCCGTAAAATTGCATGAGATAATCCATTTGGGGTGCTGGCTCAGCGGCAAATCTGCCACATACTTCTTTGCTTGCTGATAAGGCGTCAAATATCGGCCGTCACTTTGCTTTATCGGCTTACGCAAGTCCTTGTCGCTGGATTTTTGTTCGATCATCACGCGCGTCGAAGGAATGTAGGCGTCTATAAAATTAGTGATCGTTTTACCTTGGAGACGTTCTTTGACTTGTTCTTCGAAAAAGATGAATTCTGCGAAATCCTGCACGTTAAACACATTGCATAGTAGGTCAAGCCAAAATTTTTGGCATTCACCTTTCTCGTAGCCCTTGCTGGACCAGCGTTCTACAAAAGCCTTGGCGGCTGCTTTCTTTTCTTTCTCAGTCATCTTTTTCTGCGTGTTGATCATGTTCTTGAATATAATAAATTCAAATGGCAAAAAATGTCACACGGAGTTGTAGCCTTCTGATTCTGACTTTAGATATGTTTTTACCCATTTTTCAGACGGAAATTTATCAACGAATAAATAGGTTTCAAGCCATAGTTTAAAAATCCATTCTTTGCTGGATTTCGAGGGTTTGTCGTGCTCGGCCTCATTTAAGGTCTTAATGAAAATTTCACCCGCATTATCTCCATTAATTTCGTAGTCTTTGAAAAAAGCGTACCAATCAGAAGAATCGGAACTTTTAAAATTTTGCTCAAAGACTCGTTCTGCATTCCATAAGCGTGCTTCTTCTGGTAGCAAATCACTAGGACATACATCTTCACCTTTGTAGAATCTGTAAAATGTACTCATGTTTGGCTTCTTTTTTTGTGGGGAATGTATAAAAAAGTTATCTATTTGTCCATTATATGCCATGGCTTTTCTTGCGTTGCTGCATATTTCTTTGCATCGGGATAAAACCAATATCCGTCATGTGGCCCTGACCAATCAGAAATTTTTTTGCTTTTTTGGTATTTTATGTTGCAATTTCCTTGTGCTTCTTCTGGAGCTTTGGGGTCAATTTTTTTTAGTTCTGCTTTTTCTCTTGAACGGCGAATTTGCGTAGAATCGCTTTTCCATTGTCGCATGCTTTTTAAAGAAACCATGCAGATTGTAGAACGATACGATTTTCGATGGCTTTTGGACATATTGATGCCTACTTGTGAACTTTTCACAAATATATATTGTCGCTCTACTGTAGTGCAAGGGGGCGAACTGCGGATGATTTTTGACTTTTTTCTCCGCTCAATAAGAGGCGCAATAGGGCTTAATACTGTCAGGTAATGATTTCATATCGATACCGGTATCGTTGAGGACTATTTTTTTGAGCTTCGTGAGCTTGCTTAAATCTGGAAGACTGGTAACGTGCTTAAGATCCTGTAGTCTTATGATCTCAAGGTTCGTCATATCTTCAAGGAATGAAATGTCGTCCAGCTTATTTATTCGCCAAAGTTCTATCTCATGAAGATTCTTAAGTTTTGCCAATTCATGCAAGTCGTTATTTGAATTCCAAAGAAGTGCCAGTTTTTCCAGATTCATCTTATGAAGGAATGAAAAATCTGTAATTTTGATACCCCTTAAAGACAATTCCTTGAGCTTAGGAAGTTGACTCAACAAATCAATATTCTTTTTCGCTTTCTTGCCTAGCCACAAACTTTTCAGGTTTACATATTTCAGAAGCCATGCGCAGTCAAATACGATTCCCGGTCCCATCGTATCAGCTGTAATGAGCAAATCTTCCAAATCGTCTGAAAGATATTTGATGAATTCGTAGTTTCTCAAATCAAAACAATCGATATAAAATTGTTTTAATCGCAATCGGGCCAGCACATCAAAATTAATCTTTTGTTGATCATTTCTGAAATCTATACAGTCGATACAAAGGTTTTTCAGATGAGGCATTTTCAAAAGGAACGAAATATCTACTTTATCTTCATCATAAAAACCAAAAAGCCTGAAAGTGATGTCTGGTCGTAATGAAAGAATCTCGTCTATTTTCTGGTAAGCTTCGTCTGGCAACAAGCTTGAAATCTGAATACGTTCAATTTTCTTGTTGTCAGCGATTTCACGGATCACTTGGTCACCAATGTCCTTATACCCGAGCAACTCGAAACAACCGTCAGTCCGTGTCTCGTTCGTTACATGAACTAAGTTTGTATGATTTATATAAGCTCCCATTATAGTTTTCCTTCGTCCAATATATGCCTCTTGTTAAACTTACTCATAATTTATACTTTTGGCAATTTGCCGTGGGAGTTTAGGTGGGGTAAAACATTATTGCTGAAAAAAAGTCCCTATAAAATGTTAATGACTGATGGCTCCGTTCACTTTGCTAATTTTCCCGTCAAAATAGACGAAGTCGCTGTCTTTGTTTTTCCACACGGCGCGGAAAACGGTCGGGCGCTTGATACCGTCCGAGTATTCCTTGTAATTCTCGCATTGCGCTTCCCACGGGGTGTATTCGATAGTGCCGTCGGGTGAAATTTGACCGCGGTCATTTGTTGTAAACGAGGTCATTTCGTAAGCGTCGTTGAAGTGGAAAATGCCGGTTGCAGTTACGCCTTTGTTTGTAATTGTAGCTTCTACGGAGTGCTCGTCAATTTGCTTGAACGTGATGAAATCTTTCAAGAGTGTTTCTGGCAAAAAGAGAGCTTCGGCGAGATAGGTGATGAGGCAAGCCTTGTCCATTGCAGGGCCGGTCTGGTCGAATAGCGTGATGAGTTTCGCGAGGACGCCCTTCATGCCGCCTTTGCCGTTCATGTAATAATCGTAGCCTTGGAACGGGATGCCGAACATTTTGCTGTCGATGAACGCGAGCCTGTCGGGCGAATCGGCAAAATCTACATGCGTATAGTCGATTTTGAGTCGCGGCTTGTTTACGCCCATGCCAAAATCGACATCTTTGTATTCCATGGTTAAGTGCAATCGTCTTTCGCTGTCGATGTAGCCGCACGTTTCTAGATATTTTTGGATGAGAGGTGGGAAGTTTGCGATGTCCGCGGAATTAAGCGTTCCGGCGGGTGCGACGGAACTGTCGGTGTTTACGTTTGTGTGAGTCACGGCTCTTTGCAACCTTGCTTCAACATCGTTCTGAAACTGCGTTTTGACGGACGAATAGGGAATGTTGAACCAAATTGCCAAAAGCAAAATGATGGCGGCGATGATAATTAAGATAGCCATGAAAATTCTCTTTGCGGGTTTCATTTTTTGCATGTTTTTTTAATGCTTGAAATTAATTGGAACAACCTTTTGTCGGATTTATTTTTGAATCTTTTGCAAGGCTCTTGATTTTCTTTGCTAAACGCTGGGCGTTGGGATGATATTCATCAATGTCTGGAAGGTCTAATTTTATCGTTGTTGCGTTTTTGTTATTAGCAAGCTCAATAGATGCGTGTGGATGAAGGCACGCATCTGCAAAAGGGCTATAATCGGTCTCTTGTTGATAATAAGTGATTTCTTCAATGATGTCTTGAGTCAAGTCTGGAGGCAAATCATTGCGATAACATGAATCAATTTCCGATTTGCCGTCGCCAATATAATTGCTTTCTATTGTCTTTAGTGTGATAGAATCTTTATATACGGAGATATTCACGGTAAGCCATTCAATGCCTGCACTAAGTGATGCGAATACGTTGATGTCACTGTTTTTATCGGCTTCTGGGTGGTCTGTATAAAATTCATTTATGGATTGTTCTTCTCGTTCCGTTTGAAAAACGAACCCCAAAGCACGATTGTATAGAAATTCAAAACCTGAAAGGATTACAAAAAATGCAATAAACGAGAGGGCGAGATAACATGTTCTTTGCTTTTTTGTTTTTTTGCATGTAGTAAAGTGAAATATAGATAAGGGAATGAATGCTGTGATCAGCCCGCAAAAGTAGCATGCGTAAATGTAGGATGGTCGCGCTTCGAATGCATTTTCAGTGACAAAAACTATTCCGACAGAAAGACCTGCCGCAATAGAAATGGCTAGCAGAATAGAAATGATTCTTCCGGCAATAAAAAATACTTTGTGGAACTTGGTGGAAATGTTGGAAAATACACCAAATAAAAATGGAATTATTGCAAAAATGATAATAAGTACAAGTTTTACAATAGTCATGAAAAATGCGTATGTCGGTTCCATAATTTTTCCGTTTAGAATAAATCCAACGTGCTATCCAGATAAATTTCTTCGCGGATTTTTAGTTGGTGCTCGGGCTTTGTCATGTAATAAAGTAGAAATTCCAAAATGAGTGCGCTGCCGAGGCTGCGGCCTTCAATTTTGAAATGTCGGAACCCTGCGGGTGCGTACACGTTCCGGATGTCGTCAATTCCGATGAAGCCTGGATTCTTCATGGCGTCGGAAAAGCGGTAGCCCCTCTGGGCGGTGGGCGAGACGCATTCGTGGTCTTCGCATTTTTCGCCGAGGCTTTTCTGGCTCACATTCTCGTAGCATTTTTTGCGGTCGGGGCATCCGAACCAGCAGCATTCATTGCACAAAAATTCGACCTTTTGCTTTTGCGCATCTGTGAGAGCATTCAATTTGTCAAATTGCTTGTTCAGGCGAAAGTCCGGCACCACATAGCGGAATTCTTCGCGGTTCAGCTCTGCTTTGAACTGCTCGAAGTTTGTGATGACTTTTGTTGTCGAGGAGACAAAGTAATAATTGGGGTATTTGGTTTTGATGTAATTCAGTAACAGGTCGGAATGAATGATGATGCCATTTTGAACTGCGCACGTTTCTTTTGCATCGGGATTCTCGCCTTTGCCTTGGCTTGCGATGCCTCCATCGGACGTTGCTCCGTCCATAGATGCATTGCCAATTTCAAACAATTCGCACAGCTTATTGCACTTTCTATCGGCGAGGTGTTCTTCGCGAATCAATGAATTGCTGAATGTGAGCCGTGCAGAAATTCCGTATTCCTTCATGAGTTTCGCGACTTTTTGTGGCTCTGCATCTCCGAAACCGACGCGTCCGCCTCCCCAGATGCAGTCGATTGGCGCCCCGTAAATAGAACCGATTTTGCACCAGTCGTAAAAATATTCCCGGTGCTCGCGAAATAGCGGCAAAAACGCCTTGTACAGATCGTAAAATTCAAAAAGTCCGGGGAGGTGATAGTAGATTTTCATTTCGCTTCTTGATTAGAATCTACCTTGAATATACCTTATTGGGGATGAACTTGCAAGTTAGATATGTTATAGTGTATAACATTATTGCCGTATGGACCATAATTTAGCTAAACCGTCAAATGTTTTAAAACGGTCTTTGTATTCGTATAGTTTGCTATAGACTTCAGGCTTGTTCTTGTTGAATGTCTTGTTTGCGGGAGATGGCCTGTTTTTACACTTCATTATCCATTCTTCGTTAGACTTGTATTGGAAATGTGCTATGAATAAATTGTCATTGTTGATGTAAGATTTTGCGTAATCTTGGGATAAAAATCTGCCATCTATTGTTCGTGCGTTTATCAAAAATCCATTATTCATGGTGGGGTTGTGCCCGGAATTATAGGGTATTCCCCAATACCATGGGAAACTTGTTTTGACAAAAGTCTTTATCCAGCGATTGTCCTGTCTCCATATGCTCTGTAATTCACTACATGCTTCATCAGACCATCCCGTAGCATTTTCAATAAGAGACTTTGTACGAATCTGGGTGAATTCAACAGGAAACATGTTTCGCCATCCGATGCTGAGTTTGACCATATCTTGCCATTTATCGCTTAAAGACAATAACAATTCGGACACATTGTGATTAAATTGTTTGCCTATATAAACGAATTCATCGTCATCAATTGGCAGAACCCACCATGCGGGACTTTCGTTATTTATATAACGATTATACAGGGCGTATTGATCCGGGAAACCTTTGATTTTTTCATAAGTGACTCTAGAACCATAGTTGTCACATAAAGGTTTAATATCTACTAAACTTTCATTGTCAAAAATGTGGACGCAGTCAAATCCTATAATATCTAGGTGCCAATGGAGCCAATCCTTTAAATCTTGGAGGTTGTAGGTCCTTGTCAGCAATACAATTTCGGTCAATTTTGTTTTTTTTGAATTTGAAGTAACTTTGTAACAGTTTTTATTTTTCTTGTATTCAGCAATGAAGGACTCGTATTCAGAGTTAATTGATTGGTAAGCCTTGGTTCTTGTAAAGGGCTTTTTTTCGTCACCCAAACCTATCAATAAATTCCAACACTGTTTTATAATAGATGAAAGCTTTTTCCTTATCAGCACTTGAAATATGGCAATCAAGTTGCTTACTGTTTGTCTTATCATTATTAATTGTCTCCATACTGCAGTGCTCGAAAAGAAATATTAGAAAAAAGGATTAAATTCTAAATTTTTACTTATATTTAGAACAGTCTATTTTTATAGGAGATTTTATGCGTACCTCAATTTCAATCTTTTTTCTTTCTCTAATGATGCTTTTGGGCTCGGCTATTGCTCAAAATAGTTCTTTTGATAGCTATGCGTCTGATGATAACGTATCGGCAGCAAGTGAATCTGCGCAACTTAGCAAGTCGCAAAAGGGAAAAATTGCGCATGTCGAAAAGAAGTGGTTTATCGGTGAAACGGAGGTGCCTCCCGAAGCTGTTGTCGCTGCGTTGAATTCTAATCCTGAAGCTGCGGACGAATATGGTACAGGAAGAATATTCTATTATCCGGGCCTGATTTTGGGTGGTGTCGGCGGTTTTGCTGTGGGTTATGGAGTTGTGGCATGGATTAGAGGTGAAGATTATGGCATGCCGCTTACATTAGGCGGTGTGGGCGTTGTCGGAATAGCTCTTTTGCTGGGATATATTTCCGGTAATTACACGGATTCGGCGATTGAAATTTACAACAAGAGTTTGAGTGCCGAGTCTGCATTCAAGATTGAACTTGTGCCTACTGTGCAGGGCGGTGTTGCGCTTGCTTTCGCTTTCTAGAATTTATTTGTAAAATAAAAGGGCAATTCGCTTTTGTGCGGATTGCCTTTTTTTATTGCTGAAATTGACTCAGACGAATTTTATTTCTGCCTTAGTATTGCACGGAGTTCGTCTGCTGCTTTTTGCAAGTCGTCATTGATAATCGTGTATTCGTACTTGCCCTTGGTCTTTGCAAATTCGATTTCCTTCTTGGCGTTTGCGAGACGGAGCTGGATAACTTCTTCGCTGTCGGTGCCGCGTCCGCGGAGACGGCGTTCCAGTTCTTCATCACTCGGAGGCATAATGAAAATGCCTGTTGCGTCAGGATAGACCTTGTCGAAGTTGATTTTCCCGAAAACATCGATGTCGAACAGCACACGGTTTCCTTCGGCGAGGGTCTTCTCGACAAAGCTCTTGGGTGTTCCGTAGTAGTTGCCGTGAACCAGATTGTATTCGACCAGAGCGTTGTCCTTGATCATCTGCTCGAATTCTTCCTTGGTCTTGAAGAAGTAGTGGACTCCGTCTATTTCGCCTTCACGCGGTTTGCGTGTTGTTGCGGAGATGGAATACTTGATGTCCGGAAAGTCCTTGATGACAAGATCCTTGAGAGTGGTCTTGCCTGCGCCGCTGGCGGCACTCATAACGAAAAGCTTGTTTTTCATAGTTAAGTTCAGTAATTACTCTATATTCACTTTTGTATTGTCATGCCCGCAAATGTGCGCGCCTCCTTTAACTTAAAAAATTCCTAGCAAGGAGATTCCCGATTAAATCGGGAATGACAATACTAAATGCGTTAATTCCGAAATTCGAAAACCGAAATTCGAAATCCGAATTATTTCTTGTCTTCGATGTACAGCGGGCGCTGCTTGACTTCGTCATAGATGCGGCCGATGTATTCGCCGAGGATGCCGATAGTCAGAAGTTGCACGCCGGCAAAGAACACGATGGCGGTCATGAGCGATGCCCAGCCGGGAACCGTTGTCGCAGGGGAGAGGAACTTTTCGAGAATCGACCAGACGAACACGCCGAAACCGACAATCGTTGCTATAAGTCCCAGGTAAAAACTGATTTTGAGCGGAGCGGAACTGAATCCAGTGATACCGTCGAATGCAAGTCGCATCATTTTCTTGAGCGGATACTTCGACGTGCCTGCGGTGCGTTCGGCGCGGTCGTACTTGACGCCAATCTTTTTGAAGCCTACCCAGCACACTAGCCCGCGCAAGAAACGACTGCGTTCCGGCAGGTTCTTGAGCTGATCGACAACGCAACGGTCCATGAGTCTAAAGTCACCGGTGTCAGGCGGAATGTCGATACTTGTGAGTCTGCCAATCAATCGGTAGAAGCAGAACGCCGTAAAGCGTTTGAAGAGTGTTTCGCCTTTGCGCTTGTTGCGCTGGGCATAGACGACTTGGTAGCCTTCACGCCATTTTTCCATCATTACCGGGATGAGACTTGGCGGATCTTGCAAATCTCCGTCAATAATCACGACGGCATCGCCCTGAGCGTGGTCGAGACCGGCGCTGAATGCCGCCTGGTGCCCGAAGTTACGGCTGAAGTTGATAACCTTGTTGTTCGGCGTTGTCGGGAGCAGTTCTTCTAGGATTTCGCGAGTGCGGTCTTTGGAACCGTCGTTTACGAAAATGAGTTCGTGCTCAATGTCCTTGAGCTCTTCTTCTAGGACGCGGAATGTTTCCGCGACAATTTCTTCTTCGTTAAAAACAGGAATGATTACTGATAAAAGCATGTTTCTCTCTTCTAATCAAGGCATTAATACCGGGTTAAGTATATCGATGTGGGCGCAGTTAATACTTTCCTTGGGTGTTGTCTTGATGGCCAGTTTCTGTACTCCGGTAATGTCCGCTTCAATCTTTTGGAGTTCTCCATTCTTAAAGAACGGGGTCTTTGTAAGTGTTTTCCCGTCACCGAGAATTTCGATGGCTACGCCTTCGCTACACAGTGATTCATCATCAAGTCCGGCGTAGAACTTGATTTTCGAGAATTTCTTGTCGATGTTGAAAACCGTCGTGGAAGATGCGTGAATGCCAAAACCATTTGCATAGCGTTGACCGTTCACGTTGAACTTGTTGCCATCAATGCTTTCGTTCTTGTGCATCTTGCCCCATTCTTGCTGGTGGCTCTCGATGGGAAAGTCGGTGAGAGCGATAACACCGTTGACTTCGTGAAAGAAGAATTTTGAAATGTCGGCTACATTGCTCTTGGTTGCCATGTCTTTTACGACATAGTGCACTTGGTTGAATCCCGGTTGCAATTTTTCGACGTTGATTTCGTTGCTGTACGAATTGGAAAGGTAAGGTGTAACGGTAATCGGCTCGTCATTTAGGCTGAGTGCGAAAACCCAATTGGCTGTGGCCTTGCCTTTTTGCTTGAGGTCATATTTTATTCTCAATGCGTTGACCTTGGTTTCTGCCGAATCAGCGGGAATGATTTCCAAGTTGCTTGTCGTAATAATTTTTTCGGGATTGTAGTTCTTGCGGCCGTTGAACTTTGCGATTTGAACCCAGTAGTTGTTCGTAATCAAGATGTTCTTGATGCCGGTCATGTCCATCTCGCGCTCGAACACGTCGCAGGTCGATGCAATGCGGTGTTCCACAGCCTTCTTATGGTACGTTTGGCTGTCCCAGCAGTCTAGTCCACGGATGTAATAGACTTCGCCCTTGTACTTTTCGATGAGGTCTTTCATCTGGGAATCGCTCATCTGGCGTGCGTTGTCGTAATGGATAGACGATATGCCGTAACCGACGAAGTGCCATGGACGACCGTAAATAAAGAAGCGGTCCGCCTTCGGCTGTTCCTTGAGCCATCCGAGAATTTCGTGTTCTTCGATGGTCAAGTGATTGCGGTTGTACATGATGTTATTGTTAAAGTCTTTTTTGTAATGGAACGTCCAGCCTGTAAAGGCGAGCGCGACAATCAGCATGGCAATAATGGCGTTTTTGCCGTTCTGTTCCGTGCTCCCGGTCGGGGTCACAAAATACTGGACCATGTGCGTGATGGGGAGGGCTGCGACAAAGGCCATCGACGGGAGCATCACGAGGCTGTAGCGCTGGTTGATTTCGATGCTGAAATCGCCAGAAACGTTTTCGAGAATCACGTATGTCTGGAGATGGTACAAAAGCAGGAATGCGAGAATCTTGAGGTAATAGAAATCTTTTTTCCGGGCATCGTTGATGGCGCGGAATACAAGGTAAATAGCGCCGAGAGCGAACAGGTAGTTAAAGTAGCTGAGGAACGGGTTCTCGAGTTCTCCGTTGCTCTTGAGTGGCTTGGTCATCACTTCCCAGTTCTTGGCGAGGTCTTCAAAGAAATGCCCGTGCGCCTGGAACTCGCCACCCTGGAATCCGAATCCCTGGAAGTAGCTGATGGTGAGGAGCACCGGAACCGAGAAGAACGAAAGCGTGACGAAGAAAACGGGAGCCTTGCTGCTTTTTTGGTCGAAAAGTTTCGGGAGCGCGAATAGGATGAATGCAAAAAGGCAGAAGATGGTTTCTTGACGGGTCTGCGCAAAGAAAGCGAGAATGAGGGCGAGAAGCGCCCAGTGCTTGACGGTGTTTTTGTCGTAGGCCCACTTGAATACAAGGAGCGAAAGCGCGGAGAGGAAAATGTAGAGTGGCTCGACGGACATGGCGCGGAACTGGAACAGGACTGTCGGTTGTAGAGCCATGAGGAGCGACGCAAAAAAGGCCAGGAGCGGCTGTCTGGTCCAAGCGACTATCGCAAGGAACATGAGCAAGAAGGAGAGTGGCAACATCGCGAACTCGGCTGTGAAAATCCAGCGGAGGTCCGTGCCGAACAGCGGCATGCCGAGATAGTAGAGGAACGATAGCCCTTTAGTCTTGAAACTGTTGGAGGTCGATTTGCAAGTGAGTCCGCCATTTTCGAATTCGCCCTGGTTACAGGTACCCGATTCGTGATTGTAATACATGTTCTGGGCGACGGACATGAACACGCTCTCGTCGCTCTGCACGCGGTGGCGGGCTTCGATTTGCGTCCCTGCGAAGATAGATACCGCGACCGCAAACACGAGCACCATGATGCTCACGGATTTTTCGGGGAGGATACCCTTAATCCATTCCCTGAAGTCCTTGCTCAAAAGGCAGAAAAGTATGATTCCTGCAATGAGCTGGACTCCAAAAAGTGGGAGGGGGAGGTTCAGGTCCAGTTGTTGGATGGTATCCCTGTGCTTTATGTTTGGCGCAAGGTATATCAGGAAGGGAATGGCGATTGAAACAACAAGGCCCACGATTGTTCCGGGGTGGGCCATATTCTTGAGTAGTTGATTAATAAAAGATTTCATGAGTTAAATATAAATAAAGCGAAATTATCTATTCAACCTTGTTTTTTCTTTCGTGCGTCAGTTCGAAACCTACCGAGAGCTGGAGCCCTAGGCGGCCTGCAGAAACGCGGAACATGGTATCGCGGTCGCTAAACGATTTTCGCACGGAGGAGTAGTTGTAGTTCACTTCGAGACCGAAATGGTATGGCAAAAGAATTCCGACGCCGACATTTGCAAAATAATGGAATGGACGTTCCCACCAACTTCCGTCATTTGTCAGGGGAGCCATTGTTCCCACTCTTGTTGTTACATATGGAATGACAGACCATTCTTTATGATACGCTCCAAAGGAAATTCTACCCCAAACTGGCAAGAACGCGGGCGTGATTTCGTGGCTATCTTCTTTCTGGGCGCTCTTGAAACCGAGACCGAAAGCATAGCGAATAGGCGCAAATTCTGCCAAAAAGAGCATTTCGAATCCACCAACAATCACAAAGTCGGAGTTCCATTCCCTTTCTTCCTTGACATCTTCGACATCTTTTTTGACGGTGACATCTGTGGAAAATTCATATTGGACTAGTGGTCGAAATTCCAATGCGTTGGCCGTACTGACGATACAAAGAGTGAATAATACAGTTTGTATATATTTCTTTATGAATAATTTCATTATTTAGTCTCTGCAATGATGCTGTATAAATTAGAAAAAATTTGTTAAGGAATTGAAAAAAGTTGTTTTATTTTTGTATTTTTGGATAAAATTTGCTTGGAAGAGGTTAATATGCTACGTTGGACAACGTTGTTTGTTCTTTTTTTTACATTTCTAGCCAATGCTGCAGTTGAACATTCAACTGTATTCCCGATAACAGAAACAGCTCAAACTTATAGCGCAAACGACAACTACTATGATTCTGACCGTCCAGGAGTTGTTCGTTTCAGTTATACGCCTACAAAAACAGGCCGCTGCTCGATATCCTCTTCATATTCAACGGATTCGTTTTATCGATACCTTTACTATTATGGAACTGACGATACCTTTTATAGTTATGTTGACTATACGTATGGATATTATACTCTAGATTATAGGTTCTATTGTATGGCCGCTGAAACCTATTACTTTACGGTTTCAATGAGTTCGGCCAGCTACAACTCCTATTATTTTGACATTAAAGCCGAAAATGTCACGACTTACAAAGTCAATGCCGATACGCTTGGCTCCGGCTATGTCTATGTCGGTACATATTCCCGCAATTACGATTCAACTTATACGACCAATGACGCTGTCCCGATAAAGGCTTACACTAGGACGAATACCCGTTTTAAGAATTGGGAAAAGGTTTCGGGAAATTGTTCTATTACGAATGAAAAAGCAGCGCAAACAACCGTGGTTATACAAGGCGATTGCAAGGTCCGTGCTGTTTTTGAGGAAGGCGAAATTTATCCGATCACGAAAGAGGCGAAAAAGTACAATCCATTGGAGCATTACTATTCTGGTTCTCCGTCTAATGGGGTGCGCTTCGCGTTCGTGGCTCCTAAAGACGGTGGGTACGTCATCAAATATAAAAAAGACAGCACGGAATACAGCTACATTAGGCGTTATCGGACGGGGGCGTTTTCTAACTACGATCTCTACAGATCTACAAACGATTCTCTTTCGGATACGCTTGCCCTTATGGCCGGGGATTCCGTCTTTTATCTAGTGACATTCAGCAATACGAGAGATTCTCTGATGTCTTTCAGCATGAGCTACGATACGGTTCCGACCTTCAGGCTTACTGTTGAAAGCTCCTCTCCGAAGTGTTCTACAAGCGTATCTTCGCAAGTCTATCTAAAAAATGCGGTTGCCTATGTTGAAGCTTATGGTCAAAAAGGATACCGTCCCGATGGCTGGACTTTTGTGAGCGGCTCGCATAAGTTTAGCGATTCCTCTGCGTTCAGCATCCGAGATACGATTGTATCGGATACGAAGATTAGATTGGGTTGTAGGGAGGCAAAGCTTATCGATATTTCTAATAAACCGAAGACTTATGTGCCCAATAACGATTTCTATGAAATTTCTCCCAGTAGTGGCATTAGGTTCCGTTACGAAGCCCCGACATCGGGTGTATATGTGCTGCGTTACCAGCCGTATAATCTTTACGGATTGTACCGTTATCACGGTGCTGATTCCACGTTTATGACGAACCGTAGATCGGTTGGTAACACTTCGGCAAAAACTTTCTTTAATATCGCTGCAAATTCGGCTGGAGAAAGGGTCTATACAAGCGTAATTCCCTATTCGAGTATTTATTGGGACGACTCCGTTTCTGTGGTGGTGCTCCAGGCAGGAACCGTCAAAATAGATGGACAGACTAGGATTGATACGCTTGCCGTGGGCGATACCCTGAGTGTTACGGCCACCTTGGATTCCGGCGCTCATTTTAAAAACTGGACTGTGGTGTCCGGAAAAGGTTCGTTTGTTGATGCCTCTCTCTATTCGACAAGCTTTATTCTTGAAGAAAGCGCTTTGATAAAGCCTGTGACATCGACATTGCCGCTCTATGAATTGACCGAAGATTTTAAGGGCTATACCTTTAAGGATAATAGCACGCAATCGAGGAGCAATATCTATGGCATCCGTACTTATTTGAAAACAACGACAGCCGATTTCTACGTTGTACAGATGAAAACGAAAAACTCGGCGTATATATACAACTACACGACTGATTCTTCGTTCTTCTCTTATGGCCGCACGTATTGCTCTATGGGGGAATGCCGGGTTTTTGTATCTGCCAATGCTGACCAAAAACGGTATTTCCAATTTGTTCAGTTTACGCAGTCTTATTTAGGTGATTCTGTTTGGGTGAGGGCTGTAAAAACTGTAAAATTGCGGGCAGATACTTCAGGTGTTGGGTATGTGTATGTGGGTTCGTCTTCCCGTAACTACGACTCCACTTACATCGCCGGAGATACGGTTCTTATAAGGGCTTCGACTTCTACTGTTGGCAGCAAGTTCAACAAGTGGAGTGTAGTTTCGGGCTCTTGCAAGATTATCGATTCGACAAAGGCTTCCACTTATGTCATTCCTAATGGGGATTGTACAGTTAAGGCTCATTTTATTGCAGGCACCGTTTACAAAATTACGGATGTGGCCACAAAATATACGCCTGTTGACAATTATTATTCAATATCGCCCACTTATGGCGTAAGGTTCTCCTTTGTCGCCCCGACGAGTGATTCCTATACGTTTGTTTTCACCAGTGTCGATATGCCGATGATTATTGAACGCTATTCGACAAGCGCATTTAGTTCTTATGTGACAAGGACTGTTAGTGTAACGTCTAGGTTTGATCCGCTTACTCTTTCTGCTGGGGATTCCGTGTTCTATATCGTGAGGGCTAGTAGCTATATAGACACAACGAAGTCTTTCTGGGTGAGCTATTCACAGTCTAAAATCGGTATTAAGTTGACTACGGATGGTCATGGCAAGGCTTTGCCTGATTCGGGGTATTCGTCGGCCTGGAGCGGAGCGGCATACCCTATTACGGCCGAGGCTGATTCGGGGTACCGTTTTGACCAGTGGACGTTTGATTTGGGTAAAGGGACTGTTGATGATCCGAATGCCATAAAAACGGTTGTTTCTGCAACGGAATCCGTGACGGTAAAGGCTCGGTTTAAACGTGGTGAAATTTATGAGCTTACCAGTAAAGAAGATATCTACAATTTCCAGACGCACCATTTTTCCGAAAAAGAAAAGGGTACGGTTTTGTTTAGCTGGACTCCAAGTGATACTAATCATTATTTGTTGAAACTGGATTCTGTTCAGGGAAAATATTCGTATTATGGGACGGATTCTCGTTTCTCTGTTGAGGAAGGTAGTTATGAACTCCATGGTGGTGTTACTTATATACATCTTCAGGGAAAACCTGGTAAAACCTATTACATTTCTATCACCGACTCTGTAAAGACTGAATCTCGCAACAAGAACTTCACGACACAGCTAATCGTTCCAAGAGTCTTGTTTGTCGAATCGACTCGAGGACGTGCCGTTCCATCGGATTATGTCTATGTCGCTCCGGGGGTCGATACGGCTGTGTATGCCATACCTTATGGCGGGTTCATATTTGATTCGTGGAGCCTAGTTTCCGGTACAGCAACGATTGACAAACCGTCAAGTCCTGAAATTAGGGTTGAACCGCAATCGGACTATAGCCATATCAGGGCCAACTATGTTTTTGATTCGACTACGGTTCCCGAACTGAAAATTACAAATCTCGACTTGAGCAACCATCCCGGCATCTGTGCTCAAGTATCTGTTGTTGACCAAAAGAACGGAAGGCCAATCGTGGGCTTGGATTCATCGGATTTCGTCCTGTTCCAGGATAGTGCTTCTGTGTCTGCGCAAGCGACGACGGTTCTAAGCTACACTGGCGTATCTGTTGCATTGGTGGTCGATGAAAGCAGCTCTATGTTAACCAACGACCGAATTGGGGAGGCGAAAAAAGCAATCCGTCAGTTTATCAACGAAATGGGCCCTTATGACAGGACTGCGATTGTCGGCTTTGATGGTGGTTCAAGTACAACCGTTCATCAAACAATGACTTCGGACAAGTCGCTTCTTTTAGCGGCTGTGGATAGGCTTAGTGCTACCGGTACCACGAATATCAATACTGGTGCGAAGGTCGGTGTTGAACAGGTTGTCGGCGAGACGAACCCGACGGCTGTGATTGTCTTCTCGGATGGCTTGAACTTGTCCGAGAACGTGACTACCGCTCAGGTGGCGGAGCTTTCAAAGAGCTTGGGTACGAATGTCCATACGATTGCCGTCGAAACGACGACGAATACCACTTTGAAGGAATTGGCGGATGCGACAGGCGGTTCCTATACGGAAGCGCCGAGCGCCTCGCAGCTGACGGGAATATATACGAATATCCGTAGCGTAGTGCAGTCGCGTTATGTTCTTTGCTACCAGAGCCCGGATGCTGTTTGGAACGGCGACACGCACACGGTAGAAGTCAAAACGAAGTTCTTGGACAAGACAGCTTCCGATACGGCATACTGGGATGAAGGCAACCCGCCGCCTGTTGTCGAATTGACTCCTTCGACTTGGAATTTGGTAGGGGTTGAACAGCCGCAAAATAAGAGTCTGACGATTGATGTCTATGTGTATTCCAAGACTGGAGTTACAGATGTAAAGCTCTATTTCAGAAATGTGAAGTTGTCGAACGGCTCGTTTAAATCATATACGATGACTCGAGAAAACGATAGCTTGTGGCGCTATGTGATTCCCGATAGCTTGGTACAGTACCCGGGTATAGATTTCTATGTAGTGGCCACGGATTCTAATAGCTTGACCGGGAAGACTCCGGCGGTAGCGAACCCGTCGAAAGAACCTTATACGATTCCTGTCAAGAACGACGTGCCCGTTGTCAAGATGGATTCGCTTGCTTGTGTCGATACTGTAGGTGGTTTCGGCTTGCTGCGCTTTACGATTTCCGATGACGATAAGCTTGATCATGCGATATTCTACTACAAGGATACCACGGCGGTTCTCTTTGAAGAACTTGCGATGACCGAGGCTAACGGGTATTGGACTGCGTCTGTTCCGTCCAATGCGTTTGAACGTGAAATCATTGAATTTTACGTCCGTGCTGTTGATGGTGTAGGGGCTTCGACTCGCTGGCTTATGAAACAGAATACGCGGATTACGGCTTGTGCTCCGAAAATCGTTGCGGATGTTCCAGATATCATCAAGATTGTGAATGCAAATTCTGCCGAAGAAAGGATTGTAATCGAAACGGACAAGTTGAATCTGACCTTGGTTACCGAAGACTTCACGGATTCGGTCGATACGGTCCAGGCGAAACTTTCCTGCCTTGTTTCGGGCGATGTCGAAAGGAACATTAATCTTGTTGAAACGCGTCCCGGATACTTTGAAACGCCTAACCCGATTTTAAAGGAAAATGGTTCTGCTGTTAAAGGCGATGGCGTTATTTCGTGTATTGGTCGCGATACACTTGTCGCTGAATACATGGACCCGCTTTACGGCACTTATGCGCGTGATACCGTGGCTCTGAAGCATGCTGTTGATGATATCCCGGATACGATCAGAATTGTGAATGCGGATTCGACGCAGGAAAGGATTTCTATCGAAACGGAAAAGCTGAATCTGACCCTTGTGACCGAAGATTTTACGAACAAAGTCGATACTGTCCAGGCAAGGCTTTCCTGCCTTATTTCGGGCGATGTCGAAAGGAACATCAACCTCGTTGAAAAACACTCCGGTTATTACGAAACGCTCAAACCGATTTTGAAGAACGAAAATCCTGCCGATAGGGATGATGGTAAGATTTCGTGTGTTGGCCGCGATACTCTTGTCGCAGAATACGTGGACCCGCTTTACGGCACCTATGCGCGTGATACTGTGGTTTTAGAACATTATGTTGATGATGTCCCGGATACCATCAGGATTGTGAATGCTGACGAATCTGTGATATCTATTGAGCGCGAAACGGAAAAGCTGAATCTGACTCTTGTGACGGAAGATTTCTCAAAATCGACGGATACGGTAAAGGTCAAGCTTTCGTGCCTTGCTTCGGGCGATGTCGAAAACAACATTAAACTCGTAGAAAAGAGCTCCGGTTTTTACGAAACACGCAAGCCCATTTCGAAGAATGAATATGAGGCCAAGATTGACGATGGCAAAATTTCGTGTACTGGCCGCGATACACTTGTCGCTGAATACAAGGACCCGCTCTACGGCACTTATGCACGTGATACGGTAGCTATCATCAGGGATTCCGTTGAATTCGGCTACAAGTTCCTGGATAAATCTGGCAAGAATGACCTCGATTCTGTTGAAACGGGTGATTCTACCAAGTTCCGTATCCGAGTGACTTCGTACAGCGAGTCTATTCATGTCAAAGATACTCTGAAGGTGTTGTTGCTGACAGATAAGGGGGATTCGTTGTGGGTGAAAGCTATAGAAACGGATGTTTACTCATCTACGTTTGAATACACAGGAACGTTCCACTTTGCTTATGATAAGAGCGAACTTGAAAGCTCTAGACTCGATGCGTTGTTTAATTTGGAATCCACTAAGAATCGCGTCATTATCACTGCTAAAGTCAAGGGCGATAATCTGGGGAAGAAACGGGATTCTCTAGTCATCTTCTCGGATTACATTGCCGCAGACTATGCCGAAATTTACGATACCAATAAAGACGGCAAGGCCGATTCTATCCGTGTTCACTATATCGCTAAGAACAAAGATGGAATCGAAGGAATCGACACCCTGTATTGGAACAAGGCGGGTGGCACATGGCGCAGTATCGCCAAGAAAAAATTCCGTGAGGTGAGCAAAGGCTCCTGGTTCGAGGCTAATATCAAGGAACCGTTTGATTACGGTGCAACAGCCCCAGATGCGAACGAACCATATCTCAGGTTGACCAGGCCCAAGGGAGGTTTCTCGCAAAAGGTGAAAATCAAGGATAAAATCGGCGCTGTTCCGGTAAAGGCGGTGAAACGCCCTGGGATGATTTCGGTCGAGGACTATATGGAATGCTCGAATGATGTGCCGCCGGATACGTTGGAAATTACTATGTCTGAACCTGTCAAGAATAGTGGCAAGGAAGAAAGCGGGAAAAAGGCTGCTTGGCGTAAATTGTTCACCTATTCGGCAGATTGCAAGGATACAAATGATTATTCTCTGAATATTACGAAAATGCTCAAAAAGGATTCGGCAGGCCTTGTTTGGTCGTTTGTTCTTGGAGACCACAACATCATGACGGATAATTGTATCCGGACTAACCCCAAGTCGTCTTATATCGATGCCCAAAAGAACTCTATGGGACGTGGTGGGGTGAAAATTGAAGGCGGTAACGGCAACCTGTACTTGTACGAGGTTGTGGCTACTCCTGCCATAAGCGGAACGGATTCGAGGGCCGAATGGATAGCTCCAAAGAAACATGAATGGAGCCGTGTCCCGGATACGCTTTCTGTGATTCGAGTCGCCAGTATCATGCCCTATAAGGCTTATGTGAATATCTATGACGGGTACTCGAACGTGGTGGCGTCGTTCACGAGGGAATTCGGTGAAAAGGGTGAAATGAAGGAAGAAATCCGTGGCAATGATGAAAATCATGCCAAGGTTGGGTTCCTGCACTGGAATAACCGTTCCGATGAAGGCCGTAAGGTGGGTACCGGAGTCTATATCTGGCGTATCGATTTCAAGTTCAAGGACGGCCATTCCGAGTCCCGGTTGGTCAAAACGGGCGTGAAAAGAAAGAAATAAGCTAGTTTTATATTTAAAACCTTGAGAGGGGTTCATAAAAAAACTAAATTTGGGTCGCTTATTTCATGGGCGGCCCTTCGCCCTTTCATTCGAAAGTGAGGTTAAAAAAGTGGAAGACAGGTTAGTTACAAAAGCAGCTGACAACGTCCGTATTCTTTCTGCCGCAATGGTGCAGAAGGCCAAGTCCGGGCATCCGGGTGGAGCCATGGGCGCTGCCGATGCCATTACGCTTTTGTTTGCCGAATTTTTGCGCTTCGATCCGGACGACGCCGAATGGATGGCTCGCGACCGTTTCTTTATGGATCCGGGGCACATGAGTCCGCTTCTCTATTCTGAACTGGTCCTCACGAACCGCCTCACGCTCGATGATGTGAAGGATTTCCGCCAGCTCGGCAGTCGTACGCCTGGGCATCCTGAACTCGATGTCGCTCTCGGTATCGAGAACTCCTCGGGCCCGCTCGGTATCGGTCACGGCATTGCGCTTGGCGCCGCCATCGCCGAACGCTTTATGGTGGAACGTTTCGGTTCCATCCTCGAACACAAGACGGTCTGTCTCGTCTCTGACGGCGGCCTCGAAGAAGAAATCGCCTACGGCGTGGGCCGTATCGCCGGCCACCTCAAGCTTTCGAATCTCATTTTCTTTTATGATGCAAACCAGGTGCAGTTGAGCTGCAAGACCGAAGACGTGATGGACCACGACTTCGTGAAGCAGTACGAATCCTGGGGCTTCCGCGTTATCGAGTGCGATGGCGGGAACATCGCCGAACTCCGCAAGGCTTTCAAGGAAGCCTGGGCCGAGAAGGAAAAGCCGACGCTCGTGTTCGGCCACACTACTATGGCCAAGGGCGCTATTGCCGAAGACGGCAAGAGCTACGAAGGCGAAGTCTCCACGCACGGCCAGCCGCTCAATGCAGCCGGTGCTTCTACTACCGCGACGGTCAAGAACCTCGGTGGTAACCCGGACGATCCGTTCCAGGTGTTCGATGACGTGAAGGCCGCATTCGAAGCCCGCGCCGAAGAACTCCGTAAGGAAGTTGCCGAATGGAAGAAGGCCAAGGCCGCTTGGGACAAGGCAAATGCCGAAAAGTCCACAACGCTCAATGAATGGCTCTCTGGTAAGGGCATTACACTCAATCTTTCGAACCTCCCGATTAAGGAAGGTGTGGCTACCCGCGTCACTAGCGGTACAGTGCTTGGCTACCTCGCCGAAAACTTCCACAACATCATTTGCAGTTCCGCAGACCTTTCGAACTCCGACAACACGCAGGCGTTCCTCAACAAGACGGGTATTTTCCGCGCTAACGACTTTAAGGGCGCGTTTGTCCAGGTCGGCGTTGCAGAACTCACGATGGGCGCCATCATGAACGGCATCGCTTTGCAGAAGGGACTCTATCCGATTTGTGCGACGTTCTTCGTGTTCAGCGACTTCATGAAGCCCGCTATCCGCATGGCCGCTCTCATGGGTCTCCCGGTCAAGTACGTGTTCACGCACGACAGCTTCCGCGTGGGCGAAGACGGCCCGACGCACCAGCCTATCGAACACGAAACGCAGATTCGCTTGCTCGAAAGCCTCACGAAGGAAAACGGCAAGGCTGAAATGCTCGTGCTCCGCCCGGCAGATGCTTACGAAACTCTTGCCGCCTGGGAAATGGCTTTTGAAAACAACGACAGCCCGACGGCTCTTATCCTTACGCGCCAGGTGGTGAACACGCTCCCCGGCGAAAACCGCTACGAAGCCGCCAAGGCTTGCCGCAAGGGCGCCTACATCGTGAGCGACAACACCGCCTCCGGCAAGAACCCGGAACTTACTTTGGTTGCAAACGGAAGCGACGTGCTCCTTGAACACCAGGCTGCTGAACTCCTCCGCGCCGAAGGCAAGGCCGTTCGCGTGGTCTCCATGATCAGCCCGGCTCTCTTCCTCAAGCAGGACAAGGCTTACCGCGACAGCATTATTGCTCCGTGGACTCCGGTTTTTGCAAAGTCCAGCGGTCTTCCGCTCCTGTTCGCTCAGGTCGTGGGTGGCTTTGGCAAGGTCTCCGGTCTCGAACGCTTCGGCGCTTCTGCTCCGGCTGGCGTGCTCGAGAAGGAATTCGGCTACACGCCTGAAGCTGTTGCCGCAGCCGCCAAGGAATACCTCGCCGAGTTTGCGCAGAATGTCGCTGACTTCAAGAAGGCGAATGCATAATTAGCGCTTGAAAGAACGTTTTAAAAACGGTGCCTAACGGTGCCGTTTTTTTCACAATGTAATTTTATGGTGATATTCGTCGTATTTCGTTTAAAAAAGCTATATTCAACGCATGATTTGCCCGTTTTGTAAGAAAGACAACGACAAGGTCGTCGATAGCCGCGTGAGCGGTTCTTCGATTCGCCGCCGTCGCGAATGTTGCGAGTGCGGTCGTCGCTTTACGACCCGTGAGTATATTGAACTCCAGCCGTTGACTGTTATCAAACGCAGTGGTGAACGCGAACCGTTCCAGCGTGAAAAACTTTTACGCGGTATCATGAACTCCTGTAAAAAACGCCCGGTTTCTATTGACGATATCGAACAGCTTGTGACGCGTGTCGAGAATTCGCTCCAGACCTCCGAAAGTTTCGAAGTCAGTTACGATCAGATTGGCAATCTCGTGATGCAGGAACTCAAAAAACTTGATGCCGTTTCGTACGTCCGTTTCGCTTCCATCTATCGCGAATTCAAAGAAGTGGGCGAGTTCGTCGATCAAATTAAGACGCTGGATAAATAGACGAAAGAACGCTCGCCGAGCTCGCTACAGACGACAAATGCATACGGCGAATGAAGCAGGATTGCTTGCAAGCCTATTTCTGAGCCGAACATTTGGCACTTGTGCAGAGACGAAAGTGTTGTCCTGGAGGGCGTGAAACGTCCGACGGAATCCAGTGAATTTTCTATTTTTGCTGCGTCATCCTGAACAACGTGAAGGATCCAGTCAATTTCAATGAAAAAACTTCTCCAATCCGCATTTTCCAAACGCTCTCCGCTGTTTGATGTCACGGACGCTTACCGTATTGTGAATGGTGCTGCAGACGGTTTTCCCGGTCTCACGATAGACAAGTTCGGCGACCGTTTCCAGGTGCAGTTTTTCGGGCCGGAACTCCTCACGAATAAAAGGGAAATTGTCGAAATTGTCGTGGCGCAGTTCAATCCCGTTTGTGTTGTCGTGAAGGAACGCCTATCGAGTTCTGGACGCTCGCTTGAAAACGCTCCGATGGATGTGGTAATTGGTTCGCGTGAAGATGCCATTGGCGTTGTTCGCGAAGGTCGCGCAATGTTCCATGTGGATTTGATGGATACAGTAAACCCGGGGCTTTTCCTGGACATGCGCCATGTGCGCCTTGAGGTAGAAAATCGGTTCCGTGAAATGTCCGGCGCTGTTCCAGCCAGCGATAAACCTGCGCCGTCCTCCGCAGATACAAACGGCCCGCGCTTCCTTAACTTGTTCAGCTATACTTGCAGTTTTTCTGTACATGCTCGGTTGGGCGGTGCTGCTGTGGCAACTAACGCCGACATCAGCGGAAAAATTCTCGACAAGGGTCGTGAAAATTATGCACTCAATGGTCTCGATTTGCGTCCGGGTGAATTTTTTCGCGGTAACGCTATCGAGTATGTGCGCTGGGCGAAAAAGAAAGGACTCCGCTTCGACGGCATCGTTCTCGACCCGCCAAGCTTTGCCCGCTTCAAGGGCTTTAACTTTAACGTTCGTGAGCACTTGATGCCGCTTGTTGCGGAATGTGCGGAACTCCTCAATGCGAACGGATTCTTTATGGTGAGTTCCAACTACAGCGAATTTAACTTGTCTGCGTTTGCGCACGATGTCCTTTCTGCTGTTTCATCTGTTCATCCAAATGCAAAAACGTCTTGGAAAAAATCCCAAGACATTGATTTTGTCGGCAGCGGCTCGACAAAAGATTCTTGCCTCGTCGCGACAATGGTGGAAGTGTAATATTAGAGAGTTACTAGTTCTGAGTTACTAGTTACTAGATTTTTTCAGCAAGATTCTTTCTAGTAACTTCTAACTATTAACTAGTAACTGCGCCAAAGGCGCTTACTCTTCTCCGCCGTCCATCTCGATTTTTAATTCTTTGAGCTTGCGCCAAAGCGTTGCTCGGCTGATGCCCAGCCTCTTGCAGACTTCTGTCTTGTTTCCTTTGCAGATGCTCAATGCGTGCAGGATATGTCTGCGCTCCATTTCGTCGAGCGAGAGAATTTCTTCTTCGGCTGGTTCCTGCGCGTGCGTCAAGTACTTTGTCGGATTGTGCGTCAAAAGTCCTGCGCTGTCCGTTTTTCCCGTAATAGGAACAAAGTTGATTGGCTTTCCGATAGGATTCTCGGCCGATTTCTCGATGTCCTCAGCTTCTTCGGTTTCTTCACGAACAACGTTGTCCTTACTGTCCTTCAAGTGCGGAATAGCTACCGTCTTTTCGCGGGCTTCCATCTGAACTTCTTCGGGGAGATCTTCAAGCGTGATGACTCCGCCTTCCGAAAGAACAATCGCGTGTTCTACGATGTTTTCGAGTTCGCGGATGTTGCCGGGGTAGGGGTACTTCGTGAGCGCATAAAGGGCAGCCGGTTCAATGTCATGAATTTCCTTGCCCTGTGCTTCTTTGTTTTTAAGAATAAAGTAGCGTATTAAGTTCGGAATGACCGGCTTTCTGTCGCGGAGTGGAGGCAGTTCCAAGTGGAACGTGTTCAAACGGTAGTAAAGGTCTTCGCGGAACCGTCCTTCGCGCATGGATTGCTGTAAATCACGGTTTGTTGCGGCGATAACGCGGACGTCCAAATAGCGAGCATCGGTTTCGCCAACGCGCCTGATTTCGTGGCTTTGCAAAAAACGTAAAAGCTTGACCTGTGTTGCAAGTGAGAGTTCGCCGACTTCGTCGAGGAACAGCGTTCCGCCATTGGCGGATTCGAACAAGCCCTTCTTGTCTGCGGTCGAGCCCGTGTAAGAACCCTTCTTGCTTCCGAAGAGTTCGCTCTCGACGAGGTTTTCGGGGATGGCTCCGCAGTTGACTGGCACAAACGGTTCGTTCGCGCGTTTGCTGTAGCGATGTACGACGTTGGCGAGGAATTCCTTGCCCGAACCGGACTCGCCGGTGATGAGTAACGAACTGTTTGTCGGAGCGACTTTATAAACGGTCTTTAAAATTTTTCGCATCTCGGGCGTGTCGCCGAGAAGAGTGTCCAACACTTGCGACTCCATGAGCTGAGTGTTGGTCTTGTTTTGCTGTTGAGCTTGTATCTTGCTCGCTGTATTTTCGAGAAGCGACAACGTAATAGGCTTCTTGAGAAAACTGCTTGCACCGCGAGTGATGGCGCTGGCTGCTCCTTGCCAGTTGCGGTCGTCGCAGAGAACGAATATTTCGATACTGGGCTGACGCTCTTTGAGGTAGCTGATCATATCCATGTTGTCGAGCATTAAAAAAGGAACCTCGATAAACGCGAGGTCTATCGACGTCTTTTTTACAAGCGGCATCAAGGCTTTTTCGTCGGAGCAGACTAGGAGGTTCGTTCCGGCGATAGACCAGTTGCGCTGTAATTCCTCGACAAATTTCCGATCAAAATCAGCGATCAGGATATTCATCATCTATGCGATTGATTACGAATGGCTCTTGATAATCTCGTCCACTTTGTTGCGGAGTTGCTGGAGATCTAGCGGCTTGCTGAAAATGGCAGCCACGTCGAAATGCTGTGCTGTTGCCAAATAGTCTTCGGCAGAGGTGCGTCCACCACCGCTAATCGCAATGATGCGGTCGCTTAAACCCATGCGGCGGAGATCAAGAATAACTTCAAATCCATCACCTTCCGGCATGATGATGTCGGTGATGATTACATCGTACGTGTTCTTCTGGTAGAGCGACTTAGCTTTCTTGCCATTGCATGCAGTATCGACAGAGTAACCTTTCAATTCAAGCGCGGACTTCAACATGAGGTTCAGTTGAGCGTCATCGTCAATAATAAGTATTGTAGACATCAAGCCTCCATTTTCTCGATTCTTATAGGCCAATATAGATTAAAAATAGTACCTTCGCCCAAAGTTGTCTGTACCGTATAGCCTGCTTTGCCTTCTTTTAGCAGTCTAAGTGCCGATGAAAGGCCCAAACCGAGGCCTTCACCCGGTGCTTTGGTGGTAAAGAATGGTGAAAAGATGCGTTCCAGCGTCGCCGTGTCCATCCCGGTACCCGTATCCTCGACGGTGATTCTCGCATAAACGCCGGCATCGATTTGCGGGGCGAACGGCGTGATGAGGGGTTCCGTGAGTGTTTCTCTTTTCAATGTTATCGTGAGGGTACCGCCGTTTTCCTTCATGGCGAATATGGCGTTGTTTGCAAGGTTGCTGATAATGCGGTCTAGCGACGCCACGTTTCCGACAATGCGGATGTCCTTGTCTATGTTGTCTGCTTTGACCTTCACGTTCGGCGGGAGCGTTATCCAGAGCTTCTTCACCACGTCGTCGATAATCATGTAGGGGGCAAATTCGGTGGCCGCTTCGTTTTCGGAAGTCTTCCCGCGGATGGTGTTCAAAAGTTCTTCGAGCGATTCCTTGCCTCGTTTGGCGGCCTTGCCGGCCTCCTGGATGAACATGTATGCCTGGCTGTCCTTGTCGAGCACTTCGAGGGCCAAGTCGCAAAATCCGATTTGCGAACCGAGAATGTTGTTGTAGTCATGGGCGAAGCCGCCGCAGATGGTGCCCAGTTCTTCGAGCCTGGAGTGGATATGCTTTTGTTCTTGCAACATGTCGCGCTCTTTCTCGAGGCGCATTTCTTTGGTGATGTCAATCTTGATGCCGATTATTTTGTATGGTTTTTGCGGTGCAATAATCGGGATGAACATGTTGTTGAAAATGGATATATCCTTGGCTTTTCCTTCGCGGACAGCCTTGTTGTAGTCGTCTTGTTTTAAAATCTTGATGGTATCCCCTTCGTCTAGGGAATCTTCACTCGCTTTGACGATTTGTTCATAAGAAATGAAACTTTGCGGTTCGCCGGTATTCCTGGCCAGAAGTTCCTGCGGAAGAATTTTGTCGTCGGGTTCCGATGTCTGCAAAAGGTTTCCGCGTTCCTTGATGTCGTTCTGGTTCTGCGTCATGAATACGCCTTGCTCGTTCTTGGACCAAAAACGGAAGGGTAGGGTACTGATGAGCGTGTCCAGGAAACTTTTGCTTTCATCGACTTTCTTTTTCCAGATGTTAAGGCGTTCCTGATAGCGGATCTGGTCTAGCTGGTATTCCTTGAACTGCTCGTCGCGGCTTTTTATTATTTGCTGATAGTGCAGCGTGTTGGAAACATCGCTAAAAAATAGGACATTGTAGTTTGTCGTTAACGATTGACGGATTTGGAATATCCTGGCATTGAAAATATGGTCTTCGTGGTCGATGTTGACTTTTATTTTGTTGTAAGTAGCCTCGCGCGTGGGGTTCGATATTTGCGAGAATATAGATGACACTTTCTTATTGAAAATGCTTTCTTGGGTCGTGTGAAGAATGCTCAATGCTGCCGTGTTTGCGTATGTAATGTTTCCGTTGGAATTGAAATAGAGCATGCCGTCTGTCATTTTATCCCTAAGTTTTTCCATAAACCACGACGTGCTTTTGTTCTTGAACGAGACGGAGGTAAAATATTGACCGCAAAGAATCGCCAGAAATATGGAGATGAAAGAAGACCATTTCATAAACTGATCGAATTCATTGAATTTAGATGCTATAGGAATGACAATGTCGAAGAGAATGGCCGTTAATGAGAAAAATGAAAATGACCCCAGCATGTAGGTACTGACTTGGTGTGGAAGAGAAGTGTCGCTGGATTGTACGATACTGCGGAGAAGATTATATCCGGTAACAATCAGGCAAGGGACGACAAATATGCCGAAGAGTAATGTGTAAAAGAAAAAAATGGGCCTTTGCACAAAGGGCTTGTAACCCAAAATATCGAAGTTTGCGATGTAAGACGGGTCTTTGATGAAGATGATGGTCGATATTATGACGGCTAGAGCACCGAAAATATTCATGAGTTTCCAGCCGTTTTTCCGCTTGATATTAAGGCTTATTTCTGCAGTATGGTGGATGGCGTTCCCTAGCTGAATCCAACTGAGCGCTGCGACGCAGAAAATGATTTGTCTTGCTGTATAAGCGCTTGTGCCGACGACAAAGTTGTCTCCGCTAAAGAATATATTGCCAATAAGGTTGCTCGCTTGCCAGTAGATGCTGATAATGACCAACTGGTGTATAGAGCGTGGAAGTTGCTTGATGGAGGATTTTTGACCAAGCATGATAGGAAAATAGCATACGATAATCAACGCGATAACAGAAAGCGCGATAACGTAAGGCGAGTTTGTAAAAAGACTCTCTTGCATGTTTTCCTATCTCGGAACCTTCCTTCTTACTTTGTCCTCTTGATACCGAATGTCCTTTTTTGCTCAAATGAAGTTTTCGTGGAGAAGTTCTTGGCAATCTTCGGATCGCTTTTGACTCCAGGATTGTTCATGTTGGGCGAGAACACCGCTTCGATATCGGCCTTGTAAATATAAGCGCCTGTACCAACGGCTCTGTCTTCTTTGGAACGCAGTCCAGAAGGCGACTTGTTGGCCCATTCGATGACAAATTCGACATGGTTGTTGGACATGAGGTATTGCTTTGGATTTACATGGAACGATTGGTGGAGTCGGTTGACGAAACTGCCGAGGTTCGAGTAAATCGGAACGTCGAACTTGACGAGCAAATCTTCCCAAGCACATTCTTCACCGAACGATGCTCCGCGAGGAACGGTCAGCTTGACATCGAAAATCGCGCCGTTGATATCGGTGGAATCAATGCCTGCCATTGTCACATTGCCGTTCTGTATAAGGTCGAACTTGTTGCTTGTCGGGTTCTTGACATAGAAACGCATGGTTTCGGGCACAACGACCTTAGTGCGGTTGTTCGAATTTGCATCGGTAATGTTGTTGCGGAGATCCATTTCGAACTTAATCTTGGGCGCTCCGTTTCCGTCAACAGGAACCCATGGCACGTCAAATTCTGGGTAGTTGCCGTTGGCATCCTTGAATGTACTGGTCATCATGGAACCCATTCTTACAAAATCACCTTCCATGACTGTTCCGGCAAGTTCACCCATATAGAGAATGGAAAGTCCCGAATTGTTCTGCGAATAGCTCCAATTCGAGAAATTGGCGCTGAACGCACTGGATTGTTTGTCCGCACGCATATGCCTGTAGAACTGCTGCGATGAGTCTGCCATAACAAGGGGTTCGCTTGCGGTGATGTTTAAAACGTCGGCCGTTGCTGTCTGGCTGATGATTGCAGAAACATAGACTGGGCCGACCTTGTCTTCGGCGAGTACAGTGCTTGTCTCTGTGGCGGCTCCGGTGCCGAGGAACTGCGTGACAAGGCCAGCATGGCTGAGCATCTTGCCGCCTGGAAGCATCCCGTCGAATGGACCGGCAGTATTGCCGAACTGGAATGGCCTAACAAGGTCGATGGAGAGATTTGCTCCGTTAAAGGCTAGCAGGTTCTTTTCGACTGTAAGCGTTTCGGGCTTTGCCAAGCCAAAGATAATCTCCAGTTTTTCCGGGATGTGCTTTGCATCGGGAGCACGTTCGAAAGTCACATCCACGTGGCTTGCGTAACCATTCTGATTCTTGTCGGTAATGACGGCATAGGTCATCGGTATCGGTAAAATCTTGAGGAGTATTTCGACCTTTTCCGGCGTGCAGACGCCTGCGACACCGTTCCCGTTCAAGTCGGTGATTGTGCCTGCTGGGTCGAGTTGTCCCCACATGCCTGCGTTGACGAGAGAATTGTTCGCTGCATCAAAGGCAATTTCGAAGTCCCAGATGTTCTTCGCTTCGTTGTAGAGCTTAGCCGATGTGACGATTGGCGTTGCAGCCTTGGTCGTCTTGTCGGTACCGTAGAGAACGAGCGGGAAACTTGTACCTGGAGCCGAAATCGGTTCGCTGAATTGCAGATAAAGGTGATCCGTCGTTGACGTGTCCTGACGTTCGAGAATCGTTGCCGAAAGCAGTGCGGGCGGTATGCCGTCGGTATAGGAATCGTTGACTTCTTTTATTTGTCCTTGAATGTCGCTGGTGAGCGTAATCTTACCGGTGGCGTTCGTCAAGACTTCTTTTGGAACATCGATGTTCACGATGAGGGATCTGCCACTTAACGATTTGACAGCGCTCGAAGTGTATTCCTTGTTTTCGTAGGTGAACGTAATCGACGTGAACTTCTGTTTTTCCAAGTATTCCGACGATAGTGTGATATCCATGGCGTCAGGAATGTGGTCACAGTCCAAATCGACAATCTTTGCCTTGTCGATAATTGGCCAGGGCGGAAGATCTTCGATGTTCAACTCGGCTGTGGCCGGCGTGTAGGCGTAATCCTTGTTGCTGACGTGCGTTGCGGAAATGGTTGTCTTCACGGCAACCTTGGAGCTGACGTAAATCGTTGCGACACCGTTGTAAAGCGTTACGGACGTTACAGAAATTGTTGCTGTCGGGTCGGTGTAGAAGAGTACGTTCGGATCTTCGCTTACTAAATCGACGTTCAAGTTCTTTTCGTCCTTGAGGAGTTCGAAATTGCTGTCGAGGAGCGAAACCTGGACCTCGATGAATTTGTCCTTGTAGCCCACGACGTTGCTCCTGTCGAATACGAGGAACCGTTTTTCGGGCGGGATGGTGATACTGTCGATTTCGACGTTAGAACGGACATAGGCGCATGCGCAATCATACTTGTTTTCGCTCTTCTGGTTTGCGTTTCTGTTGTGCCAGCTGACCCATTCGATATAGTTGTTGCCGTAGGCGAGTACCGTATCTTGTTTTCCGAAGGTAATGGCGTCGGTGCGCTTGGGGTTCACGTATTCGAATGGATAAGGATTGCTATTCATTTCTACGGCGTCGAGGAGACCTGTCGGCGAAACTTTGCTTGTAGCCGAGTAAGTCGTGAGCGTGTCCTCTTTTTCGACGGAGTAGTATGGGGTCACGAACGGGCTGGTGAAGGTGATTTCTACGTTGCGGTTTACCTGCGGGCCAGTTTCCGGTGTGTCGTCCGGAGCGTAGCCGTATATGTGCTTGCCGTGGTAATAGACGGGGACGTATGGGTCGCGAACCATGGCGACAACTTTTTCTCCGCGAGAGTTCCTTTCGAGCTGGGCGGTTTCGGAGCCGGTATAGTATGGGGCCTGTGTTAGGTCGATGCCTTCGAACTGTTCCTGGGCATCGTCTCCCGTATGGGCGATAAGCGACCAGCCGTCATTGAAGCTTGCATATGTTGCGTTGAGCCATTTGATTTGGAATATGATTCGTCCGGAAACGTAGAGTTTGTCATTGACTGTTATGGGGAGATAGTATTGTCCGGCCTTGTCTTGTGTTTGCGGGCCGAAGGTGACTAGGGGCTTGCTTGGATCGACGCGGGGGACGACGAGGCCTGTTCCGCCAAACACCTGTCCGATGTAGCTTACAGGTGTTTCAAGACTTGCGTCTGCACCGAGGTAAAGGCGGAGTTCGAAATCCTGGAAATCCGTCGTGTCGTTGTTGTCGATTTCGACGATAAAGTCACCGCAGTTTTTCCAATTGTTGCCGGAACACTTGGACGTGTTCTGGTAGGCGCTCGGCTTGATGTAAATGTCTAGGTCCGCATAAGCCGCGTGGGATTCCGTCTTGAACGAGAATTCTTCGGATGTCGTTGTGCCGGAGGAAACTGTAAAGAAGTATTCCGTGCCTGCTTCAAGTCCTGTGAGTATGGCTTCGTGGAAAAGTACGGCGCCACCGCTTGCTGCTGTTGATTGCGTATAGTTGCCTCTGGTCTTGCCGAAATTGACAATGCCGTTCAAGCGGTCGGTTGACCACCAGTAAATCTTTGCACTGCGGTGATCGACCTGGCAAATCGTAACGCCCTTGATTTGAGTGCCAACCGGAGTCATGGTGAACTTGTACCAATAACCGTGGTTGTCATCCGTGGTGAGGTTCCTCTTGGTGTCCATGCCTTCGAGGAAGAAGTAGTATGTTTGCCCCGGGGTAAGTCCGGTAAGCGTTACGGAACCGCCCTTGGATGCCTTTTCCTGCTGTACGGATTTGGCCGTATTGGCATTTGTGGTAACGTCGTAGAATACGGTCACGATGGCGACTTCGTTGGCGTCCCAGCTCACGATGGCGGTGGAATCCGAAATAGGAGTTCCGACGATGTTGCTGAAAATCGGGCCTTCGTTATCGGGCGGGAGCGTTTCGGCGAGGCTCTGTGCCGGGAAGAGGAACTGTGCGGAGAAGTCGATGCAAGTTTCGGTGGAGGTGTATTTGCTCCAGTCTTCAATAAGCGTCTTTTCGGGGTCGCGTCCACCCATGAGGGCGCCTTTCGGGCATTTGTACTTGTATGGCATGCCGCCTGCGTTGTAGCCGTCAGGGTTTGCAGAACGGTTATGCGGATGTTGCGGGTTCTTGTCGCCTGCACCCATCAAAAGGGAAATATCCCACGGGTTTGCGCCGAGAGCGTAATACATGTTGTCCAAAGCCACTTTCAGGTAGCGTTCGTCCTTTGTGAGTTCGTACATCAAGAAGATGGAAACGGCGGTACCCAAGTTGTAGCGGATAACGCCCCAGTCAAAACTCGTCCAGACAAGGTTGTATGGAGTAATGACCTTGAGGTCGGTGGGGCCTTCATGCGGGTCGCCTGTGCCTACACCCGGATTCACGAGAACCGTAGAGTCGCCCTGGTTCGTGGCATCATTCAGAATCTTGCGGAATGTGGCCATGGTACGCATCGAAAGCGAGTCGCGCTCGATTTCGCTAAGTCCGTATTCCGCGGCCGTTTCCTGGCTCTTCAGAATCAAGTTCTGGAATGCGAAAAGAACGTAGGTGTGGATGTTCTGGTAGTCCGTTGCCCAGCCTCCGGGCGAAAAACCGCTTTCGTTGCCGAGGAATCCAGCCCTGAAGTAGTCCAGGTTGAACTGATAGTTCGTGGGATTGTTGAATATCTTGGTGTTTTTGTACAAATCGTAACGGTATGTGGTATCCTTGGTGGCGTACCACAAGGCGAGAGCCGCCGCAGCGCCGTCGTCATAGCGAGGGCCTCCACCGGTATAGAAACCGGGGAACGATGTTGTCCTTCCTGATTCATTGCCGCTGCCGTAGTCAAAAAGCGGCATCATCACGTTCTTGTAGATGTCCTTTGCGGCTTCAAGGAGCGTGTCTGCGTAGGCTGCGTCATAGACGCGGTAACCAGCGGCAACGTTTGCAAGCGCAGCGACGAACATGCCGGAGGTGTTTGCGCCGATACCGGTCAATACGACGCGATCCGGCCCGCCTTTGGATTCCGGTTGCGCATCCTGACGTTCCGGCAAATCCCAGAACTGGTGGTCCTTTTCGTCAACGCCCACGGAGTGGTACATGTCGTTTTTGGCAATCAAACCGTCTGCTTTGGATGCCCTGTAGAGTTTCAGAATAAAGTCTGCACCGATTTTGGCTTCGTGGAGAATGTCCGGAATACCATCTGTAAAGACTGTGTCGGCGTAAGATTCACCATAGCGGTCTTCAGCCTTGTTGGGGTAGGTGAGGTAAACCATTGAAAGTACATAAGCTGTATAACCGAGAGTTTCGGATACCTTGAAATGGTCACCGCAGTCGTGCCAGCCACCTGTCAAGTCATGCCCGATTTTGGAGCCGTCTTTCAAGTGGCAAGGAGCATGGAAGTGCGATTTGGTGTTTCCGCAACGTTGGATGCCGAAGAACTGTAACGAGTTCTCGAGAATGGCATTGTAAATGGAGGGGTGAACATGGAAAGTTGCCGAGGTGTCGTTCCCGACGACGAGGAAGTATTCGCCTGTTGTTGAAAGGGAAGTGAAGTCGGCACGGTACAAGTCTTCTTTCTGGGTGCTGATGGAGTCCTGTTTGCCGAATTCGTAGATGCTTTCCAGGGAGTTGAACGAACCGTTAATCCAGATGTTGGGCTTTGTTGCGCCTTTCTTGATAAGCGTCAGGTTTCCGCCACCCGGCACTTCTTTACCGCTGTTCGCGTCAATGACCTTGAAAGTTCTTTCCTTCGGGTCTGCCACGTAGGCGTACTTGTAATCCTGAGGTCTGAACCCGCTTTGGTTTATACGGATGGGGCGTCTGTCATAGACGTTGAGGGAGTCCAGGTATCGACGGCTGCAATCTGTACAAGTCCTGTCGATATTGGGGAGACTTTCACGTCCTGCGGCGGCAACTTGATCTATGCAGAGCAAGGCTAATAAAGAAATAATGCTAATCAGTTTATTCATACTTAAATCATCTCCTGAATCCCAAACCATAAATAAAGAGTCGCCTGGATGTTTAAATCCAGGTGACATTTGTTTTATTTTTTCCTCTTGAATCCGAATGTCTTAGTCTTGCTGTCCGTAACGCGTTCGGCTTTGACTCCGGCATTTTCGCAAGTCAACTTGTAATCGTTATTCGATTCATCAAATTTCGTTGCGCAGAATGATTCCGCCGTAAAGTCGAATTTCGCGATGTAGGCGCCTGTTCCAATCTTGTTGCCCTTCTTTGCAACAGGGGCTTCGTTGTCTTTGGCTGCCCATTCCAGGTTGAGCTTGAAAATTCCGTTATCGATGAGATTTCTCATTGCGGTGAAATTTTCCTTCGGAATGTCTAGCTTGTACGTGTTGATGTACTGTCCGAGATTGTCGTAGAGGTCCATGACCACTTTCAAGCGGTAATCGTACATCGGCTGGCCTTCGTGAGTCAAGAAACTAGCCGATGGCATCGTGATTTCGATTTCGAATTTCGGACCTGATCCGATATAGGTCGCCGTATCGATTTGACCCATGAGAATTCCGCTTCCGTCGATGAAGTTATTCTTGCCGCCAATAATGGCCGAAGTGACGAATGCATCGTTCTTGATTGTTTCAGGGCGACCTATGTAGGCGTTTGCCTGTGGGGTTGTGACGGAATTCGGGATGGTCACGCTAAAGCGTATGTTGTCGTCACCCGTGATGCGAACGTAGGGGTTCTGTACGGTCGGGACGTTGTTGTTCTTGTCGATGTAGGCGGCGCCGAGTACGTCTGGGACAAGGCGGATGCGGTCACCGGCATGGACAACGTTGTCCTTCTCGTTATAGGAGAAGAGATACGATTTCCCGGAACCTTGCGGTTTTTCGGGCGGAATGTATTCGCCGCGTTCGCGCTGGATGTACTTGCCTGCGTCGTTCATGTTAACGGATTCGGACATGTTGACTGTGAGTAGCCCCTTAACCATACGTGCGTTGGCAATGACCGGAGCGCACTTGTCATACAGCGTGAATGTCGATTCGAAGAATCCGTTTGCGACACCCTTGTGCGGGGAAACCGTTCCGTTGCCGTCCTTTTCGCCGCTTGTAGAACCGTAAGGATAGGCGAGGTTAGCCGGAATGTTGATTTCGATAATGCTGTACGTATTGACGGAATCCTTTGTCGTGACGGAGTCAATTTGCACCGTGAACGGGGCAGAGACGGAGTCTCGGATGGTCCAGAAACTGCCTGCCTGAGGCTTGATTGTTCCGCCCGTCGTATCCGCATTCATGATGAACGAACGCGTGATGCCCGGATTTCCCCAGACCGTTACGATACTATCGAACATATCCTTTGTCTTGAGCTTTTGTTCGAACATGATATAGACTTTATCAGGAACGCCATCGCCTTCCAAGTCAATCATTTCGGCGTGATAGATGCCAACCGGTCTCGAAATGAGTGTAACCGTGACGGTCTTGCAGCCTGCGGCGTTGACTCCGTTGAAACTTTGGTCGGTGATGGTGAAGTCGTTTGATGTTCTTGGAGTGACCTGCGCTCCAATCGGCACGAGTGAATTGTTCGTGTTTCCGCTGATGATAAATGTCCAGCTCTTTCCGTTGTTCGTCGTGGTTCCCTTTCCGACAACCGTCGGCATGTCTACAGTACCCGCGATGGCGAGCGGCCATTCGCTCTGGGACGAGAGAATAACCGGTTCAGAGAAGGCCACCATGACAGTGTCGTAACCGCTGTTGTCGTTGTCCGACTTTTCGAGGATGGATACACTTTCGAGCGTGGGGAGGATGCCGTCTGTAATCTTCGCTGTTTCGGCATTTGTTGAAATCTGTGCAGCCCCATGATCGGTGACGTAAGTCGTAATCTTTCCGGACGGACTTGGGGTCGCCGGAATGAGGCTTGTGTCAATAGGAATGATGATTTCGTCCAAGTTCGCGTATTTCGAGGCGTCGAGCGGAACCTTTATGGAATCGGCCATGCCTTCGATAAAGAACTTGATGCTGTCCAGCGTGTATCCATCTGCAAGTTTGTTCGAGAATGAAATCTTCAACCGGTCAGTCTTGTTGTCGCAGTCGGTATCTTCGGCGAGAACTTTCTGCGGTACAGGCACCTTGGATACGGCATAGAAGGATTGCTTGGAAACGTCGTCTTCGTCGTTCGGGTCGGTATAAGTTACCTGGACAGTGTCGCCGGCATAGAACGAAATTTCAGTAGTCTGGTTCCTCGTTTCCTTGGAGTGGTTGATTGCCGTGAACGGGCCTCCGACAAAGTGTCCGGGGTTCGTTGGGTCGGCGTTCAAGGTGACGGTGAGAGCGTCGTTCTTCTTGCTGTTGGTAATCTGGACTTCAACAGACTGCGTGTTCTTCTTTATCTTGTCCTTGTCCATCAAGTCGATGAAGAATACAGTTCCATCAGGATTGGCGGGGCTTGCAATCGGATTGCCCGTGGCATCTTTAAGAACGAGCGTCGATGCGGTGGCGTCGCCCTTCGAGAAGTTTATGTAGTAGGTTCTGTTCTCGAATGCGCAGCCTCCATTTTCGGTGCACTCATCGCAAGTGGGGTTTGGTCCAGCAAAGATGGTGATGTCGACTTTCTTGCTGCCGAGCGTCATCTTGACTGGAATGTCGAGATCCCACATGTCCGTCGGAATGTCGTACTTGGCGATAATCTTTGTGCCGGATTCGTCCAAAATCCATTTGTCCAGTCCATCGAAGAGGACCATTCCACTAATCTTCACGCCGTTCGCCCATACCTTTGTGATGTAGCCTCCTTCGGTAATGTGGGCTTTACCCGTGACATGGACGGTACTGTTCGCTTGGTCGATATCGATATGGGAGCCGTTGGAGACGTTGAACGGTGGATCGAGCGTGATGTCCATCTTGTAGTTTGCTCTCTTCTTGTCCATTTCGCTCTTGGACGGGCTATAACCCCAAATAAATTCGTCCTTGCGATACACGGATACGTACGGGTTCTCGATGGCGAGGTCGAGGTCGATATCGCCAGCGTCCTTCTCTTCGCACGGCATACCGGGGTAGTCTTTTTCTTCGTTGTTTGTACGGGAGTGCGGCATCCAGCTCCAGTCACCCGGATTTTCGTTGAGACTTTCTTTGCTGGTGATGTCCGTGACCCAGTGCCACTTGTTGCCCGAACGGCAGTAGAGTTTCTTGTTCTGCGGCGGAATGTCGAGGGGGTCGTCCTGGCCCACAGCTCTGATTCGTGCGACAAAAAGCACATCGACACGGAAACGGCTGGAGGACTTGATGACGGTCGAACCGAGCGGGATGGGGAAGTACCACTGCCAGGTCTTTGTTTTTTCGTCGTAAGTGTCTTCGATCTTGACCGGACGTGCATGACGGAAACCTTCATTTAACTGGGCTAGCGTTGTCGGGTCGCAAGCTTTGTTGAAGCCCGCTTCGTCGTAAGCTTGGCAAATGTCGGTACGGATAGCGACGTCGTCGTAGAGGTCGTCATCGCCGCGCATGTACATGCGAACGGTGAGGCTGTCGAACGGTCTTGCTTCGTTGTTGAAGATGTTCATGTTGATGGCCGGCTTTCCATCCCATTCGTACTGGTATGTTCTCACGCTGAAATCGTACCATGTCACAGGGGTCGTGAACTTGAGCAGGTTGCCGTTGTCATCGACTGTGGATTGAGCTCCGTTGCTTTCGACCATGAAGTAGTAGGTCGTTTTTTCCTTGAGTCCACCAATTTTCACGTAGTGGAACTGCGTCGGAATGCCAGAGACATCTGCGTTACCGGCACCGGAGTTGAAGGCGAATTCAGATGCATTGGAATGCGGCTTTGTATCCCAATAGATTTTGGATTCGTATTCACCGTTGGGGGTGTACCACATGATTTCGGCACTGTCGCCGGTCACGTTACAGACGGTCACGTTGGCGATATTCGCATTTTCGACCGTGCTGAGAGTCGTGAATGTGAACGGAGTCTTTGTGCTATCGACAAGGTACTTTTCCTTGGTGTTCTCCGGTTTGTAGGCGTTGGCGCCTGTGACGAAGAAGTAATAGGTGGTGCCCGGCTTCAAGTCCTTGAGGGTGATGTCATGGCGGACACCTGCGGCCGTACTGGTTGCTGTTAAATTGTATTGGCCTTCGGTCGTGCCATAGGAGATGGTTGTCGTGCCACGCTGGGTGAGCTTGACAGTCACAATGGCAGAGTCCATGCTCACATGGCGGATTTCTACGCTGATGTCTGGGGCAAGGGTCTTGTCAAATTTGTTGGAAGCGATCATGCCCGCGCTGACTAAAGTTGCAGCGGCATCGATACAGGTCTCGGACAGGTGGTAGTCTTCCCAGCTCTTGTTGTCGGGAACCCAGGAGTTTGCCATGCCGGGAGTTACGCCACCGAAGAGGGCGCCTGTCGGCGGATTGTACTTGTAACTTGCGCCCGGCATGTTCTTGCCTTCGGGGTTTGCTGCACGATGGTGCGGATGAGCGTCGTTCTTGTCGCCCACGCCCAAGATGAACGAAACATCCCACGGGTTCACGCCCAGCATGTAGTTCAGCTGATTGATGCCGAGCTGGAACATTTCGTCGGCTTTCCAGTCGGGTGTTCCCATAATCGGAAGAGCGATTCCCTGCTTTTCGATATCTTTTGCGACATCGGCATAGGCGAGAACTTCAAATACGTTGCCCATCTGGTAGCGGTTGTAAATCCAGGTTTGGTCTGTCATCATGTTATACCAAGTGGGATCGAACGTCAGGGCTCCTCTCAACTTCCAAGCCGGGCCCTGGTTGTTGGGAATGCCTGGCAGTGCAATGGAACCCGCACCGTTTCCGGACATGTCTTCCAAGTTCAGAATCATGCTCGTAATACAGTCTTCCACCGCATTTAGCCATTCCGATTCGGTGAGCCCGAATTCGTTGATAGCCTTGTTCTTGTCGGCCAGAATCAGCTTGTAAAGAGCGTAAGTCGCATAAGCGTATGCGTTTGCCCAGCTCGTATTCTTCACGTTCTTCAAGAAGCCCTTGTCATTGGTAACAAACCAACCGCCAGCAAAGGCGCCCGCACCGTCCATGTATTCCTGACCTTGGACCAGGTTCCTAGTGCGAATCATGTCGTCGGCGTAAGTCTTTTCGCCGGTGGCGTAAAGGAGTGCCACGGAGGCAAGCGCCATATCGTCGTAGAATTCGTTGTTGCCGTTGTAAGCGGGGCTAGACCAACCAGCGGCTTTCGTGTTGTTCTTGTATGTCCTGCCTTGAGCCATGGACTTTGCAAAAGCGTACATTTCCTTGGCAACCTTCAAGCAGCTATCGGCGAACGCCTTGTATTCGGGATATTCGCTGTACATTTTTGCGACGAGGGCCATGCCGGCTGCCGTTTCACCACCGATATTAGCTCCGATTTCGCCAAGACGAACCGTTCTAGAGGCTGGACCGCCACGGTCTGTTGCTGATGCGGAATTATCCACGGGCAGCTTGTCCTGGTTTTCGGGGCGGCCCCACCAAGCGTGGTCCGAGCCGAAGTTACCGACGGAAAGAGCCATGTCGTCGATGACGCCCTTGGCACGATTGTAAGCGCGGAGAACAAAGTCAGCGCCATGTTTTGCTTCGCGAAGCATGTCCGGCATACCGTCAGTATTGACCGTTTCGCCTTGGTTGAATGCGTAGTGGTCTTCGTCTGCATCCGAGTTTGTTGCCGCCATGACGGCTGCCACCATGAAGGCGTACATCTGCGTCTGTGATTCCTTCAGATGGTCACCACAGTCGTAGTAGCCGCCTTCAAGAGTCCCGGCAAGGGAGGCGTTGAACGGTCCACGAACGTCGTCAGCTCCTGTGACGATAGGGCCACCGCCATCAAGCGTGTGGCTTGCTGGGTGGAACCAGGATTCTCCGTTTCCGCTACGGTTGATGCCATAGAACTTGAGGGCGGCATCTTTCACCATGGAATAGACGTTGTCGGAGACGATGAATGTGCTCGAAATATCGTTGCCAACCTTGATGCGGAGACGCGTATCCGTCGGAACTCCCTGCGGAATGTTACCGATCATGATTTTGCCGGATTGGCCCTTGATATCGACTTGATAGCGTTTTTGGTCGTTTGTGGCGGCGTTTGTGCCGGCGATAATCGTCCAGTTAGAAGATGTACTTTGGCCAGAGGCTCTTAGTGAGCCGGTGACTGCGGGGCTAAGAGATTTCCCATCGACATCGACGACTTCGAAGGTGGTTGCGTTACCGACGTAATAGAATTGACGTTCAGTGTCTTTTTCAAGGTAGCCCGCCTGGTTCACGCGAATAGGAGACATGCGGTAGTTGATAGCATCCAAGTACGCCTGGTTCAGCGTATCGGGAATCAATGCATTCGGAGCGTATGATGCCGGAGTTAGGTTCTTCGGCAACATGTTCTTTTTCTTGGTGACCGAGGTGTCAAAATTCTTGAAAACAGTACTGTCCCAGGTGAGTGGGTATGTCGGTCGAATCAAGTCATAAGGAGTTGCTTGTTGCTGCTGTGCTGATGAAAATCCAACAGCGGCACATAATGCAAACAGGTACTTTCTGATACTCACTTTGTCTCCTTTTACATATGTAAAAAGCGGGCAAAACACGTCTTGCCCTCTAGTTATATTCTCTCAAAAGATAAAATAGATTATTTATGCAAAAATGTATTATGATATATTCCTTTTTTGTTCTCAAAATATTCTTCAGATTGCTTTTTTATTCTTCAAAGTGTATCATATGAAAAAAGAACATGAAAAAATAAAGTAATTGAAAACAATGAGCTTTCTTTTTAACTAAGCGATGTATCTGAAAATTTACAAACAAGAAGAAAAAGAGACTCCTGAATCGTTAAATCCAGGAGATTCTTTTAGATTTTTCTCTTGAAACCGAATGTCTTGGTTTTGCTACCTGTAGCTTTATCGGCCTTGATTCCCTTTTTTTCGCATTTTAGCTTGTAATCGTTGTTGGATTCGTCGAATTTCGTAGCGCAGAAGGTTTCCGCTTCGAAATCGAACTTGGCGATGTAGGCGCCTGTGCCAATCTTGTTGCCTTTTTTTGCCACAGGGGCTTCGTTGTCCTTGGCTGCCCATTCCAGATTGAACTTGAAAATTCCGTTATCGACAAGGCCGCGAATGGAGGCGAAATTTTCCGTTGGGATGTCAAGCTTATAAGTGTTGACGTATTGCCCGAGGTTGTCATAGAGGTCCATGACGACTTTTAGGTGGTAATCGTACATTGGCATACCCTCGTGGGTCACGAAACTTGCAGAGGGCATAGTAATTTCGACCTCGAAATTTGGACCGGAACTGGCGTAGATCGATGTGTCGGCTTGACCCAGTAGGGTTCCTTTTTCGTCGATGAAATTGTTCTTGCCGTTGACTATGGCCGATGTCACAAATGCTTTGTCCTTTAACGATTCCGGACGGCCTGTGTACGCCTCGGCCTTTGGAGATGCAACCGGTTTCGTGAGTGTTACTGTAAAGCGCATATTTTCGTCACCCGTGATGCGAACGTAGGGGTTCTGTACGGTCGGGACGTTGTTGTTCTTGTCGATGTAGGCGGCGCCGAGTACGTCTGGGACAAGGCGGATGCGGTCACCGGCATGGACAACGTTGTCCTTCTCGTTATAGGAGAAGAGATACGATTTCCCGGAACCTTGCGGTTTTTCGGGCGGAATGTATTCGCCGCGTTCGCGCTGGATGTACTTGCCTGCGTCGTTCATGTTAACGGATTCGGACATGTTGACTGTGAGTAGCCCCTTAACCATACGTGCGTTGGCAATGACCGGAGCGCACTTGTCATACAGCGTGAATGTCGATTCGAAAAATCCGTTTGCGACACCCTTGAGCGGGGAAACCGTTCCGTTTCCGTCTTTTTCGCCGCTTGTGGATCCATAAGGATAGGCGAGGTTTTCGGGAATGTTGATTTCGATGATGCTGTAGGTGTTGACGGAATCCTTCGAGTGGACGGAGTCTGTCATGACTTTGAACGGGGCCGAGACGGAATCGCGGATGGTCCAGTACGTTTCCTTGGGCTTGATTATGCCGCCGGTGGTATCTGCCGTGGTCACGAACGTGCGCGTGATGCCCGGATTGCCCCAGTTTGTCACGATACTGTCGAACATGTCCTTTGTCTTCAACTTGCGCTCGAACATGATATAGACTTTATCAGGAACTCCATCGCCTTGAATGTCTATCATTTCTGCATGATATACGGGGACTGGGCGGCTGATGAGCGTTACGGGCACGCTCGGCTTGCAGCCGGTCGGGCTAATCGGATTGAAACTTTGGTCGGTAATGGAAGTGCCTCCCGTTGTTTTTGCACTTGCTTGAGCTCCTATCGGGATGAGAGCATTGTTTGTATTGCCGCTGATGACAAAAGTCCAACTCTTTCCGTTGTTTGTTGTTGTTCCCTTGCCGACGACGGTCGGTACGCCTGCAGCGCCGGCAATGGCAAGCGGCCATTCGCTTTCGGACGAGAGAATTACCGGTTCCGAGAAGGCAATCATGACGGTGTCCAGTCCGCTTGCATCGTCATCTGCCTTTTCGAGAATCGAAACGCTTTCAAGCGTGGGGAGGATGCCGTCTGTAATCTTTGCCGTTTCAGGACTTGCGGATCCGTGGTCGGTCACGTAAGTCGTAATCTTTCCGGAGGGGCTTGCGCTTGTCGGGACGAGGCTTGTGTCAATCGGAAAGACGACTTCGTTCATATCCGCGTAATTCGAGGCTACAAGCGGGAGCTTCACGGAATCGGCCATGCCATCAATAAAGAACTTGATACTGTCCAGCGTGTATCCGTCGGCGAGTTTATTCGAGAAGGTTATCTTTAACTGGTCCACTTTGTTGTCGCAGTTGGTGTCTTCGGTGAGTACCGTCTGCGGCGATGGTATTTTGGATTCCGCGTAGAAGGAGTACGTGGAAATATCGTCCTCGTCGTCCGGGTCGGTATAAGTTATCTGGATAGTATCGCCTGCAAAGAACGAAATTTCTGAAGTCTGGTTCCTCGTTTCCTTGGAGTGGCTGATGGCTGTAATTGGACCCCCGATAAAGTGTCCCGGGTTGGCTGGGTCGGCTTTCAGGGTGACCTTGAGGACGTCGTTCTTTTTGTTGTTGAGAATTTGGACTTCGACGGATTCCGTCTTGTTTTTTACTTTATCTTTGTCCATCAAGTCAATGTAGAATACTGTTCCGTCTGGGTTGGCGGGGCTTACGACCGGGTTCCCCTGGGCGTCCTTGATGACAAGCTGGGATGCCGTGGCGTCGCCCTTGGTGAAATTCACGTAGAAACTTCTATTTTCAAATGCGCAATTGCCGTTTTCCGTGCAAGTTTCGCAAGTGGGGTCGGGGCCTGCAAATATGGTTACATCTACTTTGTTTGAACCGATGCCCATCTTGACGGGAATGTCGAGATCCCACATGTCGGTCGGGATGTCATATTTCGCGATAATTTTTGTTCCGGATTCGTCCAGAAGCCACTTGTCAAGGTTTTGATCATCGACAAATGCCATGCCGCTGACCTTGACTCCGTTTGCCCAAATTTTTGTGAGGTAGCCATTTTCCGATACGTGAGCTTTACCCTTGACATGGACTGTGCTGTTGTTCTGGTCCAAGTCGATGTGCGAGCCGTTGGAAACGTTAAACGGTGGGTCGAGCATGACGCTTAGTTCGTATTTGGCTTTCTTGGTTTCCATTTCCTTCTTGGACGGGCTGTAACCCCAGACAAATTCATCCTTGCGGTAAATGGACACGTAAGGGTTGATAGGGGCCAAGTCGTCGTCGCCAAAGTTCTTGGGCAGGCAGGGGATGCCTTCAAAATCGGCGTAATCGCCATTTTCCCTAGAATGGGGCATCCAGCTCCAGTCTCCTGGATTATTGGGCAACTTGTCTTTGGCCTGGGATTCCCAGGTTCCTTTGCCGTCATTACAGTAGAAACGTTTTTTGGGCGTGTCGTTCATCAAGTCCAAGTGCGGTTCCCATTCGCTACGTCTGTCGAACATTACGTCAATTCGTAATCGGCTTGTAGATTTGATAATCGTTGAACCGAGCGGGATGGGAAAGTACCATTGCCACGTGCCGTCGGTCGGGTCGTAGGTATCTTCAATTTTTTGAGGGAATGTCTTGCGGAAGAGTCCGTCGAGTTCTTTTTGTGTCGCCGCGGAGCATGTGTCGTTGAAGGCGGCTTCGTTGTAGGCTTGGCAGATATCGCGTCTGATGCCGACGTCGTAATAGATGTCGTCTGTGGCGCGCATGTAAAGACGTAACGTCAGGCTGTCGAACGGACGTTCTTCGTTATTGATGATGTTTATTTCGAGGGCGGGCATCGGGTCCCAAACATATTGGGACATGCGGACTTCGAAGTCGTATTGCATTACAGGTGTCTTGAATTTTAACAGTTCGTTCTTTTCGTTGACGTTTGTAAAAACACCATTGCTTTCTACAGCGTAGTAGTATGTGGTTCTTTCTTTGAGTCCGCCTATTTTCACATAGTGGAACTGTGTTGGGATGCCGGAAATATCGGCATTGCCGTTTCCTGTGTTGAATGCAAATTCTTCAGGTTTTGAATGCGGGAGAGTATCCCAGTAAACTTTCGAATTGTATTCGCCGTTTGGCGTAAACCACATGATTTCGGCGGAGTCGGCGGTGACATTGCAAACGGTGACATTCTGAATATTGGCGGGTTCGCTCATGTTCTTTGTCGTAAATGTGAACGGAGTCGAAGTGCTATCGACTAGCCATTTTTTCGAGGTGTTTCCGCTTCGTGGATTCTTTGCTGTGGCGTAGAAGTAGTAAGTTGTCCCAGGCTTGAGATCGTGTAGCACAATTTGGTGCTGGTTTGTCGCGGTTTCTGAATTTGCTGTTACCGGATTCTTTAAAGTTTCCGTTGTGTCGTACGTGATGTAGGCGTAGCTGCCCAAGTCGAGCTTTACAAAGACTATGGCGGAATCCATATCGACATGGCGGATCTCAACGGATATTGCGGGCGCTCTGTTCAAATCTTCAGATTTTGCAAGAAGGACCGCTGCCGGCAAAAAGTTGGATACGGCATCGATGCATGTATTTTCTGTCAGATGGTAATCGTTAAAATGAACTGTAAGGTCGTCCGTTCCCGTAGGTACCGCACCCGGGCCTAAACCTCCTACTGGCGAACGGTATTTGTATGAACTGATGACGCCGGCGACATTTTTCCCTTCGGGGTTTGAGCCTCGATGGTGCGGGTGGGCATGGTTTTTGTCGCCGACGCCATATATCAAGGACACATCCCAGGGATTCATGCCGAGGAAGTAGTTCATGTGGGAAACGGCAAGTTCTAGAATCTCGTCTGATTTCCAGTTTTGAACGGTTCCTGTTTGTGGCATCGTGACATTTTCCAAGTCCTTTGTCACGTCATAATAGGCCAAAAGTTCAAAGATGTTGGCTGCTTCGTATTTGGTCCACCACTCCGCTGGATTTACTGGGCTTGTAAGTCCCCAGATGGGGTCGTATGAAATACTGGAGCCGATCCAGCCAGCTTGCCCCGCAGGAAGAGTTATTTCCTTTGTGCCGCCCTTCATGACTCCAGCGAGGTTTGCCGCCATGGTAAAGGCAACGTCTTCGATATAAATCATTCTTTGCTCGTCCGAAAGGCCGTATGTACTAGCCCTTTCCTGAGTTTCCAAAATCAATTTGTAAAAGGCGTAAAGACCGCTTGTGAACACGCTTGCCCAGTCGGAGGCCGCATTGGACTTCAGGTAAGATGCCTCCTTGTGCGCGAACCATCCGCCATTGAACATGCCAGCACCTTTTTTGTCGCTGTTGATGAAGTCTCTTTTGGTTTGGCCGCCTGCTAAAGATTTTTCTTCGACGGCATCGTTCAGGTATGTTTTATCGGCGGTGGCGTAAAAAAGGCATACTGCGGCAAAGCCCATTTCGTCATGGTATGTGGATCCGCCACTATATGCCGGCGAGTTCGTGAGTTTTTTCTTGGATTTGCCGTAATCGTAGAGAGCCTTTGCTACAGTCAAGCTTTTCTTGGCGAATGCGGAATCGTATTTAGCCCAAACTTTGGAGACGATGGCCAAGCCTGCGGCAAAGTTTCCGGAGGCGGTGCTTCCAAGTTCTGCGTCGCTTCCGGGGTTGTCATCGCTTCTCAAGATTCGAGCTGTCGGACCGCCTCTATCATGGAGTGTATTGTCCTGGTATTCTGGAGAACCCCACCATCCGTGGTCTTTGCCGATTTCGCCAATGGATACTGGCATCGCCGATACAACGCCTTTGGCTGCATCGTATGCCTTTATGACGTATTCGGCTCCAAATTTGGCTTCTCTGAGCATGTCAGGAATGTTGTCTGTATTCTGGGCTTCGCCTTGGTTGAATGCGTAGTTGTCCTGGTCGCGGTCTTCATAGGCCGCTGCGGTCATGGCCAGTTGAGCTAGGCTATAGGAGATAGTTTGGCTTTCTTTAAGATGGTCTCCGCAGTCGTACCAGCCTCCGGTCATATCGACATTGGCAAGAGAGCCGTCTTTCAGATGGCTAGGTTTGTGGAACCACGATTCCGAATTGCCGCTGCGGTTGATTCCGTAGAACTTGAGTACCGCGTCGCGAAGCATGGAGTAAACTCTGTCGCTCACGATAAATGTGGAGGAATAATCGTTTCCGACCTTGATACGCAATCTTTCGTTTTCGGGGAGACCGTCGGGGAGGTAACCTCTTTTTAAGGCTCCTGATGGACCTGTTTTTGATGCCGTGTAGCGGTTGTCGCCACCGTATTCTATTTGTGCGTTGTTCGAAGCCTTGATTGTTAAAGAGGACGAAACGGAGTTCTTTAGCGTCTCCGTGAACTTTCCTTTGGCAATGACTTCGCCTTTCGCGTTGACGACATCGAAATCTGTTGCGGAACCGACATACAAAACGGGCTTTTTTGCATCTTGTGGACGGTAACCGGCCTGGTTTACGCGGATGGGGGATATCTGGATTACCATGGCGTCAATGTACGCCTGGTTCAAGGTGTCTGGAGTTATTATCTCGTTTGGGGCGTAGTAATCCGGTGTATTTTTGCTTGGTAAAGAAACTCGCTTTGGACCTGGGGTGAAATTTGTCTTGAATATGGTGCTGTCCCAAGTCAACGGCCAAACCGGTCTAATCAAATCATAAGGAGTCGGCTGCTCCTGTTGCGCTACAGTTATTCCTACGGCAGCGCATAAAGCCCACAGATAGCTCTTGATTTTCACGATTCCTCCTTAATGTAAAAACGGGCAAAACATGTTTTGCCCTCTAACAGTATTGTCTTGATTATGAAAATAAGTTATTTAATGCTGAATTACATTAGAATAAATTTATTTCTGTTCTCAAATCGTTCCCCGATTTATGCAAATTTTTTTCCCTTGTGACTTTTTGTGCGAAATACTGGATACTTTGTTGTAATACATACTAAATTAGTTTTTTTGACTTTTATAAGCATTTTTTTTGAAAAAAAACACCCTAAAACCGCTCATTTTTAGGATAAATTTACATACTAAACTTTATAAAACGTCTTTTAAATATGTAACATACAAAATAACAAATGGCTGATTACATATCAAAATGCCCCAAAAGAGCTTTTAGTATGTAACGCAAATAAGGAAATTCGCCACGAAACTGTTTATCGCTACTTTGTTTAAACTGTAAGGACTGCGCAAAAAAAAGACCGTCTCGTGGACGGCCTTTAAATTTGCTTTGAAGCGTTTGAAAAGAACTTATTAGTCCCCGGTGAAGATAATCACGAGAACAGAGGCAATGAATGCTGCGGAAACTGCGATGAATTCCCACGGATTGTCCATGACGGCGGACTTGGCGGTGCCAGCGGTTTCGTCTTCGACTTTCTTCTGTTCTTCTTCGGCCTTGGCCTTAGCTTCAGCTTCGGCGGCCTTCTTTTCTTCTTCGGCCTTGGCGAGCGCAGCGGTATCTACCGGGGCTTCGGTCTTGGCTTCGAGAACTTCAGTGGCTTCTGCGGCTTGAGCCTGGGCTTCGGCTGCCTGGGTCTGGACTGTGGCCTTTGTGGAATCGACTACGCCCTGAGCTTGAGCCTGAGCGGCGTCAACAGTGGCTGTTGCCTGATTCTGAGCGGCAGCGGCTTGGGCCTGAGCGTTTTCGACAGTCTGAGTTGCTGTGGCAGAAGCCTGAAGGGCCTGAACCTTGGCGCCATCGACAGTTGCGGTGGCCTGTGCCTGAGCGTTAGCGGCAGCATCAGTAGCCTGGGTCTTAGCGGCATCGGCGGTGGCGACAGCGTCAGAAGCCTGAGCCTTGGCTGCATCGACAGCTCCGGTTGCCTGAGCCTGAGCGTTAGCAGCAGCGTCCGTTGCTTGGGTCTTGGCGGCGGTTGCTGCGTTCGTTGCCTGGGTCTTTGCTGCGGTGGCGGCGCCTACGGCCTTTGCCTTAGCAGCAGTGGCCTTGGACTTTGCAGCGGTAGCCTTGCTCTTGGCGGCGGTTGCTGCGCCAGTGGCCTTGCCCTTGGCAGCGGCTGCGGCGTCGGTAGCCTGTGTCTTTGCGGAAGCGGCTGCATCGGCAGCCTTGTCCTTTGCTGCGGCAGCGGCGTCCGTTGCCTGTGTTGCCTGAGCCTTAGCGGCAGAAGCGGCATCGGTAGCCTGGGTCTTTGCGGCAGCGGCGGCGTCAGTAGCCTGTGTCTTAGCAGCGGCAGCGGCATCCGTGGCCTTTGTTGCTTGAGCCTTAGCTGCAGAGGTTGCGTCGTTAGCTTGAGCCTTAGCGGCGGCTGTGGCGTCCGTTGCCTGAGTCTTTGCGGCAGCCTTGGCATCTGCGGCCTTTGCTTCTGCTGCAGCCGGAGCTTCAGCTGCTTTTTCTACCTTGGCGGTAGCTGTTTTTGTGGCTTCTGTGGCGCTTTTAAGGGATGGAAAAGCGAAAACCATCGATGCCGAAATCATCGTGGCGAGCAGAATTTTTTTCATTATTCAATCCTCTTGGAAAAAGAAGTTTTTTGTTTTGTTATCAAAAATAGTACATCTTGTGTGATTTTTGTCATGTGAAAAGGAAAAAAGGTCAAAAAAAATGGCAAAAAGGGGGGGATAATGTGTAGAAATTGGGCGATAAATGGAGTTCTTTGTTTCGATTAATTATTTACTAAGGTTGAGTTAAGAAATGACTGTTATAGCCAACCGCGCCGAAAACACCCTAATCACAAAATTAGACGAATGAACGAACCTTTGGCCCTGCAGACGACAAGTGAAAGAATTATCTTTATACATGAAGTAACGAAATGAGGTCTTAGGTAGTAGGTTGTAGGCCTTAGGTGAGTTAGGCGGCATAGCCGCATGTTTATGAACCTAAAGCCAAATTCCTGTTGCCTAATCCCTAATCACAAATCACTAACCACAGGATTAGACGAAAGAACCGCCCTACAGACGAAAGATATAAGAATGGATAGTGATGCTTCGCATGTGCAAACACTCTCGTCTTTCGTCTCTCGTCTCTCGTCTAAAAAAAGGAAACTATGGCATTCAAATACGAAGCTACCGTCCAGCACGGTGAAGATACTACCGAATACGTAAACCTCGGTAAAGATGGCGTTTCTGTCGCCGAATTCGAAGGCAAGAAGATTCTGAAGGTCGCCCCCGAGGCGCTCACCAAGATTGCCCAGGCCGCTTTCGAAGAAGTCGAATTCTGCCTGCGCCCGGCCCACACGGCCAAGGTCGCCAAGATTCTCCAGGACCCGGAAGCTTCGGACAACGACAAGTTTGTCGCCCTCACCATGCTCAAGAACGCCTGCGTTGCCGCCAAGGGCATCCTCCCGTTCTGCCAGGACACCGGTACGGCTATCTGCGTTGCCCACAAGGGCCAGCAGGTCTGGACGGGCTTTGACGATGCCGAAGCGATTTCCGAAGGTATCTACAACGCCTACACCACGAAGAACCTGCGCTACAGCCAGATTGCACCCTTGACCATGTACGAAGAAAAGAACACCGGTTGCAACCTGCCTGCCCAGATCGACATCCACGCCGAAGAAGGCGCCGAGATGAAGTTCCTGTTTGTGGCGAAGGGCGGTGGCTCTGCCAACAAGACTTACTACTGGCCCATGACCAAGGCGCTCCTCAACCCGAAGTCCTTGGAAAAGTTCCTCGCCGAAAAGGTGAAGACTCTCGGTACAGCCGCTTGCCCTCCGTACCACCTCGCCATCGTGATTGGCGGTACCTCTGCCGAAATGAACACGCACATGGTGAAGCTCGCAAGCTGCGGCTACCTCGACGATATTCCGACCACGGGTTCCGAAGGCGGCCGCATTTTCCGCGACCTCGAAATGGAAGAAAAGGTTTTGCACATTTGCCAGAAGACGGGCATTGGCGCTCAGTTCGGCGGCAAGTACCTGGTGCACGACGTCCGCGTAATCCGCGCTCCGCGTCACGCTGCAAGCTGCCCGGTTTCTATCGGAGTCTCCTGCTCTGCCGACCGCAACATCAAGGCAAAGATTGACGAAAACGGCCTCTGGCTCGAAAAGATGGAACACCATCCGGAAAACTACATTCCGGCAGGCAACGCCGTGAATCTCGCTCCGGCTGTGGAAATCGACCTTGACCGCCCGATGAAGGAAGTGCTCGCCGACCTCACCAAGTATCCGGTGAAGACGCGCCTCAGCCTCAAGGGCACGATGATTGTGGCCCGCGACATGGCTCACGCAAAGATTGCCGAAATCTTCGACAAGCAGGAACGCGGCGAAGAACTCACCGACGAAGAAAAGACCGTATTGAAGGTCGTTTCTGACCACCCGATTTACTACGCCGGCCCGGCAAAGACTCCGGCAGGCATGCCCACCGGTAGCTTTGGCCCGACGACCGCCAACCGCATGGACCCGTACGTGATGCGCTTCCAGAGCAAGGGTGCTTCGATGATCATGGTCGCTAAGGGCAACCGCTCTCAAGACGTGACTGACGCCTGCAAGAAGTACGGTGGATTCTTCCTCGGCTCTATCGGCGGCCCGGCAGCCATCCTTGCTGAACAGAACATCCTCAGCAACGACATCGTGGCCTTCCCGGAACTCGGCATGGAAGCCATCCGCAAGATCACCATCAAGGACTTCCCGGCCTTCATCCTCGTGGATGACAAGGGAAATAATTTCTTCGAAGGTTTGATCTAGTCACCCACAGTGTCATCCTGAGCGGAACCCTTTGGGCGAAGTCGAAGGATCCAGACCCGAGTCTAATTTATAATCCCGTCGGCATTCACCGGCGGGATGTTCTTGCATTTAAAAATTTGTGGCTTATCTATTCTTGGAATTCTATTTCTAGGCAATCAAAAAAGATTTGCTATATTTTTGTGCAGTAAAACAAATGTTCACTAATTGCGATGCAGGTTGCGTATGGCTCTCTCCCAAGAAACAAAAGACGCTGTTATTGAGAAATCCCTGGAATGGGAGCGTTCCCGCTTGGACAAGGAACAGCTGGAGGCGGTCGAGACGACCGAAGGCTACGTGCGTGTGGTGGCTGGCGCAGGTTCCGGCAAGACTCGGACGCTCACGCACCGCTATCTGTATCTCGTGAAGGAAATGGGAATTTCGCCTTCGAACATCCTTTGCGTGACGTTCACGAACAAGGCCGCGAACGAAATGAAAAAACGTATCCGTTCGATTCTCGGCGGGGACGATAGCGGCTACATTTCGACGTTTCACGGGTTCTGTGTGCGTTTCTTGCGAGAAGAAATTCACGTGCTCAACTACCCGAAGGAATTTATGATTCTGGATGAGGACGACCAGAAGTCTCTGTTGCGAAAGGCGTATGCGGATTTGGGTTTTTCGCTTAAGGATTTGAAAATCAGTAGCGTCCTTGATTTTATCGGGGGCCGCAAGGCGAATGATTTGGATTACGTTTCGCTGTTTGCGGAATTGCCTTCGGAGAACGCGAATGGTCAAAGTGTGGACCGCCACGAGGAAAACCGCGAAACGCCCATAGATCATTTGCTAGAACTGTCGGACATGGCTGATGACAAGTGGATGAAGGTTTACTACCGCTATCTTTACGAACAAAAAAAGAATTACGCATTGGATTTTGATGATCTAATTCTGGTCACGCTTTACATCCTGGAAAATTTCCCGGAACAGCTTGACAAGTGGCGCAAGCGGATGATGTACGTGATGGTCGATGAGTATCAGGACATTGACGGGCAACAGTACCAGCTGGCGGATTTGCTCTCTAGTTATCATAAGAATTTATTTGTGGTGGGTGACCCAGACCAAACGATTTATGGTTGGCGCGGTGCTGATGTGAATCGAATTTTGGAATTTGATCAATTCCACAAGGGAACAAAGACTATTTTGTTGCAGAATAATTATCGTTCTACGCCGAGTATTTTAAGGGTCCCTGATGCAGTTATCAAGAACAATGAGTTCAGAATTGAAAAGGTTTTGAGGCCCGTTCGCATCGGTGGAAAAACGCCCGTGTTTTACCATGCCAAGAACACGCGCGAAGAGGCAAAATGGATTGTGGAACGTATCCAGAATGCCGTGCAGGGGGTTGCGGGCGGCGTACATTACAAAGATATCGCGGTGCTGTACCGAATGCATTCGCAGTCACGTTCCGTCGAAGAAGCCTTGATGGCCGAAAATATTCCATACAAAGTTTATAGCGGTGTGGGGTTCTATCAGCGCAAGGAAATCAAGGATGTCATTTGTTATTTGCGTATGCTCGTGTATGCGGATGATTTATCGTTCTTGCGAACGGTGAATACGCCCAAGCGTCAGTTCGGACCGCGCAAGATTTCCATTTTGCAAGCGTTCGCGGATGCTCGTGGCGTTGGACTGTACGAAGCGCTTTTGGAAATTGTGGCAGAGGCTGGGTTGTTGAATACTGTGGCTGCGGATGTCTCGTCGCAGGCGGAAATGTCATCGGTGGGCGATGACCGCCAGAAGATTGATTTTGACTGCAAGGGATTCTTGGCGCGGAGTAATGTTGTCGAGTACGTGAAACTGATTGAAAAATACCGTTCGCGTTACAGGGATATGAGCGTTTCAGAAATTCTAGCGAAGATTTTACGCGATACAAAGTACGAGGAAATGTTGCGTCTGGATGGTGACGAAGACCGCTTGGACAACTTGGCGGAACTCAAACAAGGCATTCTTGAATTTGAGAATTATTATGAAGAAGATGCTTCGTTGGACGAATATTTGCAAAACATAGTGCTGTTCACGAACGTCGATGAAGACACCGAAGAAAAAGACCGCGTGCAGCTCATGACAATCCATAACGCAAAGGGTTTGGAATTCCCGCAGGTTTTTGTGTGCGGCTTGAACGAGGGCTTTTTCCCGGTGAAGCGCGTACAGAACAAAATCCAGCTAGAAGAGGAGCGCCGCTTGGCGTATGTGGCGTTCACGCGTGCCGAGAACGTGCTCTGCCTCAGCGATGCCGAAGATGGAGTGGCGGGGGAGAGCGGAACGCGTTATCCGTCACGGTTCTTGCTCGAAATGGATATGGGCGGGTTGGATATCGCTCGTGGACTTTCCGAGGATTTGCTTGACGCCGCCAAGGCGCATATTGCAAATGTCGATCAGGAACGGGATTTCTTGAGCGATGAAAGTCTAGGGCTTGTGAAAAAAGCGCCCGCAGCATCTTTTGATGTGGGCGACCGCGTTGTTCACAAGATTTTTGGTACGGGGACGGTCCGCGTTGTCGATGAAAAAAACTTCTGTTACGAAATTACATTTGACAAGTTCGCGACTCCGCGTAGCATCCAGTTCGACTTTCCGCTGGTGCGGGGATAATGCTGTTGATGTCATCCCGGCCTCTGAGCCGGAATCTCCTTTTTATACGATGTTTTTAAATGGAAATGGAGTCTATCTTTGACTTAATCGAAATTTTGCTTCGAAATTTAAGACGATTTTGAAGTTGGTACCTATAAAATTATTGTTTTGTTCACTTTTATAGGTACAAAACAGGTCTTTTTTGATTCAATAAGGCGAATTTCATTGAGCCTGTACCTATAAACAACGCAAAAAATCGATTTTATAGGTATTTTTTAGTTTAACTTGTGTGTGAAAATAGAAAATGGTACCTATAAAAGTGTTGCTTCTTGGTGTTTTATAGGTACAAAGAAAAAAAACAGTGTGCTCGGTACCTATAAAGCTTCATTGTAATCTGTTTTATAGGTACAAAAATAAAAAAACATTGTACAGAAGTGTATTATGTATAGTTCTGTGGCATATTTTTTTAGACTACTAGTTCGAATTTGTTCTGGCGATTTTTATCTGCGACGGCGGCTTTTTTCGAAGTTGTTTTCAGGACGTTCGATGCGGAGCGGCTTTAGCTGGTTTATGACGTTTTGCAGTTCTTTGGGGAGCGGACAATCAAAGACTTTGTGTTCGCCTTCCCAATCAAATTCCAGACGGCAGCTGTGCAAAAATAGGCGGTTCAGCCCGAACAGCTTTTTGACTTCGCGGTTGAGCGTAAAATCGCCGTAGCGCGTGTCGCCCAAAAGTGGGTGTCCGATGCTTGCGAAATGGGCGCGGATTTGGTGCATGCGTCCGGTTTCAAGTTTGATTTTTACAAGGTCGTAGCCTTCGTAATGCTGCTTGACGCGGTAGTGCGTGATGGCCGTTTGTGCCTTGTCGTTTTCTTGTCCGACGAGCATTTTGCTGCCCTTGGCACTGTCTGTGCGCAAAAGTGATTCGTTGATGGTACCGCGGTCTTTCTTGAGGTTGCCTTTGACGAGTGCAAAGTAATATTTATCGACTTCATGTTCGCGGATAAGGCGTGTGAAGTCGCGTAGCGTGTCGCCGTGGAGTGCCGCGATAATCATGCCGGACGTTTCTTGATCGAGGCGGTGGGCGATGGTGGGCTTAAAATCAAGTCCTTCTTTTTTGCCCCATTCCCAAAGGTATTCCACGAGGCTTTCGCCGGGGCGCGTGCCGCTGCCGGGCTGGCTTGCGAGTCCCGAAGGCTTGTTGACGATAACGTAATCTTCGGTTTGGATGATGAAGTCCAGTTCGTGCGCACCCCAAGAAGATAACCTTTCGTCTTTCGTCTTTCGTCTTTCGTCTGATATTCCCCAAGTCGATTTGTTCTTGGCGAACCCTTTGACAGGCTCATGGGGCTTTATCAAGGTCGGTGAGCTTGCCGAACCGCTATCGTCTGCTTCCACGCTCTTGAAATTCTCGTAAATGTTCACCACGTCGCCTTCAACAAGCATCTGGTTCGCCTTGCCAACGACTCCGTTCACGCGGACTTTCTTTTTGCGGATGACGGCGAAGAACACCGAGAGCGATTCTTCGGGGAATGCCTTGCGGAGGAAACGGTCCAAGCGCATGTTGGCAAAGTTGCGGTCGATAGTGCGTGTAATCATAATTAGTTACTAGTTAATAGTTGATAGTTACTAGAGATTCGTTGCTAGATACTAGATATTGAAATGAACGTTTCTAGTAACTAGTAACTTGGAACTCTTAACTCTTTTCTTCTTTTGCATAATGTGCAAGTCTCACGCCGTCGGCGGCGCTAGTGACGATTCCGCCGGTGTATCCGGCTCCTTCGCCGAGGACGAATAGACCTTTGGTGTTGACGCTTTCGAGCGTTTCGTTGTTGCGCGTGATGCGGAGCGGTGAACTGGTGCGCGTTTCTGGGGCGACAATCAAGCCTTCGTTTATAAATCCCGGAATCTTTCGGTCGAAATTCTGGAAGCCTTCGGCGAGGCTTTGGCAAATCGTCTTGTCCATCCAATCCCAAAGGTTACTTTGTACAAGCCCACAGGGGTACGTCGATTTCGGGAGCGATTTGTCTTCGCGGTGGGCGAGGAAACTTTTGATGGTCTGTGCCGGTGCTGCGTAAGCTTTTCCGCCGACGTTGAATGCGTCGCTTTCGATTTTTCGTTGCAGGTCGAGTCCGCCAAAGAGCGAACCGCTCGAAGGAATGTCAAAGCCTTCGGCTCCTGCTGTGATGGGAACGGCGATGGCTCCGTTTGCGAAGGCTCCGTTGCGACGGCTGTAGCTCATGCCGTTAGTGGCAAGCGTTCCCGGTTCCGAGGCGCAGGGCACAAGGACTCCGCCGGGGCACATGCAAAAGCTGTAAGCGCTCGATGTCTTGTTGAGCGTCGGAGTCGCAAGGAAATACTCTGCGGCACCAGTGAGCTTTGTATCGACATTGCCGAGCTGTCGCATGTTGATGAGCGATTGCGGATGTTCCACGCGGACACCCATCGCAAAAGCTTTGCTTTCGAGCGCGACTCCGCGAGCGTGGAGCAACTGGTAAATGTCGCGTGCGGAATGACCGACCGCCAAAACCAACGCCTCGCACGGTTTCCAATGTGATTCCGCGATTCCCGTGTTTGCGCTTGTCATTCCCGCGTACGCGGAAATCTCCCTTAATTTTATCGTGCAAATGCGCCCGTCTTTAATTTCTATATCTTCAAGGCAAGTGCTAAAGTGAATCTTCCCGCCCAGTCTCACAATTTCAGCACGAATTTGTCTTAACATTAAAACAAGTTTGTCTGTACCAATGTGCGGTTTTGCAAATGTCACGACGCTTTCGTCAACGCCGAATTCAACCATGTCCTTGAGCACGGTTTCGCTGAACAAGTTGCGGCTGCGGGTGTTGAGCTTGCCGTCACTGAATGCTCCTGCTCCGCCCTCGCCAAACAGTACGTTGCTGTGCGCGTTGAACTTGCGGTCCACGAAAAAACGGCGGATGTCACGGAACCGTTCTTCGACTTGTTTACCTTGTTCGTATATATCAACGGCGAAACCCTTGCGCAAAAGGTGTAACGCCGCCCAAAGCCCACTAGGGCCTGCCCCGATAATATCGACATGGCTTGGCATCGGAACGGTACTGTTGCCTGGTTCTGCGTCGAGGCTCCTGATTTCGCGCTTGGACTCAATTAGCCCGCGGGCGTTGTTCCCGGTGGCGCGAACTTTCCGCTTCAAGTCAAAAACGACATTGTATGACCAACGCAAATCGCCTTTGCGTCTGGAGTCCAACGAGAAACGTTCCACTTCGAGATTGAAAATTTCTTCGGGATTCACGCGGAGCGTTTTTGCGAGCGCAAAACGGACTTCGCCCTTCTTGTCGAGGGGTAGAGCAAGTTCTCTGTAGCGGTAAGTAAACATGGTCCGCACTAAATTTAGAAATATGGCAAAAAAATATTTTTTTGGACTTGGAATGGTGGTTTACATTTTTTTATTATTGTGAAAACTCTCAAAATGGTATTTGTTATATGTTTAAAGTTGGTTTTGATAACGATGCTTATCTAAAAACTCAATCTGAAAAAATTCGGGAACGAATCTCTAAATTTGGCGGAAAACTTTATCTCGAATTTGGTGGTAAGCTTTTTGATGACCATCACGCAAGCCGTGTCTTGCCGGGCTTTGCTCCCGATTCCAAAATCCGCATGCTTGAAAAGCTCAAGGATAAGGCCGAAGTCATTATCGCTATTAACGCCGGTGACATTGAAAAGAACAAGGTCCGTGGCGACCTCGGCATTACCTACGATCAGGATGTACTTCGCTTGATTGACGCATTCCGCGGTTACGGACTCTACGTGAGCAGCGTCGTGCTGACGCGCTGGCAAGAACAGCCGAGTGCCGTCGCTTACCAGAAGAAGCTGGAGTCCCTTGGACTCAAGGTCTATCGCCATTATCCGATTGCGGGCTATCCGAGCAATATTCCTTTGGTCGTAAGCGATGACGGTTACGGCAAGAATGAATTTGTTGAAACCACTCGCGAACTCGTGGTGGTGACCGCTCCGGGCCCGGGGAGTGGAAAGATGGCCGTGTGCCTTTCGCAGATTTACCACGAAAACAAGCGCGGAGTCAAGGCTGGCTATGCCAAGTTCGAAACGTTCCCGATTTGGAACATCCCGCTCAAGCATCCGGTGAACCTCGCGTACGAAGCGGCAACTGCTGACTTAAACGACGTGAACATGATTGACCCGTTCCATTTGGAAGCTTACGGTAAGACGACCATTAATTACAACCGCGACGTGGAAATCTTCCCGGTGTTGAACGCTCTCTTTACGCGGATTCTCGGCGAATCTCCATACAAGAGTCCGACGGACATGGGCGTGAACATGGCTGGTAACTGCATTGTTGATGATGCCGCCGTGTGCGAAGCCGCGAATGCCGAAATCATCCGCCGTTATTACAATACGCTTTGCCAGGTCCGCAAGGGCAATGCCGACAAAGATCAGGTCTATAAGCTCGAACTTGTGATGGAACAGGCCCACATCAGTGCGACGGATCGCAAGGTGGCTGTTGCCGCTGTTGCCAAGGCTGAAGAGACGAACGGGCCTGCGGTCGCGATTGAACTGAACGATGGCACGATTATCACGGGCAAGACTTCCTCGCTCCTCGGCGCTTCTTCTGCAGCGTTGCTCGACGCGTTGAAGCACCTTGCGAAGATTCCTGACGAAGTGCGTTTGCTCTCGCCAATGGTCATTGAACCGATTCAGAACCTCAAGACAAAGCAGCTCGGCCACAACAACCCGCGCCTCCACATGGACGAAGTTCTGGTGGCCCTCTCTGTTTGCGCCTTGACGGATTACAATGCTAAGATTGCTCTTGAAAAGCTCCCGGAACTCCGCCATAGCGAAGTCCACTCCAGTGTAATCCTTTCGCAGGTTGACGTTGGCGTGTTCCGTCGCCTCGGTGTGAACCTCACGTCGGAACCGAATTATCAGACGAGCAAGCTCTACCACGGGTAGCTTTAGACGAAAGAACGCCGCAAACGGCTACAGACGAGAGACGAAAGAGACGTTTATTGTTGTGGCTTTTGGGGTCTGCGGCTACTGAAACTCCGTACTTTAGTACGGGAAATGGGCTTTGCCCATTGTTCGTTGAAGGATGTCGCAATCCAATCTTGTCGAAAATTTATTTTCGTTTCAAGATTGTGATTGTGACCTTGCTCTGCTCGCTTATCCGGCTTTTTCGGATGTAGGCTAATCCGCGCAATACTGCGTTGCTCGCTCCCTCACGTACGTCTGTGAGCAATAAAACCCCGAGGCATAAGTGAACTGAACCCAAAAAGTTGGACAGTTTAAAGTTAGGATAAAACAGTGTTATGG